>JBMFHB010000093.1:0-12026 GCA_049977045.1 Occallatibacter sp.
GCCGGCAATTCATCGAGTTTTCAGGGACCGCCGGAGGCTTGCGCGCAGCGTTCCACACCCGGATTCACCGGTACCTTGTCAATGGCCAGACCCACTATGCCAACGCGACCGAGGTCAGGATTCCTCTGGCGCTGGCAGCTCTCGTCAGGGGCGTCTCGCCAATGAACGACTTTCGCGCCCAGCCCCAGTTGCAGGTCGTTGGACAGGGGCAGATTGCGCGCGGGCCCAGGCCCAAAGCGCCGCTGTGGACGGCGCCCAACCAATACGGCACATCGAGCCCCTACGAGTTCACCATCGCTCCCGAAGACCTCGCCACGCAGTACGATCTCGCGCCTCTCTATCAAGCCGGAATCGACGGGGCAGGACAGACGATCGCCATTATCAACGAATCCAACGTCGATCTGAGTCTGGTCCGGAATTTTCAGCAACTCTTTGGCCTGAACGGAACCACGCCGCAGGTGGTGATCGACGGCAACGATCCCGGCGATTTGCAGGGCGTCGATGTCGAGGCCTACTTGGACGTTGAAGTGAGCGGCGCGGTGGCTCCCAAGGCGACGGTAGACCTTTACATTGCCAGCGCCGGCGATCTGATCGATCCCCTGGCGCTGGCTGCGGTTCGCGCGGTGGACGATAACCAGGCTTCGGTGCTGAGCGTGAGTTTTGGCAGTTGCGAATCTGGCCTCGGCACTGCGGGCAACCAGTTCTGGGAGTCGCTGTGGGCGCAGGCCGCGGCACAGGGACAGACGGTTCTCGTATCTTCAGGAGACAGCGGCTCCGTGTGCGCCCCAGAGTACCCGGCCGTGAATGGACTCAGCTCTACTGCATGGAACATTGCGGTAGGCGGCACGGACTTTTACTACTCCGATTATGCTTCCGGTGGCGCCAGCGCCAGTACGCTCTGGAACGCGGCGAACGATGCCCAACTGGGATCGTTGAAGGCCCCGCTGACCGAGCAGGCCTGGAACGATCCCTTCGGCTTCAATTTGATTCCGGACAGCATCGAGCGTAGTCAGTATGCCGGAGGCGGCGGCGGGGCGAGCAACTGCGCCACGGAGGATTCCCAGAGCAACTGTGTCGCAGGCTATCCCAAACCCTCGTGGCAAGCCGGCGCAGGCGTGCCAGCCGATGCCGTGCGCGATATTCCCGACGTTTCGCTGTTCGCGTCGAACGGCGCCAACCTGAGCGCCTACGCTATCTGCGCCTACGCAGGCGACTGCGCTCCGGGATCGGGCGCAAACGCCGAGGTGACTCTGGTCGGCGGCACATCCGCATCGGCCCCGGCCATGGCCGGCATCATGGCGCTCATCAATCAGAAGTATGGCCGTCAGGGCCAGGCAGACTTCGTGCTTTATCCGCTGGCCAGACAAAAGCCGGCAGCTTTTCACGACATCACGCTCGGCGGTAATTACTACTATCCTTGCGGCAACCCATCGGGCGCGACCGATCCGAACTGCGCCCTGCAGTGGAATGGTTACTACGGCACCAAACTCTACCCGGCCGGCCCCGGATACGACATGGCCACGGGCCTCGGCTCGGTGGACGCGAATGTTCTGGTGAACAACTGGAGCACGATCTCCTTCACGCCCACAACAACCACGCTGCAACTGTCCAGCAGCAGCATTGTCCACGGCACGCAGGCATCGATCACTGCATCCGTGGCGGCGGCTTCGGGGTCTGGAACGCCGACGGGCAATGTCACCGTGCTGGCGAATGGCGCCTATCCAGCGGGCCCGTCGCAAACCGCCATTTCGCTGACGAACGGCACAGGCGCGACCGGCCTTGGCTTTTACCTGCCCGGCGGCGAGTATCAACTCACAGGCAGTTACAGCGGCGACGGAACCTTCGCCGCCAGCACCTCGCAGCCGGCGCCGCTCACCGTTACGCCCGAACCGTCGAATATCAACTTCTGGATGAATAACTATTCCAAGACAATCGCGGCCGGCGGCTCAGTGCCGTACAACGAGCCTTTTCAACTCAATATCGAACCTACCGGCGTCAGCATTGGACCAACAGTTACACAGGACGGCGTGGCCACCGGCACTGCGGTGTTTACTCTCGATTCCACGACAGCGGCCGTTGCGCTCAACAGCGTGGGAGTCGCAAGCTGGATACCTCCGCTCCTGTCCGTCGGCACGCATACCGCAAGCGCCAGCTACTCCGGCGACCCCAGCTTCAAGGCTTCATCCTCAACGCCAGTGACTTTTACCGTCAGCAAAGGCTATCCATCAGTGAACATGTCCATTCTGGCGCCCGCGACAGATGTCGGCTGGATATTGAGTCCCGGCGGCAGCCTGACAGCAACGGTCACCGTAGGCCCGTTGTATGGCATGTCCTTGTCAAGCAGTCTGGCCCCATTCGGCGCGGCTCCCACAGGCACGGTGACCGTCTGCCTGAATAGCAATTTCAATGTTGGCGGCAGTCCGTGCACCAACCCGCCCTACGCAATTACAGCCACTCTTCAATCGCCGAGCGGAATCCATAGCCAATACTCCTCAGCGACGGTCACTTTTGCCAACCTGGCCGCCGGGTCTTACATGCCGCAGTTCACTTACAGCGGCGACGCCAACTGGCAAGCCTACGGACTCTTTTACATTGCCTACGTCAATGTCCAAAGCTATACCCCGTTGCCGGCATCGACAACGACACTGACCATCTCTCCCACCAGCATCTCGGGAATGCAGAAGGCGCTGCTGATTGCCACTGTCACCGGCTCGGGAAGCTCGGGAACCGCGCCCACGGGTGAAGTCGATTTCTATGACAACGGAAGTTTTCTTACCTATAGCTACCTCACCGCCGCGAAAACGGGCGCGACAAGTGCAACTACTTTCAACATCGACTCAGCCGAGCTGCAAAATAACGGTGCCAACCAGATCTCCGCAATCTTCTATGGCGACAAAAACTATGGCCCTTCCACAAGCAACACGGTGACCGTCACGGCCGACCAGACCGGCCTCGGCAACTTTACTCTCGCTCCGCAAGCTTCGGTCGTAACGGTGAAGTCGGGCAGTTCGAAAACCGTTGGCCTAAATCTGGCCGCCGTCAACAACTTCAGCGGCACGCTCAGCCTCACATGCACGCCTTCATCGAGCCTGTTCTCGTGCAGCGTCAATCCAACGTCCACCTCGCTCAACGGCACGGCCACGGCGACAGTCACGATTGCAGCTACGCGGCCCGGCGTTGCCGCCAGTCTCGGTTCCGCGCATGGGGGGGGCCAGCCGGGCTTGTTCGGCACGGGAGCCGCGCTGGCTTTCTGTGTCTGGCTCGTCTTCCCCCTGCGGAGACGGCGCTTAATGGCAATCGTCTTCCTTGTTCCTCTACTTTCCGCGCTATTGCTGGCCGGCTGTGGTGGAAAGCTGAAGAGCACAGACTCGACGCCACCCGCAAATGGGACTCCGATCGGCGCCTACAAGATCGTCGTCACCGGCACAGCCAACGGCATTACGCACAACGCCGCAATCACTGTGGTCGTGCAATAATGCAGGCTAATTTGCGGTCGTTTGTAGAACTGCGGGATCGGGCAGGATCCGGCCCGGCAGGCGCAGCATCTTACTGATCGTTGTTGCCGATACGGGCCGCGAGAACAGGTATCCCTGGCCAAAGCGGCAGCCGAGCTGGCGGAGCAGAGCGTACTGCTCGCGGGTTTCGATTCCTTCCGCGACCACTTCCATACCCATCACGCGCGCCAGCTCCACGATGGTGCGCACAATCTGGAATGGCTGTTCGCCCTCGGTCATGCGCGCGACAAACGAGCGATCGATCTTGAGCACGTCAAAGGGAAGCGAGTGCAGATGGTTCAAGGAGCTGTACCCCGTGCCGAAATCGTCCATCAGCAGCGAAACTCCCAGCCGGCGCAGGCTGCTCAGCACCTCCATGGCCGTGCCGGGATCGGGAATCAGGCTCGACTCCGTCATTTCGAGGCCGAGTTGCTGGCTCGAAATTCCCGTACGGCGAAGCAGCGCCTCCACATGGTCGGCAAGTCCCTCGCGGGCAAACTGCCGTGCCGACAGGTTGACGCAAACCCGCGGCGCGGCGCGCTCGGGATCCTCAGCGCGCCACTGCAGGATCTGGTGGCATGCCTCCGACAAGCCCCAGTCGCCGATGGGAAGAATCAACCCCGTCTCCTCGGCGGCGGGGATGAAGTCCATTGGTGGAACCAGTCCGCGATCGGGATGCTGCCAGCGAATCAGCGCCTCCAGGCCGGCGATGCGGCGGGTCGCCAGTTCGACCTCCGGCTGGTAGTAGAGGACGAATTGTCTTCTTTCGAGCGCATGGCGCAGGTCCGTTTTGCGCGGCCAGATCTCTGTTCCCGGCAGTGCGTGGCGCTCTTGCCGCTGGCGGTGTCCGTTGAGCGCCTTGCGGAGTTTGCGAAGCTCCAGTTGGCTGGCGGCAATGTCGGCCAGGCTCTCCAACATGCGCAGTTCAGTGACAGCCATGGGCCGGCGCGGCTGGCACGAAAAAACGGCCAATGCGCCCAGTATCCTGCCGTCCGAGGATCGCACCGGGGCGCTGGCGAAGGAAAGCGCATCGATCCGCCGCAGAGGCAGGCGGCGCACCCGCCATTCGGGATGGTCGTTGATGTTCGGGACCACCACTGGGCCGTCCTCGGCCAGTACGCGCTCAAAGACCGAGTTCTTTCGCGGCAGCTCCCGCACCGGCTCGCCCCAGTGCGACTTGATCCAGACCCGGCTTTCGTCGGCGAAGCCCAGCAAGACCGTGTCGGCTTTGAAATACTCGGCCGCCATGCTGGTGATGGTGTCAAAGCATGTCTCGGGCGGTGTGTCGAGAATTCCGGTTGCGGTTAATGCTTCAAGTCTCGCGGCCTCTTCCTGTGGCCCCATGTTGCCGATCGCGAGTTGAACTTGCGCCATTGTCTTCTCCAGGCCCATGAAATCCCAGACGGCCACCCGATGGATTCGTGATTGGCGCACCGCTTGCATTTCACGGTGAGCAACACGAACGCCTGGTATGACCGACGGCACCCGTTGCTCTCGCGCGGCAAGATCGCGGCGGCCTTTGCTCTCATGCGAAGCTGCGGATCCCTTGTCTTTCTTATCGGGGAAAATATCCAATCCGCGAGGTTACGCTCGGACAACCTCCGTTGGGTACGCACAACGGCATACATGGTGGTCGGCGGTTACTTTTGTTCGTTCGCTTGTCCTGTTTCAGTCCAAAGAAAGGAGATCTGGCCGGTTCCGGCCTGATTCTCATGGCCCGCGGCCATCGATCCCATGCACAGAGCAATTCCAAACCTGAGCCCAAACCTGAGAAAAGAACTCATGGCAACAGCATACGCGCCGCCAAAGATCGGATCTTGCGCGCCGCAGGCGCCCTTATAGAATCGACAGCAGTGGCAAGTTCGTCCCAAAATCCGGGCCCCCAGCGACAGGTTCTTGTCGATGGGGTGGAAACCCAGCCGCCGCCAGCCGCGCGCTCCCTGTGGGCGCGCCTTCTGAGCGCGCTTCATCCCGCGCACGCGCATTCGGTCTTCTCCGCCACCGTGGTGCTGATGGTGTCCGCGTTTCTGTCGCGCATCATCGGGCTGGTGCGCCTCAAATATATCGTCTGGCTCATCGGCCGCGGAGCTGAGGCCGACGCCCTCAACGCCGCGTTCGTTTTGCCCGACATGATCTCGTATTTCCTCGTCGGCGGCGCGGCTTCCATCACCTTTGTCACCATTCTGACCCGCTATCGCGAGGAGGGCCGCGAGGCCGACGGCGAACGCTCGCTCTCGGTCATCCTCTCCACCATGTACATCGTTCTGGGCGCGGCCATTCTGCTGGCTGAACTTTTCGCACCCTGGTACGTGCACTGGTGGTTCGACGGCTTTGATCCGCAGAAGGCCGCACAGTGCACCATGCTCACGCGCATCCTGCTGCCCGCGCAGTTATGCTTCTTTGCCGGCGGCGTCTTTGGCGCGGTTCTGATGGTGCGCAAGCAGTTCAGCATTCAGGCGCTGGCGCCGCTTGTCTATGGCTTGGGCCCCATCGTGGGCGGCCTGCTGCTGGTCAAGCACATCGGCGTCTCGTCGCTGGCGCTGGGATACGTGGCTGGAGCCGTACTCGGCCCATTTCTGCTCAACTGGTTCTTTGCGCGCCGCGGTGGCGCGCATTACCGCTTCATTCTCGATTGGCGCGACGAGGGATTGCGCGAGTGGGTGCGCATGTCGCTGCCATTGATGGCCGGCGTTTCGCTGGTCACTGCCGACAACTGGATCATTGCCCACTTCGCTTCCGCCATTGGCGGCGCGGTCTCGCTGATGAGCTACGCCAAGCAACTGTTCTCAGCGCCGATGGCCATGCTGGCGCAGGCCGCCGGAGCGGCTTCAATGCCCTTCTTCGCCAGTCTGTGGACGCGCGAGCGCCGCTACGAGTTTGCCACCAGTGTGGCCGATTCGGTGTCGCGCGTGGCCTCGCTTGCCTTGCTGGCTGCCTCCGGCATGGTGGCGCTAGGCTGGCCGGCTATCGATCTCGTCTTTACCGGCGGGCGGTTCTCGGTTGCCGACGCACGCCAGTGCAGCCTGTATTTCGCCGTCTTCTCGGTCTCCATGTTTCTGTGGTCGGCGCAGGCCATCTATGCGCGCGCCTTCTACGCCGCGGGCAACACCTTTGTGCCCATGGTCGCCAGCACCGTTGTTACAGCGGCTTCGCTGCCGATCTACAATTCTCTCTACCACTGGCGCGGCGCTACGGGTCTGGCGCTTGCTTCGGACCTGGGCATTGCGCTGCAAACCCTTACCATCGCCGTGCTTTTGCACCAGCGGCACATGGTCTCGCTCGCCAGCCTCGATTTCGCCGAGATGGGCCGCTGCCTGCTGGCCGGTTGCGCCGGAGGCGGCGCCGCGGGCCTGATGGCATGGGGACTCCCGGCAATCACGCGCCATCTGCCGGCTGTGGCCGCGCTTCGCCACGCGCGCTATTGGACGGACGCAATCATCCTCCTCGCCGGCGCCGCCGTGTGGACTCTTGCGGCAAAGTGGACACTGGAAAAATCGGGATCGGCCCTGCCGCGCGTTGCCATGAACCGGCTGGGGCTCGGTTGAAGGCCGTTCCGCGTTCACTTTTCACGGCGCGCGCCTGGAATCTCTCCCATCCGGCGAAGAAGCGGCGAAATGGTAAGGCCCTGCACAAAGATCGAGAAGGCAACAACCGCAAAGCTGACGCCAATCACACTTTCGTGCTGGGGAACATCGGCGGAAAGACTCAGGGCGAGCGCAAGGGCCAATGCGCCGCGCAATCCGCCCCAAAACAAGATGTGCTGATGCCTGGCGCTGACGCGAAGTGACGAGCGGACGAAGAGCAGGCAGCAGGGATAAATGGCGGCCGCGCGCCCCAGCGTCACGAGCGCGATGGCCACGACCGCGGGCAGCCACACAGCCAGGAGATTCTGGCTGGCTTCGTGCATCCCGATCAGTAGAAAGACAAAAGAGTTTGCAAGAAATGCGGCGTACTCCCAAAAGGTCAGGATGGCCTCTTTGCCGCGGGGCGAGATCGTATTGGCCCACCGGGAATTGCGAATAAGCAGCCCCGCCGTGATGGTGGCCAGAACGCCGGAAAATTCGAAATGGCCAGCGAGAAGAAACGATCCGTAGGCGGCGATGGTCGTCATGGCGGTTTCCACCAAGTGGTCCGTGGTCCGTCCGGCGAGCAAAAACGCCAGAGCGGCGACGATTCCTCCGCAAAGAATTCCGCCGCCAACGGTTGTGAGGAGGCGAACGGCGATCTGCGCGGAGCCGAACCGCTGGCCGGAGGCAATAGCGACCACGACGCCGAAGGCGACCGCTGCCGTGCCATCGTTGAGAAGACTCTCCGATTCAATGAGCAGACGCAATCGGCCGCGCGTCCCGGCTTCTTTGAAAGTGGCGATGACCGACACCGGATCGGTGGCCGCGATGAGCACGCCGAAGACGAGCGCGGTGATCCACTGCCAGTGCACGAGATAGTGCATTCCGGCGGCAGTGAGGCCGGCCGACAACATGACGCCCAGCGTCGACAGAACGGCAATGAGGGAAAAGTTCCGGCGCATCTCCTCCCAGGGAATATGGAACGCGGCCTCGAAAAGCAGCGGAGGCAGCAGCGCATAGAAGAGCAAATCCTTTGTGAGGACGACCTTGGGCGCGGCTGGAATGGCCGCCAGAACGATACCTGCCGCCACCAGGCCAACGCTGTAAGGCAGCCGGAGACGCCGGGTCAGCAGAGCCACCACGGCGGCTACCAGCAACAGCATGGTGACGGTTTGGACTTGAGCTTCCATGGTGGTTGCGTGACCGGCTTTCCGCGGCGCCGTGCGGCTCATGGGAGCACGAACAGGAGAGTTGGATCGCGAAGCCCTGCAGCGATGATACCGGTGAAATCGAACGGCTCCAATGGTTTTCGGAGGGCTGCGTGGGCGTAGCTGCTCGGCATGGCGCGCCGGGAAACGCCATTCCGCCTATAATTTTCTCTTGTGAATCAAGCATGGCAAATGCGATGGCGTGCGGCAGGCCGAGTGGCCGTGAAGGGCGCGCTGGTGGCGGCTTGCCTCCTGTTTTTGGGCGGCGCCGCGCGTGGACAGGCGGATGGCGCGGGCAACTCCGCGCGCTCTTCCGTGGCCCAGGACGCTGGCCGGGAGCGCGTGCTGCTGGTGCTGCCCTTCGACAACCGTACGGGGCAGCCGAGCCTCGATTGGATGCGCGAGGCAGCGGCGGAGATTTTGACCATGCGCTTCGCTTCGGCGGGATTTGAGCCGACGAGCCGCGCCGACCGCATGTACGCGCTGGATCATCTGGGGTTGCCGCAGGGCTTTCAGCCTTCGAGGGCCAGCTCGATCAAACTGGCGCAGACGCTTGACGCAGACTCGATTGTCGTGGGCAGCTACACGGTGGATGGAACAAATCTGACCGCCACGGCTTCGCTGGTGGACGTGCCGAACCTGCGCATGTTGCCGGCCGTGACCGCGCAGGGCGAGATGCGCGACATGATGGGCATCTTCAGCGCCTTGGCGTGGAAGCTGACGCGGCAGCTCGATCCCACGTTCGGCGTGGCCGAGGCGACGTTTGTGGCTGCGAGCAGGCAGATCCGGGTGGATGCGTTTGAGCAGTACATTCGCGGCGTCACAGAGCCGGATCAGGCCGAGCGCCTGCGCCACCTGCAACAAGCTGTGAAGTTGAGCCCCGGATTCGGTTCGGCGTGGATGGCGCTGGGCCGCGAGGACTACAACCAGCAGCAGTACGAGGAGGCTGCCGCGGCCTTTGCCAGGGTGGATCGCAACGGGGCCGACGGCCTGGAGGCTGGATTCTATCGGGGCCTTTCGCTGCTGTTCTCGGGCGATTACGCGCAGGCCCAGCAGGCGTTTACAGACGTGGCGCGGGTATTGCCGCTGGCCGAGGTGGTGAACAACGAGGGCGTGGCCGTGAGCCGGCAAGGGCAGGACGGCACGTCCCTGTTTATTCAGGCAGCCGCAGCCGATCCGAATGATGCGGATTACCACTTCAACCTGGCGGTGAGCCTCAAGCGGCACGGAAACACGCAGGGAGCCATCGCCGAGATGGCGCAGTGCCTGAAGCTGCGGCCTGCCGACAGCGAGGCGCAGGCGCTGCTGGCGGCATGGAAGACAAAAACAGGCGTCCGCGCGGCCAGCCAATCCGCCTCCCAAGGCGCAAAACCCGGATCTGGCGCGACCGCTGCCGTAGCTGACGCTGAGGCTGGCGCCGATCCGCTGGAACGGATTGTGCGAACCTTCGACGCGACGGCGTTTAAGCAGGCAGCCGCGATGATGGATGAGATGAACGCCCGCCGTCTCGCGGCGCTCGATCCGCCACAGCGGGCACAGGCGCTGTGCGCACAGGCGAAGGGATTCCTCGATCGCGGACTCCTGCTTGAGGCTGAGAGGCTGTATCACGAGGCAGTGCGTGCGGATGGGCGAAGCGCCGAAGCGCGCGCCGGACTGGCAGAGGTGCGCGCGACGAGCGGCGACAGCGCGCAAGCCCGCAAGGAGGCCGAAGCGTCGTTAAAACTGGGGCCGACGGCCAATGCGTACCTTGTGCTGGCGCAACTGGACCTGGCGGCCGAAAATCTGACTGCGGCCAGCGCCGAAGCAGGAGACGCCCTGAAGCTCGATCCCGCGAACCGGACCGCGCAGGAAGTTCTCAGGCAGATTCAGGCGAAGATGGGACAGAAGTGAAGAGGGTGCGAAGTGAGCGGGGCTGGATAGACAGCAAGTCAGCGGATCGGCCGGGAAAGAGGCGAGCCATGAGACAGGCGAGGCAAGCGAAATGGACGAGCGCCGGGCTGATTGCGGCGGGATTGTGGGCGGTTTTGGGAGTGGGTGTCTGCGCGCAGGCGCGTGCCGCTCAATCCACGCCGGCACAGCAGCCAGTTGTCGACAAGCTGGTTTTGGACGACACCATTCAGCCGGTGAGCGCCGACGAGCTGACACGGGCGCTGGCGCGCGCCAACTCCGATGGAGCGCAGGCGCTGCTGATCGAGATGAACACGCCCGGCGGCCTGCTGGACTCGATGCGCGAGATGGTAGGCGCCATTCTGCGCTCGCGCGTGCCGGTGATTATCTACGTGGCGCCGCCGGGAGCGCGCGCGGGCTCGGCGGGTTTCTTCATTCTTGAGTCGGCCGATGTGGCAGCCATGGCTCCGGGCACTGAGGCTGGCGCGGCGCACGTGGTCTTCGAGATGGGCAAGCCCGGCGACATCGAGATGCAGAAGGTGGAAAACGACGCGGAAGCCTTCATGCGCTCCTACGTGACCAAGCGCGGGCGGAATGCGGATGCGGCACAGGCAGCCGAGAAGTCGTCGCACTCCTACACGGCCGAGGAGGCGCTCGATGAGCACCTGATCGATCTGATCGCCAACAGCGATGCCGAGTTGCTGAGGGCGATCGATGGACGCATGGTGACGCGTATGGACGGATCAACCACGACATTGCACGTGGCCGGCGCCCGCATCGTGCTGATCGAGCCTACGCTGCGCGATGAGCTGCTGGGCTGGCTCGTCGATCCCAACATCGCTCTGCTGTTCCTGGTGGGCGGGGCTTTGCTGATCTATCTCGAATTCAATTCGCCGGGAACGATTGTGCCGGGCGCGCTGGGCACGCTGATGGTGCTGCTGGCGATCTTTGCGCTGAATCTGCTGCCGATTCGCTACACCGCCGTGATGCTGCTGGTGGGCGCGATGGTGCTGCTGATTCTCGAGGCCAAGGTGGGCGGACACGGCGCGCTGGCCATCGCGGGAATCGTGTGCCTGACCTTCGGCACCCTGACGCTGGTGGCCGCGCCCATTCCGCAGTTGCGCGTGAGCCCCTGGATCGCGCTGAGCGTGAGTCTGGCCTTTGGCGGAATCACCTGGTTTCTGGTGCGGCTGGCCGTGCGGGCGCGCAGGCGCAAGGCGCGAACCGGCGCCGATGCCATGGTGGGCGCAACGGCAACGGCGATGGAAGCTCTCGCGCCACAGGGACACGTGCTGGTGGAGGGCGAGATCTGGCGCGCGGAGAGCAGCGCGCCCGTGGCCGCCGGCGCCACGCTGCGCGTGGTAGGCCACGACCAGTTGCTGCTCAGGGTGGAACCGGAGGAAAAGACAGTGGTCAGTGGTCAGTGATCAGTGGGTTCGTTTGAGGGTGTGCGTAGCGCGATCCCGCCTGCTTTTTGTGTTCATAAAGAACATACCCGCCGCAGACAGCGAAAGACCTCATTTCCCAGGGCGAACGCATTTGGATAGGAGTCCTGCTTTCCTTGCATCCCGGCTCCACTCATCGAGCCATGTCATCCCGAACGGAGTGAGTTGATTTTTAGAAACTGCTGATTTATCGAGAGATAAATGGCCTGTTTTTGGCTGTGTAGGAACTGTACAGGCGATTTCTCGATTTCTGTGCATTTCTTGAATGCGAGCCGCCATTCTACAGGGATGATTCATAGATTAGAGGCTATGTCCTAAGCCCATGCCGTGTTCGATGACCGGCGCGATCTCCGGCTGTGGAGGCTTGATGGATTGTTCCGGCCTCATCGCTGGTGTGTGGGCGCTCTCGTGAGATACGTCATGCCC
>JBMFHB010000094.1:0-11984 GCA_049977045.1 Occallatibacter sp.
ACTGCACACGGATCGGCCAGACCAGCTTGTTGCGTTGGATAAAGGCGTACTTCATCGCTGGCCCTTCGCGAAGAACGCCGTCGCTTTTCCCAGAATATCGCGCTCCCTGGTGACCCGCGCCAACTCCGCACGCAGACGGCTGTTCTCCATCTGCTCGGCACTCACCACTGGCTTGCTCGTGGCGCCCTTCAACGTTCCTGCCCGATGCTCCCTGACCCAGTTTCCCAAGGTCTGCTCCACCAATCCCAGGCTGCGCGCCGCTGCCGCCATGCTCTGGCCCGACTCTACAAGCCGGGCTGCCTCCTGCTTGAACTCCAGCGTATATCGTCCCCGCTTCGACTTCGTCATCGTCATCTTCGCTCCCTTTTCGCATTAGAACAGCTCGCTATGGGATACGTTTTTCGCGGGCAAGGTCAAAGTTCACATCCCGCGAGTGCAGGGAGATGCACAGGCGTACAGGGAAGTTCACATTTGGTCGCTTTTCCGCAAACCGGGGACCCCAACGACCCTCGTCGTCTCTGGTTCAACCGTCGCCACCATCCAGGGGCAGGGAAGCGACAAGCGTAGAACGCAAACGCGGGCGGAATGGAAGATTCTCCACTTCGCCACCGCAGTCGCGCGTACCAGCCGATGGCCCTGCGACCACTTTTTACACGTATCCCGAACTTACCCCATTATTCTCCAACTCGGCGAAGAGCTCGCGGACGTCGCTGGCGTCCTGGGATTCAGGTTCAGTCTCGGGCTCATAGGCAGCGGCGAAGGCATCGCCCTCGGCCTCAAGGATGCGGGCGATGACGTACATGGCCTCGGCGAGCTGTTCGACGGAGCGGAAGCTGACCTCAAGACGTCCGCGTGCCAGTCCGATGGTCTCGGGCAGGGAAGCGAGACTTACCGGCTGATCAGCGCGCCGCACCAGGGAGCGCGTCTTCCTGCGGGAGGGAGCGGACCTCTCCAGGCGCAGTTGAGCGAACAGGGCCGCCGTGTCATCGGCCGCCTTGACGCGCTCGAGGAAGAGGGCGAGGGCCTCACGTTCGACTAGCCGGGAGGTGCCGATCTGGACGGTAGGGAGAAGTTCCAGCAGCTTTTGAGCGGCGCGGGGCTGGAGTTCGAAGAGCAGCTCGAGGTCGCGGCGGTCGTAGTGGGAGCGGACCGAATGTTGGACGGAGCTGCGGAGGAGGTGAAGGCGGGGGAGCCAGGTGACGGGGCGGGGCATGGGCGGTGGCCTCCGAAGACGCTGAAACAGTAGTACTGGAGCCAGTGTAGAAGGTATTTAGGGTGAAGGGGGTTAGTGCGCGATCGCGCATTTATCGATCTTGATTCCCTTAATTATTACCCACGACAATGCCAGTTGTCGGGTGTAAAATCCAGAAATGGAGAATTCACTCGTTTTAGGGCCCGCCCCGGCGGACGGCGGGCAAACCAGCCCGGCCGGCCTCGTGGAAGCCCAGCAGCGGCTTCGCCAGATGGTTCTCGATACTCTGTCATCCCCCCATTCTCGCCGCAACTACGCCAAAGCCCTCGACGACCTCTTCGCCTTCGCGGGTGCCCGGCCCCTGACCCGGGAGCTCCTGATGGAGTACCGGGCCTCGATCGAGGTGCTGGCCGCCTCTACGATTAACGTCCGGCTCTCGGCGATTCGCAAAATGGTCTCCGAGGCGCGCAAGAACGGAATGCTCTCGGCCGAGGAGGCCGCTCACCTGACGGAGATACCGAACATCCGGCAGAAGGGAACCCGGCTCGGAAACTGGCTGACCAAAGAGCAGGCGAAGGAGTTGCTGGCTGTTCCGGACCGCTCGACCCTCAAGGGCAAACGGGACTATGTCATCCTGGGGCTTCTGGTCGGCTGCGCCCTGCGTCGGCAGGAGCTCGCTTCGCTCGATGTCGGGACGATCCAACAGCGAGAGGGCCGCTGGGTGCTCGCTGACCTCGAAGGGAAGGGAAGACGCATACGTACGGTTGCGGTCCCGGTCTGGGTCAAGCAGGGAATCAATGCCTGGATGACCGCCGCCGGCATCGAAGATGGCCCGCTCCTGCGCAGCATTGCCAAGGGTGGCAAGATGGGGGAGAGTTTGAGCGATTGGGCGGTGTGGTCGGTGGTGGAACAGTCGGCCAGGCAGATCGGAATCGAGCGGTTCGGGGCCCACGATCTGCGCCGGACCTGCGCGAAGCTCTGCCGGAAGAGCGGTGGGGATCTCGAGCAAATTAAGTTCCTGCTGGGGCACTCCTCGATCCAGACGACCGAACGCTACCTTGGATCGGAACAGGAGATCGTCACCGCAGTGAACGACAACATGGGGCTGTGAGATGAGGCTCTCGGAGCGGTTAGGATAGGGAGAACTCATGGCCAACGATTTAGAAAAGCCGACCAGCAATCCCGAAGGAACTGAGGGGCTGCTCCATAGCCTCCGCGAGCTCATCCAGAGCGCTCGTCAGAAGGTTCTCCGAGCCGTCGATACCGTCCAGGTCCAGACCTGCTGGGAGATCGGCCGGCATATCGTGGAATTCGAGCAGGGCGGAGCAGCGCGCGCCGAGTACGGCACTCGCCTCCTGCCAATTCTGGCTGAGTCCCTAAGCCGAGAGTTCGGGCGCGGTTTCGACGCAACGAACCTCAGACACATGCGTGTCTTCTATCAGGCCTTCCCAATTCGCGACGCGTTGCGTCCTGAATTGAGCTGGACCCACTATCGAACCCTGCTCAAGGTTGAGCAAGAAGCGGCACGGTCCTGGTACATGGCAGAAGCGGCGGCGCAGGGTTGGACGACCCGGGCTCTGGAGAGGCAGATCAACACCCTTTATTATGAGCGGCTGCTTGCGACCTCCGACCGGCCCGCCGTCGAACAGGAAGCGATCGGCGCTATCGCACCGCTCCAGACGCCCCGGGATTTCGTCCGCGACCCGGTGATGCTGGAGTTTCTTGGTCTTCCGGGAGTTGGTCGTCTCCTCGAAGCGGACCTCGAACGAGGACTGCTGGACAACCTACAGGCCTTCCTTCTGGAGCTTGGCCGCGGCTTCGCTTTCGTCGGAAGGCAGTACCGCATCAGCTCTGAGTCCAAGGACTTCTATGTCGATTTGGTCTTCTACAACTTCTTGCTGAAGTGCTTCGTCCTGTTCGATCTGAAATCCGGGGAGCTGACGCATCAGGACATTGGCCAAATGGATATGTATGTTCGCATGATGGACAACCTGAAGCGAGGTTCGGACGACAACCCGACCGTGGGGATCATTCTCTGCGCGCAGAAAGATGCCTCAGTGGTTAGGTATTCCGTGCTCCATGAGAATGAACAGCTCTTCGCGAGCCGCTATAAGTTAGTGCTTCCTTCAGAGGAGGAGTTGAGGGCGGAACTGGAGCGAGAGCGCACTCAACTCACAAGCGGAAACGACTGACAGGGGTCTGGGGAGCAACCGAACAGCAAACAGAGTTAGGCCGTTCACTCCGCTGAACAATTGAGGTGCCGATAGGGGTTCAGCGGGGCTGGGAGTCCAGCTTTCTGGAGTCGGTGTTCATAATTCTCCCAGGCTTTGCGGCCTTGCAGAATGCTGGTGCCCCGTCGGGAGAGTTCAATCGGAGGTTCTGCCAGGCGACGATGCAGGCGCATACGGGGGTCAGCATCGTTTCCGCTTGAAGACAGATCCGCCACCCGCCGGGCACGGGCCAGTTCCTCCAGGTCATGAGCGATCCGCCGGAGAACTCTGATCACACGACTCTGATCCACGGCAACATAATCGGTCTCTGGATAGTCATCTTCCGGTCTGAGATTTACCATTGGTTAAATTCCAACAAAGGTACGTAAAGTCCCACAGGAATTTATCGGATTGATTGAGGGTGCCCCGCATCAGATCCCGACGGTCTGAACGGCATCCTGGTAGGCCTTATCGACCGATTCCAATGAAAGATGCTGGTAGACCTCCAAGCTCTTTTTGCTTTCGTGGCCGGAGATCAGCTGGATCTGGGCATCGGAGAGGCCTTTGGATGTCAGGTAGGTCAGCATCTGATGGCGGAACAGATGCGGGTGTAGCGGCTGCGTAATGCCGGCCATCTCGCGGTAACCCTGAACAATTTGCTGGATTCGGCGCGGCGTGAACGGCCCGAAGCGCCGACTCTCGAATAGATATCGATTGCGCGGCGTGCCATGTAGGTGGCTCTTGAGCACGAGTCGGAAGCTTGCCGGAAAGAGGATGTAGCGGTCCTTGGCGCCCTTGCCGCGATTAATGAAGATCTTGCAGGCATCGAGGTCGATATCGCCCACCTCGATGTGGACTAGTTCGCTCACGCGTACCGCGGTGTAGAAGAGCAGTTTGAGCAGGATCTCGTGCTGTACGTCACCGCAGTCCTGAATGGCGCGGAAGAATCGTTTCAGATCCGCATCGGACAGTAGCTGAGGTAGGCGACGCTCTTTGCGCCCCCGATGCAGGCCCAGTTTCTTGCGGGCTTGTTGCGAGACATAGAGAAAGTCGTCGTACCCCAGTCGGGCCTTGCGCGCGATCCGCACGAACTGAGCCACGACGGCAGATTTCGCCTTTTCGTTTGGCGATACGAAGTCAACCGGCTTTGTTATCTGTTTGCCTTTCATTCATGCCTTCCAGGGTGCATTCTACTTCGCCTTTTGGCTATTCTGCGAAATAGTGTATTCTGCGCTCGCTGGAGAACAGCAACTCTACCCCGCTTTAAAAGTCAGGTAGCCGACCATGCCGCGCATGAAGATTCTCAACAGCGTCGAGCGCGAGGGGTTCGACCTCCCGCCGATTTTCAATAGCGCCGAGCGTAAACGCTGCTTCGACTTTCCCGCGCCGATCCTTCAAATCGCCATGAGCCTGCGCACGAACACCAATCAGGTGGTTTTTCTCATGAGCTGCGGTTACTTCAAAGCGACCAAGCGATTCTACCCGGTCCCAACCTTCCATCAACGCGATCTTGTCTACGTGGCCGATCGGATCGCCAACGCCCCGCAGACCATCGATCTGACCGGCTACCCAAAGCAAAGCATGGCTCGGAATCAAGCGACGATTTTGGAGTTCTACGGGTTTCGCCCCTTCAAGCCCCATGGCCGCGCGCTTCTCGCTGCGGAAATCGCACGCCTGGTCCAATCGCACCTAAAACCGAAGCTGATCTTCTCCCGCGCCGTCGAGGTGTTGGTACGCGACAAGGTCGAGGTGCCGGGCTATTTTCCCTTGGCCGCCCTGATCTTGACGGCCATCAATCAGCATAACCGCCGCTTGACCGCCACCATCGAAGCGCTGCTGACGCAAGAGACCCGCGCGTTGCTCGATACGCTATTACTACAGGAGGCCACCGAGGAAGGATCGCCGCCCGGGAAAACCGTCGCCTACAAACTGACCTCGATGAAGAAGCTGTCGCAATCGACCAAGCCCTCGAAGGTGAAAGAGCGCGTTGCCGATTTGCAGTTGGTGCATGAACGGTTTCGATTACTCACGCCCGTGCTGGAGCATCTGAATCTCGGCCCCGACGGCATCCAATACTATGCCTATGGCGTCATCAAAGCCGAGATCTTTCAGCTCACCCGGCGCGGCGCGCACGAACGATACCTGCATCTGACGGCCTTCATCGCGCACCAATATTACCGACTGCACGACAACCTGGTCGATGTCCTCTTGAGCAGCCTGCGGTCCTTCCAGAACAGCGCCCAACGCGAGCACAAGGATCAGTGTTACGTGCGCCGCGAGCAACGCAACGAGTCGCTCAAAACGCTCGTCGGCTTTCTCGATCACGGGGTCTTGGAGACCCTGGCCAAAATCAAGGGCGTGACCCAGGAGAGCAAGATCAGCGATACCGAGAAAGTGCAACGCATCAGCGCGTTGCTGGCCGACAACCGCGTCGCGACATCGTTGGACGGGGATCAGATCGACGAACTGAAAGCGGCCGTAGCCACGGAGTTGAGCGAGGATGACTACTACCTCATCTTGGCGTCGAAGTCCGTGCGATTGCAAAATCGCGTGAGCCCCATCCTCAAAGCCGTGACCTTTCTGGCCGAGCCGAGCGCCCGGGAACTGCGCCAGGCGATTGAGTATTTCAAACTCAAGGACGGGGCGATCGATAAAACGGCACCCGTGGAGTTCTTGACACCCGAAGAGCGCCAGGCCGTGTCTCGGGACGGCCGCTTCAGCGTGTCGCTCTACAAGGCGCTGCTCTTCCTGCAGGTGCAGAGCGGCATCAAATCCGGCACCTTGAACTTGGAGCACTCCTACAAGTACCGTCCCCTCGATGCGTACTTGATCGACCGCGGCCGCTGGCAGCGCGACAAGAGCCTGCTCATCGAACGGGCGGGGCTGCAAGCCTTCGTCGATCCGCATCGAGTGCTCGCGGAACTGGACGAGGCCTTGTACCAGCAATACCTGACCACCAATACACACATTCTCGACGGGGAGAATCCCCACATCACATTCAAGAAGGTCGGCTTTACGGTGAGCACGCCGACGCAGGAGGAAAGCAAAGCGGGCTCCATGCAGCAGTTCTTCCCCGAGCGCGACTTCGTGCCGATGCTCGAAATCCTGGCGACCGTTAATCACCACACCGGCTGGATGGAGGAATTCCAGCACTGGCAGCAGCGGCATCATCATGGCCGAGCCGAGGACCGGGTCATTTACGCCGGCGTCATTGGTCTTGGCTGTACCATCGGCATCCGCAAGATGGCGCGGATTTCCCATCCCTTGAGCGAGACGGAGCTGGAGAATGCCATCAATTGGTACTTCTCGGTGGACAACGTCGACGCCGCGAATGATCGCGTGTTGCAGCTCATGGATCGCCTCGAACTACCGAATCTGCTACGGCGCACGCAGGGTCGCCTGCATACTGCCAGCGACGGGCAGAAATTCGAAGTGCGGGTCGATTCGCTCAACGCCAACCACTCCTTCAAATACTTCGGCAAGGAACAAGGGGTGAGTGTCTACACCTTTCGCGACGAGCGCGATCTGTTGTGGCACTCCCTCGTGTTCAGCTCCGCGGACCGCGAGAGCACCTACGTAATCGACGGCTTGCTGCACAACGACGTGGTCAAAAGCGACATTCATTCCACCGATGCCTTTGGCTACAGCGAGGCGATCTTTGCCACCAGTAACTTGGTCGGCGTCGCCTACGCGCCGCGGTTCAAGAACCTCAAGCGGCAGCGCCGCTATATCTTCAGGAATCGCCAATCCGTTGATCGCTCGAGCTGGAAGATCCCGCCGCAGGGCTACGTCGACGAGGATCACATCATTCAGTTCTGGGACGACATCCTGCGCTTCATCGCCACCATCAAACTCAAGGAAACGACCGCCTCGGACATCTTCCGCCGGCTCAATTCCTATTCCAAGCAACACGGCCTGTACCAGGCCCTCAAGGCCTTCGGGCAGCCCCTGAAGAGTCTGTTCATCCTGCGCTACATCGACGAGCCGGTGTTGCGCATGTCGATCGAAAAAGTCCTCAACGGCGTCGAGCATGTGCACCGCTTCACCCGCGCGGTCTCGGTCGGCAACCCGCGTGAATTCCTGCAGGCGGAAAAGGAGGACCAGGAGATGGCCGAGGCCTGCAAACGGCTCATCAAGAATTGCATCATCTGCTGGAATTACCTGTACCTGTCGCAGAAGTTCGCCGAGATCGAGGATCCGGTCAAGCGCGAGGAATTCTTAAAGGCGATGGCTCACGGGTCGGCCGCCGCCTGGGAGCACGTCAACCTCTTGGGGGAATACGACCTGTCGGAGGATAAATTCAAAGACTCGGTCGGAATCAAGCCCCCAAAACTGACTGACTAACCCGGTGGTCGTCGTGGGAGCTGCAGAATTGACCGAAAGCCTTGTCCCATAGGTGATTGACGACATTCCTGTGGGACTTTACGTACCTTTGTTGGAATTTAACCTCGGTAACCCGAACATCCCTGCCGGATACTCCATTCCGATCAGCGGCTCCACGACCCCGTATGCGTCGCCGCAGGTCATGCAATCGCCCTTCATGTTCAACACGGTGCGCCGCATGACGGACACCTATCTGACACTCTTTCCGCTGTCGAAGGTGACCTTGCGCTTCGCCTATTCCCAGAACATCTTCCAGGGGCCGAGCCAGACTCCGAGTGGCGACTCCGTTGCAGGACAGGAAGTCATCCTTGAGGAATACCAGCGCAACAGCACCGACGACTTCACCGGTGCGATCGATTGGAAGCCGTTCACTGCCACCAAGTTCACCTTCGAGGAGCAGGTCGACCACTACAAGGGTGACTCCTACTTCACCATGGCCCCTCAATACTTCACCGTGCAGGAGGCCGATGGCACCAAGGTCGCGCTGCTGCACAGCTACCAGAACTCCATGCCCTACGGCTACACCGGCAGCGGTGTCCTAAGCACCACGGCCAACTGCAGCAGCGCCGTCGGCACCTCGATCCTTACAGCAAATCCGACGGGCGGGCTGCCGATCATCGATCCGGCGTGCTACGTCATTCGCAGCTACTTCCGCTCCCAGCCAACGCGCGAGATCTTTCCCACGGAGATCTTCCGGATGCAAAGCTCAAGCATCAAGAATGTCGCGATGAATGGCGACCTGCGCTACACCAGGGCGAACATGAACCTGCCCAACTACTACGAGAACTTCCGGGGCCTGAGCGGTACCACCCGTTCAACCGCCTACACTGCCTTCGCAAATGCCCAGCGGCAAGTGATCGCTGCCGACTATGGCATTACCTGGCAGGCGATCAAGACGATCAGCCTCTCTGATCAGATCGACTTTTCCAATGTTCATCAGCCTGGAACTGCTGAGTTCACGAGCGGAACTACCGAGAAGATCGCATCGGGCACGGATACCATCAACAACCTGGCGCTGAGCGTCACCCCGGTGGCTGCTGGCACAACGCCCTTTGAGGGCAGCTCCGCGATTGGCACGCCGCTGGCGGGCTACTTCGGCCAAAGGTTCGTGGTCAACAACGCGACGGTAACCTGGGATCCATCAGCACGCGCCACGTTCTCGCTCACCTATCGCTATCAGGCCCACACCATCGTTCAGGGCGCAGCGAGCGGCGTCAACAGCGAGGTGGTCAAAATCAATGAAAACGGCGGAATCCTCAACGTAGCCTTCCGTCCTACCAACCACTGGAACATCAACGGTACCGCTGAGTTCCTGTATAACGATAACGTCCTCACGCCGGTAGATCCACGCCAGACGCAGCACTACAGGGTGCACACGATCTACCATCCCAAGACGTGGGCTACGCTTTCAGCTGCCTTCAACGACCTGGAGCAGCACAACAACACCAACAACACGGGTACCCCCTCCGCTGTCGGCCCTCTGCAACACGTCAGTCATACACGGGTCGGAAGTCTGGGCGCTAGCCTGATGCCAAACGAGCACTACGGCCTGGACCTGAACTACGCGTACACCGATGTGTATGCGTCAACCAATGCCTGCATCCAAAGTGCGGCTAGCTTCCTGCCAGGCGGCGGCGTCTATGCTGGAGTTGCTACTCCGACCGGGACTCTTTGCGCCCCGATCTCACATGGATTCGGATCGAACACCGTCCTTGCCGGCCCAGTGAAGGACTTCGAGGATGCTCCGACCCAGTATGGATCGGTGGCCCTGGCGCTGGTCCCAACTCCCAGATTCAAGTCGAACCTCGGCTACCGCATCAGCTCCGTGAATGGCTCCCGGCTCTTCACCGATACCGGCGATGTAAACGGTTCGTTGGTATCCGCATACCAGACCCCCTTCGTAAGTGTGGCATGGACGGTTCACACAGGGCTGATCTGGAAAGGTGAGTACGACTACTACGGTTATGGTGAGGGAGGGCCTTCCGGTGCGGAGTATTGCAACGCAAACCCGACTGCTCCGATAGGTGCTGCCTCCGTGACCGCGGTACCGTGCAGCACGTTGCTAAATACCGCGAGAAGTGGGCCGGCCTACGGCTTCACTGCTCCAAGGAACTTCCACGCCAATCTCCTCACCATCTCCATGCACTACGAGTTCTAAATCAACGCTGTAGCAACGACTGCATTTAGCAGGAACAGGAGATCGACCATGAAGAAGAATTCAGGACTTGTATTGGTTGCTGCCATGGCAGCGTTCACCCTACCCGCCGTTGCCCAGAGTTCGGGCGCGGACACCTACCACTCCAAGTGTCTGATGTGCCATGCGGCGGATGGTTCGGGCAATACTCCTGCGGGAAAGGCGATGAAGGCTCCGTCTTTCCTGACCCCGGCCGCTGTAAAGGAGCCCACCGCCAATCTGATCGCGATCACGACCACTGGCAAAGGCAAGATGCCCGCCTACTCGGGAAAACTTACCGATGCGCAGATCAAGGACGTTGTCGCGTATATCCGCACGCTACAGAAAAAATAACAGGAGCATCAAGTGAAATTCAGCTTAGTGACTATTGCAGCTTCACTTCTCGCTGTCTCCATGGCCACCCCGGTACTCGCCCAGTCATCGGGAGCCACAATCTACAAGGGCAAGTGTCAGATGTGTCACCTGGCAGACGGTAGCGGAAACAAGGCCATGAAAGTCCCTGCATTCAGCGCCACCGCCTCTGAGGCGACATTGATTGCAGCCACCAAGAATGGCATCAGCACAGGCCCCGTCAAGATGCCGGCCTATGCTGGCAAACTGACCGATGCCGAGATCGCCTCGGTTGCAGCCTACATCAAGACGCTCAAAAAGTAGCAGACGTCGCGCTGCGTGATCTTCACTCCGGAGCTCACGCAGCACGCCATATTTTATATGGTTGTATCCGTTACTATGGAACGAAAGTTGGATGCAGCAGCCCGTATCCCGCGAGTCGTTCAAGATCATCATTAGTCAGGAGCAATCATGAAACTCATTCTTACCGCCGCCGCTTCACTTCTCGCAGTATCGTTCGCTTCACCAGCATTTGCGCAGGGTGTCGGAGCGACCACCTATAAGACGAAGTGTCAGATGTGCCACGGTGCCGATGGGCAGCCGACGATGGCCGGAAAATCCATGAAGGCGATGCCCTTCAAGTCCCCTGAGATGATCAGCGCATCGAACGCAACGCTGATTGCTTCAGTCACCAACGGCAAGGGGAAAATGCCGGCTTATGCCGGCAAGCTTAGCAGCAGCGAGATCAAGGATGTCGTAGCGTACATCCGAACGCTGCAGAAGTGACGATGTGAAAGAGGCAGGTCATGTATCTGTTCGGTAAGCAATGGAGAGAGTGGGCGAAATCTCCTCTCTCCAGCAGGAAGAAGCCAGCGAGATCGTTCGAGCCAGAAAAATATCCAGCTTTTACCATCCCGCTAATCATCTTCACGGCAATTTACCAGATTGGATCAGACCGAACTCTTTGCTTACCAGCCTGTTCAGGCCTGCGATTTATTGCAGGGCGCATCAGAAAGAATCGCATCCAGACTGCCGGTTTTCAATTGCGCTGCGACGAGCAGGGCCAAAGAAAACCGGCAGTTGCGATGGAACCCTTCCGGTGGGGAGGGCTCATAGCGGTATGTGCCGCACTGCTTCTCTTTCCGGTTCTTCCGCAGAATGTGTGGGTAGCTGAGGCTGCAGAAGCAAGTAAGGAAGCGGCTTCGCCGCAGCTTGTTGGATGAGTTTTGTGAGGCATGGGGCGATCTATCCCCCCGATGTAGTCAACGGAAGCCGGGAACAAGCCTCGAGCCTGTTCCCGGTTCTCATCGGTAAGGATGAGTCGCAGCCGGTTATTCCTTCGCGGGTCGGTCTGCACCGGAGCCCGCGTCCGCTTCACCGGCCCGAAGAGAGAATAGCCGATCGTGCTTTTCGATAGTCTTTGTTTGCGAGAACAAAAAATCGAAAGGTAGAGACCAGCTATTCAACTTCAGGTTAAGACCATCCTCAACCGGGTGCAACGTTTTGTTGGCTTCGTATACCGCGAGGTGCGGATGTTGGAGTCGGAGATCGAAGTCCAGGTGGAAGCTCATGGGGGCCGGCGGGGGCGATGCTCGCAGTGCCGGCAGCCTTCGCCAGGCTACGACCGGCTGGATGAGCGGCGTTGGCAGTTTGTGCCGCTGTGGGGCATTGCGGT
>JBMFHB010000095.1:0-11653 GCA_049977045.1 Occallatibacter sp.
CCGCTGAAACTCAATTCAATGGGACTGAAAACAAGCCGCTTAGCTACCGATTTCAAGCTGATTTTTCGTGGAACTTCAGCTTAAGGTCGCTGTGAACGCTCGTTGCCGCACCATCTCCGCAACAGCAACTTTCGGCAATCGAGAATGGCGACCGGGACTGGTCCATCGCCGGAGAACAGCAGGCGGCCTGATTCTCGACCTTAGCGTAGGCGTTCAGATCACGGCCGCTATCGATTACTGCGACGGATTCGAACCCGGCTTCGTGCAGCCTGGCGCGGTAGTCCTCGATGCGAATCGCTCCCGCGATGCAGCCCACATACGCCGCGATACTATTGGCGATTTCCTGGGGCAGATCGGCCTTGAGCGCAATATCGCTGGCCGCGAGCCGTCCGCCGGGCTTCAAAACGCGAAAGATCTCGCGGAAAACCGCCGATTTATCGGGAGCGAGATTGATCACGCAGTTGCTGATGACGCAGTCGGCGGAATTGCTGGCAAGCGGCAGCTTGTCGATGGTCGATTGATGAAACTCAACATTCGTGTAACCGCCCTTGGCGGCATTGGCTCGTGCGCGCTCAATCATTTCCGGCGTCATATCGATGCCAATGGCCTTTCCGCGCGGCCCAACTTTCTGCGCGGAAAGAAAAACATCGAGACCGCCTCCCGAGCCGAGATCGACAACGACCTCACCGGGTTTCAGGCGGGCGGTTGCCGTCGGATTTCCGCACGACAGTCCCATGTTGGCCTCTGCCGGGATCGATAGCAGCTCCTCGGCGCTGTAGCCGAAGGCTTCAGCGACGGCGCGGATGCCTGAGTGGTCATTGGAAAGAGTGCTCACTGCTACCGCTGCATACTTTGACTGAACAGAATCAATGATCGTGCTCATAATCGTCCCCACATATTCAATATACCAGATATGATCTCAGGGAATATATTCGCAGTACCGAATATGAAAAGCGGCTGACCTTCGCTGCCGATTGCGCCCCTCATGCGCAGGATATCCGCTGTCGATGGCTCAGTTGCGCCGGGAATTTGCCTTGGGCACGATGGGCGGCTTGCGCAGCGGCACAATGGCGCCGGCCGAACTGGGCGCGGCGGTCTGAAAGCGCGAGAGCATCTCCGACCGCACGTATTCGACGAAGCTCTGCATCTGGCAGTTCATCTCCTCCATGCGCTCGCGCATCTGCAGGATGATAGCGATGCCGGCGATGTTCACGCCGAGGTCGCGCGCCAGGTTGAGGATAAACTCCAGCCGCTCCAGATCTTCGTCGGTGTAAAGCCGCGTGTTGCCCTCGGTGCGCGAGGGCTTCAGCAAACCTTCGCGCTCGTAGAGACGCAGAGTCTGCGGATGAATCTCATACATCTCGGCCACTGCCGAGATCATGTACGCGCCTTTGGATTTGCGTTTTGTGGCCATAGCTTTTGAATCAGGCAGCGGGCAAGATATCTTTAATTTTCATTGGATTGATGCCGATTAATTCGCAGACCGAAAGTCTCGTTTCCGGGTTCCCGAAAAACAGAGATTCTTTGCTGAGAGTGCCGTCCTTGTGGATATTGAGCCACAAGTATAGGTCTATCTGTGTTTTCTCGTTCCGAATCCTTCCCTCCGAGAACTGCGTGTGCGTTTGCTCATAGACTCCATGGAGAGGATCCCAATAACCGGTAAGTACGCTCACCAAGTCTTGATATTTCGCACTGGTGTCGTGATTCACCAGCACCAGAAAATTGAGCAGTTTGTGATCTGAATTTACAGAGGTGAACTGTTTAGCTGCGGTGTGCACAGCATTGCTGATCCGATTGTAAATTGGGTCGGATCGCAATCCTCCAACAAGCTCACCGGAACCTGCGTCCCTCATATGCTCCTCAAGCCAGGTGTCTCTCTGAAAAGATTTAACCTCACAGAGTGCTACTTCACGGCCAGCTTGCGAAAGGCGAAAGTCTGGAGTTTTCATGTCGCGCATCTCGTTCTTGGGAAACGATCTGGCCTCAAATCCTTTTCTCCGCCAATAGTCCAGCATCAGGGCTTCATCAGAAGACAACTTCGAGAAGCGGTGTGCGTGGACGCCGCGGACCCCTTTACTAAAGTCGTACTCGGGCCTCATATCATCACTATTCGTCTTC
The DNA here is from genome assembly GCA_049977045.1 of Occallatibacter sp. Lineage (GTDB taxonomy): Bacteria > Acidobacteriota > Terriglobia > Terriglobales > Acidobacteriaceae > Telmatobacter. The sequence continues at coordinate 2,119 of JBMFHB010000095.1, forward strand.
TGCTGCTTTGCGTTCAGACTCATACTGCGACCTCTCCGCTGGCGTAGCCTTTCTGGCGCTGATAATTCGAATACGTTCCTTTCGCTCAGTGTGAACCACTAGCAACACTTTTGACAATAGTGAGATCCCTATTGTGATTGAACGCGGTTCGTCGTCCGAATGCAGTTCGTCATGGATTGTAATGGCAAACGGATCTTCAAAGATCGTCCGTGCCTCCTGGAAATCCACTCCATGAACCCGAAGATTGCGTTTGGCCTTGTCATCATTCCACTCAAACAGGTCTGTCTGCACGCTGCCCCTGCGCTTTCTTACAGTTTCTCAAACAGCGCCTTCCGCGGATCGCCGGGGTTCAGCCGCGCCAGTTCGCGCATGATCTCGCGGCTGCGCTCATCGTTCAGGTGCGGCACCACCACACTGACGGTAACAATCTGATCGCCGCGCTGTCCGGGATGCTGCGCGCTCTCGACGCCCCTCTCCCTCATGCGCAGCTTCTGCCCGCTCTGCGTGCCGGGTGGAATCTTTAACTGCGCGCGGCCGTCGATCGTCGGCACCTCGACCTTGGCGCCAAGCGAAGCCTCGGACACGCTCACCGGTACAGTCAGATGAATGTCGTCGCCCTGGCGCGTGAAGATCGGATGCGAGCCTGTGCGCACGATCAGAAACAGGTCGCCGGCCGTGCCGCCGTTGGCGCCGGCATTGCCCTTGCCCTGCAGACGGATGCGCTGGCCGTCGCGGGTGCCAGCCTTGATGCGGAACTCGACTGTCTCCGAGTGCGTTACGGTTCCCTCGCCGTGGCAGGTGGAGCAGTCATTGGAGATCCTTCCCGAGCCGTTGCAGCGCGGGCATGTGATGTTGAACTTCATGCGCCCGCCCATCTGCGTCACCTGGCCCGTGCCGTGGCATTCAGGGCATGCCACGGCTCCGCCTGAGTGAGCTTGACCGTGGCAGGTAGGGCACACCTCCTGACGGTTGATTTGAATGCGAGCCTGACCGCCGCGAATCGCCGTCCAGAAGTCGACCGTGGCCTGGTATTCAAGATCGGTTCCCGGCTGCGGCCCGCGTGGCTGGTGCGGGTGCTGGGCGCCGGAAAAGATTCCGGAAAAGATATCCTTGAAGCTGCCCCACCCCGAATTAGCATCCTCGGCGCTACCCGCGCCGCCGTGTTGTCCTGGGAAGCCGCCCGAAAAGCCGTTGAAGTCAAAGCCGCCAAAGTCGACTGGGGGACGGTTGCCCGCCGACTGCTGGCGCGCATAGGCCTCGGCCGCCGCCGGATCGATCTGGTCCGAGTAGAATCCGACCTGATCGTAGATCTTGCGCTTCTTCTCGTCGCTCAGCACATCGTTGGCCTCGGAGATCTCCTTGAACTTCTCCTCGGCCCGCTTGTCGCCAGGATTCACGTCGGGATGGTACTTGCGCGCAGCCTTCCGGAAGGCCTTGCGGATCTCCTCCTGCGTGGCCGTTTTTTTCACGCCAAGCGTGGCGTAATAGTCTTTGTTGGTCGTTGTGGGCATGGGTATTTGATTCGTTCTTCGCTCAATTCATTCGATTCACTTGCTCGGGCGCCGCTTCATCCATCCGGTTGCGCTGGGGGTTCGGTTGCAGTGAGCGGCTGTTAAGCGATCCGTTTTGCTTTCAGCTCTCCCTTCCCTGCACGCGCCGAGGGGAAGATTTCCACTTCAATCCGCGCCATCGATTCCCGGTGAGCCAGCGCCAGATCGTACGACATTTGCTTCTTCATCCAAAAATCGGGCGTGGTGCCGAAGTAGCGGGCCAGTCGCAGCGCCGTGTCCGCGGTAATGCCGCGACGCTCCCTGACAATCTCAGAGATGCGTGTAACCGGTACACGCAAGGCAAGGGCCAAAGCATTGGCCGAAAGTCCCAGCGGGGCAAGAAAGTCCTCACGCAAAAACTCGCCCGGATGGATCGGCACGCCCCTTTCGCCTGCTTTACGTGCAATGCTCATCGCAGTTCTCCTTAGTGATCATCAACAATCTCGACGTCCCAGGCGTCTTTGCCGTCCCAGCGAAAGCAGATGCGGAATTGGTCATCGAGCCGGATGCTCCACTGGCCTTTGCGGCCGCCCTTCAGCTTCAAGCTATGCGAAGTGCTTTTTGCACGGCCTTCGGTTCGCGATCGATCACCATCAGATACGCGCGCGTCGGTCCCTCGGGAACGCGCCTCCCCTGCTCCCAGTGGCGAACCGTATTGACGCTGAACCCAAAACGAAAGGCAAACTCCTGCTGCGTCATCCCCAACCGGCCACGAATCGCCTTCACGTCGATCTCGGGCGGAATGTGGACGACGTAGGCGCCCTTCTTAGCGGTGCCTTCCGCAAAGGCTATAGCCTGCTCAAGACCGCGAATGATGCTCGCTCCAACTTTACTCATAAGATTGACCTCCATTTGCGATTCATCTCAACCAGAACCGGAACAAGTTTCTGCATGGTCTTGATCTCCGCTTGATCCAGGTTCTCGCGCACATTCTTGGCGTACGCCGTCAACAGGTATAGCGGCATATCCATGTCGTGGTAGTAGTAAATCACCCGGGCTCCGCCCCTTTTACCGCGCCCTTCGAGACCCCACCGCAACTTGCGAACGCCACCGGCCCCTGGAATCACAACTCCTGCTGTCGGATGATAGGCAAGGTAGTCCACAAGCTCCGCACGCTCGTCATCGTCCATCAGCTTGCGCGTGGCGGTGAGGAATTCGTCCATCTCGACAACCGTAATGGGACGCATCTCTTGCAAAAATAATTATAGTGCAATGCACTAGGTCTCTGACCGCCTGAAGTTGTACCAACTCTGGGTGGGATAGCACAAAATCATGCGGTCAGAGACCTAGTCCAGCCAGTCCTACTTCTTCTCGTCCACGTCCACGTACTCGGCGTCGATGACTTCGCCTTCCTTCTTCTGGCCCGTTCCAGCTGCGGCTCCATCGGAAGGCCCGCCAGCCGGAGGCTCGCCCGGAGCAGCCGCGCCCGCAGCGGCTTGCGATGCCGTCGCCTTGTACATCGCTTCGGCCAGCTTGTGGCTGGCTTGCATCAGTTTGTCGTGCGCGGCCTTCAGGTCCGCGGTCGATGGCGCCCCTTCGAGCGTCTTCTTAGCCTCGGCCAGCGCTGCTTCCACCTCGGTCTTATCGGCCGCGGCCACCTTCTCGCCCGAGTCCTTCAGCATCTTCTCGATGTTGTAGACCATGCCGTCGAGCGAGTTGCGGGCTTCGATCTGCTCGCGTTGCTCCTTGTCCTCGGCTGCGTGGGCGTCGGCTTCCTTGGCCATCTTCTCGACCTCTTCCTTGCTGAGACCGGAGCTTGACGTGATGGTGATGCGGGTGTCCTTGCCCGTGGCGTTGTCCTTGGCCGTCACGTTGAGGATGCCGTTGGCGTCAATGTCGAAGGTGACCTCGATCTGTGGAATCCCGCGCGGCGCCGGCATAATGCCGCCCAGCTTGAACTTGCCCAGCGTCCGGTTCTGCGCTGCCATGGGCCGCTCGCCCTGGAGGACGTGGACCTCGACCTCGGTCTGGTTATCGGCCGCCGTCGAGAAGGTCTCGGTCTTCTTGGTCGGAATCGTCGTGTTGCGCGGAATCATGGTCGTCGCCACGCCGCCCAGCGTTTCAATGGACAAGGTAAGCGGCGTCACGTCCAGCAGCAGCAGATCCTTCACGTCGCCAGCCAGCACGCCTGCCTGCACCGCCGCGCCCACGGCCACCACCTCATCGGGATTCACGCCGCGGTGCGGTTCCTTGCCAAACAGTCTCTTCACCAGCTCCTGGATCTTCGGCATACGCGTCTGCCCGCCGACCAGAACCACTTCGTCGATCTGGCTGGTGGAGACGCCGGCATCGGACAGAGCCTTTTTGCAGGGATCGACCGAGCGCTCGATCAGGTCTTCGACCAACTGCTCCAGCTTGGCGCGGGTCAGCTTACGGACCAGGTGCTTGGGGCCCGAGGCGTCAGCGGTGATAAACGGCAGGTTGATCTCTGTCTCGACCGTGGTCGATAGCTCGATTTTGGCCTTCTCCGCGGCATCCTTCAGCCGCTGCAGAGCCATCTCGTTGCCCTTCGAGGTCAGGTCCAGTCCGTTCTCCTGCTTGAACTCGGTGATGAGCCAGTCGACAATGCGCTGGTCGAGATTGTCGCCGCCCAGGTGCGTATCGCCGTTGGTTGACTTCACCTCAATGACGCCCTCACCCACTTCGAGGATGGAGATATCGAACGTGCCGCCGCCAAAGTCATAAACGGCGATAGTCTCATCCTTTTTCTTATCCAGACCGTAGGCAAGAGCGGCCGCGGTCGGCTCATTCACGATGCGCTTGACATCAAGGCCGGCGATCTTGCCCGCATCCTTCGTTGCCTGGCGCTGTGCGTCGTTAAAGTAGGCGGGCACGGTAATCACGGCCTCGGTGATGGTCTCGCCCAGGTAGGCCTCGGCCGACTTCTTCAGCTTCTGCAGGATCATGGCAGAGACTTCGGGCGGCGTGTACTCCTTGCCTTGCGCCACAACGGCCACGTGGTCGCCCTGCTGCACAACCTTGTAGGGCACCATCTTCATCTCATCGTTGACTTCGTTATAGCGGCGCCCCATAAAGCGCTTAATGGAGAAGATCGTGTTCTCCGGGTTGGTGATGGCCTGGCGCTTGGCCACCTGGCCAACCAGGCGCTCGCCGCTCTTTGAAAAGCCGACGATCGAGGGAGTAGTTCGCGCACCCTCTTCATTTGCAATGACTTTGGGCTCGCCGCCTTCCATGACGGCGACGCAAGAATTGGTGGTGCCGAGGTCGATTCCGATGATTTTTGCCATGTTTTCCCTGCCTTTGGACGAATTCCAGCAGACCCAGAATGCCAGATTGAGTCACTTACTGTCAACTTTTTTGATGCAAATCTCCTAAATGGGATGCATCTCTGTGCCCTCTCAAAGCAGCCATTGTTCCTGGTTGTTGTTCCATATGCGGTTGCCCTATCCGTCCCACCCTCCGTGACAACTGCGGAACGGCTGGGCTATAAACATCTTTAACCGCACTACTTGGCGCTGCGCCTCTCAACGAGGGGCTTGCATACCATCGCAACGGCCAAACCGAATCGCAAAAAGGAGATGGAGAGGATATGGGGAATGCTGTCGCAGGAAAGGGTCTGGAAGGAGTTGTCGCCGCGAACTCCGGTATTTGCTGGATCGATGGAGAGGCGGGGATTCTTTCCTATCGCGGCATCGACATTCATGAACTGGCCGAGCACTCGACCTTTGAGGAGACCACCTGCCTGCTCTGGAGTGGCCTGCTGCCCAACGCGTTGGCTCTGCGCGAGTTCACGGCGCAACTGGCTCTTGCGCGCTCGCTCGATCAGCGCGTTGTCGATCTGCTGAAGAGCTTTCCCGCCACCGCGACGCCGATGGAGGTGCTGCGCACCGCGGTGTCGGCGTTGAGCTTTTACGATGCCGACGAGAAGGACAACTCGCACGACGCCAACGTGCGCAAGGCCTTCAAGCTCACCGCGCAGATCGCCATGATCGTGGCTATCTACGATCGCATTCGCAAGGGCAAGGAAATTGTGCCTCCCGATCGCTCGCTCTCCCACGCCGGCAATTTCCTCTGGATGCTCACCGGCGAGAAGCCCTCGGAAACAGCAACGCGAACTCTCGATATTGCGCTCATCCTCCATGCCGACCACGAATTCAACGCCTCCACCTTCGCCGCCCGCGTCATCGCCGCCACGCTCTCTGACATTCACTCCGCCATCACCGGCGCCATCGGCGCGCTCAAGGGGCCGCTGCACGGCGGCGCCAACGAGGGCGTGATGCGCCTGCTGCTCGCCATCGACAGGGAAGGCGCCGATCCGGTGGAATACGTGAAGAACATGCTGGCCGCGCGGCAAAAGATCTCGGGCTTTGGCCACCGCGTCTACAAAACCGAAGACCCGCGCGCCACCCACCTGCGCAGAATGAGCGAGCAACTCGGCAAGGACTCCGGCAATTCCAAGTGGTTCGAGATGTCGCGCGCGATCGAACTCTACATCAACCGGGAAAAGAAGCTGAACGCCAACGTCGATTTCTACTCCGCCTCAACCTACGCGACGCTCGGGATTGACATCGACCTTTACACGCCGATCTTTGCCGTAAGCCGCATCGCGGGCTGGGCCGCGCACGTCATCGAGCAGCTCGACGACAATCGCCTCATCCGCCCGCGCGCGGAGTACATCGGCCCCGCGTATCCTACGCACTGGATTCCCGTGGAGGAGCGAACTTAGCCCGGCGTCCGCGGCGTGCGGATGCGATTCAGGAGCCAGTCGATCGCCGCAGCCTCGTCTGCAATCTCGATGCGCAGCGGAACGGCCTTGAGCGGCAGAGACGCAGGCAGCAACGAGGCCATCTCGCCCAAGCGTACACGGTCTTTCTCCGTAGTGAGCAGCGCCTTCGCACCGTTCTGTTGCGCGGCAGTTGCCAGGCGCTTCAGATCGTCCCCTGTGTAAAGATGATGGTCCGCAAAGGCCAGGCGCGCGGTGATGCGAAGGCCCGTGCGCTTCAGTCCCGCGAAGAACTGCTCAGGCCGCGCAATCCCGCAAAATGCAACCACCGGCCCATCGACATGCGGCACGTCCATCCGCCGCCGCAGCCGCCACACTGGCCGCTCCCAGCCTTGCGCTTTCACCCAATCCGCTACCTCGGGCTCAACCGCTGGAACCGCGATCACGTCTGCCCGCTCCGCCGCGCGCAACGCCTCACGCAAATTGCCGGCAGGAAGCAAATAGTCGTTCAAATCCCTGCGGCTCAGGAGCAGAATGTCCACATCGCGGTGGAGCTGCCGATGCTGAAATCCATCGTCAAGCAAATGCACGCAAAGACGCTGACTCGCTGACTCGCCTGCTTGCCGGCTTGCTTCCTCGGCAAGCATCCCAGCCTCATACCGTTCAGCCGCCACGACCACTGGAACTCCAGCCTCGTGTGCAATCTCCAGCGGCTCATCGCCAAATATCTCCGCTGTCCCATTGCGATCAACCAGAAGTGGAAGCGCGGAGCGCCGCCGTCCGTAGCCACGCGAGAGCACATCGACATGCACGCCGCGCGCTGCGAGCGCCCTTGCGAGCGCAATCGCAAAAGGCGTTTTGCCTGCTCCGCCCGTCGAGAGATTCCCAATGCTCACGACAGGCCAACTCAACCGGCACACCGGCTTGATCCCCGTGCGCAGCGCGAATTCGCGCAGCGCGAGCGCAAGCCGATAGGCCGGCGCCAGCGGCCATAGCAGCGGACGCGCGGCGCGCGTCATGGCCTGCGCTCCTGATCGGGAGTTGCGGCAAGCAACTCGCGAATGGCCGCCACGCACCGGTCGGTCGCGCCCGACTGCCGCTCAAAAACCTCTCTTGCCCGCGCGCCCATTGCCTTTGCGGCCGCCTGGTCGCACAGCAGCTCAACAAACGCCGAGGCCAGTTCTTCCTTTGCCGCGATGCGCAAGGCGTTTTGCCTGCGCAGGCTCTCGGTGATGGCGACGAAGTTTGCGTAATGCGGACCCATGACAATCGGCACGCCAAACTGCGCCGGTTCGAGCGGATTGTGTCCGCCCGCAGGAACCAGGCTGCCACCGACGAAGGCCAGGCTGGCCAGCGAGTAGACCGACGCCAGTTCGCCGATGGTATCGAGCAGTACGATCTCGCCAGGCTCAAGCAGCTCGGCCGGTTGCGCATACCATTCCGACCGCCGGACCCATCGCCGGCTGGACCGCTCGATTAGCGCCGCCACGCCGGCAAACCGTTCAGGATGCCTTGGCGCGAGCACCATCGCCAGTTGCGGATCGGAGGCCAGCAGCCGCGGCCACGCTTCCAGCAGCGCTGCTTCTTCTCCCTCGAGCGTGCTTCCGGCAACCACCAGGCGCAGGCCCGCCGCAATCGTCTTCAACAGATGCGTCGCCTCGGCCTCCTCGACCGCGCGCACATCGAACTTGAGGTTTCCCGCGACCGAAACCCGAGCCGCCGTGCAGCCAATCGCAATCAGGCGCTCGGCGTCCGTCTCGCTCTGCGCCTGCACCGAGCGCAGCCGGCCAAGCAGCGGCTTCCACAACCCCCGCAGGATGCGGTAGCGCGGCCACGAGCGATCGGAGATCCGCGCATTGACCACTGCGACGGGAATCCCACGGCGAAAACACGCTTGGAGCAGATTCGGCCAGAACTCTGTCTCCGCCAGAACAAGCAGGCGCGGCTTGAGAGCGCCCAGGTACGCGCGCACCGCCCACGGCAGGTCGAGCGGCCAATAAAACACGCGTTCCTCCCCGAAGCGATCGCGCGCCAGCGCCTGGCCTGTGCGCGTGGTTGTCGAAATGACTACTGAGCACTCCGGCAGCGCCGCATCCAGCGTCTTCACCAGCCGCGTGATGGCGAGTACCTCGCCTACGCTTACTGCATGAATCCAGATCAGCGGCTGTTCCGCGTTCCCTGCACGCACAAGCAGCCGCTTGGGGACGCGCCCCAGGCGCTCGCGGAGGCCCTCGCGGTACTTTTGCGCGGCGGCCATCCGCCAAATCCACCACGGCGCCCCGGCCACCAGTGCCGCAAACAGGGCCAGGTTATAGAAAAATAGCGTCATGCCGTACCGATTCGTTCCTCCGCCGGTCTAATCTCTAATCGTTGACCGCCGAATCGAAATGATGGTGAGGTTCACCCTAGAATGATACAGTCGAGCACAATGAAAATCTCGCGTGGTCTTCCGCTTCTCCTGGTTTGGCTGGCGGCAACGGGCTTCGCTGCCGAACACACCCCGCCCCCGGTACAGCCGGCCACCTCCTTTCCCGCAGTCGAGATTCATCCAGACGAGCATGTGGCCATCGCCGTCGATCCCTACGATACAAAGAAAAAGGAGTCTATCTTCCGCGTCGACTACCTGGCCCACGACGTGATGCCCGTGCGCCTGATCGTCACCAACCTCGGCGACAAGCCCATCTCGCTGCGCGACGCGCACATCCTCTTTGAAACCGCGGACGGCGACCGCATCCAGGCCGCCGAGCCCGAAGACGTGGAACGGCTGATGACGCGCAAAGAACGCATGGGTGGCTCAATCCCCCTGCCCGCGCCGTTTCCACCCATCCACACCAAGCCTAAAGGCAGTAACAAGGAGATTGAGCAGGACTTTGACACCTTCGAGTACTCGGCCCTGGCCGTTGAGCCGCACACTACGCGCGCCGGTTTTCTCTTTTACGATCTTTCGGGGTTGAGCAATCCGCTCGTCGGAGCCCATCTTTATATCCGCTCGATTCACGACGCGGAAGGCAACGATCTCTTCTACTTCGAGATTCCTTTCGACAAATATCTCAAGTCGAAGTCGAGCCGGATGAATTGAGAAAAACGCCTACCGTTCTCATCTGGGATTTATGCGAAACAGTCGCCTCGGCCTTGGCTATTCACCAGGATCGCCGTTCTTTATGTGATCACGGATCGTAATTCCGCAGCCTGCCCAATCATCGAATCCGAGGTACACCTCAGAACTGGACAGTGCCAGGTTCTCTTTGTCTCATGCGGCGCTCTCCAAGCCCCAGTCGTTGCATTGTGAGGCGTTATTCGG
>JBMFHB010000096.1:0-11550 GCA_049977045.1 Occallatibacter sp.
TTGCTAAGTCTTTAGTTTCAGGCGGTTCCATTCTATTCTCCCCGATCCCGGCCCGCCGCCGGTGTGCTTAAGAGGGCGTCGGCTGTGGCCTTGACCTGAAATTCGCCTCGATCCATCAACGATGGCGACTTGGTACCCAGAGCTCGCAGACGCACAAACTCATGAGTTCTCTATCGGCAAATTCTACGCATGCTCCAGCAATAGGGCCTTTCGGGACGGTACTCATTGTCGAACGGACACGAAGGATCGATCGGACTAATCGATCGATTGATCAGCCCGGAGCTGTCCGGAGAGATTTGAGGTGGATCGAGAGCGCCAAAGCACATCTGATAAGCGGGAATGATCCGGTGTGGCGCGAATTGATGCCCAGTCTTAAAGCCCAAGACCCGCAGCCGGATGCTTTGGAAACAAGAGCACGCGCCTCCGGTAGACGTCGAGCATCTTTGCAGACTTATGGCCGGTGCGCGATTGGACGATATTGTCCGGGACCTCATCGAGAGTCGACTGGCTCACGTGGCCGCTTCTCAAAGAGTGACCGGCTATCTTCTTCAGATCCTCGAGGCTGTAACCAGCCCGGGCAGCACACCGCTTGATGATGTACGAGATGCTGTCAGGATGAAGGCCCTCCGGTGAAACGCGCCCGGCCTGGTCAACGGCCCTGAACAGGGCGCCGGCGCGCACGCCTGAGGCTTGCTGCCATGCCTCGATTGCCTGGACTGGACATGTGTCGGAGTGTGCGCCGCGAGCAAGTCCGACCTGCCTACCTTTAGACTCCTGGTCCGTCTTCGATTTGCGAATGGTCAGCACCAGGCCGGCAGCGTTATGCCCGGATGCGGTGACTTGCAAGACGTCTTCGCAGCGGAGCGCCGCACTCTCTGACCTTCTCAAAGCCGCTGCGAACGAAGTAAGCAGTAAGGCCTTATCGCGCAGACCAGCCAGATTGTCCGGACAGGCAGCGACGATCCTGGCGAGGTCGTCGGTGAGCAACGGCATCTTCGTGTCCTGAGCCGAGCCGATGACGCGGCGAATGCCTTTGAAGGTTGCAAGCACGAACGGATGCCGGGCAGGCGAATCGAGGTACCCTGCGTCCTTGTGCATTGCCGTGATGCTGGTGAGCCTCCGCGAGAGCGTTGCAACGGCCAATCGCGAACTTGAATCCGAAAGATACATCGCAACGGTCGAGGGCTGGGCCGGCAGTGCACAGAGCGCACGTGCCGTCGACCATCGCGAGAAGTCGGTCCAATCGGACCGGTACCCTCGAATCGTCTTGCTGGCGCGGCTGGCCGAGATGTAGGCGCGTGTCATTTCGGCCAGCGCCGCGATCTCTGCAGTTGGGTTGACCACGGAAATCAGATCTTGCATAGGTGAACTCCAGGTTGTTGAAGGTGGTTGAGGTTGTGGGAGCAGCCGGCTGCGGGCTTTCGAAGTACGCGGCCGGGAGGAAGTTGAACGTCGAGGTTGCTGGCGAGGGTCATCACGAGGCTGCGCGATGCTTCATCAACCGCAGGGGATGGATCGCTCTCGCTGAGGCCGCTGCTCGGAGGTTCCGCGCGAATGGAAGCGCTCGATGAATCCGGTGGCGCATCGCTTCGTGAGAAGTCGCTGATTGTCGCGCGGCGATGGCTACTGCAAGGTGATCAGGGAAATCAGTTGGCATAACGCGGAGCGATATTCGGCTTCGCTCTCCTGCTCTGCGGCTTTCGCGAAGTGCTCATCAACCTCGAGCAAGCGGAGGTCTGATGCGTCAAGGTTTCCGTTCACGATGATTTCAAACAACGTTTCTTCGAGGTCTTCTGTTGTCAGCGTGGCCGACGGGGTCGGCGCCAACACGTGGTCTTGCGCCGAGTGGGTATTGAGGTTGATAGGGCTTGCGTCACTCATGAGGGTTCTCCGTCCTGGTGATGAGACTGTCCTGAATTCGGACATCACCCGTTGGGGTTGGTGTTGTGTTGGTGGGTTAGGCGAAGGTTGCAAAGAGGTGGGTCCGAGGGAGGGTACACGCGAGGGCGTCACGCACACCGGTCACGCGTAGGTCTTGATGGGATTCATTTGGGAGATGGGGAATTGGAATATGTGAGGAAAAAAGAAGGCCGGCAAATCTTATTAGAGAACCAAGCGATATTCAACGCTTCCAAAGCAAGATCGTCACTCCAGCGCAAACAAATCTGCTGTGGAGAAGCGCGCTGACTAGGCCGCATGAAACTTTTTTGTGACCGCGAACGATTTTGCGCTGGGACACCTTACGGTTTTTCGGGAATTGTTGGAGGCTGGAGATGCGGCAATTTGAACTGACCCGCAGCCATTCATGGAGCAGCAGACCAACAGCACGGCAGGAACAACGACCCAGGCTTTCTGGATCATTGAGGGCACCGTTGTCTTCCGGCAGGCCTGGACCTGGGCTGGTCCATCCCCCCAAAAGCAAAGCGTCCCGGAGCCTCCTGTGCGAGGCGGGCAGTACCAGCTGTTCGCCGACGATGAGCTTCGCGCAGTGCCGCTGCCGGACTCGGAAGCCCAGAAGGGACAGGCCTTGGTGTCCGCCGAGAGCGATGACGACGAGCCCGCACACGAGGACCTGCGCGACCCTGTCGTCGCGAGGTTTGTCGACTTCAGGCTTCCAACGCTGCAAGCCCATGATGGCCGCAAGGGCGACGTGAGGATCGCGGAGACATATGACGCGATCAGTCCGTATTTAGTCCTCAAGAAGATCTACAGCGCCTTGATCTGGACCTGCCGCGAACAAAATGCGGAGAAAATAGCAGAGGGCGTCTGGCGCATCGAGGTAAGCCACACCGATCTGGCCTCCGCAGCGGACTGCAGCGCCCGCTCGATACGTGATGCGACAAGGGAGCTGGCGGCTCACGGGTACATTTTGCGGCACCCGGAGAAGTGGGGGGGCGGACACTCCAGCCAGTACTACGTCCGTGACGATGCCGAAATGATGACCATTCTGCGAGCCGCGGGCGCCAAGTTTGCAAGAAAGATGGGCCAAGGCCATATAAAGCTGTACCGACCCGCCGATGAATTACAGGATGACACCATCGCTCGAATCTGACGCGTTACCCGCTGACGCATCCCCGCTCGATAAACTCCTGGCCGCGCGAGCGCTTTCGATCCTGCGCCGGCGGATCCCTGGATCGCATTTGCTGGGTCAACTGCTTTCCGAGCTGCGGGCGCCTGACATGCTTCAGGGCGGCGCGAAGGTCTTCCACACGGCCTATCGCCTGCTTCAACGTTCTTTGCCTCTCATCCCAGAAGAAGAACGGCCATTGATTTCGAGTTATATCGATGAGCTGGCCTGGCTCGATCGCAATATGGTCAAGCTGTCCGGAGAGATCTTCGCGAAACCCGAGGATCGGGAGCGCTTCTTCGTGCGCGGCACCAAATCAGAGGAGAGAGAAAAAGATCGGCGTATCGTGCGGTCGGCTGGCGTGGAAGAGCACCCTCTCTGGTGTCTGGTCTGGGAACACCATCCCGTCAGGAAGCGAATGCGTGGCTTCCGATCGCTCCAGGCGCAGGCTCTGCTTGCACACCTCGCCATCATCAGATACTGGAGCAGCCAGGTTCAGTCGATAGAGCGTGACAAGGCTCTAATTACCGTTGACGGTTTTCTGTCTGTCAGGACCCGTGCAATCCGCCATTTTGTAATGGCGAACTATAAAGAAGTGGAAGCATTCCGAGGCCTGCTCGCGAGCATTCCCAAATTCCAAATTGGGCAGGACCTTATCTCTCACCTCACATCTACGCGCGACGCGATGGGATCGGGCCTCAAGAGCGACGTTAAGCTTCCGCCATTGCTCAGAGACGTCATTCTGATAATCGGGCTATTCCGATGCGGCCAGGCGCCGAAACTGACCGGCAGATATCGCGACGAAGCCCCTCAGAAACCGCTTGGCTCGCAGCCCGGCAATCGGCCCGATGCGGGTACACCCCCGGAGATCAGAACAGCCGAAGAGACCTCGGAGGACGAGGACTTCCACATTGAAGACATCTCAGGCGCCGACGACGACGAGCAGGTCGAGGGAGATGAAGAGAGTGAAGAGGGGCATGGCGAAGAGGAGGACGACGAAGAGGAAGACGATGAAGGGAACGACGACGAAGAACAGGACACCGATCCGGACGTGTCGGCCTTCTCGGCGAATCAATGGACATCTGAGGAGCGCAAGGCAAGTGCACGGGAGGGGTTGCACCCAGCCGATGCACTAAGGTCCTCGACCTTCTACCTGGCCAATAGTCGACGCGGCGCGGCCAGGGACTGGGCCCAGATGAACAACCAAGCTCTTGGCTCTGCCTGGAACAACCTCGCTATCGAAGAATTGGCTGACGGCTTCGAACTGCTGCGAACAGCGACCCTCTCTGGTGGAATCAACGAATTTGAGATCTTTACCCTTGCGAACGTGATATTGGCCCGGGGCTTCACCGAAGGCAAGGCGCGCACCGTTGTGGTTCGCTCCGACTGGCCCAAAACAGAAGAGGAGATCATCGACCCCACTCTGGTCCTGCCGACGGAGGACCGACCAGGTGAATGGCTTATACCTGTCATCCGGATTCCGTACAGCGAAAACCACAAAGAGGAATATCCTGGTTGCCATAAATGCGAAAAGTGGTTCCCGCTGGCCGACTATTGGGGTGTTGGAGCCCTGATGCGCAGATTGTTCGCGCTAAGAGGCTGGGATTGGACTGGGAATCCGGTCCTGCCCTTCGCACCTCGCCCGGGTAAGAAGAAGCCCAGCTATTCAAGCCGACTTGCCAAACTCGTCGCCTCTGCCGACCCAGACGGCGGCCCGGGGCTCAAGTCGCGTTTCACGTTTGCCCGGATCGAGCGGGTGCTCTTCCAGAAGATCGTCGATATGACGGCGGGAAACTTTGTGCCTGCGATTTACGTGTCGATGAGGAAACATGAGGCCGGCGAGGTTCACCGTTACTACGAGACGCTCGCCGAGAAGTCAATCCAGGAAATTGAAAAGAAAGCGATCAGCCGGATCGGGACCGAGCTTGCGGCTCTTGGATATGTCCACTCGCTGGATTTAACACTCGAACCATCGAGGTCCACGGCGTATATTGGCAGCCCCATGTGCCCAAGTATCCAATCCGTACACGATTATCTGGCAGAGCTGAAGGGCACAATCATTACGTCCACTGCGAGGCTGAGTCAGCCGGATGTACCCGCTGAAGTGGCCAAAAAAGAAGTGATCGAACGACATAACGCCTATGTGCTTTATACCTACGCAGGAGTGACGATCGGCAGCTGTCATCGACCGACCGGTGGCGGTATCCCAGGTCTCGACCAAATCGACCCGGATGGCATCCTGACGATCATCGATAAAGGTATCGACAAGGCTCGACTGGCGCCGGTCGCTGATGCCGCCTTCAGCCAGCTTGAGGTTTTTTCCAATTACATGGACAACTTCGATTTCGCGACGTTCCTCGGTCAGGCTCCACAGGGGCGTGTCTTCTTGCTCGATGAAAGTGGGTTAGCCGTTGAGCTGTCCTCGGGCGCAGTTGAGTCACACTTGCCCTTTGTGGTCAACTTTGCCCGGCATCTTGTTCGGACGGAGTTCTCCGCGTGGAGCGCGATGGGAGATCAACGGGTACTCCCTGAGAGGATTGCTGCGCTTCTCGGCCACTCGATCGAGGGCGAGCAACCTTATGGGCGTCACTCAACGTTCGATTATCAAGAATTTGTGACGGATATGCAGTCGGCGCTCGGCGATTTGCTCAAAAAATTGGAATTTGAGCCGATGTCTATTCTGGGAACCCCGGTTATCACTTATGGCCCTTGTACCAGACGTTCTTTCTAACCCGCTACGGCTCAATATTACCGCTGACCAGCGCGACGAGTGGTTTCCTCAGCTTCTGGATTTCCTGAGAGCCAATCCCCTTGAGCTTACTGAATGGCTCTATGGCAGGCGGGAAGCAAAACGTAAGAATGGGCAGAAGACATGGAAGAAAGGGGACGTCAGGGACGCTGAAAAACTGATCCTGTCGAAGTTCGGCCCGACTGAAACGTCAAGGCAGTTTCTATCAATTCTCCGGTCAGCCGCGCATCTCTGGTCCGTAACCACGCGGACGAAACCAAAACTGCCCCGCATCCTTGTGCATGTTGATCCGGTTGACAATCCATTCCGGTTCGATTACGCGCGCGCCGCAGCCGATTACGATTCTTGGAAAAAGCAGTTGAAGACATGGATTCGGACACTCAATATCCGCGAAGAGGAAAAGGTGCACAATCGTGAGCTGCTTCTCTCTGCCTTCTTCGTGTCTGCTGTGCTGTATGGGGGTGTGCTTGGAGCCGGTTTTCTGGTTGCAATCGTCCGATCGATTGCAACGAAAGAGCGGTCAACGTTTGCAATTGGCGGACGAATCTATATCGAGTCCTTTCTCACCGTGAAGGACGTCGCCGAGGCGGAAAGACGTGTCTGGCTACCAGACCCGCTCAGCGCTATACTTTGGAATGAACTGCGAATCGGAGACGTCGACCACCTCCTTGCCCCTGTGAATAAGGACGGCGTTCAAGAGCCGGCAAGTGATGTTGCAATCTACTGGCGGATGGACGAGTTGGTCGGGAAGGTCCTGACTGAAACAAACCAGAAGAACATTCCCTGTCTTGCCGAACTCCAGCGTTGTGCATGGGAGGTTGGTTTCACGCTCATTAAGCCAGTCCTGGTGGCCTACGGCAGTGGGGACCTCACTTCGAATTCCCTGCTTCGTAACGACATCAGGCGTCTTTACCCAAACGACGAATACTACGGTGTGGAAAGTGACACAACGCCGCCTGGTCTAGTGCCAACCCCGGAAGACCAGAACACTCAGGACTGGCATGAGTCTCTGTTCAGGGCCGCACGGTCTCAGGAACCGCAGAAACATCTCGAGGTGATTTCCCAGGACAATTCGCAGCCAACTGAGATGCGCCTGGTTGCGGACTTCGGAGTTTCACTTCTTAAATCGATTTCTTCGTCTGGGAAGTCTTTGACCGAACGCCGTGTGTCCAACTCGATTGTCCTCATCTCGCGCGCTTTAGGCGCGGTGTTAAAGGAGCGAGACCTCGCAACGCTCTCGCCGCCCGAGCGAAAGGACATTTATCTCGGCGCCATCAACCGGCAGCCAAGATCGAAAAGACGGGAACTGCTGCTCACGGTCGTGGACTTCGATCTTTATCTGGTCGCAAAGAACGAGCAAACCTGCCCGGTGCCTCGCAGCGAATTTCCCTGGGAACCAAAGAGCATATTCGTTGATGCCAATCTGATAACGCACAAGGAGTATGCTAAATTCCTCGAATATCTCGATAGGGCGTTACCTCCTCGAACCAGCAGTGCGCGGCGAAAGATTGTGCGGCTGATCGTACAGCTTGGATTCAGAGCCGGTCTCCGGCGAAGCGAACTCCGTCGGCTAAGGATCGAAGACCTGTTAGCGAAGGCCGCGAAGACTCCTGGGATGTTGCATCTGGTTGAACTGCAGATTCGGCCAAGGAAGGCAGATCGTTTAAAGACTGGCAATGCGGTGCGACGTATACCGATTGGCGTGCTGCTCTCAGAGAACGAACTGAAAGAATTGTGCGCTTGGCGCGACCACCGGATCAGTGAGGGAGCCAAGCAGCAGGATTACCTGCTTGCAATTCCGCGGGAGGGTATGCCGCAGACTCCGAAATCCCTCATTGAGGAAATCAACTTCCACCTCAGGAAGGCGACGGGGGGTTCCGGGTCCGCCGGCGGTTGCCACCTGCATCACCTTAGACACTCCGCGCATAGCTGGCTATTCGGAGCCCTAGCCAGTTCTGAGCTGCCACTGTTCCCGGATCTTCCAGAGACGAATCATTGGCTGTGTGAGGCGCGGTCCGGGGTCTTCCGTCTGGCGCTCTACGGTCACGAATTCCCTCATACCCGCAAAGCCGCATTCGCCCAGGCGAGGATGGCAGGCCATTCCAGCTTTGACGTTACCGCTGGCAGCTACATCCACTTGTTCCCCTGGCTTCTGGCAGCAGGCCTGGAGAAATCAGTCAGGATGGCGCCAGATCCTGAAGTTGTCAAACTCGCTGCCCGCGTCCCGAAGTCAACTTTGAAAAGGTGGACGACCGAGGGCGACTTCCACAACGTGCCTGCGCGGCTTTATGTCAATGAACACGCACAAGGACTGGCGCTCGAAGCGGATCAGGAAGGGGACGGTGCGGAAGAAGACTGGGCGATCGACGCCTGGAAGCGCTTGCTGCGTCATCTGATGTCAGGCGCAATGTACCCGCAGGATCCGGTCTTGGCTGGCCGAATTGAAAGGGCCAGATACCTTATGCGCCAGCGATCAAGTGGTGGGGCTTTTCGTCATGAAATGGAAAAATGGACGCCGGATCTGTCCAAAAGCAAAGAAAAGGTCCGCCTTCCATGCCCTCTGAAACCACCCCATGCAAGAAATATTGCCCCACCCAATCTGCGCCGGGCCATCGAATGCATGAGCCGGATGAATCCTGAGTTGGTTAAATCTGCGAGTGGAGTTTTCGCCCGCAATGCTGAGAGAGGGGCGTGGGTGCGGTTTGACAGCATCGCATATTCGGCCGAGTGCGATCGCTTCGTCGAATTTCTTCTCAAGCTTAATATCGGCGGAAAGCAGATTGAATTGATTTCTGGCGATTCCAGTCGCGATTCCGCATTCATCGCGGAATGGAGCCGCGTTCGCAATATCACAGGAAGAGGCCTGGAGATCAAGTGCTCAGGCAGCGAGTCCAGGAACTTCACGCTGAAGTCTGCTCTTTACGTCCGCCCGAAGTCCGGATTAGGTTGTAGCGTAGTTGATGTCAATCCGGCTGGGTACAGGTTTGCCATGGAGATGGCGTTCGTCGCGTTTGGGGAGATAAAGTCTGAGCCTGGGTGATGCCAGCCTGTAGCGTAAGCGTGGGGAGCTCCCCTCTTGACGAGGGCGATTGATCCTTATTATTAGGTGTCCGCTTATTTTAGGTGGACACCTGTTTGGTTCTTAAGCGGCTTCTGCCGACTCTGACTTGAGGGTTGCAGCCAAGTTCCATGGCAGGAGCTCACCGATGCGGTTGATCGGGTGATCGGCGATCTGTGCCAGGACAGTGCGCAGGTAAACCGAGGGGTCGAGTCCGCAGAGCTTGGCCGTGCCGATGAGAGTGTAGAACGAGGCTGCGCGCTCGCCGCCGGAATCAGCGCCGAAGAATAGGTAATTTTTTCTTCCGATCGCGATTCCCCAGACATTCTGCCCATGTCGGTCAGGAAATAGAGATCCATTATCGTTGGCACCCGCTTTATGGGCGAAAGGTTCGCTATCGAGATAGCGAACAACGTGGCCCAGGGGGTGTTGTCCACGTGGACGACGGCTCTGGCTTGGTCACGATGGTTCCCGCGTGGATGTTGGATCCAGCAGTTTGCGTGGGCATGAAGCTTGGTGAGCCGCGAGTCTCTATGGCCGCTCTGCGAGAGCTGCCGTAACGGCAGCGGGCGGTATCCCCGGCGCTGTAACGATGCGATCGCTTTGAGTTTGGACTGCGGCGTGGACCAGAGTACTTGGTCCACACCCGAGGTTCGCTTGCCCTTGTTTTCTGTCACTCGTTTCACGGCCAGAGCCTTGCCGCTGAACGAGTAGGTGAGCAACGGTTGCAAGGCTTTAACCTTGCCCCAGCGACCCTCCCGAGATGCCTTGACGATACGCGCCTGCAGCCGACCTACCCGCTGTTCACATCGTTTCCAGTTAATCTGGTCCCAGTGCGCTGCGGCGGCTGAGGATGCACACGCGACGTTTCCCGCGTTCATTTGCGATTTCCTCATACGATGGTTCTGCCTGCTTTCTCGTCCTTCATGACCTGCTGGAAGTCTGCCTGCTAATCGCAGAGAAGTTGCCGCTTCCTATCCGCCCCATTACAGAGCGGCCTTTGCTTTTTCCAGCATCCTCTCCCCGCAGACCTGTCGGCGACTCTTGCGAGGCGCTTCCCCCGATTTTCCGGGGAGGCCTGCGGGGTTTCCATGTTCTGATTCAGCGACAAGAATGATTTAGCCCCCGCCTTCACACCGGCAGTCTGGATGTCCGTGTGACCCGTTGCGGTTATCAGGTCAACCTACTCCTTTACCTTTTGGCTTCAGCCTGTCAGCGTCTTTGGCTGGTCCATGCTAACGATGCCTACGGCGGTTCACATATGTTGGGCGTGTCATCCAGCCTAACCCTCTGACCACTTTGACGCTGGCAGTCAAGGAGATTCCCTCACGGCAACCTCCACCGCTTGCGCGGAGGATATTGTCTCGGCAGCTTCCGACCCGATCGTTACCAATCACGCCGGTGCCGATAGGCTACTGCGGACGGAACCGCAGGTTCATTTCACGATGTATCCATGTTGAACAATCGTTGAATCAGCTTCATGTCACACGCCGCGGCGCATATCGGTCACGCCGGCAGCGAGCCAGATCCTGGTTCCTGCGGGAAGATGGATCACTTGCGCAAACTCTCCAGAACGCAGCGCACAACCGCGGGATCGGCCCCGTTCTCCATGCTGATCATCGCCCGGCCGGGCAGCTCAATATGAATCGCGCCGCCACTGGATGCCTGCACGTCGGCGGTTGCGTCTGTGGTCTCCAGCTTCATCTCTGAATCAGCCGTGACGGCGACCGGGAGCAGCGCTGTCGATACCGCTACGCCATCGCTCAACCGGCCTCTCTCAAAAAGGCGACGCCACTTGAACACCTGGTTGGCGTTCACCCCATGGGCCCGCGCAATCTCGGCCACACTCGCACCAGGTTCCATCGTCAGTTGCACAATCTGCAGCTTCTCCGAAACCGACCGCCGCCTCCTGCCGCGACGTCCTACCACCGCATCGTCTGCATGGATCATGCAGACATGCTTATCCGCCGAATCGCTCTCTCGCCAGAGGGGAAGTTCCCACGCTTACCCTGTAGCCGCATTCCGTGGACGGAAACCCGCATTTTTTGCTAGGGTGGCAAAAAAGTACAAGATTTTGCCACCCTGGCATTCGGTGCCGAGAGGATCGCTCCTGGGTATAGCAAAATATTCACTGCTTCGCAGAATTAGCTGGCAATATATTTAGAATCATATGTTTCCGTGAATTGCGCCTGCGTCCTGGACTTCCGGCATCCCCACCAAAAGAACTTTATGAAGGCAGGTCCTGCGCCGCTGATCCTGATGGCCGCGTGCTGCCAGCGTTTGAAGAACTGATCGAGCAGGGCAGGATCGTGGGCCTGAACTTTCCCGTGGCCCTGAACCCGGCACTGGCCAAAGTCATCGGCACCATGATGAAGGCCGACTACCAGCGGGCCGTGCTGCTGCGCATCCCCAAGATGGAAGCGCATCCAGAGAAACATTTCCGTCCCACTGTCTTTCTCTGCGACGAGTACCAGAACTTCGCCACCGTGGGCGGTGACAACCCCACCGGCGATGAACGCTTCCTGTCCATCTCCCGCCAGCCGAAGTGCATCCCGATTGTCGCCACACAAAGTATCTCGTCACTGAAAGAGGCGCTGCCCAACGAGGGCGATCTTGAGATCTGGCGTGCTGCGCTTCTGGCGCCCGCGGCTCACGCCGCGATTGTGGTCGCATGGG
>JBMFHB010000097.1:0-11312 GCA_049977045.1 Occallatibacter sp.
TACGTCGCTTTGCTTTCCTTGGCCGCGGCCTTGATCTGTTGGAGACAGACCACGTCTATTTACGGATAAGTTCTTAGTCTTTTGTTTTCTATGGTGCGCCCGGAGAGATTCGAACTCCCGACCTACTGATTCGTAGTCAGTCGCTCTATCCAGCTGAGCTACGGGCGCACACTTATGAGCTTCTGACCGAAGCTGCGTGGAATGAACCATCCACAGAGTATCAAGATTGGAGCCTGGCTGCAATCTCGATCAGCAACGCGGGCTTACTTCCGGTCGTGGCGGGCGTCAGGCTGCGGAAGCTGCGGCTGCAGGCTCGGGAGCGGCAAGCTGAGGAAGAACTTCCTCGATATCGAGACCGCTCTCGCGCAGCAGCCTGGTGACCGTAGCCGCATTCAGGCGCGTGGCGTCGAATTCAGCGCGCAGGGTGCGAGCCTCGCGGTCGAAACTCAGCTTCCGGATGCCGTAAACGTCGCGTGCACGTGCCAGCGCGGTTGCCACCTGCTCGGTGGGCGGAGTGGCGTAGCGATATAGGATCTCAACCGTGGTCATGTGTAGAGAATACCAGCGGCCACCGCCGTTGGAGTGGGTGCCTACAGCCCTTTCAGATAGTTGGCGATCTCCGGGCTGGTCCACTCCTGCGAGCCAACGAATTTGCGGCGGATAATGCCTTTGCGGTCAATGACGTAGGTCTCTGGCCACATGTCGGTGTGGTAGAGCTTGGGCACCGATTCGCCGGCGTCGCGCACGGTCGTGAAGTCGATGTGATGGCGGACGATAAAGCGGGCGTAGGCGCCGGGATCGTCGTCGACGCTGACGGCCAGAATGACCAGGTTGGGCTGTTCGTGGTGGAGCGCCAGCAGAGACGGCATCTCCTCAACGCAGGGCATGCACCAGGTGGCCCAGAAGTTGAGCAGGACAACTTTGCCGCGATAGTCGGCCAGATGGATCGTCGTTGTGCCGTCTGAGAGCGTAAAGTCGGGAGCGGTTACGCCGGTTTGCGAGGGACGCGAGCCGCGATTGCACGCCACGAGAAGAGCGAAGGGCGCCAGGAAAAGCCAGACTAGGAAACGAGGAAAGCGCACCTCTCTATAATACGGAGCGAAAGGGCAGGAAGAAAGCAGTGAGGCGCGATGGCAAGCGATAAGACGGATTTGCGCGGATCGGGGAGCAGGAAACCCGTGCTCGGGCTAGGCGATTCTGCGGAAGGATTGTCAACCGGCGTGGATTGGCGCGAATGGGCGGCCAAGTCCCTCCCTGGGACAGTTTTCGACCAGCCTGAGCCTGAGGAACTTATCGAACTGACGGTGATTGTGCCGGCCCGGAATGAGGAGGATTGTCTGGGGGAGTGCCTCAAGTCGCTGGTTAGCCAGTCAGAGGACATCTTTGAACTGGGCACGGACTGGGAGTTGATCGTGGTGGACGACCACTCGACAGACCGGACAGCCGAGATTGCGCGCGGCTTTGCCGGAGTCACCGTGATGGAAGCGGGCAAGCTGGAGCCGGGCTGGACGGGCAAGGCGAATGCAATATGGACGGCGGCGCGGCGAGCCCGCGGGCGGTGGCTGCTGTTTACCGATGCGGATACGATTCACGAGCCCGAGGGTCTGCGCCACGCCATGCACGAGGCGGTGCGGCACAAGGCGGGAGTGCTGAGCTACTCGCCGCGGCAGATTGTGAAGGGCTTTGTGCAGCGGTCGCTGATGCCGCTGGTGTTTTGCGAGCTGGCGCTGGCCTATCCGCCGGCCAAGGTCTCCGATCCGGCGCAGCGGATGGCAGCGGCCAACGGGCAGTTTCTGCTGATTGAGCGCGAGGCCTATCGCAAACTTGGTGGTCACCCCAGCGTGGCCGATAAGGTACTCGAAGACGTGGAACTGGCGGTTTTGGCCAAGCGGCGCAAGATCGGATTGCGCTTCCGGTACGCCGACGACATCGTGGCCGCGCGCATGTATCGCAGTACCGCGGCGATGGTGGAGGGCTGGACCAAGAACCTGAAGCTGCTTTTCGATAACGCGCTGACGCTTGCGGTTTTTCGGGCGATCGACATTCTTCTGCTTTTCGGGCTGCCGATTCTGGCCTGCGAACTGTGGAATGCGCGGCTCGGCGCGCACAGCTTGCAATGGCTGGGTGCTGGATGGCTTTTGGCGCTGTTGTGGCTGCGCACTCTCTTCCGCTTCTACGCGCGCGTTGCCAAGTCGAACTTTCGGTTCCTGGATTGCGCAATCGCGCCGCTGGGATTGCCGATGTTTGTGCTGCTGCTTTATCGAAGCTGGTTTCAGCACCGCATCCTGAAGCGCGTAAGCTGGAAGGGACGGAGTTATGCGCAATAGCGGCGCCCGGAGCAGCAGAATTGCATCGCTTTTGAGCGTATCGTGAAGGGGCGTCCCGTTTTTCGACCCGGTGCACATCGGCGTCGATTCCCTGAACCAAACGGTGGCGTTCTTGCATCCTTTCTTGTGTAAGAGGTCATGCATGATTTTCCTGACGCGGCGGGCGACGTTTTCCGCATCGCACTATTACTGGAATGAGGCCTGGTCGGCGGAGAAGAACCAGCAGGTTTTCGGGCGCTGCGCGAATCGCAATGGACACGGACACAATTACACGCTGGAAGTGACCGTGGCGGGTGAGCCCGACGCCGTGACCGGATTCGTGGTCGATCTGAAGTGGCTTAAAGATGTGATGGAGCGCGAGGTTCTCGCGGCCTATGACCATCGCCACCTGAATCTCGAGACGCCGGAGTTCAACAACGCGAACCCGACGACGGAAAATATCGCGATTGCAGCATGGAAGCGGCTGGAGCCGGCGATCAACGGCGCCAGCGATGCGGGCGCGGGCGGCGCAAAGTTGAAGAGGATTCGCGTCTACGAGACGCCGGAGATCTTCGCCGAGTATCGGGGTGAGGCGTGAAGGCGTACTTCGGCCGTCGCTACACGATCAGCGCCAGCCATCGGCTGAACGCGGATACTCTATCGGCCGAGGAAAATCGCGCGGTATACGGAAAATGTAACAACGCGCACGGTCACGGGCACAATTACGTGATCGAGGTGCTGGTGGGCGGCGAGGTGAACGCGGCAACGGGAATGGTGGTGGATCTGGTGGCGCTGGATCGGGCGGTCGGTGAGCGCATTCTCCATCGCTTCGATCACGCCAATCTGAATCTCGATCCCCTGTTCCGGGATCGCGTTCCTACCACGGAGAATCTCTGCAAGGCGGTCTTTGATTTGTTGCGCAACGCGCTGCCGGAGGTCGAACTGGAGCACGTGCGCGTGGAAGAGACGGAAAATAATTTCTTTGAGTGTTCGACGAGAGGATGAATAGCGATGGCACAGCCGGTTGTTGTGAGCAAGCCCGGGACCCCCGGCGACAGGTCTTCGTCGCGGGGGTGGAATCCCGCGCGGAAAACCGCGGAAGCTGAGGAAGGGCTGAGCGCGTTCACCACGCAGGAGATGTACCGCGAGATACTCTCGCGCCTGGGCGAAGATCCCGATCGCGACGGCCTGCGAATGACGCCGGAGCGCGTGGAGAAGTCGATGGCCTTTCTGACCAAGGGCTACAATGAGGATCCGAAACAGATTCTGCGCGGAGCGCTCTTCGATGTCGACTACGACGAGATGGTCATCGTCAAGGACATCGAGATGTTTTCACTGTGCGAGCACCACATGCTCCCGTTCTTCGGCAAGGTGCATGTGGCCTACATTCCCAAAGGTAAGGTGATCGGGCTGAGCAAGATTGCTCGCCTCGTCGAGGTCTTTGCGCGGCGGTTGCAGGTGCAGGAGCGGCTCACGAGGCAGATTGCGGACGCGATCCAGGAGGCAATTGTCCCGCAGGGCGTGGGCGTAGTGATTGAAGCGCGGCATCTTTGCATGATGATGCGCGGGATCGAGAAACAGCATTCATCCACGGTGACGAGCGCGATGGTAGGCTGCTTCCGGCAAAAGGAGACGCGCGCGGAGTTTCTCTCACTGGTGCAGCCGCCGGGCAACGGAACGGTCTGAGTTGCGGAAACTCTCTGGCGATGTGGATCAGGCGCCCATTGTCTGCGGCGCGGCCAGGTATTTGCCGCGCAGGGCATTGGCGGCGGCAAGCGCGCGGTTGAATCTGCGCCTCACCGTTGCGGCGATGCGGTTGAGAAGTGCATGTTCTTTCTCATGCGTGAGAAGGCCGCGCGCAATCTCTTCCAATTGCCGCCAGTCGTGCCAGTCGCCGATGCGGCGTTGTACATCGCCCAGCGCTTTCACCAGTGCGGCATTGGCGTTCTCATCCAGGTGCAGCGTGTAGCGCAGTTGCTTGACCTTCAGGCGAAAGGCGTGGAGATTGTGCTCATCGAGCCGCGGCCAGCCGCCGAGCTCGCGCACCAGGTTTACGGCGGCGCTGTGGATCTCCTCCTGAGTCTGACCGGACTCGGCGCCTGAGCTCGATGTTGATTCCGCGGGCCTCAATGCCGCGCGGACTGAGCGGGAAAACTCCTTGAGATCCCGTTCCACGTCATTGCGCCTGTGACGCATTGCGCGGGCGAGCTGAGCGGCGTTTTCCTGCCGTGCGGCCTTCAGGCTGGCCAGCAGATGGGTCAGAGATTCGCTGGCGCCGTACCGTGCGAGCTTGCGTGCGTTGGCCATGAGCACGTCGATGTCGCGTACCTGGCCGGCTGCCTTGCGCACGGGCTCGATGGATTTTGCGAGATGCCGCGATTGTTTGCCATCGGCTGGATCAAGCACCGCGGCGATCGCTTCAACCCTCCGCAAAGCAGTGCGCAGTTTATGAACGCTTTTGGGCGAGGGATCGCCATGCAGGCTCTCGATGGATTTGCCGAGATCATGCAATGCCTTTTGCGCACGTTCCAGTTCGCCGGCCATTTGTCTTTAGCTTGGTCCGCCGGCCTCCAGGTTGGCAAGCGGAGCTGTGCGCACTAAAGTGAGGATGTGAACGGGCTTCTTGTAGTTGATAAACCTGGCGGGATGACGAGTCATGACGTGGTGAACCGGCTGCGCAAAATCTCCGGAGAGCGGTCGATCGGCCACCTGGGCACGCTCGACCCCATGGCCACCGGCGTGCTCCCGCTGCTGATGGGCAAATACACGCGGCTGGCGCAATACTTTTCCGCCGCCGAGAAGAGCTATTCGGGATCGATCCGCTTCGGGTTTGCGACCGATACCTACGATGCCGAGGGCGAGCCTGCCGGACCGGATCGATGGCCGGAGGTGGCGCAATCCCTCACGCTGGAGCGGGTGCGCGAGGCATCGGCGCGGTTTCACGGCGAGATGGAGCAGATGCCGCCGCCGTTCTCAGCCAAGAAGATTGGCGGCAAGCCTGCCTACAAGCTGGCGCGCGAGGGCAAGCCGGTAGATTTGAAGCCGGCGAAGATTCGCATCGACGCCTTTGAAATTCTGGCGCTGGAGGACTCCGAAGTCAGCTTCATCATCGACATCAGTGCGGGCGGATACGTGCGCTCGGTGGCGCACGAGATGGGACAGGAGCTTGGCTGCGGGGCGCACCTGAGTCGACTGCGGCGTACGCGCGCCGGCGCGTTCTCGCTCGAAGACGCGCACACGCTGGAGGAATTGGAATCGCTGGCCGGAGACACTGGCGCACTGGAGGCGATTTGTGTGCATCCGCGCGCGCTGCTTCCGGAGATGCCGTCTGTGACTGCGGACACAACGGCGCTGGGCCGGTTGCGCAACGGCGCGCAGGCCAATTTGCCGGAGTTTTCAGCGGCTCCGCTGGTGAAGTTTTTCGCCGGGCCGCGGGCTCTGGCTGGGATCGCCAGGCGCGTGGCGGGAACGCTGTTTCAACCTGTGGTAGTGATGTGAGGGCAGAGACTAGGGACCAGGGACTAGGGATTAGGGACTAGAAAAGGACCGTGCCCCACCCTTTCCGCGCTTTTTGCGGAAAGGGTGGGAGAGCACGATGCAAATCATAAGGGCCGGATCAATAAGACCGGTGTACAAGCAGAGAGCGAAAAGCTGCCCCCTGAAACCTGACCCCTGTCGTAGACTGGTATTTCGCTGAATTTCTGAAGGAGCAGATCCGCTATGGCTTATCCCAAGGACTATCGTTATACCCGCGAGCATGAATGGATTTCCGTCGAAGGCTCGATCGGCTCGATCGGCATCACCGACTACGCGCAGAACTCGCTGGGCGACATTGTGTATGTGGACGCGCCCAGGATTGACGACACGGTCTCGGCCAATGCCACCTTTGGCTCGGTCGAAAGCGTGAAGGCCGTCAGCGATCTCTATTCGCCGGTCAGCGGTAAGGTGATTGCGGTGAACGAAGAGCTGAAGACCGCTCCCGACAAGATTAACCAGGATCCCCACGGTACCTGGATCATCAAGGTGGAGCTTTCCAATGCGGACGAGTTGGCCAACCTGCTCGACGCCGCCGCGTACGAGGCATTTATTGCGGAAGAGTCGGCAAGCTAGTTGCCGATGATTGGGGAATCGTGGATCGTGGCCCGTGATTCGGAACCCGATCGCCGTAACCCGAACGCGCGCCCAACAAGAATCGCGAACCACAAAACACGAGTACTTATGCGTTATCTTCCTAAATCCGATGAAGAGCGCCGCGCGATGCTGGCCGAGATCGGCGCGGCTTCGATCGACGATCTGTTTGCGAGCATCCCTGCCGAGTACCGCCTCGACCGCGATCTCAACGTACCGCGCCAGCAGGCGGAGAGCGAGATCATCCAGTACTTCCGCGCTGCCGGCGATAAGAACTCAACGGGTTACGCGAGCTTTCTGGGTGCGGGCGCCTATCGTCACTACCGGCCGGTGATCATCGATTCACTGGTGCAGCGCGGCGAGTTCCTGACCAGTTACACGCCCTACCAGGCCGAAATCACGCAGGGCACCTTGCAGGCGATCTTCGAGTTCCAGACCATGATCGCCGAACTGACCGGCATGGATGTGGCCAACGCCAGCATGTACGACGGATCGACCGCCGCGGCCGAGGCGGTGATGATGGCGGCCCGCGTGACCGGACGGCACAAGGCCGTGGTGGCGGCAACGGTGCATCCCGAGTACCGCGAGGTGCTGGCGACTTACACGCGGCATCAGGGCCTGCCGGCGGCGATTGTGGGCTATAACACCAGGACCGGGCGCATCGACCTTGAGGCGCTGGACGCGGCAGTTTCAGAGGAGACCGCAGCCGTTCTCGTCCAGAGCCCGAATTTTTTCGGGGTTTTGGAGGATATTCCTGTCATTGCCGGCATAGCGCACAAGAAGGGCGCGCTGTTGATTGTGGCGATTGCCGAAGCAGTCTCGCTGGGCATTGTGCGGCCGCCGGTTGAGGCGGATATTGTCACCATGGAGGCGCAGTCGTTCGGCGTGGCGCTGAGCTATGGCGGCCCGTTCTGCGGCGTGATTGCGGCGAAGGATCAGTACGTGCGGCAGATGCCGGGGCGGCTCGTCGGGCAGACGGTCGATGGGGCGGGGAACCGCGGCTTTGTGCTGACTCTGGCAACGCGCGAGCAGCACATCCGGCGCGAGAAGGCAACCTCGAATATCTGTACGAACCAGGCGCTGGTGGCGCTGATGGCGACGATCTTCATGGCCGTCTATGGCAAGGAGGGCATGAAGGAACTCGCCGAGCACAACCTGGCAAAGGCCGATTACGCAGCGAAAACGCTGGGCAGCGCGCCGGGCGCGAAGCTCCGGTTTAGCGGCGCGCCGCGCTTCCACGAGCTTGTTCTGGAGACAGACGAAGAGCCAAAAGCATGGAGCCAGCGGCTTCTCGAAAACAAGATCGTGGGCGGCGTAGAGTTGAGCCGCTGGTATCCGGAGCTGAAGAACTGCACGCTCTGGTGCGCCACGGAAGTGATGACACGCGAGCAGATCGACACGGCGGCGCGAGTGCTGGCGGCGGCGCCGGTGGAGGCGTGAGGAATAGAATGGCGCGACCTCCTCAAATCATCGCGATGGTTCGCACTGCGGTGATACGGAGTGCGAGGTGGGCTTTGTAACAAGGGCACGGCTTTAGCCGGGCCGTAACAGCGTGTGAATGGAGAGTAGGGCTTTAGCCCCTGTCATGGCGCATCCCGCAAGAAATGCATCTGCTGACAATATTCTCAACCCGTCGCGGACATTTTTTGCAACGCAGGTGATGAACCGGGAGAGTTTTGAGACTCACCGCAAATACATTGCGCAGAATCCGGTGAAAGTGGGATTGGCGGCGACGGCGGACGAGTTTCCGTTTTGTTTTCGGTATTTGGCGAAGAGGAAAGCGGAAGCAAAGGTTGGCAGGGGCTAAAGCCCCGGGCAGTTCTCATGAGCGTTTTATGGCCCGGCTGAAGCCGTGCCGTTCTTACAAAGCCGCGGACGGTTGGGATATGAGTTACAAAGCTGAAAAGCTCGATCGAGGTTGAAGGGGTAGAAACGAATGGCAGCAAGCTCAGAAACAAGAGATTCCCGCTCCAACAGCAAAGTCCGTCCGCATCCCACGCAGAATGAGGCGCTGCTCTTCGAGAAGTCCTCGCCGGGCAAGCGCGCTTACAAATTGCCGCCGCTCGATGTGCCTGTTGTCGATCCCGCGGAGCTGCTCCAGGACCAGTGCCGTGCGCAGCGCGCAGAGCTGCCGGAGTTGAGCGAGATCGAGCTGATCCGGCACTTTACGCGGCTCTCAACATGGAATTACGCAATCGATCTTGGGATGTATCCGCTGGGTTCGTGCACGATGAAGTACAATCCGCGGGTGAACGAGTTGGTGGCGCGCGTCGAGGGGCTGGCCGAGGCGCATCCCTATCGGCCCGACACACACGCGCAGGGGGTTCTCGAAGTCATCGATCTCTTGCAGCGCTGCCTCGTTGAAATCACCGGCATGGACGCGATCACGCTGCAGCCGGCGGCTGGAGCGCACGGCGAGTTCACCGGAATTCTGCTGGTGCGTGCATGGCACGAATCGCAGGGCAATCCGCGCAAGAAGATTCTGATTCCCGATTCGGCGCACGGAACCAATCCGGCGACCGCGGCGCTGAGCGGCTACACGGTCGAAAACATCAAATCCAATTCCGAGGGCGGCATCGATCTCGACGTGCTGGCCAGCCGCGTTGACGAAGACACGGCGGCGCTGATGCTCACCAACCCGTCGACGCTGGGCGTCTTCGAGAGCGAGATTCACAAAATCGCCGACATCCTGCACGCCAGGGGTGCATTGCTCTACATGGACGGCGCCAACATGAACGCTCTGGTGGGCAAAGTGCGTCCGGGCGACTTCGGCGTGGACGTGATGCACCTGAACCTGCACAAGACCTTCTCGACGCCGCACGGAGGCGGTGGGCCGGGATCGGGACCGGTGGCATGCAAGGCGTTTCTGGAGCCGTTCCTGCCGGCGCCGGTGCTTGTTCGGAGAGCAGGGAGCAGGGAACAGGGAACAGGGAACAGAAAAGACGGGACTGCGGAACTTCAGGACTTCGGGACTGGCGGCGAGCTGCATTGGGACTACGATCGACCACAGTCGATTGGACGAGTGCGCGCCTTTTATGGCAACACCGGCATGTTCATTCGCGCGCTTGCGTACATTCTGGCGAACGGTCCCGATGGCCTGCGGCAAACGACGGAAGATGCGGTGCTGAATGCGAATTACATCCGCAGAAAGCTGGAGGATCTGTACGAGCTGCCTTACAAGACGGCTTCGATGCACGAGGTGGTCTTCAGCGACAAGCGGCAGGCTGCGAAAGGCGTGAAGACCGGCGACATTGCCAAGCGGCTCATCGATTACGGTTTCCATCCCTACACGGTCAGCTTCCCGCTCATCGTACACGGCGCCATGATGATCGAGCCTACGGAGAGCGAGTCGCGCGAGGAACTGGATCTGTTCATCGACGCCATGCGCGCGATCGCGCAGGAGGTCGAGGAAAATCCGGAACTGGTGAAGACGGCGCCGCACTCGACGCGGATTTCGCGGCTGGATGAGGTGCAGGCGGCGCGCAAGCCAATTCTGCGCTGGAGAAAGAAAGCTTCCAGCCTTTAGCTCTCAGCCTCTAGCCTGGTTCCTGATGGCATGAAGAAGAAACTTCCGTGCCTTTCGCATGTGCTTTGGGCGGAAGGATGGGACGCCACGAACGCCAAAGGATCGAATTCACGACGTACCAAATCCGCCATATGCCCCGCGCTTCCGGCTGGCTACACTCAATTGCAGAATGGCCAGCACTCCCCCATCGCCGGTGTCGGGTTATCGTGGACGACTGGCGCCTTCGCCTACGGGCTATCTGCATGTAGGCCACGCGCGCACATTCTGGACGGCGTTTCAGCGCGCACGCGATGCCGGCGGCACGCTGGTGATGCGTATGGAGGATCTGGACGCCGAGCGCAGCCGGACCAACTTTGCCGATGCGGCAATGGAGGATCTGCGCTGGCTGGGGATTCGCTGGCAGGAGGGTCCGGACAAAGGCGGGCCCTTCGCGCCTTATATACAGAGCAAGCGCCGCGCACTGTATCTGGCGGCGTGGCGAAAGCTGCTCAGCCGCGGATGCCTGTTTGCCTGCCGGTGCTCGCGCAAAGATGTTGATTCGGCGCTCGTCGCACCGCACGAGCGCGCGCAAAGCGAGACACGCGGCAGCAAGCTCGACATTCTCGACGACGAGCCGATCTATCCCGGCACCTGCCGCCATCTGATCGGCCACGCTCCACA
The DNA here is from genome assembly GCA_049977045.1 of Occallatibacter sp. GTDB lineage: Bacteria > Acidobacteriota > Terriglobia > Terriglobales > Acidobacteriaceae > Telmatobacter. The sequence continues at coordinate 10,621 of JBMFHB010000097.1, forward strand.
ACTGCCCGGCCCGACGTCGGTCGATATTGAAAAACCCGACGGCATCAACTGGCGCTTCCGCGTGCGCGACGGCGAGGCCATCGAGTTTGTCGACGGCAACCTGGGGCCGCAGCGTTTCGTGGCCGGCAAAGACTTTGGCGACTTTATCGTGTGGCGGCGCGACGGTGGCCCGAGCTACCAGCTTGCCTGTGTGGTCGACGATGCGGCCATGCGCGTGACTGAGGTGGTGCGCGGAGCCGATCTGCTCAAGTCCACCGCACGCCAGATCCTGCTTAACCGCGCCCTGGATCTTGAGAACCCGGCGTGGTATCACTGCCGCCTGGTCGTGGATCACAACGGCCGGCGCCTCGCCAAACGGCACGACGCTCTGAGTCTTCGCGCCCTGCGGCAGCGGGGATTGACGCCCATGAACATTCTGGCCGCGGAACTGCCCGTGGAGACGTAAAGGGCAGGGAATCGGAAAACGGGAGAACAAGGGGCCAAAGCGCGAGGGCTTCCGGGCTTTGACCCCGAGGAACGGCCCGGGCAAACGCATTTCAACTCGCCGGACGCTTTAGAACCACGCATTCTGCGCTGTCATTCTGAGGAGCGCAGCGACGAAGAATCCGCGGTTGCTTTTCGGGTCTGTTTCTCAGGCAGACCCTGGGTTTGGCCGGCTGATTTCACCCGACAACGCCGCAAGGAGCGAAAGG
>JBMFHB010000098.1:0-10973 GCA_049977045.1 Occallatibacter sp.
CCCCTGCTTCGCTCAATGCGCGATTCAAGCCGATTTATCGAGTTTTTCCGCAGCCTGTGAAGTCGTGCCCTTTCAAAACCGTTGCCGAAGCTGGTTCACCCCGTTCATGCGATTGCCCTCGGCGCCGAAGAGATCACGCGATCGGAAGGAAACTGACCGCTCCTCACTGGCTCTTCCGGCCCGCCATCGATAAAGCTGTCCTCGTCTCTCGCCAGCGCCGCCGAAAAGCTCCATTTGGCATTCGCATCGAAGCGATCGCTTGAGATCTCCCCTTTCGGGTTCCGGCATTAGGATAGGAGCGGAGGAGAAATCCGATGCTGATCGTTCACGTGCATGTGCGCGTCAAGCCCGAGTCGGTCGCAGAGTTCCGGCAGGCGACCATGGAGAACGCGCGCGCCAGCGTGCAGGAGCCGGGCATCGCTCGCTTCGATGTGGTGGAGCAGCAGGACGACGCGACGCGCTTCGTACTCGTCGAGGTCTACCGCACGCCGGATGCGGCAGCGGCGCACAAAGAGACCGCGCACTACGCGAAGTGGCGCGACGCGGTGGCGCCGATGATGGCCGAGCCGCGGCAGAGCGTGAAATATCATGCGGTCTTCCCCGATGCCAATGGCTGGTAATTTGGGGGCAGATCAAATCATGCACTTCGAATTCGCAACCGCAACGTGCATCATTTTTGGTGAGGGCAAGGCCGCCACGCTGCCGGATCTGGTCCGGAGCTTTGGTGCGCGGGCGCTGGTCGTTACGGGCGCCTCGCCGGAACGCGCGGCATCGCTTGTTGCGGAGCTTTCCGCGGAGTCCATCGCCGTACCCGGCGAGCCAACGGTCGAACTGGTTCGCGAGGGCGCGCGGCGCGCGGCGCAGGCCGGCTGCGAGGTGGTCGTCTCTGTCGGCGGGGGCAGCGCCATCGACGCCGGAAAGGCCATTGCCGCCATGGCCACGAACGGCGGCGAACCGCTGGAGTTTCTTGAAGTGGTGGGCAAGGGACGCGAGATCAAGGCGCCGCCGCTCGCCTTCATCGCCGTGCCGACGACCGCCGGAACGGGGAGCGAAGTCACGCGCAACGCCGTACTCGCTTCCGCCGAACACGGCGTGAAGGCCAGCTTGCGCAGCCCGCTGATGCTGCCGCGGGTGGCGCTGGTCGATCCCGAATTGACCTACGGTTTGCCGCCCGCGATTACGGCTTATACCGGACTTGATGCTCTCACTCAACTGATCGAGCCATATGTGAGCGCGCGCGCCAATCCATTGGTCGACGCAATCTGTGTGGACGGCATCTGCCGTGCCGCCGGGGCGCTCGGCCGCGCATGGCGTCACGGCTCGGACACGGAAGCGCGGCGCGACATGGCGCTGGCAAGCCTCTTCGGCGGACTGGCGCTGGCCAACGCCGGGCTGGGCGTCGTGCACGGCTTCGCAGCGCCGCTCGGAGGCGGGTGGAAGGCGCCGCACGGGGCTCTCTGCGCGGCGATACTGCCCTACGGCATGGCGGCCAATGTCGCCGCCCTGCGGGCGCGCACCGCCGAGCATCCTGCCCTCGAACGCTACACTACCATCGCGCGCCTGTTGACCGGCAACAAGGAGGCATGCGCGGAGGATGGCATCGCGTGGGTGCGCGCACTCGCAGCCGAGCTCGATGTTCCCGCGCTCCGCGCCTGGGGAATCGCTCAATCGGATCTGCCCGGCGTAGTGGAGAAAGCAGCCCGCGCCAGCAGCATGAAGGCCAATCCGCTGCCGCTCACGAGCGAGGAGTTGCTGGCAGTGCTCAAGGCGGCGTGGTAGGGAGAGAACTTACATGCGAAACGCAGGACTGGCCCCCAGCAGAACATCCGTCGCGGTTGCTGCTGCATGCAGGGTACAAAATTTGCTTATCGATCCGGTTCTTATGATCTGCATCGTGCTCTCCCACCCTTTCCGCAAAAAGCGCGGAAAGGGTGGGGCACGGTGTGGCAGATCTTTAGGGCCGGATCAGTAGCTGAAAGAATCGAAGGAAAGGAACTAGCACAATGCAGCAGGAACCAACTGTCATCACCGCAGGACGCCTCTACGATGGAGCTCGTCTCATCGATCACCCCATTATTGTGATTGAAGACGGACGTATCGCCTCGATCTCCACGCGCGCCGAGGCATCTGTGCCATCCGGGGCGCGCGTCGCCGACTTCCCCGGCGCCACTCTTGCTCCGTCCTTCTTCGACATTCACATTCACGGCGCAGCGGGACACGACGTCATGGAAGCCACACCGGAAGCACTCGGCGCGATGGGCAGGTTTCTGGCCTCGCGCGGCACCGCCAATTTTCTCGCCACCACTGTTACCGCGCCGCTTGACGCCACGCTGCGCGCGGTGAGCGGCCTGGCAAAGCTCATCGCCCAGCCGCCGGTCAGCGATGCCGCCAGGCCGCTGGGGATTCACCTCGAAGGCCCGTTCCTTTCGCATGAAAAACGCGGCGTGCAGCCGGCCGAACACCTGCTCGCCCCCGACATTGCCGCCTTCGACAGGCTTTGCGATGCCGGAGAAGGCTACGTGCGCCTGATGACGCTGGCGCCCGAGCTGCCCGGCGCTGCGGAGCTTGCGGCCCACGCCACAAAGCGCGGCGTGCGCATCTCGCTCGGGCACTCGAACGCGACGGCCGCGGAGACGCGCGCCGCCATCGCCGCTGGAGCCCTGAGCGCCACGCACACCTTCAACGCCATGCGCCCGCTCGATCACCGGGAGCCGGGAATCCTGGGCGTAGTGCTCACCAGCGACGATCTCTACGCCGAGCTGATCTGCGACGGCATTCACTCCGCGCCGGAGATGACTAAAATCTGGTGGCGCGCCAAGGGGCCGGATCGCGCCATTCTCATCACCGACGCCATGAGCGCCGCCGGCATGCCGGATGGCGAGTACCGGCTAGGCGGCTTTGCCGTGCAGGTGGCCAACGGCCGCGCCATGGCCAACGGCGTGCTCGCCGGCAGCGTTCTCACGCTCGACCGCGCCCTCGTGAACTTCCTGAGCTTCACCGGCGCGTCTCTCGATCAGGGACTGCGGCTGCTCTCGGGCAATCCGGCCAGGCTCACCGGCTTTGTGGCCGAAGCAGGCAAGCTCATCGCTGGTGGCCCCGCGAATCTTGTCGCTGTCGGCGCGGACGGGAAGCTGGCTGCTTCGTTCCTGAATGGCAGAATGGTCTCGACGCAACGCGAGGCTTGATTCCTTCGCGTAGGCGCAACTTTAACGAGGTATATACGAGAGCAATGCACAGAACTGGATTGCACAGAACTGGATTGCACAGAATTGTCATCGTGTGCGTGCTGGCGTGGATCGCCTTGAGCGCAGCCGCGCAAAAGCCGCCGCGCAAGATGACGATCACTGGCTACGTCTTCCCGCAGAACCACATTCTCCCGCCAGGCCAGATCAACGCCGGCGCCCTTACGCGCATCAACTACGCCTTCGGCGTCCTCCATGATGGAACTCTAGGCCCGGCGTCGGCCGTGGACGCGCAGAATCTCGCCTTTCTCGCCGGTTTGCGCAAACAGAATCCATCGCTCAAGGTGCTGATCTCCATTGGCGGATGGAATGGCTCAGGCGGATTCTCCGACGCCGCACTCACGGCGCAGTCCCGCGCGGCGTTCGTCGAAAGTGTCGTCGACTTTCTCCGCGGCCACGATCTCGACGGTCTCGATGTAGATTGGGAGTATCCCGGCCTGCCTGGCGCGGGCAACAAATACCGCCCGGAAGACACGCGGAATTTTACGCTACTGCTCAAGGATCTGCGCCAGCGCTTCGACCGGGAACAGAAGGCAACCGGCCGCCGGTTGATCCTTACGATTGCCGCCGGAGCCTCTAAAGAATATCTGGCGCACACCGAGATGAAGCAGGTGCAGCGCTACGTTGATGCCGTCAACCTGATGACCTACGACTACGCCAGGCCCTCCACCGATGCCCTCACCGGATTCAACGCGCCGTTGCACACCGATCCCGCGGCGCCGCGGCAGGAGTCCGTCGACGCATCCGTGCGCGCCTTCGAGCAAGCAGGAGTACCAGCCGGCAAGATTCTCATCGGAATCCCTTTCTACAGCCACGTATGGCAGCAGGTTCCGGATCGGAATCACGGTCTCTTTCAGCCGGGCAAACCCGCGCCTAACGACTTTGCGCCCTTCGGCACGATCCGGCTAAACATGCTTGGCCAGGGTTACGTGCGTTACTGGGATCAAGCCGCGTCTGTTCCCTATTTATACAGCGCCGAAAAGCAGCAGTTTGTCTCATACGACGATGCTGAATCGATCGCCGCCAAGTGCGACTACGCTGTGTCAAGTAGACTCGGTGGGGTCATGTTTTGGGAGTATCTCGACGATCCCTCCGGCGAGTTGCTTGAAGCAATCGATCACGCGCTCTTCCAGTCCCACAATCCTTCACGGTAAGTTCTGCGGGCCACTTCGAAGATAGATAATGGCGCATGAGGAGTTCGCACTATGAAAGCATTAGTAAAAAGCAAAGCCGAGCAGGGTCTGTGGCTTGAGGACATCGCCGAGCCGGAGATTGGCATCAACGATGTACTGGTGCGCGTACACTACACCGGCATCTGCGGCACCGACGTGCACATCTACGAGTGGGACGAATGGGCGCAGAAGACCATTCCCGTGCCCATGGCCGTGGGGCACGAGTTCGTGGGCGAAGTGGTTGCCGTCGGCTCGAACGTCAACGACTTCTTTGCGGGCAACATCGTGAGCGGGGAGGGCCACGTGGTCTGCGGCCGCTGCCGCAACTGTCTCGCTGGACGCCGCCATCTTTGCGCCGCAACGAAGGGCGTCGGCGTCAACCGGCCGGGCGCGTTCGCCGAGTACGTCGCACTGCCCATGAGCAACATCTGGAAGCACAGCCACAGCGTTCCCGAAGAGATCGCCGCGATCTTCGATCCCTTCGGCAATGCCGTGCACACTGCGCTTTCATTTCCTGTACTGGGCGAAGATGTACTGATCGCGGGCGCGGGACCGATCGGGGTCATGGCGATTCCCGTTGTGAAGCACGCAGGCGCCCGGCATGTGGTCGTCACCGACCTGAACCCCTACCGGCTTGAACTCGCCCGCAAGATGGGTGCAACCCTGGCCATCGATCCGCGCCAGACCACGCTCACCGAGGTGCAGAAGCAGCTCGGAATGACAGAAGGCTTCGACGTTGGACTGGAGATGTCGGGCAGTCCCCAGGCCCTGCGCGACATGATCGCCAACATGAGTCACGGCGGCAAGATCGCCATCCTTGGAATCCCCGCCAAAGAGATGCCGATGGACTGGCGCCAGGTAATCTTCAACATGATTACCATCAAGGGCATCTATGGCCGCGAGATGTACGAAACCTGGTACAAGATGACCGTCATGCTGGAGTCGGGAGTCGATATCTCCGGCGTCATCACTCACCGCTTTCAGTGGCATGAATACGAGGCGGCATTTGCGGCGGCGCGATCAGGCAACGCCGGCAAGGTGGTGATCGACTGGAGAAATGTAAGGTAATTCAGCGAATGACGCTGCCGCTTCCATCAAGCGGCAGCCGCTTTCAGGCTCCCGGCGTCTTTTCCGCAACCGGCGCCGGGAGATCTCTCTTCAGATCCCATTCTTTCTCGATCTGGCGCTGCCCCTTGAACTCGCCGTCTGTTCCGCCTTGTTCGATCCAATGCTCCGTGATCGAAACTACCTTGATGGTTTGGCGGCGATAGGTGTAGGCCACGAGAATTTCTCCGCCGCGCGTCTGAATGATGCTGGGGTAGGAATACTCTTCGCGGCCGGGTTTGTTGGGAGCCTGTTCGGCGTGGCCGTAGCCCGCGCGGCCCTCTTCGACATCTCTCACATAGGGCCATGTCTTTCCGCCGTCCAGAGAAAGCGCGACCGACAAAGGCTTGCGCAGGCTTCCGCCTTTTGCGGCCTTGCTGGAATTGTTGAACGCCATCACAAGGTGGCCGTCGTTCAGGCGGAACGCCTGGATCGAGGAATCGTTGTTCGGCAGAGCGGTGGCCTTTGCCGGAGTCCACGCGCACCCGTCCGATGACGCGCTGCTGTAAATGAAGTCGCCCGCCCGGCTGCGGAAGAAGGCAATCAGCCGGCCAGCGGCAAGCGAAATCACGCTGGGCTGAATCATCCCTTCGCTCCCCGCCATGAAGCACTCCTTCCAACTCGCGCCATGGTCCTTGCTGATCTCAGTGGTCGAGTAGTTGACCTCCGGACCTTTGCCGATCCCGGCGCCGTTCGAGTAGTAGAACGGCAGCAGCCACGATCCGTCCTTGAGAATCACCATGGGCTGCCGCGTAAAAGCGCCCGGCTTGCCAAACAGAAGCGATGGCCTCGACCAGGTAACGCCGTTATCTTTAGAGACCAGATGCAGGACGTGCGCGTTGGTTTCGCCGGCGCCGGCTCCCTGCGTGCTGTGGTAAAGATCGACAGTTCCGTCCGGCTCCTGGAACAGCACCGGGTTTTGATAGGACTCGCCCTCCTGGCGGTCGATCAGCGTGGTGGGGCCCCAGTTCCGCGATCCTCTGGGCCGCCGCGAGACCACAATCCCCACGCCGGAATTGCCCTCCCACGTGCCGGAGAACCATACGCAGAGAACGTCGCCGTTCTTCAGCTCGTACAGGTTCGCTGCGTGCGAGCTCGGATACAGAATACGCAGGTACGCTTCTTCAGCTTGCAGTTTCGCGTTGCTCCGCGCCACGCCATCAGAGAGTTTTTCCACCGAAGGATCAAGAAGCGGCTTTTGAGGGCCCGCACCTTGCGCGGTCGCGATTCCGGCCGCGACAAAAACCGTCAGCAGCAAAAGCAATTGTTTTCGCATCATTGTTCTCGCCGTTTCAGGACACACATGCAGCAGCAATTTCCCGTTCGACAGACTCTCCATCGAAAGACAGATTCTTCCAGACCATTGCCCGCCTCACGCATCGAGCTTCACCCATGTTGCCTTGTTCTGCGCCTTGATCACCAGTTCCGCGGCAAGCAGCGCCTCGTGCTGGTTCTGCGCCAGATGCGTGCGGTTCACGATGTCGGCCACAAACTGCGGACCGAAGGGCAGCGGCATGGCGTTGCAGTCGATATACCGCGCCTGCTTGCCGTCCACCACAAACAAGTTGTTGCCCTGGTGGCTGACCGTAATATTGGCGTACTTGCGCACCTCCATGTATCCATCGGTACCCAGAATGAACAGCCGTCCGTCGCCCCACGTGCCCACGCCGTCGGGCGTGAACCAATCGAGCCGCACATAGCCAAGGCCGCGATTGCCACGCAGCACCATGTCGCCAAAATCCTGGAAACGCGGGTGATTGGGATGGCGCACGTTGGCAATCTGCGACTCCGCCACCTCAGCTTCGGTCGAGCCTGTGTAGAACAGAAATTGGTCCACCTGGTGCGAGCCGATGTCGCACAGGATTCCGCCGTACTGCTCGGGGTTCCAGAACCAGTTGGGCCGGCCGCCGCCACCACCCGCATCGCCCCCGTGCTGGACGATCTGGTGCGGAGCAATATTGATGGTTTGTATCACCTTGCCGATCGCGCCCTGCTTCACCAGCACTCCGGCGTACACCGCTGCCTTCACCTCCAGCAGTTCGCTATAAAGAATCGCGTAGATTCGCTTCGTCTCGGCGATGGTCTTGCGGATCTCTGCCAGTTGTTCGAGGGTCGTGATGCCAGGCTTGTCGCTGAGGACATCCTTGCCCTGCTTCATGGCGCGCACCGCGATCCCAGCACGCTCGTTAGGAATTTGCGAGGTCAGCACCAGTTGCAGCGAAGGATCGTCGAGAATCTCCTCCTGCGTCTTTACAATCTTCACGTTGGGAAATCGCTTGCTGAACGCCGCCAGCTTGTCCTCTTCGCCGCCCCACGCGGCCACCAGTTCGCCTCCGCCGCGCGTCACGGCGCCGACCATGCCGTAGATGTGGTCGTGGCTCATGCCGCACACGCCAAACTTGATGTGGTAACTGGGCGTTTCCCCGGCCTCAACCGGCACAACCGCGTCCTCCACGATGCGCGACGTTCCGCCGCTTCCGAGCGCCATCGCTCTCTCTGGCAGTCCCGCCATGATTGCTGCCGATCCCAGCGATCCCACCAGTCCTGCCTGCTTCAGAAACTCGCGCCGATGCGTAAAACTCGTGCTCATATCTTCTCCACCTTCCATCTCGCTCCATCGTCAGAGCGGAAATTCCAAGTTGCGCTTTGTTGGCCCGTGCACAGCGCGGTCCGCAGTGCGCATTCCGCAATTTGGACTGCATCCGCCACCGTTTGTCCAGTGCACATCGATGATACCTGCCTTTACTTCGCCTCGTGAATTTGTCGTGGGAATCTTCGCCCCGCCGGGGCTATAGTAGTGCCTTTAATTCCAGGGGGCCGTGTTTAAGCCGTACTCCAATAAGGCGGAGCGATTGAGCCGCCCCCTTCGCCAGAACCTCGACGGCCGGAGCAAGGAAGACCGCAAATGGAAAGAACAGCCAACTGCCTCAGGAAACTCGAGCGTATGAACAAGGCGCTGCGTCACGAGGAACCCGATCGCGTGCCCATCAGCGATTTCTTCTGGGGTGGATTTCTCGATCGCTGGCGCCGCGAATTTGGCCTGGCGGCTGACACCGACATCTATCGCTACTACGATCTCGACTGGCGCGTGGTGGCTCCGAACATGGACCCCCACATCCGGCCGTTCGAGATCCTGCGCAACGACGAGACGGAGGTCACGGTCCACACCGGCTTCGGCGCCACCATCCGCAAACGGTTCGACCTGCCCATGCCGGCCTTTGTCGCCTTCGATACCGACACCATCGAGAAGATGGACGCATTCCAGTTCGACGATCCCTTCGACGAGCGCCGCTACTTCAGCGCGGGCGACGACCAGATCAACGGTGTAGGCGACGGCTTCGAGCGCAACCTGGCGCCGTTTGTCGATCGCGTCGCCGCCGAGTATGCTGACTTCCCCGTCTACGGCGGAGTGTGCGAAGCGCACGAGATGATCTGGCGCATCGCGGGCACGGAAAACGTGATGATGTGGATGGCCGAATACCCCGACGCCATTGCCCGCTTCGTCGCGCGCCTGCACGAGTTCAATCTCGGCATCATTCGCGCGCAGATCAAGGCTGCGGCGGGCCGCCTGGCCGGCATGGTCATCTGGGGCGACGTAGCTTACAAGAAAGGCATGCTCTTCTCACCGGTCTTCTGGCGTCAGCACTTCAAGCCCGGCGTCAAAGCCATGGTCGACGAGTGCCACAGCCATGGCCTGCCCGTCATCTACCACGGCTGCGGTAACGTCAGCCGCATCTTCGACGACTTTATCGAGATCGGCGTCGATGCTTACAACCCGCTCGAATACAAGGCCGGCCTCGACGCGATCGATTTGCGCCGCCGCCTCGGTCATCGGCTCGGCTTCTGCGGCAACATGGACGTACAACTGTGGGCCGCGGGCAGCAAGGAAGAACTGCGCGCTGCCGTACTCACCAAGCTGAATGCGGCCAAGGGCGGAGGCTTCATCTTCCAGTCCGACCACTCCGTGCCGTCGAATGTCTCTGGCGAGAACTACGACTACGTCGTACGCCTGGTGCGAGAACACGGTGTTTACCCGCTCCAGCTCGGCGAGTTCGACCTGCCCGACCTGGGCTGAACCTTCTCCCGGCAAGCATCACCCCAGGCTTGCACCCGGGGTGGTTGTCTGCCGCCTGCTCAAGCGGCCTTTCGGACCTGGACAATATCATTGACGGAATCGGTGACGCACTACGTTAGAAATTGAACGAAAGCTGCAAATCGATGCTCCTGTTCGATGCGTCCGAAGAGAAGAATCCGCCAGCGAGGGATGTCGACTTGCCGAACAGGGGCGATTCGAGAACGCCGACAGGCGCCGCCAGGCTCACATGATTCAAAGCATTGTGCGCCATCACGGAAAAATTAAGTGAATAGCGCCGCGCAACGGTCTGGTCGGGGCGCTGCGGTCCGGCACTTCCGCTCAGGCCGCCGGGGCCAAGCCCGCCGCCGGGGCCACCGCCGGGAGGATGGCCGCCGCCTGGCGGTGGGCCGCCCGGTCCACCGGGGCCACCACCGATGGCGCCCATCCCGCTTGCCACACGCGGCCCAATGCCGAACGATTTGCTCAGCCGCAGATTCAGGCTGAGTTGTCCCGGCCCATCTCCGTAGTTATATGGTATGGGCTGCGTGTTCCACGCCGGGTTGAGATCGAAGGTTCCATAGGGCGTTTGCATCGTATCGGTGCTGCTCGCCGTTGCAAATGCAGGGCGATCGTTGAATTGGTTGTCGCCGTTCAGATCCTGCCCGATGGTGATATTGAATGGAGTTCCCGAGTTCGCCACCAGCATCGGACTGACTGAGACTCTGTAAGGCGCCATCACGTTGCCGCCCAGCAAAAAGCGATTGCGAACGTCAAAGTTGGCTCGGCCGTAGTCGGCACCGGGATCCTGCTGGTTCGACGGGAAGTATCCTGCGCCCGAGGTGTCGGCTTTGGCAAAGTTCGCCATGTAGAAGCCGAACAGTGTCACGCGACTGGCGCGCACGCTGTAGTTGAACATGAGCTGATTCTGGTTGTACACGCCACCCGACTGGAATTCATAGATATTTTCGTTGATGCCGTTGGGCCGTGCCCCCGTTCCCGTACTTGCATCGTAAGTCGAGGGAAGAAAAGCGCTGCTGGAGACGTTGATGCGCTCTCCGGGCCAGGTCGTATCCCGCGAGCAGCTTTCAGACAGTGCGCTGGGCCGCAAGTTCGATCCATTCGATCGCAGCCTCGACATGCACGTGAGCCGACTGCGCCGTAAACTCAGCGACAGCGGCGCGCGCGACGATCAGGTGAAGACGATCCGCGGATCGGGCTACCAGCTTGTCGTAACCCGCGGCCATGCGCAGGAGAAGGAATAAGCGATGCGCAGTTTGTTCTTCAAGATCTTTGTCATTTTCTGGATTGCACAGAGCCTGATCTTCGTCATTTCCACTGCGCTCATTGTCCGCCATCACTTTGAAAGTCCGGATGTGCTCT
>JBMFHB010000099.1:0-10534 GCA_049977045.1 Occallatibacter sp.
CCCCTGCTTCGCTCCATGCGCGATTCAAGCCGATTTATCGAGTTATTCCGCAGCCTGTGAAGTCGTGCCCTTTCAAAGCGCGATCAGGCAATCATTTTCGTTCATGCGATTGCCCTGCTTCGGCCCCAGCCTGCGCGCCAAGGCCGGCGATTCGCATGGTAAGATGATAATAAATATGGACTTTTTGGCATTGCGGCAATGAAACGCAAAACACTGTCCCTGGGGTTGTGCCTGCTCGCGGCGCTCTTTGCGCTGGAGGCAAAGACCGCCTGTTATGGCCCGTTCAACCGCTCGGAGAAAAATCTCCGAAGCGAGAAGGCGTTGCCTGCGGATTTGCCTGCGCTTGTATCCTCTGGCGTTCCCAGTTTGGTGCGGGCCGCGTTGCCGCTGACGATCGTTTTTGTGTCCCTTGCACCGATCATCGTCCGGATAGATGCAGATTTTCTGCCCCGCATGGTTGTCGAATGCAACCGCATCCCGGTTTCCGCCTTGCCCTACTTCTCTTCCGGCCTGTTCTTCCGTCCTCCTCCGGCGTCTTCATTCGTTCTGACAGCTACTTGTGAAGGTTGAAGTTTCGCGATGAATCTTCTCGGAGCGGCCAAAGCTGCGTTGATTCCAAAGGCTCTTACGGCGCAGTTGAAGCTGTGCTCTTTCAAAATCGGCATCTAACCACAAGATGCCAAGGAATGTTCTATGGGATGTTGGCAGTTTTTGCTATCCTGCGCTGCGAAATCGAGAGATTTCGGAGTGATGGCGCGGATTTTCCCGTCGCCTGACAACGTCAGACTGGGGTTGCGCATCAAAACTAAAAGGTGTCAGGTTCGCTTGCATCCTGTTGTCCCCATTCCATGGCTGACAGACGGCATGCTCCGTCGCAGTGGTACTCCCAGCAATAGGAGTTTGACATTCATGTATAGATCTCTCTCCGCGGCCCCGGCCGCTCTTGCGGTGCTTTGCTTGACGCTTGGTTTCTCCGGCTGTCACGGCGACAAGGGAAGTTCGGGTGCATCTTCTTCCACCAGCGCATATGCGCGCGTCGCCCTGGCGCAGCGTGGCAACATTGCCCAGGTGCTCACCCTTGCCGGCCAGTTTCAGCCGTATCAAGTGGTTGATGTGCATCCCAAGGTAAGCGGCTACATGAAGCGCATCAATGTCGATATTGGCGACATTGTGCATCAGGGTGAGACTCTGGCCATCCTCGAGGTTCCGGAGTTGAGCGCGGAACTGGAAGAGTCCGCCTTCCAGTTGAAGCAAAGCCAGCAGGAGATTGCGCGCGCCCAGCAGGAGATTAATCGCGCCAAGGCGTTGAACTTTGCGCTGCACGCCGAGTCTGTCCGGCTCGAGACCGCGGCGGCTACCCGGCCGGGGCTGATCGCGCAGCAGGAGCTGGATGACGCCCGGGCAAAGGATCTTGACTCGCAGGCGCAGATCGACGCTGCAAGAGCCGCCATGGCCGCGGCCCAGCAACATGCTGAAGCTGCCCGCGCCAACAACGAGCGGCTGCAGGCGCTCGAGAGTTATACGATTGTTACAGCGCCCCTCGCGGGCGTGGTGATCTGGCGTTACGCCGACACCGGCGCGCTGATTCAGGGCGGAACAAACTCCAACGTATCGACACTTCCCATTGTGCGTCTCTCGCAGAGCAGCCTTTTGCGACTGCGCTTCCCGGTGCCTGAGAACGACGTGAAATACATACATATCGGAGATGTGATCCGGGTAAGGGTTGACGCCATCAACCGAGCGTTCGAGGGCAAGGTTGTCCGCTTTACGCGCAACGTAGACTTTGACACCCGCACGATGGAGACCGAAGTCGACGTCGAGAACAAGGATCTCTCCATCGCTCCCGGCATGTATGCCAACGCGGCTTTGCCGCTGGCGAGCGCAAGCAACGTAGTTACGGTTCCTGTTGAGTCGCTGGTGCTTCATGGGCAGCAGGAGACGGTATTCGTTCTCGACTCCAGCAACCGCATCCAGGTTCGCAACGTGACGGTAGGATTACAGGGCCAAAAGCTGGCCAGCATTACGAGTGGTCTCGATCCGGGAGATCGGGTTTTGGATGGTGGTCAGGAGAAATACCGGGAAGGCGAAACCGTCAGCCCGCTGGTGGTTTCTACGCCTGCCTCCGAGACTATGCAGGTGACCGGGGGCACGATTGACATGAAAGCAGAGCAGGCGGTTACTAATGCCGCGATGGCTCCCAACTAGAGCTGATTCTCTTCGGGCGCTGTCCCCATCCGCATTGCGCGGGGCGCGCCCGGATTCGGGCTCTGATTTTTCTGTTCGGCCAACGTCTCCAGGAGATTTTGTTTCATGCCGAGGTTTGCTCTAAGGTTTCCGTATTTCATCATCATGCTTTGTCTCATGGTGGCCCTCGTGGGTACGGTCACGGTGGCTTCGATGCCCGTGGATCTGTTCCCGCCCATCGATATGCCGGTGGTGGTGGTGGCCACCTTTTATAACGGCATGCCCCCCGAGCAGATCGAAGCCGATATCACCAATACGTTCGAGCGGTTTTTCACTCTGGCATCCAACGTCGATCACAGCGAATCGCGGTCACTGACAGGCGTGAGCCTGATCAAGCTCTACTTCAAGCCCGGCACCGATCCCAACGCGGCCCTGAGCAACGTAGCCAACCTTGCCATGGCGGACCTGCGCCGCCTGCCGCCGGGAACTTTGCCTCCCGTGGTTCTGGGTATGGATGCCTCAACGCAGCCAGTTTGCCTGGTGACGCTCCGGGGCAAAGGTCTGAATGAAACGCAACTGAAGGATCTTGCGCAGTTCCAGGTGCGCAACCAGATATCGAACGTCACCGGCGCCTCGGTTCCGCAACCCTTCGGCGGAACCTATCGCCAGATCCAGATCTATGTCGATCCGCTGAAGATGGAGGCGCGCAACCTGAGCCTCAACGACGTGGTGCAGTCGGTGAACGAGTCAAACCTCATTCTGCCCGCCGGCGACGTGCGCATCGGATCGAAAGACTTCAACATCTATGCCAACAGCCAGTTCCCCAACGCCAAGATGATGAACGAAATGCCGCTGAAAACAGTCGGCAATTCACCGGTCCTGGTCGCGGATATTGGCAAGGCGGAAGATTCAGGCGCACTGCAATACAACATCGTCCGCATCGACGGCCAGCGCTCCGTTTATGTGCCGGTCTTCAAGCAGGGCGGCGATTCCAACACCATCACCATCGTCAACGGCATGAAGAGCGCCATCAAGCATCTGGTCGACATTCCCGCCTCGCTTAGAACCGCGGTGGTCTTCGATCAATCGATCTTTGTCAAGCTCGCCATCAAGAACCTCATCAAGGAAGCCAGCATCGGCCTGTTTCTCACGGGCATCATGATTCTGATCTTTCTCGGAAGCCCCCGCGCAACCTTCGCGGTCATGCTGTCGATTCCGTTGTCGGCGCTCGTCTGCCTGTTGATTACCCATATCATGGGCGGTTCCATCAACACCATGATCCTCGGCGGCCTGGCGCTGGCATTTTCGCGCCTCATCGACGACTCGGTCGTAGTTCTTGAAAACATCTTCCGTTACATGGAGATGGGCTCGCCGCCGCACGAAGCCGCGGAAAAGGGCGGCATGGAAGTCTCACTCGCCGTTCTCGCCGCGACCTCCACAACGTCCATTGTCTTTTTCCCGGTATCGTTTCTTACCGGCATCAGCAAGTACATCTTCGCGCCGCTCGCGTTGGGCGTCGTGCTCTCCATCTTCGCCTCTTATTTCTTCGCGATGACGGTAGTGCCGCTCTTTTGCGCCAAATTCATCCGTCTCGATTCCCACGGCGGTCATGGCGCAGATGCCGCGGGACACAAAGGCTCGATTTTCAAGCGATTTCTCGACAGCTTCAACGCCCGCTTCCACCGCTTCCTCGACAACTACGAGCGGCTTGCCTTTCGCGTGCTGCAACGGCCGGCCGCGACCGCCGCGGTCATTCTCAGCGGTCTGGCAGTGCTCCTCTTCGGGCTGTTTCCCTTTCTCGGCCGCGCGTACTTTCCGCGCACCGATCCCGGACAGTTTGTCATCAACGTCCGCATGCCCAGCGGCACGCGCCTCGAAGTCAGCAACGAGTACATCGCACGCGTCGAAAACATCATCCGCGGCGTGGTCAAGCCGAATGACCTTGGCATGATTGTCTCGAATATCGGCGTTTATCCCGATCTTTCGTCGATCTTCACGCCCAACGCCTCGATGGATACGGCGTTTGTCCAGACCAGTCTGAAGGAAGGCAGCAGCGTAGGCAGCTACGAGTACATGAATCGTGTCCACGAAGCGCTGTCGCGCCAGATGCCCGAACTCACCGCGTATTACCAGGTTGGCGGCCTGATCGATGGCGTCATCAATCAGGGCCTGCCGGCGCCGATCGATATCCAGATCGGCTCCATGGATATGCGCGGCGCCTTCGGCCTGGCGCAGACTCTGGCGGCAAAGATCAAGGCCATGCCGAATGTGAGCGACGTCTACATTCCGCAAGATTTGAACTATCCCGGCATCGCGCTCGATATCGATCGCGAAAAGGCTAGCCTGATCGGCCTCACCGCGCAGGACGTCGTCGACGATGTCATCACCGCCATGACTTCCGATGGGATGATCGCGCCCAGCTACTGGATCGACCCGGTCAGCGGTAACAACTACATGGTCACGGTGCAATATGAAAACCGCTGGATCAACAATATGTCCCTGCAGGACTTTGCAAACATTCCACTGCACGGCGTGCACCCGCCGAAGGGATACAGCCCGATCAATGTGGGCCTGGCGGCATCCGATATGCCGGGTAACATGACCGAGGGCAGTCATCGCGGAGGGTACACTCCGCTTAGCTCGGTGGCCAGTTTTCAACTCATGAATACGCCCACCGAGGTCGATCACTACCAGATCCGGCGTGTTATCGACATCTATGTCGCAACCAAGACCGAGGCGCTCAACGGAGTGATTGCGAAGGTCAATAAGCTGCTGAAGAATACAAAGACCGATCGCAATACTGTCTTGAATGTGCGCGGCGCAGCTATCAATATGAACACGGCATTCAAGGATTTCGGCGTTGGACTCATTGTTGCGATCCTGATGGTCTATCTGATTCTGATGTCGCAGTTCCGCTCGTTTATCGATCCGTTTATCATCCTCATGGCTGTTCCGCCCGGGCTTGTGGGAGTCGTGCTGATCCTTCTTTTCACCGGCGCCACGCTCAACATCATGTCGCTGATGGGCGTAATCATGATGACGGGCATCGTTGTTTCCAACAGCATCCTCATCGTGGAATTCGCCGGCATCCTGCACACTCAGGGCGAGCCTCTGCTTGAGGCGGTGGTACACTCGTGCAAGATTCGTCTGCGTCCAATTTTGATGACTTCGCTGGCCACGCTGCTGGGCATGATTCCCATGGCGCTTGGACTCGAGGCCGGCAGTGAGCAGTACGCGCCCCTGGCTCGCGCGGTCATCGGCGGCCTTGCCTGTTCTGTCGCTGTCACCGTGTTTCTCGTTCCTGCCGTCTATATGCTCATTCACCGCCGCCGCAGTGCAGGGACGTCGGCGCCCGCAGATTCATCCGAAGGGGCTGCCCATGCATAAGCCCAACAATCCGGTGACGTATCCGGCCTTCGGCGGAGATTGCTGATGCCAAGATTTGCACTCCGCTTTCCGTTCTTTATTCTGATGATCTGCCTGCTGGTCATGCTTGTGGGCGTTGTGACCATCATGCGCATGCCCGTGGACCTGTTCCCGGAGATCGACATGCCCGTGGTGGTGGTGGCCACGTTCTACAACGGCATGCCTCCGGAGCAGATCGAAGCCGATATCACCAACACCTTCGAGCGCTTCTTCACCCTGGCGGCCAATGTCGATCACTCGGAATCCCGTTCCCTGACCGGTGTCAGCCTGATCAAGATGTACTTCAAGCCGGGCACCGATCCCAACGCAGCGCTCGCGAACGTTGCGAACCTCGCCATGGCTGACTTGCGCCGCCTGCCGCCCGGTACGCTGCCGCCCGTTGTTCTGGGCATGACAGCTTCCACGCAGCCGGTCTGCCTCGTCACGCTCGAGGGCAAAGGCCTGAACGAGACGCGCCTCAAGGATCTGGCGCAGTTTGAAGTGCGCAACCAGATCTCGAATGTGCAGGGCGCTTCGGTCCCGCAGCCCTACGGCGGCACCTACCGGCAGATTCAGGTCTACGTCGATCCGCTCAAACTTGAAGCGTACAACATGAGCCTCGAAGATGTTGTCAAGTCGGTGAACTCTTCCAACCTGATTCTGCCCGCGGGCGACGTGCGCGTCGGTTCAAAAGACTACAACATTTACGCCAACAGCCAGTTTCCCAACGCCCAGATGATGAACGAGATGCCGCTCAAATCGGTGGGCAATGCCTCGGTGCTGGTGGCGGACGTGGGTAAGGCTGAAGACTCCGGCGCGTTGCAATACAACATCGTGCGCATTGACGGCCAGCGCTCGGTCTACGTGCCCATCTTTAAGCAGGGTGGCGGCGCCAACACCATCAGCATCGTGAATGGCATCAAGGCCTCCATCAAGCATCTCGTGGATGTGCCTCAGCAGCTCAAGACCGCCGTCGTGTTCGACCAGTCCCGCTTCGTCAAGCTCGCCATCGCCAACGTAACGCGCGAAGCTGCGATCGGCCTGGTGCTCACTGCGCTGATGATTCTCGTCTTCCTCGGCAGCCCGCGAGCCACGATCGCCGTGCTGATCGCCGTGCCGCTTTCGATGATCGTCTGTCTGTACATTACCAACCTGCTGGGCGGCTCGATCAATACCATGATTCTTGGCGGCCTGGCGCTGGTCTTCTCGCGCCTCATCGACAACGGCGTCATTGTGCTTGAAAACATCTTCCGCCACATGGAGATGGGCAAGCCCGCTTACACCGCATCGGTCGAAGGCGGCTCAGAGGTTTCGCTCGCCGTCCTCGCCGCCACATTTACAACGGCCATCGTCTTCTTTCCCGTCACCTTCTTCAACGGAGTGAGCAAATACATCTTCACGCCGCTGGCCCTCGGCGTCGTGCTCTCCATCTTCGCCTCCTATTTCTTCGCCATGACCGTGGTGCCGCTCTTCTGTTCGCGGTTCATCCCATCCCAGATTCGTGAAGAGCACGTCGACGAGCGTGACTCGAACTTTTTTTCCCGCTTCGATCACGCATTCAACCGGGGCTTTCACGCCATGCTCGACACCTACGTGGCGTGGGCGCGTCGCGCCATGAGGCGGCCGGGGCTTACGACTGCCGGTATCTTCGCCGGCATGGCTTTGCTGCTTGCTGTCACGCTCCCATTCCTCGGCCGAGCCTACTTCCCGCGTACCGATCCCGGCCAGTTTGTCATCAACGTCCGCATGCCCAGCGGCTCCCGTATCGAGGTAAGCGATCAGTACATCTCTCGCGTCGAAGACATCATCCGCAGCGTGGTCAAACCCAAAGATCTCGGCATGATCGTCTCCAATATCGGCGTCTATCCCGATCTTTCCGCCATCTACACCTCGAACGCTTCGATGGACACCGCGTTTGTCCAGACGAGCCTGAAGCAGGACCACTCCATCGGCAGCTACACTTACATGCGCGAGGTGCAGAAGAAGCTCTCGCGCGAGATGCCCGAACTCCAGACCTACTTCCAGGCCGGCGGTCTGGTCGACTCGGTCATCAACCAGGGCCTGCCCGCTCCAATCGATATCCAGATCGAATCCATGGATATGCGCCGCGCCTTCAATCTGGCGCAGACTCTGGCGGCAAAGATCAGGACCATGCCGAATGTGAGCGACGTCTACATCCCGCAGGATTTGAACTACCCCGGAATTGCGCTCGATATCGATCGCGAAAAGGCCAGCCTGATCGGTCTCACCGCGCAGGACGTTGTCAACAATGTCATCACCGCCATGACCTCCGATGGGATGATCGCGCCCAGTTACTGGATTGACCCCGTCAGCGGCAACAACTACATGGTTACGGTGCAATATGAGAATAACTGGATCAACAACATGTCCTTGCAGGACTTTGAAAACATTCCGCTCCGCAGGCAACACTCGACGAAGGGCTACAGCCCGACCGACATCGGTATGGCGGCATCGAATATGCCGCAAACCATGCTCAGTGGAAGTCATCATACGGGTTACACTCCGCTCAGCTCGGTAGCCGATATACAGTTGATGAATACTCCCACTGAGGTCGACCACTACCAGATTCGCCGTGTCATCGACATCTATGTCGCCACTAAAACCGAGGCTCTGCAAACCGTAGTGCGCCAGATTGACAGGCTGCTCGCTGCGACGAAGCACGACCGAAACACGGTTCTGGATGTGCGCGGCGCCGCGGTCGAAATGAACTCAGCGTTCCACGACTTCGCTGTCGGACTCATCGTTGCCATCCTGCTTGTTTATCTCGTGCTGGTGTCGCAATTCCGCTCGTTTGTCGATCCCTTTATCATCTTGATGGCCATTCCTCCCGGTCTGGCGGGTGTCGTGCTGATCCTTGTTCTTACCGGCAGCACACTCAACATCATGTCGCTGATGGGCGTCATCATGATGGCAGGTATTGTGGTCTCGAATAGCATTCTGATCGTTGAGTTCACTGGAACGCTGGTCAGGCAGGGACTCACACCGGTAGAGGCCGCCGTTGAAGCCTGCCGCGTTCGCCTGCGGCCCATTCTTATGACCTCGCTGGCTACGCTGCTGGGCATGATCCCCATGGCGCTCGGACTGGAAGCCGGCAGCGAGCAGTATGCGCCGCTGGCCCGCGCCATCATCGGCGGACTGGCGCTTTCAGTTGTCGTCACAGTGTTTCTGGTCCCCGCTGTGTACCTGATTATCCATGGCCGGCAGGAAAGTGACGAAGCCGGCGCGGAAGGTGAGCAACATGCCTAATTGGATTTCGTCGCGGCGCGATTTTGCTGCAGCCGTCCTGCTACCCGCTTCATTGCTCTGTGCTTCAGCCCGGGCGGCTCAGGCGCAGAATAAGCCTCTGCCCGACGCCCCCGCAACGCACTTGTTCGTTGAGATCGCACAAAACACGCCGCCTCCACCTGCATCGGCAGGCCAGCAGGCTGCCGCGCAGATGTCAGACAGCAGCCAAACCGCTCTGCCTTCGGGCCCCCGTCTTACCTTGGCGCAGGCCGAACAGTTGGCGATCAAGAATAACCCCAATATCAGCATGAGCCGCTTGATTGCGCTTGCGCAGGCCCAGGTCACGCGAGAGGCGCGGTCCATTGAGATGCCGCAGGCCAGCGGCAACCTCACGGCGATCGGCGCGAACAACAACGGCCGGCTTACTGGCGATGGATCCATGAACAGTCCGAGACTGCTCGACAAAGCCTCCGGCGGACTTACCGTGAGCCAGCTCATTACCGACTTCGGGCGCACCCACAATCTGGTCAAGAGCGCCCAATCGAATGCCAGGGCGCAGTTCGAGTCGGAGCGCGCCACCGAACTCGATATCACGCTCACCGTCGATCAGGCTTTCTACCAGGCGCTTACCGCGCAAGCGGTCCTCAAGGTAGCCCAGGATACGGTGAATCAGCGCCAGCAAACCGACGATCAGGTGAGCGCGCTTACCAAATCCAAGATCCGCTCCGACCTCGATCTGAGCTTCGCCGATGTGCAGCTCGCACAGGCCAAGCTGTTGCTGCTTGACGCGCAGAACAGAGAACAGACAGCGATGGCATCGCTCAACAACGTACTCGGCTCCGACCAGGATCAACAATACACATTGGTCGACGAGACCAAGGGGACGCCATCGCCGGCGCCCACCGATGCGGAGGCAATGGTGCAGGCTGCCTTTACGGCTCGTCCTGATCTAGCCGCGCTCAATGACAGGTATCTTTCCGCGAAGCAATACGCCACGGCCAAAAGGGATCTTTGGATGCCCACGGTTTCTGCGATGGCAAGCAGCGGAGGCGCCCCTGTGCGGGACGACATCATCCAATCGTCGTGGTACGGCGCGGCCGGCGCCAACATCAGCATTCCCGTCTTTAACGGCTTCCTCTTTAACGCCGAAACGAAGGAGGCAAAGTTGCGCGCCCAAGCGGCGCAGGAAGACGTGCGCAACCTGCGCGACATCATCGCGCGCGACGTGCGCATGGCGGTGCTCAATGCCCAGACCGCATTTCAGCGCATCGCCGTCACGCAGCAGTTGCTTTACCAGGCCAATTTCGCGTTCGATCTCGCTTCGGCGCGCTACAAGATCGGGCTGAGCAGTATCGTCGCGCTCAGCCAGGCGCAACTGCAGCAGACGCAGGCGCAGATTGATTATGCGACTGCGCGTTATGAATACGAGATCGCCATGGCTGAGGTAAGGTTCCAGATCGGTCAATGACTGATTGTTTCGCCAGCCTCGGGCACTGGAGACAGAGCGACGTCTCCCTGCCCGAGCATAGGCGCAGTGTTACAGCCGAAGATCTGTCCACTCGGCTATGGGTCAGCCAACTCCGGCGCGTCTCGCCCAATCCGCTCAAGCAGAGAACAATTCTGGCGCTTCCGGCTATTTAGTGGAGGATAGTGGCGCCAGATCAAGGCCGCCACAGTGGAAGTAGATTGCGTGGATGAA
>JBMFHB010000100.1:0-10459 GCA_049977045.1 Occallatibacter sp.
CACTTTTCCGGGCACTGACCTGCGCCTGATTTACAAAATCGGCCCATGTTAATTTCCGCCCACTTCAGGATGTCTGACCTTATCGGGACAGCGCAGCCTTTTTGCGAGCTTCAACCTTCAGGATTCTTCAGGTTGAGCGAGCACCCGCGTCTTAGAAAATAAACCGCATCAGCAGATAGGCAGTATTGTTGTCGCTGGCGTTGCGGTTGCTGCCGTCATAGTTGATGTTACCGCCATTGAAGCGCGTGTAACCTGTGTATTGGAAGGCCAGGTCGAGGTTTTGCAGCGGCCAGTAGGAGAAGTTGCCGATGTAGCCTTCGCTTCTCGGACTGCCGTTTGCGCTGCCGGAGATCGCCGCGGGGGCATACAGCGTGGTATCGGCAGTGCCCGAAGTGAGGAACCAGCCGAAGGCGCCGGAGAGCCGGTTGCCGTAGTGATACTCGACATTGGCATTGCCGGTGTTGAGGTGATGATCGCCTGGCGAAGCATTGCCGGCCGCGGCGCTTGCATTGAGGGTCGAGTTCTCGCGCAGGTAGGTGCCGCGGACGGAGAGCACATCGCGGCCCAAGGTGCGGTCGTACTCGAAGTCCGGACCAAAGTCTGTGTAGTTATCCGTGGGACCGGTAAAGTTCGTGCTGGTCGCGCCTCCTGGAAACGACGCTACATGCATCCCGTAGAATCCGGCCTCGATGACGTTGACTCTTCCGGTTTCCTGGTACGCAACCCGCCAGTACGGAGCCAGGCCGCTGATGTTATAGGAAGCGCCCACGCCGGTGTTGGGCTGCGGCGAACCCATATGGTCCGAACGGTAGAAGGTTGCAGCTCCGTACAGGTGATTGTTCCACATGGTATAGCCGCCGAAGCCTGCCACATCCTGCGCCAGCGCACCTTGAATAATGGCCGCGGCCGCCGGCGTGGGAGCCGAGTCTGACGCGATGAAAGGATAACCCCAGTTCGGCAGGGTCATATAGACATCTTCAACGGTCGGATTGTTGTTGAACATCAGGCCCCAGATCAGATCCTTGCCGTTCACTTTGGCCTTCTTGGCGTACCGGATATCCGTGTTATCCATGCTGAAATGGTCGTCCTGCGCATTGTAGGTGACCTGGAGGAAGCTTCCCAGGTGATCGGCCCATGCGCCAGCGAGGAACAGGGAGATGTCCTGCGGAAATTCAAAGTTGCCGTTCTGCGTGCCGGGCTGAGCCTTCTTTGTGCTGGTCGAAGAGGCCTCGAACCATGCGCCCAGAGGCAGCGTCTGGAGCATTTCGAGAGCGGGACGCCGCTTGTCGGACGGAGCCGCCGGCACCGTGCTGTTTTCTGTCCTGTCAGTGAAGGCAAGAAGCTTGAACAGGCGTCCGGCGGGATTCAACTCCGGCGGAGTATAGTGGCAGCCGCTGCACGGCAGCCCGGTTTGGCGCGCGTAGCTCGGCAGAGCTGTCGCATTGGGAGTGGATGTACAGATCAGGAACGAAAACGCCACAACCGATAGCGCGGCGCTGGTCCCCAAAGGTAGAAATTTCATATGTCCTCCTTAAATTTGAATGAATGAAGTCAACCCAAAATTCTTAAATTTCCCTGCGGCGTTGCGCGGCGTGATCGAAGTAGCCGGCCGGAGACAGCGGCGCAGATGAAGCTTGTGAATCGGGAGCGCGGAAAATACGCCTCCCGCCCAGCGATCTCCAAAGGAGCGCCGGTCCCGAGTTCAATGTTTTCCATACACAACCCCAGGCACCATATAGGGAGGATCGGAGACCAGCCGAATGTAGGCAATCACGGCCTGCATTTCGGCTTTGTCGAGCGTCCAGCCATAAGGCGGCATCAGGGCAGAGCGGTTCATGGCCGGCCCGCCGTGCGAGATGACGGTCGCCAGATCGGCATCGGAAAACTTGTTATAAACCTCGCCGTTGGAAAACGAGTGGGGCTTCACAGCGAGATTGTCGTAGTTGGAGACCTGCTCGGTTGTCGAATCGGGATTATGGCAGCGCGAGCAGTACTTTTGATTCACCTCGTAACCAACTTCCTGCTGGTAGCCAGCGGCAAATTCAGCAACCGTGAGGGTGAAAGTCTTTCCGTGGGCATCCTGCGATGATGCCGTCAATTCGTATCGGCCCGAGATTCCGCCGAGGGTCACCTTGAACGTGGCTTGCCCATTGTCGTCGGTGAGAACCTGCGCCGGGTCGAAGACGACGCCCCGCGGTCCGGAAATCTGCACCCTGGCCCCGGTCACAGTGTTGCCCTGATCGTCATTTACCTGGAGCACCAGCGGTTGCGGAAGCTGAGAGCCGGGAGATCCCAATTGCTTGTCGCCGCTGGCCACGACGATGGCCGTGCCGGCCGCCTTTGCCTGCAGTACAGGAGCAGACGCTTTGCGATGCCCGCATCCGGCGCAGGCGGCGGCAACGAGCATTGCGGAGATCCATGGATTCGCTTTCATCGGATTCGCTTTCATCACTTTGCCCCCTGCCCGGCGCCGGTCTTCTGCGCCATGAGAAATGCCGTCAGCGCGCGCGCGTCGTCGTCGCTCATGTGCTGGTTGGGCTCGATGGTTCCAGGACGCAACGCCTGAGGATCTTTCAGGTAGTGGAAGATCCACGCGGCGTTCAGGCGCGCGCCGACCTTCGTCAATGTAGGCCCGATGTATCCCTTGTCCTGGTTTGGATTCACCATGTGGCAAGACTGGCAGTCGTACTTGGAATAGAAGAGCTGACGGCCCTTTTCGACGAGATCGGGCGAGTAGCCGCTAAGCGGCATCTCGTCACGTACGAACGCGGGTGTCTGGTAAACGGTCATGATGTAATCGGTCAGCACGGTGCGCTCGGAATCCGTAAGGTTGAACTTCGGCATGCGCCGAATCAGGGCCGGACGCAACGTGTTGGGATCCTTCAGGAAGCCGTCGAGCCACTTGCTCTGGACCGAGGATCCCTCCCAGCTCAGGTCGGGAGCCATGGTGCCCCCGTGGCCGTTGATGCGGTGGCAACTCAGGCAGTTGAGGTTGGCCATCAGTTGACCCGCCTGGCCGGCAGGCTCGTAGTTCGTCTCACGCACCGCGGGAACCTGCAGGCTCGAGGGCAGGGCGAAGCTGCGATCGGTAAGTGAAAGCAGCGCGGTGGTAACGTCCTCCACCTGGCTGGAGGTGAAGTTGTAGCGAGGCATATGGAGCGAGGGTCCAAAGGACCGCGGCTGCCGGATCTTCTCCGAGAGGTAAGCCGGCAGGCTGTGTTCCATGCCCGGCAGGAAAACAAGCTGAACCAGCGGCTTGCTGCCGATGCGGCTCAGGTCGGGGCCGAAGTTGTCGGGTTTGGGAACGCCTGTGATGGCATGGCAGGAGGCGCAGCCATACTCGTTGACCAGCTTCTTGCCGTGCTCAATCTGCGCCTTTGTCGCCGGCTGCAGATGGACGTTGGCGAGAAGGTCGGAATCGGTTTTGCTGGCGACGTAGGCAGTGATCGTCTTGAGCTGCTGATCGGTCCAGCGGTATTGCGGCATCAGCGTGCCGGGATCGTACTTTTGCGGATCGCGCAGCCAGGCCATGAGCCAGTCGGGCTTGACCTTGGTGCCTACGTTGGTCAGCTCCGGTCCCAGGTCTCCGCCGACCAGATTGCCGGCTTCATTCTGGGTTGCGTGGCAGGAGGCGCAGAAGGACTCACCATAGAGGCTGGCTCCGGCCGTAGGATCGGGCGCCGGCCCACGCGACGCGGCTGAAGACGCCATTGTGTCGCCGGGCTGGGGTGTGCTGTTGGCGATGAGGAACGCCGAGATGTCGCTGGCGTCCGCGTCGCTCAACTGGAAGTTGGGCATGGTGGCCGAAGCTGAATAGCTCGTTGGATCCTTGAGCCACGCATAGATCCACTCGCGGGTGGTTTTGTCGGCGATGTGGGTCAGCGGCGGCGGATTATCGGTGGCCTGCATCGTGCTGCCATCGGGAAGCGTGACGGTATGGCAGTTCACGCAGCCGTAGCGCGCGAGCATCACGCGGCCCTGGTTCAGCTTGGGCGTGCCTTCGAGCGGCTCGTGGTGGCACTGCCCGCAGGAAGATTCGACATAACGCGCGGGCAGGAGTGGCTCTTCGCCTGCCATCTTGCTATGGTGCGCCTCTTCGACGGTGGTCGCTGAGCCCTGGCCGCGATGGCAGACCACACAACCGAACTGGGTAAGCTTGTGCGGAATCGGCGGATGGGCGCGGAATGGCTGTTCTTTGATCTCGGAAAGGCTGGCCTCGGCCAGGCCGACGTGGCAGGTCTGGCAGCGATCGACCACGCCCAGTTCGGGAATCCAGATCTGCTGGATCCCGCCCTGAAAATGGCGGCGCAGCGTGACCGCATCGCCACGATTGCGGATGAGGTTCAGATACTGCCTCTGATAGCCGCGCCACTGGCTAAAGTAATCCTTCGCCGGCGCCACAGTCAACAGCAGAAGCAGAATCACGCTGACAATTCCAAACATGCGGAACGGATCGCGGATGAAAGCCTTGATTGAGGAGATAAAGCCTGTATTATGCGTTTGCATTTAGCTCCTCCATGGCCATACCCACGACCAGCCGGGGCCGCGGAAGAACGTGCCCACCGCCGTGAGAACGATAAGTTCGAAAAGAAACCACGTCATGATCCACCAGAAAATGGGTCTTAATGCCAGATATCGCCGGAAACGGCCCGGCGATTGCGGAGAACTGAAGGCGGCCAGAAGCATGAGTGCGGCAATGATCACCGTCGGCGCCAGCGCCACGTACACATCGAAGAACCCGAGGAAAACGGCCAGCGCTCCCGCCACGATCATCGAAAGCAGCAGGCGTTGCTGGCGGTTCTTGAGAAAGAAGCCCTCGGCCTCGATGTTGATGTCGAAATAAGGAATGACGATGAGTGCAATGATCAGCATGCCGGGGATCAACACCCCGGCGACGACCGGCGGGAAATAATGCAGCATCTCCTGCAGGCCGAGGAAGTACCACGGCGCCTTGGCGGGATTGGGCGTGTTGGTAGGGTTGGCAATGCCCTCAAGCGGAGCATTGAAAAAGAGCGACATGAGCACCAGGCCGATGAGCAGGCACTCGATCGCCAGCAGCGCACGGATCAAAACCTCGGAAAAGGTCTGCACTCGCTCCTCGTCGTAGACCTTTACCTGAGGAGAGGTGCGCCGTGTCACGAAAAGTACACGCTTTTGCGAAGCGCGCATGTCCGATCCGACTGCAGCCGTGAAGTCCTTGGGAGGTGTCATTGTGATTTCTGCTCCTCGTTGGAAGACTGCTGCTCCGGGCTTGCCGCGCCGGGTTCGCTTTCCCGCACGTACAGGCCGCCGTCCTTGCGAATCCGCCAGAAATGCACGGCCAGGAACACGACCGCGGTGAGGGGCAGAATCACGCAGTGCAGCACGTAGAAGCGAAGCAGCGCGTTGGCGTTCACCAGATGGCCGCCCAGCAGGAGAAAGCGGATCTTGTCGCCGATGAGCGGCACGGCGGAGGAGATGTTCGTTCCGACCGTGATCGCCCAGTAGGCGAGCTGATCCCAGGGCAACAGGTAGCCGGTGTAGCTGAGCAGAAGCGTCACCAGCAGCAGGAAGACGCCAACCACCCAGTTGAACTCCCGCGGGGCGCGGTACGCGCCGCGATAGAAGACGCGAAACATGTGCGCAAAGGCGAGAAAGACCATCGCGTGCGCCGACCAGCGATGAAGATTGCGCAGAAATAGACCCGATGAAACGACAAACTGAAGATCCTTTACATCGGAATAGGCGCGCGGCACGGAAGGATGGTAGTAAAGCATCAGCAGAATGCCGGTGACGACCAGAACAATGAATGTACCGAGCGTGAGCGTTCCCAGATACCAGGTCGCGCCCAAGCCAAGCATTCGCTTGCGAACTTTGGTGGGGAACAGGTGCAGGAACACGTTCTGCTGAATCGCCAGCGCATTATGAAGCGTGCTCGCGCCCTTCCCGCTGCGGAAGATCGATCGCCAGACCCGCGTGCGCTCGAGCTTGTCGAAGTAGGTTTCGATGGTACCCGGCATCTCTTATACCCTCAGGAACTGGAACTGTGGAATGGTAACGGAGCGATCGACCATGAGTTCTCCATCGTCGCTAATCCAGGTTTTCAGCCAGGGAAGCGGCCTGGGTGCCGGACCGGCCAGCTTTTGCCCCTCTTCGCTGAAGCGGCTGCCGTGGCATGGACATGCGATCATATTCAATTCGGGCTTCCAGGCCGTCATGCATCCCAGGTGGGTGCAAATCGCACTCAGCGAGAAGTAGCCCTCGGCAAGGTGCACCAGATAGATCGCGGAGTTTACATCGAGCGTGACGGAGCCGAGCGGATAGCGATCCAGCGCGCCCGCATTCACAATGGGGGAGGGCTCGAACAGAACATTGGGTGAAAGATACTGGTAGTAAAAAGCCAGGGTTCCCGCTGTCGCCACCCCCAGCGAGCCGAGGCCAAGTTTGGTGAAGAACTCCCTGCGATCCAGCTCAGAGCCTTCGCGAACAGGATGGGTTTCAGTTGTCATGGTCATTGTCGGCATTACTTCCTGTCTGCCACCGGCACGCGCAAAGGCGCTTCGATGGATTCAATGGAGATGAGCCCGGTCGGTTCGGCCGGGATCAGGTTGTAGGCTTCCATGGTGATCGTGCCTGCCGGGCATCGCGCGGCGCAAAGACCGCAGCGAATGCATCGCGTTTCGTCCTTCAGCATCACCGAACCGGCAATCGTACCCAGTTCTTCGGCCCGCACATCGTCCAGTTCCACGTTGAGGAGCTGCTCGTTCTCGACAAGCTGCTCTACAACTCCCGGCTCGAAATCGAAACGATCGAGACTCACCAGCTCGAGGCAGTTCTCCGGGCAAACATCGACGCAGCCGCCGCAGAGGATGCATTGGCTGCCGTCCTGCGCGTTGCCCTCGAAGATGGTGTTGACCCAGCAGTGCAGGCATCGCTGCGCTTCTGCCCGGGCCGTCTCCTCGTCGTAAACCACCTCGACTTCGGTGACTCCCGTACGGCGGTCGAGCGGCAGCACCTGTGGATCCTTGCGGACAAGGTCAAGCAGATTGAGCGGCATGGTGTGGCGATTCAGAATCTCCACCTCAATCGCTGCCTCGGGATGGCTGGTGCCGCGCAAATACTCGTCAATCCCCATCGCCGCGCGCTTGCCGTCGGCGACGCTGTCGATAATCAACCGCGGTCCAAATGCGCAGTCTCCGCCGGCGAAAATGCCGGGGGCCGAGGTCATCAGAGTGCGCGGCTCGACCGCGATCAGTCCCCGGCGCGAGATCTCCACGCCGTCTTCCGGCTTCAGGAAGTCCAGCCTGGGGGCCTGACCGATGGCCATGATGATCGTGTCGCATTCGAGCTGGAATTCGCTGCCCTCGTAAAACGAGGGATTGAACCGGCCGCTGGCGTCGAATACCTGCTTGGTCTTGAGCACTTCGAGCGCGGTGACGCCATCGGGACCGCCTATGATGCATTTTGGTCCGAGACCGGGATGCAGGATGACGCCTTCCTCCTCGGCCTCGACGATCTCTTCCTGCGCCGCCGGCATCTGTGCCCGGGGTTCGAGGCAAACCAGGTGGACCTCCTGGGCGCCGAGGCGCAGCGCGGACAGCGAGATGTCCATCATCTCCTTGCCGGCGACTGCGTCCACGTTCTCCTGAAGCGGTTCCTGCTCCTGAACCCCCGAGACATGCTGGCGCACCACCTCGCGCGCCGCCGAGCGGGCCACATCCATGGCGACGTTGCCGCCACCGATGACAATGACCTTTTTGCCGATCGTGAACTGGTAGCCCAGGTTGACGTTGAGAAGAAAATCAATTCCCTTGTAAACCCCATCCAGATCCACGCCGGGAATGGAGAGATCGCGGCTGCGATGCGCCCCGACCGCAATCAGAACCGCGTCGAAACCCTGGCTGCGCAATTCGGAGACTGCGAAGTCGCGCCCCGCCGCGTGGTTCAGCTTCAGGGTAATGTCGCCTGTGGCCAGAATCTCCCGCACCTGCGCCTGAATCACGCTGCGCGGCAGCCGGTACTCCGGCACGCCAAGATGGAGCATTCCGCCCGCGACCGGGGCGGCCTCGAAGAT
This sequence comes from Occallatibacter sp., assembly GCA_049977045.1. GTDB lineage: Bacteria > Acidobacteriota > Terriglobia > Terriglobales > Acidobacteriaceae > Telmatobacter. The sequence goes on from JBMFHB010000100.1 coordinate 8,054, forward strand.
GGTGACCGAGTAACCCATCAGAGCCAGGTCGTGAGCCGCCGAGAGCCCAACCGGCCCGGCACCCACAATGGCAATCTTGAAAGGCAGCTTCTTTTGGCTGCATCCCGCATTCACATCGACAGGCCGGCGCGACTCGGGCCCGTGGCGCTCGGTCAAAAAACGCTTGAGCGCCCGAATCGAGATGGGGCGGTCAATTGCGCCGCGGCGGCAAGCCGTCTCGCAAGGATGCGCGCAAACCCGGCCGCAGATGCTGGCCAGCGGGTTCGGACCGCGCGCATAGCGGTAAGCCTCTTCGTACTTTCCTTCCGCGATGAGCGCAACATATCTGCCCGCATTGGTATGCGCGGGACAAGCCATCATGCATGGGAAGTTGCTGTTCAACCACCCTGCGTCGACCGCTTTGTTCTCAAATCGCTTCAACATGCCGGCCGTTTCCCCGCCCAGACGATTGGCTCTCGGCTGTGCCGTGGGCGCACGCGCCCACGGCTGGTTTGCTTGCCCATTAATTCATCGGAACATTCGCGGTGGCGTCGCCCGAAACCGTAACCTGCACGGTGTGAGTGCGCATCTTGTCCCGCTCGTTCCAGGCCGTCAGCTTATACGCCCCGTTGGGAACATTCGCGATCGTGAAAGCACCCGTCTTGTCGGTCGTTGCGAAATAGGGCGTCGGCGAAACAACGATGTAGCCCGCCATATCCGGATGCACGTTGCACAAAAGTGGCACAATTCCGGTGGTGTCAAACTTGAAACTGCGCTGCTGTCCACGCGGCCAGGTGCCCATGTTATGGCCAAGGCTCTTGTTGCCGCTGATCGAGGGCCAAAACACGTTGTGTTCCACGCTGTCCTCGTTCTTGAAGTCCACCGTGGTTCCCTTCACTACCACCAGAAGGTGCGGCATGAACATCAAGCCCTTCTGATTCATCTCCGCATGTTGTGCAGGCGCGGGGAAGGTTTTGCCGGCAATTGCGTCGATGTAAACAACGGACTGCCCCTTGGCGCCCGTAACTTTGCCGTGGATGGTTCCTGCCTGTGCAGCAACCGCCGCCATCAGCAACACGAAAACTGCTGGAACAATGTGCTTCATAGTTCCTCCTTGCATGGATTGTAGATTGGTGGGGACCAGGTATTGCACGGCACCCTGCATCTTAAATGCCCCGAATACTCCTCTGCCCGCAAGCTCCTTACAAGCCCCCATGCAGTGGAAGTACACCGGTTCGTCTCAGTGTCGTTCATAAGAATAAGATCAAGCTGCGGCCATGGCTGTATGTGACCGTGGTCACAGAATTGTTCAATTAGAGGCTTCAAATGAGATTTGGCACACATTATCACTCCCAAGTGGACCTACGCGCAAGTGATCCTCGTCACGTCATTCTACTGAACAATTTCTACGCAGGTCCAGCAGTACAAGAACCCGTTCTACGCAGGTCCAGCAGTACAAGAACCCGAAAGGCGGTAAAAGTGACGGACGTCATCGTGCTGCGGTAGATGTTTTCGCCATGTCTGGTGCGTACTGAACTCCGTGTATTGCAGTTCCCCGCACGGCGTATATCCCCTTTGATGCGCCATTTTGAGCTCTACCGGAGCGTTTTTGAAGAAATATGCCCGCCTTTATGACCGGCGGCCCTCTTTGAGCGGTACCGTCATTGGCGCACTTGAAGATATTCGAATAAAGAAGGCTCTGCCGACACACAAGCGTTTGCGACCGAAGCCGATATCTGAACGGACGGGAGGTAAATTCTGGAGAGTTTCTTTGCCGCTACAAGGGAGTGGAGGGAACCGAGGCCCGTGTGGTGCAGCGGATCTATGCAATGTACACGGTGGATGGTCTCAGCATGGGGGAAATCACCCGCAGACTCAACGCCGAGGGCATCCCCACGCGCGACAGGAGTGCGCGCTGGGAACGCTCGGTCGTCTGGGCGGTGCTGCGCAATCCCGCCTATCGCGGTGCGGCGTGCTTCGGCAAGACCCGCGGCGTGACATGTTTGAAGAAGCGGTGGATCAGGATTTTTTGTACAAGAATCCGGCGGCGCGGGTAAAGGTGCCAAAAGAACCTGCGTGAGATGGACACGACGACCCCTAACCTGGGACCAACTGCGCATGGTGCTCGAGGTCCTCGAAGACCGCGACCGCATTCTGGTCGAATTGGACATGACGGATGCACTTCGCCCCAGCGAGTTGTTCGCGCTCAAGTGGAAGTGCTTCGAGCCCGCGAACTCCCGTCTCGTTATCCTGGAGACGGTGTACAAGGGCAAGATCCGGCCTTTTGGGAAAACAGAAAAGAGCCTGGCACCGGTTCATCTGCCGCCGGTGCTGGTCGCTGATCTCTTAGCCTGATCGGGTAGGAGGCGGGATCACTCCCGCCGTCCTCCCACACCACCGGACGTGCCGTTCGGCATCCGGCGGTTC
>JBMFHB010000101.1:0-10423 GCA_049977045.1 Occallatibacter sp.
GCTCCAGATCGAACGGCAGACCTGCAAACCGCTGCATCTTCCTTGGCAAAACGCTATGCCCGACATACACCTAGAGTTTCGGAGGATTCCCCAATATGTCTGCTGAGATTTCTGCTGGCGCTGCCCACGATCTTCACGTGTGGGAGGCGGGCGGTGCTGCTTCGGCTGAGGCGCTTACGGCGTGGGTGAACGCGCGGCTGGCGGCTCACGAAGCCGCATTGGCCACGCTGCTGGCCGTCGCGGGCGAACGCACGCCGGAGAATTCGCTGCGGCCCTACGATGCGGCGATCGAACAACTGAGCCTGGCCGGAGCGCAGGCGGGCATTCTGAACTCGGTGGCCGCGGACAAAGCCGTGCGCGACCAGGCGCAGATGGAAGCGCAGCGCGTGGCGATGGCCGCCAGCGCCTTGAGCCTGAATCGCGCCGTGTACGACGCGCTGGCGGCGATCAGGCTGGAGGGCGCAAGCGCGGCAACAAAACATTATGTGGAGCGGACGCTGCTCAGCTATCGGCTCGCGGGCGTCGACAAGGACGAGGCTGCGCGCGAACATCTGCGCGCGCTCCACGACAAGGCGACGGAACTTTCGCTTCTCTTCAGCCGCAACATTCAGGAGGGCGGAAAGACGATTGAGGCTGCGCCCGAGGAGCTGGAGGGTCTGCCGGCCGACTATCTGGCGCGGCACGCGGCGCGGAAGGGCGATGACGGCAGAGAGCGCGTGACGCTCACAACCGATCCGCCGGACATGATGCCGGTGATGACTTTCGCCGCGAGCTCGGCGCTGCGCGAAAGGATGTTTCTGGCCTACAACACGCGCGCATATCCAGAGAACCGCCAGCTTCTGCTCGATCTGCTGGCCACGCGGCAGGAGATTGCCGGCGTGCTGGGCTTCCGTAGCTGGGCCGATCTGGCGACGGCCGACCAGATGATGGAGTCGGCGGCGAACGTGCGCAAGTTTCTGGCGCGGCTCGACGAGGCCAGCCGCGAAGGCGCACGGCAGGAGCACGAGCAGGTGCTCGCGTTTGCACGCCAGCGTCAACCGGGCATCGCCGAGATCGATATCGCCAGCCGCGGCTACTGGTACGAGCAGTTCCGGCGCGTGAAGTTCGATTTTGACTCGCAGTCGGTGCGGCCGTACTTCCCATACAAGCGTGTGGAGGCGGGCGTACTCGAAACCGCGGCCAGGCTCTTCAAGGTCGAGTTCCGGCCGTCGCGAGCAGCCGCGTGGCACGAAGCGGTTTCGGTCTTCGAGGTCTTCGCGGGCGGGCGGCTGGCGGGGCGATTCTATCTGGACATGCATCCGCGCGAGGGCAAGAACAAGTGGTTCTCGGCGGCGCCGGTGGTTGCCGGCGTGCGCGGGCGCGTGCTGCCCGAAGCGGCGTTGATCTGCAACTTTCCCGCGCCCGCGGACGGCGATCCGGGATTGTTACAGTACTCCGACGTGGTGACGTTCTTCCATGAGTTCGGCCACCTGATGCACGCGATTCTCGGCGGCCACACGGAGTGGGTGGGGCTTTCAGGATTTGCCACGGAGGGCGATTTCATCGAAGTGCCCTCGCAGATGCTGGAGGAGTTTTTCCGCGACGAAAAACTGTTGCAGGCCTTCGCGAAGCACTACGAGACGGGCGAAGTGCTGCCTGCGGCGCTGATCCGAAGCATGAAACGCGCGGGCGCGTTCGGCCGCGCGGACTGGGTGCGGACGCAGCTCTACTACGCGACGCTGTCGCTGGATCTGCATGACCGCGACGTGGCCGCTGTCGATCCCGACGCGGTGGCGCGGGAGCTTTACAAGGGCTTTCAGCCGTGGACGTGGCTCGAAGGCAACAGAATGTACGCGAGCTTCGGACACCTGACCGGCTATTCGTCGAACTATTACACGTACATGTTCGATAAAGTGATCGCACTTGATTTCTTCGCGCAGTTTGAGCCAGAGAACCTGCTGGGCTGCGATGCGGGCGAGCGCTATCGCAGGCTTGTGCTGGAGCAGGGCGGATCGAAACCGGGACGCGATCTGGTAAGGGATTTTCTGGGGCGCGGCGAGGAGTTTCAGGCGTTTTCTGCGTGGCTGAACGAAGAGTTTGAAGAGAAAGCGACGGGAAACAGGGAACAGGCAGCAGGCATCCGATGACGCCGAGAACCTTCAGTGGTCAACGCAGAATCCATGCAACGCGGCCATGCGGAGAGAGTCTAACAACTGTACCAGCGAGAGGCGCAGAACGATGAAGCGTAAAGCATTGATTGTTTTGCTCTGGGGAGTTGCGGCTTTGCTCTACGCAAACGCAAGCCGCCAGGAAAAGCTGTGCTCAAGCTGCGACGCGTGGATTCAGGGTATTCTGCTGCCGCCTCACGCTGGCAAAGCAGCGAAGTAGGCAGATCCGTTGCGCCCTTCTCCGCGATTTCGGCCCGCGGCCCCATGGATCGATTTCTGCTGCATGGGGCGGCGGGATCCCTGCGTTATTGCGGCTTCACTGCCTGAAAGCCGGCCATGATTTGCGTCATCAGGTCGTTGACGGCGCCGGGCGAACTGGGCAGAAAGATCGTGGCCGATTTGCCGGCGACACCGACCTCTCGCATGGTGTCGAAGTACTGCGTCATGAGGACCATGGCCATCACGTCACGCGCGGTTGAGCCTTCGACGGCCTGCTTGAACTGCTCGACCGACGCCTGCAGTCCCTTGATGATGGCCTGCCGCTGGCGCGCCACGCCGTCACCCTGGAGCGCCTTCGACTCGGCTTCCGCTTCGGCCTGTTTCACTTTGAGAATCTTGTCGGCTTCGCCGCGAGCCTGAGCGGCAATCTGCTCGCGCTGCGCGGCGTTGATGTCGTTCATGGCAGCTTTCACCTTGGCGTCGGGGACGATGTCGGTGACGAGCGCGCGGAGAATGTTGTAGCCGAAGGTGTCCATCACGTCGTCGAGGTCTTTCTTGACGGCGGCTGAGATCTGCTGCATCTGCTCGAAGGCTTCGTCGAGCGTGAGCGTGGGAACGTGGCCGAGAATCGAGTTGTAAACGTAGCTCTCGATCTGGCGCTGCGGATCGCTGAGCTTGTAATAGGCGTCAAAGACCTTGGCTTCGACGACCTGGTACTGCACGGAGACAGGGATGGTGACGAAGACGTTGTCCTTGGTCTTGGTTTCGACGTTGACCACGGCCTGTCGGACTTGCAGGTCGACGAAGCGCACGGTTTCGCACCAGGGCACGAGAAACTGCAGGCCGGGCCGGGCAATGCGGCTGAACTTGCCGAAGCGCTCCACGACGCCGGCGGTATAGGTGCGCACGGTGTACATGGTCTTGAGCACGGTGATGAGCACGAAAATGCCGACGATGCCGGCAACGATCAGAAGAAAAGTAAACACTGCGGAGTTGTCCATAACTTGCTTGCGATCCTCCTCGGCCGGATGCAGCGGATTTGCGTGGCTTCCGGTGGCGTTTTTCGGTTGCAGGAATCATACCGCAGCAACGTTACAGGATCTGTTGATCGAACAGGCCGGGAGAATTGGGCGAGTTTGCCCTTCGTTTTGACCGTTGTGTCGCCGGAGGAATGAGGCATGGGCGGCGCGAGGCTATTGGCTGGGTGTTTCGCCGCGTGTTCTGCTCTGGCGGATGGGGCCGGAGGACTGGATGGCGTCGAGGCCGTGGGTGGGATCGCGGTGCAGGATCTTGCGGGAGATATCGGGCCAGAACTCGTCGAAGACCGCGCCGGCAGCGCCTTCCGTCGTGATAATCATACCGTTGCCGACGGTCTGGCCCAGACCGGCCTCCTGCGAGGGGTAATAGAAGTTCGAGAGCGCTCCGGCAATCATGTTTCCGCCGATATTTGAGTAGTTTGGCTGCCAGCGCCCGTTGTCGCCTTTGCACACGAAGGTCATCGCTATGGCGTAAAGAAGCCGGCGCCTGATGGTTGGACCTGGGCCCATGCGAAAGTAGCGCGGATCCTGGCGCAGAAGAGCAGGCAGGAATCCGCTGCCGATCATGGCGCCGTCGACCGTATCGAGATAGGCCGCGCCTGAGCGTTTGAAGTAACCTTCCGCGCCCCAGCCAAATTCGATGTCCTCATCGAAGGTCTCGTGATAGCCGGCGGTCCCGAAAGCGGCTGCAAAGGTGAAAGGATCGACGGATGAGCGAAAGGCGAGTTCGATCTTTTCGGCGGAGGTGAGGGAGACGGCATCGTGACGGTAGGTCAGGTCGAAGTCGGGTGCGATGCCAAGAACGCGCTGCCGCTCCTCCTCTTTGACCTCCTGCCTGCTTTTTTCGTGCTTGGCCGCCTGGGTGTCGCGCGCCTGTGAACTGGGGCTGCTTTGCGGCGCGACTGGCTCGGGATTGGCAGCCAAAGCTGGCGCAACTTGCGGGGCTGGAGCATTGGGAATAGCGGCCGGCACGGATTCATCCGCACTGGGCGCAGCCTGCTGCGCGCTGGACAACGAGCAAGCCGCCAGAGAGAGACCCACAGCGAAGACGGTCAGCGTAGAAATGGAACAACGTCGCATTAGATCGCCGGAAAAACCGAATAAAGCCGTAGCCGTGAATTAACGGTGACGATGGAGGAGGCGGCTGTCGATATCGGGCCAGAACTCGCGGAATACGTTGGTGAGCGCATCGCGTCCAACGGCGTATGCGAGCTTCGACGTGTAGGCGCTTGCAGTTTGGACCCCGCTGGGGTAATAGGTCAGCGAGATCGCCTGCGAGGCAGCGCGGCCCACGATCTCTGAAGTATTGAAGGTGTTCTTGCCGTGATAGTTGGGTGTGATGAGGACACGTGTGGCCGCGTAGACGCCGCGTTTTACGATGCGCCCCTCGCCCATGGCGTAATATCGCTCGTCCTGGCGGAGCACCGTAGGCATCGCCCAAAACACCCAGTAATTGCCGTCGGTTTTATCGAGCCAGCCGCGCCAGTAGTAGTCCCATAAACCATCGGGGCCTTTTCCGAGTTGCGGCCACGTATCAGCGCCCTTTGCCATCAAGGATGTGATGCCGACGAAGACAAAGGCAGAGTAGTCGAAGCTGTCTTCCGTGGCGATCATGAATGCCTCGCGATTGGTGGGCGGCGGCGGAAGGACGCCTGCGCTCACCGCTCGATAGTTGGGCATTACGCCAAGAATGCGTTTGGGTTGCGGCAGAGGCTTGTGCGCGGCAGAGGCGTCATCCGCCGGAGCCTGCGCTGCCGAACTGGAGCTGGACTGAGTTTGTTTTTGCGGTTGAGGCTGCGATGGCGCGGCCTGGGGCTGTGGAGCGTCTGGCAATGCGACAGACGCCATGGCGATGTTCGAGTTCGGCTGCTGCGAAGAAAGATGGGCAGGAAAGCCCGCGATCAACATGCAAGAGAGGACTGGTCCGGCGATCAGCCACGAGTAAAAGCGCATCCGTTTCCCTTCGTTCCTTATAAGCCGGCACTGACCACGCAGACTACGGCTGTGGACAATGATGCTCGGAGTCTAAACGGTCACTTCAGACAGGGACAGTGCGAGCACTCCGCGAGCCGGCTAAAAAATAGAGAATCCACTGATTCTTAGTGTTAGACGCATTTGCGGCCTTATGGGACACATCAATTCGCCTGTCCGGGCAGGAATCGCGCACAAAGTCAGCCGCCGAACCGGGGATTCCCGATTCAACACTGTAAATTATGACAAATCATGGCATTACGCTGCAAAATCGATGAAGCCGCGTTCGGGATCGGTGGCTACCAGCTTCACGGTGACGCGGTCGCCCACGTCGAGTCCCTTGCCGCCATGCACCAACATGCCCTCCACGTGCGGATCGAGCGTGCGCACGAAGGTTCCGTAGTGGTTCACGCCGGTGACGATGGCCGCGTAGGTCTGGCCGATGTGAGGGTGGAGCACCACGGCGGCGATGCGCTTGTGCATCTCGCGCTCCACCTTGCGCGCGGCATCTTCGCGCTCGGTGCATCGCTGCGCAACTGCGTTGAGCATATCTTCGGAGTAGGGTGAGGACTGTTTTGACAACCACGCCTTGAGCAGCCGTTGCGTTACCACATCGGGAAAGCGGCGGTTGGGCGCCGTGGAGTGGGTGTAGTCCTGCACGGCGAGGCCGAAGTGACCGGGCGAAGGCTGGTTGGGCTTGACCAGAACGTATTCGCCGGGCCCCATGAGCTTGATGACAGTCAGCGAGAGATCGGGAAAGCGATCGGGATCTTTCCGTTTTTGCTCCAGCAGAAAATTATTGAGCGCCTTCGAGTCGGGATCGGCGGGCAGCGTGGTTCCCTTGGCCGCGGCCAGTTCGACGATGCGCTCCCAGCGTTTGGGTGTGCGCACGACGCGGCGGATCGAAGCCAGGCCGGCCTGCTCAAAGGTGCGCGCGACGACGCCGTTGGCCGCCACCATGAACTCCTCGATGAGCATCGTGGCGCGATTTTTATGGATGGGCGCGACGCCGATAATCTGGTCCTGTACCAGCACCGGCCGCGTCTCGATCGTCTCAAGATCGAGCGCGCCGTGCTGAAAGCGGCAGCCCTCCATGCGCTGCGCGGCTGCATCCTGCAGCTTGATCTGCGCGGCGAGATCGGCGCTGGCGGCAACCTTTGGCGGCGCCTCGGCCTTGCCTTCAAGCCATTCGCCAATGCTGGGATAGGCCAGTTGCGCGCGGTTGCGCACCATGGCGCGATAGGCTTTGCCCTCGGATGCGGCGCCATCGGCGTCCACCGCGAACTCAATGACGACGGCCACGCGATCCTCATTCTCGTTGAGCGAGGTGATGCCTTCGGAGAGCGCCGTGGGAAGCATGGGAAAGACCGCGACACCGGTGTAGACCGAGGTGGTTTCGCTCTGCGCGTGGGTGTCGATGAGAGAGCCTTTCTGTACGCGCGCGTCCACGTCGGCTACGCCCACAAGAACCCGGATGCGGCCGTCGGGCAACTGCTCCGCCCACTCGATCTGGTCGAGATCCTTCGAGGTGTCGTTGTCGATCGAGGACCAGAGGAGATGGCGCAGGTCCGCAACGCCGTCGTGGGCGGTGGGCGTGGGTTGCGCTTCGATGGCGCTCAACTCTGTGTCGGTGCCGGGAGGAAAATCCGGCTGAAAACCGTGTTCGAGCATGGCGGCGTGAGCCGCGGCAGCCAGATTGAAATGGGAGTTGTGGTTGGAATGCATGAGAGACCGTCCTCCTGCGGCGCATCCAATGCGTGCTTTGTGCGCGAAATGACAGCGTAACACGGCGGGGAAGACTGCCTTGCCGAAACCAACGTGCCGGCGTGGGCTGCGTTCCGTTCCCAGGGCAATCGCTAGAAGATGAACTCCGAACCCGCAAAGGGATCGCCCTGAGGGGCCCCCTCTACGGTCTCTGTAAAGAACTTCTTTCTTTTCAAGCGCCTGGCAGGAGCAATCCAGGATAAGTTCCTTTGTTTCAATGACCTGCTGCCAGAATCGTGATGGCAAAGAAGTTACGCGGACCGTGGCCCACGCCGGAAGCGCGAAGGCCGAGGCGCACGCACCCGGCGTTCGCGATTCCACCTGGAACCATGGTAGCGGACTGGGAGAAATTCTCGGCAAAGATTGGGAATCGCGGCAGGGCAAACGCATTTGGAGTCCTGCTTGCTTTGTCTCCCGGCTCCACTCATCGAGCAGTGTCATCCCGAACGGAGTGAGGGATCTGCGGTTGTCTTTCGCCCCTTGCGGCGTCGTCGGGTGAAATCAGCCTGCCAAACCGAAGGTATGCGTGAGAAACAGACCCGAAAAGCAACCGCGGATTCTTCGTCGCTGCGCTCCTCAGAATGACAGCGCAAAGAGCATGGTTCGTAAAGCGTCCAGCAAATTGAAATGCGTTTGCCCTGGGAATCGCGGTCCTTAACGATCCCCACCCGCCCGCTCATCGCAAAGAGCGGGAGGAACGGGGCGCAGCTTCATTTCAGGCAGCACGCATCATCGCGGTCCTTGACCGGGCCACGGCGGCAGAATCGGTGAAGCAGAACCGTCTTATGAGGATTGAACTGGAGGATCCGGGTTGAGGTCTGCGGGATCCCCGATCCCCAACTGCGAGGGATCGGGGGCACCCTCATTTTGGTTTGGGAAGGTTACTGGATCAAGGCCACCTGCTCCGTAGTCCATTGAGCATGACGTAATTGCCGGGTGCACGGTGAATTTGAGAGTGGCTTGCTCGTTGAAGAACTAATTCCAAACCCGGTTGTTCTATGCGTATAGTGCAAGCAGAGGCTTTCCGAGTAAAGTGATTCCGGTCATGACACGATACCGTAGGGTGGCTCCTCTGTTCCCGGTGTTGTTTGTTTTCGCAATGGCGGCTGTAGCGCAGCCTTCCGGCCCGAATACCAGGGACAGCGCGATCGTCCGTCTCGGCCAGTCCGCGGTTCCGCTTTACGGACCGTGGAAGTTTGCTGTCGGCGACTCGCCTATCGATCCGGTGACGAAGCAGCCGCTGTGGGCCCAACCGGACTTCGACGACTCGCGCTGGGAGACCGTGAATCTCACCCCCGGGCATGGCGCAGTCGATCCGATAGGCGGCCTCAGCGGTTACGTTCCTGGCTGGACCACGCGCGGGCACTCCGGCTACTGGGGCTACGCCTGGTACCGCATCCGCATACATGTGGAGGCGCGGCCGGGAGAAAAGCTCGCGATCACAGGTCCGGCCGATATGGACGACGCCTATCAGGCTTTCTCCAACGGAGAACTCGTGGGGCAGTTCGGCGATTTTCGAGCAAGCCATCCCAAGGTCTTTTATACTCAGCCGGTCATGTTCCCAATGCCGCAGATCGGTCAGCCTAGCGGCAGCATCGCAAACGGGCGGGATACAGGTAACTATGTGCTGGCCTTTCGTGTGTGGATGGAGCCCTACACCCTACTGCAAACGCCCGATGCGGGCGGCTTTCATTCAGCGCCCATATTGGGCGATGCGGAAGCCGTTAGGGCCGCGTACACCGTGCGGTGGGTGGAACTGGTGCGGAGCTACTCGCCCCCTGCGTTTGAAGCATTTCTATTCGGGCTGCTCGGCCTGATGGCCTTCAGTCTCCTCCTGTTTGACCGCTCCGACGATGTCTACATATGGATGGGAGTGCTCTTTCTCCTGATCACCGTCGTAGATGGGATCGAAGCGCTCGGATTCTGGTCGCAAATTCTGGCCGTACCCGACTACGACCTGTTGACCGATGGTTTCCTCGCTCCCCTTCTTTACGCCGTTTGGACCATTGTCTGGTGGGTCTGGTTCGGGCGCCAGAACAGGTGGGTTCCCCGTGCTGTGATGGGACTTACCCTGTCGCTGATGGTCTCCAGCATCCTCGGGGAAGAGGTGTTTTATGGGATCATTCCCCATTCGCTTGCGGTCCGCCTCCTCCAAGCGAGCCTGCCGCTCAAATTGCTGTTATTCGCGGTCATGGCTTGGATCGTGATCCAGGGGATTCGCCGCCAGGGGTTGGAGGGCTGGCTCGTCCTGCCCGTCGTGATCCTGAGAGGGATCGGAAGCTTCCAGCTTACGCTGCGCTTCCTCCACGTCAATACTTTCTACCATGTGTTTGGTATAACCCTTACCCTCGCGGAGATCGCAAATCCTCTCATCGTCGTCGTCATCGCAATCCTGTTGCTGCGGCGTCTGCGGCAATCGGTCAAGCGTCAGCGGGAGATGGCGCTGGACGTGAAGCAGGCGCAGGAGGTACAGCAGGTGATTTTGCCTGAGGCGCGGACGGTGCTGCCTGGTCTGGTAGTCGAGAGCGAATACCGTCCGGCGCGCGAGGTCGGCGGCGACTTCTTCCAGATTCTGCCCGACGAAAAGGACAGCAGCCTGCTGATTGTTGCCGGAGACGTAACCGGCAAGGGGTTGAAAGCGGGCATGCTGGTAGCGCTGCTGGTGGGGGCGATTCGCACTGCGGTGAAATTCAATCCCGATCCGCTGGCAGTGCTGAAGGATCTGAATGAGCATCTGCTGGGACGCAGCGACGCGCGGGCCACCTGCCTCGCACTGCGGATTGAGGCCGACGGAAGCGCGACGCTGGCAAACGCCGGACACATCCCGCCTTATCTCAACGGCGAGCCAGTCGCCATGGAGGGTGCTCTGCCGCTGGGCATGATGGAGTCAGCCGAGTTCAGCGTGATGCCCTTCAAGCTCCTCGATGGTGACCGGCTGATGCTGATGTCGGATGGCATCGCCGAGGCCACCGATGCGGATGGACGCCTCTTTGGTTTTGAGCGCGTGCACGATCAACTGCGCGCGGGTGCAAGCGCGGCGCAACTGGCCGGCATGGCGCAAAGCTTCGGACAGGAAGACGATATTACCATCATCTCCGTCACCCGTACCGCGGTGTCGGCTCCGGCGCCGGCATAAGATCGGACTTGCTCTCGCGGCGGCGCAAAGGCCGCAACCTGAGTAATTGCTGTGTCGCCAACTCATCAATGATCTTATTGATCCGGCCCTTAAGTAATTGCACAGATTCCGCGAAAGGCAACCGCAGATCCTTCGACTCCGCTGCGCTC
>JBMFHB010000102.1:0-10356 GCA_049977045.1 Occallatibacter sp.
TTTTATGGCCCGGCTGAAGCCGTGCCCTTGTTACAAAACTTACCGCCGACGGTCGTTTCTCAACCCGTAACGCCGTGCTCTCGTTCCTTTTCGCGTCGAAAAGGCATAGTGCGTTTGCCATGGGCCAGTCGGCGGGCTATTGGGCGCTGGGCGGCGGCTGGTTGCCGTTTTGCGGCGGTGGCGTTGTCGCCGGGGTGGGCGGCTGCGATTGCGATCCGCTTGCGGGCTGCCCGGAGTCATTGGCTGGAGATGGCGCTCTCTCGCCCTGCGGATAGCTCGCTGGGGCCGATTGACTTTGCGAAGGCGGCTGGCTCGGCTGCTCATCGGGATTGGCACCAGGCTGCTTGCTGCTGGGGAATTGCACCGGGCGCATGACGCCAACCCGAGAATCGTCAGTAGGCAACTGCTCGCCGGGCAGACGCAGGCTGGGCGGCGCGGCAGGCGCCTGTTTATCGGGATCGGGCTGCACGTCACCCTCGGCCACCGTGCGCGTATTGGCTGCGAATTCCGGCTGTCCACTGACGAGCATTATGGGTGAAACCACGTCTTCGGTGAAGATCTGGAGCGGCTGGCCGGCTTTGGCGATCTCCACACGGATCACGCGATTGCCGTTGATGCGCACGAAGTCGACATCTTCAGGCGGCTTGCCGTAGATCCACTCCTCAAACGGCATCTGTCCGTCCATCTCGCGGATCTTCGAGCTGGGCTGGCCCTTGGCGAAGAGCACCATATCGGTGCTCATGCCTACCAGCACCTTGTGGCTGAGGATGGCATCTTTCAGCGGCTTCGGCAGCGTGTCGGTAAATGCCTGCACCGGCGACTTGACATCGAAGGAAAGAAGCGGCGCCAGCAGAGCCTTGACCTGGTCAGGCGTCAGTTCGGGAACGCGGCCGGCAAAGGTGAGCGTCAGGCGTGAGCCCGCAGGCTCACCATTGGGGTTGGCCAGCGAAGGGTCGATATCCGGATCGCCCATCTGAGGCCCGACGCCGATCTGCACGTGACGCAGGAATCTGTGTTTGGGATCGGGCCCGCCGTCGAAATCAAGGACGATCTTTGCGCGGTCGATTCTGATGTTGGTGATGACCACGCGCTGGCCGGGCTTGGCGGAGAGTCCCTCGCCGACCACCATGTTCAGATAGTTCACGCCAGCGGGTTCCAGCTTGCCGTTGGCCGCCAGCGTCAGCCCTTTATGCCCGCGAGGGAACGGACGCATGGCGAACCCCTGATCGGACTGGAGCGACCGGATCAGCACGATGCGCGCCTTGGGATCGAGCGGCTCCCTGCTGAGTTCAACGCGGGTAGGTTCAATCTGCGCGTAGCGCCGGTCCACGGGTCCGGTGGTGACCACATTACCCTTGCCGCTCGTGTCCACAACCAGTACCTGAGCAACGCCGCCACCAGCGACGGCAGATGCCGCCAGTGCACACACGCCCACACTGAGCGCAAAAAACTTCCCGATGTAATGGTTCGCGAGCGATGCCGTTGCGGGGCCAGTCCGCAGGGAAAGAAAACGCCGATTCATGGGAGCCTCCCATGGGTTCACGCGCTCTCAGCCAAACTGCACCAGGAAAACGTTAGCGCCATTTGGGGGCAAATGGCAATGGGAAAAAACGGGGCACGTTGCTGTTCGCTGCGCCCTACTCCTTGTCTTCTCGCTCTGCCGGCTCGCCGGTCCCCGAATTTTCAATTTGCACCAGAACCGGTGCTGCGGGCGCGGTTGACGCCATGGCGGTCTCGTGCTGGGCTCGGGCTGCGGCATCGAGATCGACGGGGATGCCGCCGGGCACGATGACGGGCGCGTTATAGCGGAAGTTGAGGTCGCGGGTAAGCCGGAAGACGAGGGGCAGCGCCGCGAGCAGGACAAAGAAGGTGAGCCAACTGCCGTCGAGACCGAAGCCACCGCCGGTGAGCCACAGCGGCCCCATCGGATCGCCCTGCACGATCGGCGAATGGCTGCTGTTTCCATTGACGGTAAGGCCAATGAGCAAAGCACGGCTGGCCTTCCAGCCAAAGTTGAGGCCCCAGCTCATCCACAGGGCGCGGGTGCGCAAGTAGCACGCCGAGAGAACCAGCGCGAGCACGAAGGAGACGGCGAAGCTGGCGTGATTCGCTCCCGGCAAAAGCGCCTGCAGAAATGCGTAGATGATGGCAAAGCCAAGCGCGGCCCCCAGCGATCCGACGGCGCGCTCGAAGCGTTGGAAGGCGTAACCGCGGAATGCAATCTCTTCAGCCAGAGCAGCCAGCGCGAAGAAGGCCACATCGGCCACGAGCCAACCCCACTGCGAGGCTTCCGGCGAGAACGAGATGACGATGCCGCCGAAGATGGCGAGGGGCAGCACGCAGGCCACTGCAATTCCCCAGCCGGTGGCCAGTCCCATCCCGGCCTCGCGTGTCAAGCCGGAACGGTATGGCAAGCCCTGTTCGCTGATGGCGTCCCGCTGGTGGTCGAGCCAGAAGCCCATGGCCGCGTAGCCAACGATCAGCAGGAATACCAGCATGGCTTGCCCGAAAAGCGGGGACAGATCATCGCCGACAAGACCGCGGGCGCCACTGAAGGCGAGCGAACGCGCAAGAATCAAGTAAATGAATGCCGCGAGAAACTCCAGGTAGGCGCGCAGCCTGCCTGCGGTATAGGCGGGAGCGGTCATACGAACCTCCGGCGCAGGGCGCAAGCGGGGATTGTGGCGCGATAAGAAGCGCGTTGCTGGCCGCGAAGATCTGCTCGACGTTTTCTCATGAGACTCGTTAGTTAGAGCGTTCCTGCCGGGGAATCAGACTTGTGTGTAGAACTGCGCCATGTTGCGGAACTTCTGCTGCCGAGCGGTCACCAGATCCTCAACGGGAACAGCCTTGAGCTCGCGAAGGTGCATCTTGAGCACAGATCCAAGGGCTATCGAGCCGGCCTCGCGAGCGCCGTGCATGCCTTCGGGCGGCTCGGGAACGATCTCATCGACGCAGCCAAGTTCGGCCACTTCCGGCGCGGAGATGCGCAGCGCTTCGGCGGCGAGAGCCTTCTTGCCGGCATCGTTCCACATGATGGAGGCGCAGCCTTCGGGCGAAATCACAAAATAAAGTGCGTTCTCAAGAATCAGCACGCGATCGGAGACGGCAAGCGCCAACGCGCCTCCCGATCCGCCTTCCCCGCTGATGACGGAGATGGTAGGCACGCGCAGGCGCGACATCTCGCGCAGGTTGCGGGCGATGGCTTCAGCCTGTCCGCGCTCCTCGGCGCCCATGCCGGGATATGCGCCGGGCAGATCGATGAAGCTGATGACGGGGCAGGCAAACTTTTCCGCGAGCTTCATGCAGCGGAGCGCCTTGCGGTAGCCTTCCGGATGCGGCATGCCGAAGTTGCGGCGCACACGCTCCTTGGTGGTGCCGCCCTTGCGGTTGCCGATCACCATGACCTCTTCGTCGCCGAGCCGCGCCATGCCGCAGGCGATAGCTTCGTCGTCGCCAAAGACGCGATCCCCGTGAATCTCGCTGAAATCCGTGAAGATTCGCTCGATCAGTTCCATGGGGTAAGGGCGTTGGGGATGCCGTGCCCGCTCAATTCTTTCCCACGCCGGCGAGACGGCCTGGGGCTGAAGACCTGTTTCCTGTTCGCTCATCGGTGTGTGGCGCCGGAGGGATGAACCACCGGCTCTCTTGGCCATTCTACGACAGGGAGCCGTCGAGATTGCCCGGCTCGGGTTCGGCTGTTGCGGATTCGTCGATCTCCACCCCTGCCAGCGGCCCGAGCAGCGTGTTGATGCGATAGCCCGCGGCTTCAGCGAAGTTGAGAGCGGTGGCGATGGTCTTGCTCAACTCCTCGGCCGCGGCGCGGCTGGGCGCAGCCTCACCGGCCAACTGCAACAGCGACGGCATGAGCAGCCACCACAAAAGTTCTTCGTACTGTTCGCGAATCAGGTAGAAGTGGCCCTCCGCCTCGTGGACGCCGCAGAGCCAGCGCACGTCAGGATCGAGCCAGAGGACAGGCGCGAGAACGACCTGCTCGGTCTCCGATGGCAAAGCATCAGGCGCGGAGTTCCGTTCCCCGATCCCCAAACGCGAGGGATCAGGAGTACCGGCGGTTGGGCTTGATTCGGTCTCCGGTTCCTCGCCCCTGCCGACGCCTGCTTCAGCCAGCAGCAGAACCTTGATGCGCGCGGCGGCGCGCCAGGCCTCTTCGCCTTTGAAGCCGAGCGCGGTAAAGGCCTGGCCGAATGGTTCGCGCAGGCGGAGGCGATCGAAGAGGTCAAGGGCTGTGCGCTCCGGTTGCACTGAATCGATGGAGGCGGCGAGCCACTCCAGCACGCACCAGGCCAGGACCGGGCCCCACATCTCGGTGGCCGTGAGCTGCGGGCTGGGGCTGGGCAACACGCTGCGCGCGGCTGCGGTCCACGGTGACGGGAAGAGCGATTCGACGGTCGTCATGTGCATCGCCGCGCGAAGAAGTTTTGCCAGGGCCAGCGCCTGCGACGCAGCATCGGCCACCTCACGTGCGGGCGCCGGTTCGTCAGCCCGCACCAGACTCAGAACATGGGAGGTCTCGACCAGACGCAAAAGGGATACAGCTCGTGCTCCCGCATCCTTCAGGAATTCGCCGCGCTGCCGTTCGATCTTTTTGGCCCGCTCCGCGCCCACGGTTCGCGGGTGGTCGGCAACATCGGCGAAGCGCCGCACCAGTTCAGGCGCGAGGAATCTACGCAGTGCATCATGCACGGGCTTGAGCTCAAGATTGACCAGTTCATCGTCGAGCGAAGCCACGCCGCGACCGTTGAGCCAGTCGGCAAGCCTGTCCCATGGCTTATCGGCCGTGGGATGCAGCTCGCGCCAATCGAGAAAAACATGGCACTGATAGGCATGGAGGCTAAGCGTGATGCCGCGGTCGTAGAGATCACCGCTGCGGCGCAGATATTCGAGACCGGTGAGCGAGTCGCGGAAAGCAACAATTTTTGCGCGGTCACCGCTCAGGCCCAGCCCCTCGGCAAGCCGGGTCTGGCGAAGCTGGCCCGATCCCTTGTCGGCGTAGGCGGCGGAAAGATCGATTGTGCCATGCGCGTCGGCGTAGCGGTTGTGGTAGACGACGAGGGCGCGCTCGCCGCCGTTGCGGTTCGAGTAGGCGAAGACATCTTCGTTCACCGAGCCGCTGGGCTCAAAGAAATCGAAGAGCAGGAAGTGGGCGCTCTCGGCAAAAAGCCAGCGGCGCTTCAGTAGAGGCGCAATCTCGCGCTCATGACGCTGGACAAGCCCATGGTCGGGATCTTCCTGGTAGCGCGGCCAACGGTACTCCATTCCGTACTTCTCGGTAAATCCCTCGATCTGGCCGTGGCCGAACATGGGCAGGCCGGGCAGCGTGGACATCACGGCCGCAACGCCAAAGTATTTGTCGCCTTTTCCGAACTGGTCAATTGCCGTTCTCTCATCGGGATTCGACATGAAGTTCACGTAGCGCTTCATGATGTCGGGATCGAACTCGCAGGTGTTCTTGATGACGGAGCGGTACTTGGCATTGTCCTCGTCGCGCAGCATGTTCATGAAGGCCGAGTTGTAGACGCGGTGCATGCCGAGGGTGCGGACGAAGTAACCCTCCATGAGCCAGAAGGCCTCGGCGAGGAGCAGGGTGCCGGGAACTTCGGCAGCCACGCGATCAACCACCTCACGCCAGAACTCGTGCGGCATGGCGCGGTCGAAGTCAGCCTGGTTCATGCCGTACTCGGCGCGCGAGGGAATGGCGCCGCTCGCGCCAGGGCCGGGAAACCAGAGGCGATGGAAGTGCCGCTTGGCGAGCGTCATGGCGGCGTCGAAACGGATGACGGGAAAGAGCCGCGCCACGTGCAGGATGGTCTGAATCACCTGCTCGCGCACCGCCGGGTTCAGGTAATCGAGCTGCGCCGTGTCGTTCCAGGGAAAGCTGGTGCCGTCGTTGCCGTGGTAGATGTAGCGCGTTTCGCCGGTGGCCTTGTCGCGGCGTCGGAAGACGACGGCGGCATCGGACTGCTCGAAGTAGTGGTCTTCGATCTTGATCTCGACGCGGCTGTCGAGCGAAAGGTCTGGCCCCTCGAAACTGTAGGCCGGGTAAGGCGAATCGGGGCGCGCGATGAACCACTCGGGATGTTCGACCACCCAGGGCGAGTCGATGCCCATATGATTCGGCACCATGTCGCTGGCGAGGCGAATACCGTGGCGGAAGGCGCGGTCACGCAGGTCGATGTAGGCTGCCTCACCGCCAAGGTCGTCCGCAATGCGGTAGTCAAAGAGCGAGTACGCCGAGGCGACGGCCTCGCTGTTTCCGCAGAGCTGCTTGATGGTGCGCGAGGCGCGGCTGCGCTCCCAAACGCCGATGAGCCATAGAGTATTGATGCCGCGATGCGCGAGCTGAGCGAGATCTTCGTCGGGAATCTCGTCAAGGCGGCCGATATGCCGCGAGTACTTGCGGCTTAACTGCGCCAGCCATACATAGGTGCTCTTGGCCATCAGCACCGTTCCCGGCATCCAGGCCGTGTCGGGGGAGAATTTCTCGTATTCGTGGGCCGGGTCGCCAAAGAACGGCGCCTCGGAGTGGCTGACAACCGACGGCCACTGCTGCTGGCCGGCCTTGCGGTGACGCTCGGCGGCCTCACGAGCCTGAACGGCCTGCGGGTTGAATTGCATCCAGATGGCAAGCTCTTCTTCGCGGAGAACCTCGCCGGCCATCAGCAGGAATCGCTCCAGACTCTCGCCGAGCAACGGTTTCCAGAGCTGCCGGATCAGCTTCAGTTGATCGCTGAGCGACGCGGGCGCACCGGCTATCGGCGCACGCAGCAGATCGAGCAGGCTGATGGGGCTCGCGCCAGCAACCGGAATCAGCGGGCGCGTGGCAAAGTACTTCTGCATTTGCGCCGTCACTTGGGGGTAGACCGTCTTCTCGGCGAGCGTGCGGTCTTCAAAGAGTTCTTCGAAGGGCTTGAATGCCGGGTTGCGGTTCGCCGACCAGAGCAGTAGCAGCTCCTCGAGCGCCGCGGCGCGGTGCTCGATGCCATCGGTAGCGCCAGCCAGCCATTGCGCCGGAGTCTCCTGGCCGCGCATCACGCTTTGCCCCGGGAACTGCTCGACAAAGGTGAGCAGCATCTTGTCGAGGTTGTCGGCGCCGACCTGCGCGCCGAACCAGTCGAGAGCCGCTGTCATGACCTCGGAGTCGAACTGCTGCCGGTAGCGCGCCATCAATACGTGGCTGGCCTCGTCGATCAGTCCCATGGCGAAGAGCTGGCCCGCGTGGACGGCCAGCTCGGGGTGCTTCTCGACCTCGCGCACCTGGTTCATGCGGTGGGCGAACTCGCGGCACGCCGAGAGATTGGCCAGAATCACGTTTCCGTTGTAGGAAAACAGGGACTCGGCAAAACCGTAACGATCCCGTGCCTTGCGCGCAATGTGAAATTCCATCGTCACGTTTGCCGAACTCCGTTCCACATCCGCCTGATCGCTGGGACACAACCGCAGCCTATTCCCAAGGTACATCAGAACGATCATGCCGCCGGAAACTGTGATTGTAAACGGACGAAGCGGTCTGCCGCAGCAGAAGGCGGACGGGTGGCCACGATCCTGTGGCAGGAATGATTCATCTGAGGGTGCCCCCGGTCCCTCGCTTTTGGGGACCGGGGGCACCCTCATTCGTGGTTGAAACAGGCACCTGGGACCGTGGCCACCCGCCCACGGAGAATTTCGTCGATTCGAGAGAAACGCGAGGACGCGGGCAGCATCGTACAATGAAGCGCAACGATTTGCATGGCCTCGACGACCCAACCTGACCGGCCCGGCGCGCAACCGGTGCGCTCGCTGGCCTATCTAGCCAGCACCTACCCGACCCTTTCCATGACCTTCGTTCTGCGCGAGGTGCTGGCGCTGCGTGAACTTGGATTCCGCATCGAGACGGCTTCGATCAATCCCCCTGACCGGCCCGCGGAACGGCTGACGCCGCCCGAAGCGACGGAGGCGCGGCGAACCTATTGCGTCAAGCGGCATGGCGCGGCAGGCGCGACGGCGGCGCACCTTAAAACGCTGACGAGTGACTTCGCCGGCTACTGGCGTGGGCTTGCAAATGCCTTCGCGCTCGCCGGCCTCGATCTGCACCGGCTCTTCCTCAACCTGATGTACTGGACCGAGGCGCTGATGGTGGGCCAGTGGATGAAGCGGCAGGGACTGCGGCATCTGCATGTGCATCTGGCCTCGCAAGCCGCGAGTGTGGGGCTTTTCGTGCGCGCCGTCTTCGGCTTCGGCTACTCGCTCACCGTGCATGGCCCCGACGAGTTCTACGACGCCGAGAGGCAGATGCTGGCGCGGAAGATTGAAGCCGCCGGCTTCCTCTGCTGCATCAGTTCGTATGCGCGCAGCCAACTGATGAAGCTCTCGCCCGATAGGCATTGGCACAAGCTCGTTGTATCGCCGCTCGGCGTTGATCCGGAGATCTTTGCGCCGCGGCCGCGGCAGGCAACTGGCAGCACGTTCGAGATTCTCTGCGTGGGGCGATTGATTCCCGCCAAGGGTCAGCACATTTTGATCGATGCCATCGAGCGGCTTGTGCAGATCGAACTGCGCGCGAAGCAGGGATGTCAGGTGCGGCTGCGGCTGGTGGGCAATGGGCCGGACGAGGCTGCGCTGCGCGCGCACGCGGCCCGCAGCGCGGCTTGCGAGCACATTGTGTTCGAGGGCGCAATCAATCAGGATCGCATTCGCGAGTTTTATGCAGCGGCGGACGCCTTCTGCCTGCCCAGCTTCGCCGAGGGGCTGCCCGTGGTGCTGATGGAAGCCATGGCCATGGAGCTTCCCTGCGTTGCGACGCACATCGCGGGAGTTCCGGAGCTGATGCGCGACGGCGTAGACGGATTGCTTGTGCCGCCGTCGGACGTGGAGGCGCTCGCCAAGGCGCTGGCCCGCCTGATGGACGACGCGACCCTGCGCCGTCAGATTGCCAGCAATGGCCGCGCGCGCGTCGCGGCGGACTACGACCTGCGGCGCAGCGTGTCACGGCTGGCGGGCATTTTCACAGAACGCGTAAAGGGCTGAGCGAGATTCGCCCCTCTGCGGCGCTTATCGGACGGCAAA
This sequence comes from Occallatibacter sp., assembly GCA_049977045.1. Lineage (GTDB taxonomy): Bacteria > Acidobacteriota > Terriglobia > Terriglobales > Acidobacteriaceae > Telmatobacter. Next base: position 9,064 of record JBMFHB010000102.1, read on the forward strand.
CCGCTATTACCGGCTCATCCGCTGGTAGATGCCGACGATCTGACCTTGACCGACAATGTGGTCGTCGATTGCGGTGTCGAGTTGCTGCCTGCTCGCGCCCGCAGGCAGATCGAGCTGGCGATCGAGAGCGTATACGCGAAAGATATAGTGATGCGGCTTGCCTGGCGGCGGGCACGGGCCACCGTATCCGAGCCGGCCAAAGCTGTTATGTCCCTCGGGCATGATGCCTTGTCGCGACGCACCCTCTGTCAGATCCCGCACGTTGGGCGCGAGGTTGTAGACAAGCCAATGCGTAAAGAGGACGGGCGCGTCGGGATCTTCCATCACGATGGCGAGACTCTTTGTGGAGGCGGGTGTGGCCTGCCAGCTCAATTGTGGCGAAAGGCTGGCGCCGTCGCACGTGTACTGGCGAGGAATCGGTCCATTGTTGGAGAAGCTCGCGCTGCGGACCAACAAGGTGGAGCGCGCCTGGCCGTGAGCGGAATGCGATCGCTGCCAAAACAGAACCGCAGCCAGAAGACTGCACAGAAAGACCAGCGTGGTGGCGAAAACCCGCCTCATGTTGGGGTTGGTTTGAAACTTCTTGCTATCCCGACTCATATCCCCCTCGCAATGTGACCCGATGATCATCGAATGACAACCATACCAGCGTTGGAATCTCCGCACTGGGCGCCTCAAAATTCTGCGTCGCGCTTCGATCCGCCGTGACTTACCGGGGGAGTGCGATAACTGCCTATCATCATACGTCGATTCACAGCGACGAGGAGAGGGCGGCGCAAGAAGAATCAGCGACGTCAGCCGGCGGGGCGATTGCCACAAATCGCGGTTTACAACTACACTAGGAAAAGTAGCCGGTGTGCCCTGGCCTCATCGTGGAAGGCCAAGTGGATCAGCGGAGAGGTGGCAGAGCCCGGTTGAATGCACCTGACTCGAAATCAGGCATAGTCGAAAGGCTATCGGGGGTTCGAATCCCTCCCTCTCCGCCAGAAATCTTTGTAAAAGCAATAGAATCTATAACATAATTTAAAATCAATCGCTTGTGGTCGTCGGATATCCGACAAGATCTTTGCGAATTTTACAGATTTTGCATTCTTTCCAGCCTCTGAGGCCCCAAAACCCGGCAATCCGACAAAAGGAAAGTTGCGACTGGCTCAACACGATTAGCGAGCGCAACTGCTTGGTGGTTGATCGTAACTTTTCTGCCTCCTCAGCAGGCGGGGTAGCTGCCTGAGTACAGTAGACTCTACATATAGTGGTCACTGATCCTCCGACTTCGGAAATTTACCCGCCTTA
>JBMFHB010000103.1:0-9939 GCA_049977045.1 Occallatibacter sp.
ATGGCTCGAAATTAAAACAGAATCCGTCGCCCACGCTGTAGGCGCCGTCACAAATCTATGCCCGACAGGCTCCTAGGAGACACTGTTCGTGCAACCGTCTTGGGGCGCCTCGTCGTCGCCACGATCCAGGGACTTGTTGCAACGCTTGTCTTTTCCGCTCTGGGCGTCCACGCCGCGCTGATCCTTGGTTTGCTGACGACTCTATGTGCGCTGATCCCGCCATTCGGTCCCTATCTGGTCTGGTTGCCGGTGGCCATCTGGCTTGTCATGACCGGTCACTGGATCAAAATGGCAATCCTGATCGCCACCGGCACCCTGATTATCAGCACACTTGATAACTTTCTCTATCCTGTCCTTGTCGGTGCGCACCTGCGCCAGCATACGGTTGCCGTTTTTCTCTCCCTGATTGGAGGGATCTGGGCATTTGGACTTTCCGGACTGTTTCTTGGCCCGCTTATCTTTTCCACGGCTGAAGCTCTGCTCCTGATCTGGCGCATCAGACTAGGCGAGGGCGGTTGAGATGGATCGGAGGCGCATGCACATGAAGCCCGAGCATCGCTCCTACCGGATTGTCGCCATTGGGACTGATAAGAACGTGCATTCCGCGACCGTCATGAACAGATCCTGGCAACAAGGCCCCTCAAGCACAAGTTGCCCGGCCGGGTGACCGGCAGGCTGGTACATCAACCTGTCCGCCTCATTCGAGCGGGACTCTTATCTGGTCTTAACTTCGGACTCCCGGGATTCTTTGCAGCCCGCCTGCGGAGCTGGAAGCCTGGGCGAGGCGATGCCAACATTCCAATTCCACGGGATGCGCCCGCTGGCTCGACGGCGGCAAACAACCTCCTCGTTGAGCTCATACATACCAGGCATGAGGTGGCTGGCAGGACGCGGCGCATTTGTGATGTCCAGGTAGGCGCCTGTCGATCCGTAGGCAGGCCAGGCAGGCTCATTTACGGCGGTTGGGTGGCCGGTCCGTGCAAAAGAGCTCCAATAGCCGATCATCGCGCCGGAAAGCCTCTTCTCTTCCTCAGTGTTTGGGATTTTGGGCCAGAGCGGCGGTGTAGCATCGAGAGTTCCGAAGACATACGGCAGCTCACTGGCATGAAAGCCGTGCAGGCCAGCCGCATCTTGGGCGGGATATCCGTGGTCAAAGAAGTAGAGGAACGATGGCTGCCCGAGTGCAGTCTGCTTTTTGACGAGCCGAACGGCGGTCCATCCATAGAGCGCATCCCGCGTGGTGGCCAAGATGCTCTCCTCCATGTTGCCGGGAGGATAGAGCTGCAAAAATTCGTCGGCCAGATCGCGATACCGGTCGTGAATCGTGCTGACATATTCGGCGGTGCTCGCCGGCGGGTGCGGGGCGAGAATCATCAGGGAACGAATCTCGCCGCTGTTGAAGCCGGTTAGCAACGGAACCGGCGCCTGTTCGCCACGGTCAAATACCTCGACCAGTTGATGCGGCAGTACGTGCCCGTCAATCGCGCCCCATGGGCTGAATCCCGCCATGGTCGCTGCTTCCGTCAATTTGTATGCGTCCAGGGCCCGCAGCGCGGCGATATTGGGCGCGTGCAAGGCCGCGGCAAGCTTCACGCCGCTCTCTTCCGCGGAAGGCATACCGTATTTGGCTTGCTTCAGATCCGGCGTTGAGATCATGTAGGCGCTCTCCGCGATGGCCTTCGAGAACAAGCCTCGAGCGGGTGGCGACGTTAACAGGTACATCACGCTCAGCGCTCCGGCGGATTCACCGGCAATGGTCACATTCGACGGGTCGCCGCCGAATGCGGCAATATTGCGACGCACCCAGCGCAGCGCTTCGATTTGATCCAGCAGCCCGTAGTTTCCGGAGATGCCAAGCGGCGACTCTTTGCTGAGCTCGGGATGCGCGAGCCAGCCCAGGACACCCAACCGATAGTTGATGGTGACGACCACGATGCCCTGGGCGGCAAGCCTGGCGCCATCGTAGAAGGGTTCCCGGCTGGCGCCGCCGGTTAGCGCTCCTCCGTAGATCCAGAAAAAAACCGGAGCATTGTGCGCGTTGCGCGAAGTCCAGATGTTGAGCGTGAGGCAGTCCTCGCTCATGGGCATGGGGTCGCGCGTGTAGATATTGGAGAGCTGAGGCTTGAGCTGAATGCAGGCGGGCCCGAAGTCGATGGCTTTTCTTACGCCATTCCAACGCGGCATGGGACTGGGCGGTCTCCAGCGCAGAGAACCCACCGGCGGCAGTGCGAAAGGTATGCCCTTGAAGACCGCCAATTTTCCTTCCATCTGTCCTTCCACCTTGCCGGCAGGGGCGTTAACAACCGGGCCGAGTTGGCCATTCGATGGAGCAGGCATAGTTTGACTCCTTTGGGCAGAGCTCCAGGGAGCGAAGGCGATAGAAACTGCCGTCGCGGAGCAGAGAAGTAAGCGAGAGAGTGCCATCATCGTACCATTCCTCCAACCGGAAAGTTTTCTTTGCGAAGTACGTCAGCTAGCTTCAAGAAGAGGCAGATGGCCACAAGGTAAAACGGCGCGAGCGCATAGAGGGCCAACTGCAACGAGTGAACGGGATGATTCTTATGGAAGAAGTCGCTGGCCGCGCCTACGCAGGTGGGACCGAGTCCGAGTCCGATGAAATTCATTACCAGCAGCGGCAATGCGCCTGACATCACCCGCTGATCCGGTCGCACCTCCTCTTGAACCAGGGTGACCGCGGAGGAGAGATAGAAGTAATTCAGAAACATCGTGCCGGTGAGGAACAGCAACGCAATCCGCCAGGAGAGCGCCTGCACAAAGCCGAGATAGAGCGGAACAGCAAGAACGAGCGAGGTAGCGGGAATGAGGCCATAGGCTCGCCGCGATGTGCGTGTAAACCGGTCGATCAGCCGGCCGGAGATAAACATACTCCCACTCATCCCGGTGAAAACCACAGCGGAGTAACAGGTGGCAACCTGAGTGAGCGTCATTCCCTTTTCGCGCATGAGGAACAGAACCGTGAAGTTGCCCAGGCCGTAGGTGATGAGTTGGGTGGCGCCGGATCCCAGAGCCGCCAGGATGAGGGGCGGTCGTGAAAAGAACATGACGAACGTCTGTCGAAATCCGGGCTTCGCGGGGGTTGCCTGTTCAGCGATATGGTCGAGGCCGCCTCGCCGAGGCTCCCGCACCGTGAGCAGAACGCCGATTGCCGCGAAGATGCCGACGCCGCCCAGCAAGAGGAATGCGTACCTCCAATTGAATGCGGCGGCGATAGAAGCCCCGAAGGTGATTCCCAGCGCGGCGCCGATTCCCGGCCCCAGGTTGTAGATGCCCAGCGCGGTTCCGCGGCGTCCGGTGGGGAACAGGTCGGTGATGATCGAGTACGACGGCGGAACACCGCCGGCCTCGCCAAAGCCGACCGTCATGTACGCGATGGCGAATTCCAGATACCCTGCCGCCATGCCGCAGCACATGGTCGCCAGGCTCCAGATGGCGCATGCGGCGGCCAGGATTCTTACCCGGTTGGTCTTGTCGGCCAGCCAGCCGACCGGGATCGAGATGCAGCAGTAAAAGAGAGCGAAGTAGAAGCCGCCGATCAGGCCCAGTTGACCGTCGGAGATATGCAGATGATCCTCAATCGGCTTGGCGAGAATGGCCGGAAGTTGCCGCGAGAGAAAGTTCAGGATGTAAATGCCGCACAGGACGGCGAGAGCCAGCCAGGCGTGCGCTCCAGGCGCCGCCGGTTGGCCGGTTTGCTCCATCGCCATCAGGGAAGGACTGGCTTCCATTGGTCTCCGTCTTGGCGCATCAACGCTCTGCCGAAGGCTTGCTGGCTATGCCGTCGGCGTTGTAGGCGATCACACGGTAGCGGGTGGTCAACAAGGTTGCCAGCGAACTGTTCTTCGCGCTTGCGTCCGCCCAGGGTGTATCGGCATCCGTGGCACACCGGTCGCAGACGGTTACCCACTTCGCCGAATCGCTCGAGCGGCGCTGCACACTGTAGATGACGGCGCCGGGCGAGCCGTGCCACCCCAGGATTCCGATGCCCTTGAACGTGATCGTTGGAGGGGCGGGAATGGGGTGCGGAGGAACGGGCAGGCCAGCCATGGCAAAGGCATGCGTGCGGAGCAGTTCGGCACGAGCCTGCATCTCCTGGGCGGAGTTGATCAAGGTGCTGACGCCACCGTAGAAGAGAGACCACCATTGGCCTGTTTCGCCCCACCGCGAGTAGGCGGCGCTGTTGGAGGGTGCGGAGATCGGCTGCCAGCCGAACTTGTCGGCGTGCGCCTGCAAAGCCCAGAAGCCGTCGCCGCTGATCTTCGGATCAGCCTCCAGCGCCTTTAAAACAGCCTCGAATTCAGAGCGTGCCGGCCAGTTGGTAACGTCCCAGCCGTACTCGTTGGCCACGTACACCTTGCCCTTCGCGGTCACCATGGCCGCGTGCTTCGAGAAGGTCTGCGCTGTTGTCTTCTGCCCGAATCCAAAAAGCGCATCCCAGTGCGGGTAGTACTCGGCGGTTACGATGTCGGTGGTTTCAGCATCCAGCGCTCTGCGATCAAAGAGAAAGAAGCCGCTGTTATCTTCGTAGAGATGATTTTTATCGATGGACTTGATGTAGGTTCCGATGGTGTCGATCCAACGGAGATACGGCGCAGGATTCCGGGTAAATTCGGGACCAAGCGCGCTCAGGCCGCATACATTGCAGTTTTCCCAGGCCAATATGGTGGGGGCGTCCTTATAGGCGATTCCAGTGAGCGCATTTTTGTGATTGAGCAGTGCGCCGATGTGCTGCTCGAAGCTGGCGATGATCCGCGGATTCGTGAAGAATTGCCTGCGGTCGCGCAGTCCATTCCAGAGGACATACTCGCCTTCGCCGCTCTGCTCGCAGTTGGAGCAGTCGCCGGCCAGCGTGACGATCAGGCGGAGACCACGCCGGTGGGCGGCCTCGATGGCATAGTCGATGGCCTGGAAAGCTTGCGGGTTAAAGACGCCGGCGCGGGGTTCGATGCAGAGGTTGCATCCCACGCTGTCACCCAGAGTCTGCGAGCGCACAACGCGCGCTCCCATCATCCTGGCAGTGTCGAGCACGTCGTCCACTTCAAGATGCGAGGGGTAGCGTGGCCCCATGGAATCGTCGGGACCATAGGCTTCGATGCCGAGCCACTCGATGTTCGGGCCGCTGTAGCGATAAGCCGCGCCACCCAGCGTCAAGCGGATCCCATCGCGTTTGACGAACTGATCGCGCACACGCGTCTGCGCCGCGCTCTGGCCGCCGCTTGCGCCGGCGTACATTGCCGCAAACATCGTGAGAGCGAGCATGCCGGCCTTTGTCCGAAGTCCGATCACCGGTCCCCTGGCTTCGCATGGCGAATACTTGAAGCGATTGATCCGTCCCTTATGATCTGCATCGCGCTTTCCCAGCTTTTCCGCAAAAAGGCGCGGAAAGGATGCGGCACGGTGCGGCGCAAGAAACTCAGCGCAACACGGTGCGCCAAACACAAGAGCGTTCGACCCTGCAACCCGCGAGAAGGTTTTGCGCACAGCCGATTCATCCATGAATACGCGCGCCAGCTAGAGATACTCGACGTTCCCATCCACACTGATTGCCTGACCTGAGATGTTGTGACCGGCCGGAGAACAAAGAAACAGACACATGAGTGCGACATCGTCCGCTGTGACCATGCGGCGCAGCGAGATTCTCTTGAGATAATCCTGCCGCATGGCCGGCTCGATGACGCCAGCCAGTTCGGCGCGTGCACGGAGAACGCCATCCATTCGAGGCCCTTCCACGATGCCGGGCAGAATGGCGTTCACCGGGATACCCTCCGGCCCGAGTTCGATGGCCAGCGACTTCATCGTGCCGACAATGGCCCATTTGGTGGCTGCGTACGGCGTGCGCCAGGGCAACCCGAGACGACCGGCAACCGAGGAGATGCAGATGATGTTGGGGCGCTGGGATTCCCGCACCAGCGGAACAGTGTGATGCAAGAAACGATATTGCCCGTTCAGGTTGACATCGATGGTGCGCAGCCAATCCTGTTCGCCGATGGCATCCACCCCTGCTGTGGGGCCGGCGATGCCGGCGCAATTCACAAGAACGTCGAGGCCGCCAAACTTGCTGCGCTGGGCGTCGATCACCGCTTCGACCTGCTGCTCATTCGCGACATCCGCGGTGGTTGTGTGGCAGCCGGGGAATCGCTGGTGGAATGCGGCCAGGGCGGCGGTGTCGATATCGCAGATATGAAGTTGCGCGCCTGTTTCAATAAAGGCCGCTCGCAGGCTCGGTCGGATGGCGACAACCGATTGTCCGGTTGGCACACACCAGGGAATATGCCTGGCGGTTAATATACTGGGGGCACCCGCCGGTGCCGGGCGCGCTCCACGGAAGGAGAAGCGAGTGAACAAGGTAGTCAATTCTCCGGATGCCGCAGTTGCGGATCTGCGGGACGGAATGACCCTGATGCTGGGCGGATTTGGGCTGTGCGGAATTCCCGAGAACCTGATTGCGGCCGTCATTCGCAAGGGCGTCAAAGGGCTGCACACCATCAGCAACAACATGGGCGTTGACGGATGCGGAATGGGACTGATGCTCGAGGCAGGCATCATCGCCTCGCACATCGGCAGTTACGTGGGCGAAAACCGCCTGCTTGAGAAGCTCGTCATCGCCGGCGAATTGCAACTCACTCTCATTCCGCAAGGAACACTCGCTGAGCGCATTCGCGCCGGCGGCGCGGGTATTCCCGCGTTTTACGTTCCTGCCGGAGTTGGCACCGTCGTGGCCGAAGGCAAGGAGGTGCGGGAGTTCAACGGCAAATCCTACCTGATGGAGCGCGGCTTGCGCGCGGACATCGCGCTGATCAAGGCATGGAAGGCCGACCGTCACGGCAATCTGATCTACCGCAAAACGGCGCGAAACTTCAATCCGGCCATGGCCACAGCGGCGGACATCACGATCGCCGAGGTGGAAGAACTCGTCGAGCCGGGCGATCTGGATCCCGATGAGATTGTGACCCCCGGAATCTATGTCGACCGTGTGGTTGTGGGACTGGAATTTACGAAGCCCATCGAATGGCGCTTTATCAAGGAGCACGCGCAGTCATGAGCGAGAAGAGTACGGCAATGGCGGAAGCGCCGTTTACCCTGACTGGCAAAGTGGCGATTGTTACGGGAGGCGGACGAGGAATTGGAAGAGCCATCGTGCAGCGTCTGGCTTCCGCGGGCGCGCAGGTGCTGGCATGCGACCTGGATCGAGAAGCCTTGCAGGAGACACAATCCTCCGTGGCTCATCCGGAGCGCATCGCCGTGTACTGCGGCGATCTGATGGAGCCTGCCGTTCCTCTGCAGGTTGTGAATGCCGCGCTCGACCGCTTCGCCGCGCTCGACATTGTGGTCAACTGCGCCGGTTTCAGTTGGGATGGCGTGATCCAGAAAACCACCGACGAGCAGTTCCTGGCCATGTTGAACATCCACATTGTCGTGCCCTTCCGCATCCTGCGCGCCGCCTCCGAATATCTTCGCGCCGCCGCCAAACGCGAGATCGCGGCTGGTGTCCGCGTGATGCGCAAGGTGGTCAATATCACGTCGATCTCCGGCACCGACGGCAATGCAGGCCAGGCCGGGTACTCGTCAGGCAAGGCCGGAGTGATTGGGCTGACGCGGACTCTCGCCAAGGAATGGGGAAGGTACAACATCAACGTGAATGCGGTTGGGTTTGGTCTGATTGAAACGCGGATGACGCAACCGCTCAATTCTGAAGGAGCGATCACGGTGGGGGGAAGAAAGCTTCCCATCGGCGTTCAGCCCGCGGTGCTCGATTCGATCGCGGGAGCGTGTCCGCTGGGGCGCATCGGAACGCCCGAAGAAGCAGCCGGCGCGGTGCTGTTCTTTTGTTCTCCTCTATCGGACTACGTCACGGGTGAAGTTCTCATCTGCGGCGGCGGATATCGCTTTTGAGCGAGAGCATCGTTGCGCCAGCGGATCGAATTCCACCCAAAGGGCTTTGCAGAAAGGAGTTGAGCATTGGACGGCAAGCAACTTATCGCCCGGCGGATCGCCAGGGAGCTCAAGGATGGGTTCTATGTCAACCTGGGCATTGGCCTGCCCACAATGGTCGCAGCCTACGTGCCGCAAGGAGTGGAGGTCATCTTCCAATCGGAAAATGGATTGTTGGGAATTGGGCCGCCGCCGGCTCCGGACCTGGAAGATCCCGACTTGATCAATGCCGGGAAACAGCCGGTGACCATTCTTCCGGGCTCCAGTTTCTTCGGAAGCGATCAGGCATTTGCCATGATCCGCGGCGGCCACATGAACATGAGTATTCTCGGGGCCATGCAGGTTTCCTGCCAGGGGGACCTGGCGAACTGGACGATTCCCGGAAAGATGGTGAAGGGCATGGGAGGCGCAATGGACCTTGTCGCCAGCGCCGCCCGCGTCATTATTGCCATGGAGCACAATGCCAAAGACGGGTCTTTCAAGATCGTCGAGAAATGCTCCCTGCCGCTTACGGGGAAAGCGGTCGTTCATGACATTGTTACGGAACTGGGGTGGTTCCGGGTTGGCGCGAAAGGCCTCGTCATGCACGAAATTGCCGAAGGCGTGAATCGGGAAGAGGTGCAAAAGCGAACAGGATGCCAGGTGCAATTTGCGCAGGATCTAAGCCCCATGCTGCCCTGATGAATTACACCGCCCGCCTTCGCGGAGTTCTTTAGCGGAACCCAAGTCGCAAGCTGTTTCCGCACTGCATCGGGAAGCAAATAGATCGCAATGCAGCGCACCGCAATCGACCAAGTGCTTCAGGAGACTAGAATGCCTGCATTTGTCACTCTTCTCGATGGCCTTTCGTTCGCGGAGTGCCCGCGTTGGCGCGATGATCGCCTCTATTTTTCTGACCGGTATACCCACAGCGTGCTGACAGTTTCCATCGATGGCGTAGTCGAAAGCTACGCGCGCATCTCTGGGCGACCCGCTGGGCTGGGCTTTCTACCCGACGGCCGCCTGCTGATCGCTTCCATGCGCGATCGCAAGCTCCTGCGCCGCGAGCACGATGGATCCATCGTCCAGCACGCCGATCTGAGCACGCTGGCCTGCGGAGACCTCAACGATCTGCTTGTCGATGCCGAGGGCCGCGCCTGGGTTGGCAGCTTTGGATTTGACCTGTTTGCTGGCGCACCGGCTTCCTCCACCGTGCTGATCTCCGTCGACAGCGATGGAACGGCTGCAATTGCCGCCTATGACCTCGCCTTTCCCAATGGTGCGGCGATCACGCCCGACGGCCGGAAGCTCATCATTGCCGAGACCATGGCAAACCGGTTGAGCGCCTTCACCGTCTCCGCAGGCAGGCTGACGGACCGCCGCATCTGGGCGGCCTTCGGCGATGCTCCTGCCACAACCGATGTGGGTCGGATTCTGGAGAAAGCGGAAGTCGCTCCCGACGGGATCTGTCTCGACGCGGAGGGATCTGTCTGGGTCGCCGATGTCCTCCATCGGCGACTCATACGGGTTGCCGAGGGCGGCACGATTCTCGAAGAGCTCCCGACCAATGGGTTGTGCGCCTTCGCCTGCATGCTGGGAGGCCCGACGGCAGGACTCTCTTTGCCTGCGCAGCGCCCACCTTTGACGATGCAGAGGCGGCGGCGCACCATCGTTCCGCCATCCTCATGACCAGGGTCGCTGCGCCTCACGCCGGCCTTCCCTGAGCCGAGGGTCCATGGCGTCATGCACATGGCGCGCCGGAGCCGATTTTTTCTCCACCGCGGATGGCGCTCTCCACCCCAGTGACGCAGAATCCACTATCTCGTAAATGATTATTTGTACTCCAGCGCGGCGTGGGGCCGTTTGAGCGCGAGCATCGGTCTCGCGTGGCCTCGGGCTTCCGAATCACTAAATGTTGGTAGATGACATAAGACTGTCCGGTCAAAACCTGTCGCCTTCTGCATTGGTTTTCTTACTACTGGACAGTGCCAGGTTCTCTTTGTCTCATGC
>JBMFHB010000104.1:0-9756 GCA_049977045.1 Occallatibacter sp.
AACCGCAGATCCCTCGTCGCGGCGCTCCTCGGGATGACAGAGTCAGGCGGGCGGCGAATTTTCAGGGCAGATCCTTCACTCCGTTCGGGATGACACTGCTCGATGAGTGGAGTCGGGATCGAAGGCAAGCAGAACTCCTGTCCAAATGCGTTTGCCCTGCGCGGACGTCTTCGCTCGCTGGCGCCCGGCAAGGCGCATGATTTACCCTCAAGATCGGCATGAAAATTCGGCACACGCTTCTCTTCTCAGCCCTTATCGCGGGTTGCGCGGTTTGTGCGGCCCTGGTTGTCTTTGCGCAGCAGTCGTCCGCACCCGCCAGCGCGGACATTCCTGACGCGCCGCAGGCAACAACCGAAGCCTTGACCGTTCCCAACGGACCGTTCGCGGTGATGGACACCTCGATGGGCCGCATCACCTGCCAGTTCTATCAGAAGCAGTCGCCCAACGCCGTAGCCAACTTCATCGGACTGGCCGAAGGCACAAAGGACTGGATCGACCCCACAACCCGGCAGGTCCAGCACAACAAACGCTTCTACGACGGCACGACCTTTCACCGTGTCATTCCCGAGTTCATGATCCAGGGCGGTGACCCGACCGGCACGGGAATGGGCGGGCCGGGCTATTCGTTCGACGACGAGCTCGATCCCAATCTGAACTTCGACCGGCCCGGCCGCCTCGCCATGGCCAACAGCGGGCCGAACAGCAACGGCAGCCAGTTCTTCATCACCGAACTGCCCTACGACACCCTCGACCAGCACTACACGCTCTTCGGCCAGTGCGACGACCCAAGCGTCGAAGTCGTAAAGGCCATCGCGCGCGTGCCCCGTGACGCCGATGACAAGCCCCTGTCGCCGGTGGTCCTCGAAAAGGTCACCATCGTGCGCGAAGGTCAACCCATGCCGCCGCTGCTCCCCGGCGAGCCGCAGGCGCCAGCACCAGCGCCGGTACAGGCGCCAACACCTGCGCCAGCGCAATAAAGCCGCTATCAGCCGTCAGCTTTCAACCTCGCTGCTGCAATCATCGACGGCCACAACAAGCTGAGAGCTGAACGCTGATGGCTCAAGGCTCAATCAGGAGAACTCATGGCACTCACCGCGGGAACCTACGCCGTCTTCAGCACGACCGAAGGCAAGATCACCGTCCGCCTCTTCGAGGCCGATGCGCCCATCACCGTCAAGAACTTCATTGAACTCGCCGAGGGCGCGAAAGAGTGGGTTCATCCCAACACACGAGAGAAGTCCAGGAACAAGCTCTACGACGGCACCATCTTCCACCGTGTCATTCCCGACTTCATGATCCAGGGCGGAGATCCGGCCGGCAACGGCATGGGCGGTCCGGGCTACCGCTTCCAGGACGAGACCAATGGCTCGCCGCACCGCTTCGACAAGCCAGGCAAACTGGCCATGGCCAACGCCGGACCCAACACCAACGGCAGCCAGTTCTTCATCACCGTCGCGCCCACGCCATGGCTCACCGGCAATCACACCATCTTCGGCGAAGTCGTCGAGGGACAGGACGTCGTGGCCGCGATCAGCAAGGTGGCGCGCAACGCGCAGGACAAACCGCACAAGCCGGTCGTGCTGGAGTCGCTCGTCATCGAACGCATCAGCTAACGTCCCATGCCGCCGCAAAGTCACGCCACCCGCCGCAGTTTTCTAAAGTGCGCCGTGCTGGCCGCGCCCACCGCGCGGGCCGCAGTCCACGCTTCCCAAGCGGCAGCACCGGAAACCGGCGCAGCCGATCGAGCGCAATGGCTTGCCATCGTCGAGCGCGTGGCGCAACCCGTGCTGGAAGCAATCAGCCAGCAGAATCTGCGCGCCTCTATGCCGGTCGAATCCGCTCCCGGCCAGGAAGATGAGCGCCGGCAATCGACGCATCTTGAAGCCGTAGGCCGTCTGCTCTGCGGCCTCGCGCCGTGGCTTGAAGGCGAACCGGGCAGTGACCCCAAAGAAGAAGCCTTACGCAACCGTTATCGTGATTGGGCGCGGCTCGCCATCGAGCACGGAACCAACCCTCATTCGCCCGACGCTCTGAACTTCGGCTCCAATCCGCAGTCGCTCGTCGATGCTGCCTTTCTGGCGCTGGCCGTCGTCCGCGCGCCCAACCAGTTGTGGTCGAAGCTGGACGCGAAGACACAGGAAAATCTCGTGCGGGCGCTCGCCGCGACCCGTACCGTCCAGCCCGGCTTCAACAACTGGCTGCTCTTCAGCGCCATGATCGAAGCGTTCTTCTGCAAGGTCGGCAAGCCATGGGACACCCTGCGCATCGACTACGCGCTCCGCCAGCACCAGGAGTGGTACAAGGGCGACGGCGTCTACGGCGACGGCCCCGAGTTCCACTGGGACTACTACAACAGTTTCGTCATTCAGCCCATGATGCTGAACGTTCTGGACGCCGTGGAGCCGGTCACCCATCGCTGGTCCCGGCTCCGTGCGCCGGTCGAGGCGCGTGCGCGCCGCTATGCGGCCATTCAGGAACGGCTCATCAGTCCCGAAGGGACGTTTCCGCCCATCGGCCGCTCGCTCGCGTATCGATTCGGCGCGCTGCAACTGCTGGCCGAGATGGCCTTGCGGCGCAATCTGCCCGAAGGCGTCCATCCCGCGCAAGTGCGCTGCGCGATGACTGCCGCGATGACGCGTATGATCGCCGCCAGGGGTACATTCGACAGCAAAGGCTGGCTGACGATCGGCTTCGCAGGCCACCAGCCGGCCATCGGCGAGAGCTACATTTCGACGGGAAGCTGCTACCTCTGCTCGGTCGCGTGGCTGCCACTCGGCCTCGCCGCTGGCGACGAGTTCTGGAGCGCGCCCGCCGAGCCGTGGACCTCGCAAAAAGCCTGGAACGGCGTGAACATCAAAACCGACCACGCCATCGCGAACTAGGTCTCTGACCGCGTGAAGTTGTACCAACTCTGGGTGCCCCATGCGGCGTATTTGTTTTTGCCGCATGGGTGGGAAAGCACAAAATTATGCGGTCAGAGACCTAGTTTTCCCCAGTCTCACATGCTTCCGCGCATACGTCGCGAAAGGCGCGCCATCAGGCGTTCACCGGCCGTGCATTCCCCGCGCACAACTTCAGAATTGTCTCGCCAAACCGCTCAGCCTTGGCGGCGCCTATGCCATCGATTGCCAGCAGTTGCGCCATGTTTGCCGGCCGCGCCAGCGCCACTGCCTGCAGTGTACGGTCGTGGAGTACGACGTAAGCAGGAACTCCCAGCCGCTTCGCTTCGGCGGTGCGCCACTCGCGCAGTTGCGCGGCCAGCGCCTCGGAGGCTGGCGTCGGATGCGGACTCGGTTGCGGCGCCTGGGCGGCTAAAGCCGCCGACTTGCGCGCGGTAGTCTTGGCCGGCTTCGTGCGCCGCGGAGGAGCGCCTCCGGCATCGAACTCGCCTGCGATGCCGTCGCCAATCAGCAGTGTCAACGGCGTTGCGGGCCGCAGTTGCTGTCCGGCATCGGTAAGCCGCACCTTGCGGTAGCGCAGAACCTGTCCGTTCTTCTCAAACTCAGCGTCCTCAATCTCAATGATCTCCGCGCGTACCATCGCGTCGAGCAGACAGTCGAAATCGCTGCGGCTCAATCGGCCCACCAGTTCGAGATTCCGCTGCAAAGTGCCCGCAGCCAGGTAATGCACCGGCCGCAGCTCTTCCACGATCGCCTGCACGATCCTGCGCTCGTGCTGCGAAGCGTGACGGAACCGCCGCAGCTCCGCGCCCGCGGGATCGCAGATATCGCAGATACCGCAAGGGCGCGCCGCATCGCGCACATCGCCAAAGTGCCGCACCAGCGCGGCCATGCGGCAGGCGCTCGAAGCCGTGAACTGCAGCACCTTCTCGAACTGCTCCGCCCGATGCTGCGCCTGAATCGTGTAGCTCTTCTTCCATCCCGGGCCGCCCCGGCTCACATTTCCGCCAAAGTCAACTCGCGCACCGCCGTGGATTTCCAGCTTTTCGAGCGCCTTGTCGAACTCTTCCTCGCCCAGCTTCGACGCGGCGCGAAGCTCCTCAACGGGCTGAGCCTCTTCGCCCAGCGCCGCATAGACCTCATTCAGGTTTTCTACCGGCGGATAATCGCGGTTCAAAAAAAAGTCGTGCGTGCGCTGGTCGGCGTAGGAGTGCATCAGGTAGACGCGGCTCGGAGCGCCGTCGCGGCCCGCGCGGCCAATCTCCTGATAGTAGCCTTCGAGCGTACCCGGCAGTCCGGCGTGAATCACGGTTCGGATGTTGGCCTTGTCGATGCCCATGCCGAAGGCGATCGTCGCCACCACAGCCTCCAGTTCGCCCGCCTGAAAAGCCTTCTGTACGCGATCGCGCGTCCCGGCATCGAGCCCGGCGTGATACGCCGAGGCGCGAATATGCGACGAAAGATCCGCGGCCAGGCTCTCGGACTGCTTGCGCGACGTGGCGTAAACAATCGCAGGCCGGCGCGCGGGATCGGCCAGCATGCGAAAGATCGCACCGGCGCGCGCCGGGACGGAAACCTCAACGACTTCAATGGCAAGGTTGCTGCGCCGGAAGCCGTGGATGAACTTGAGGGGATGCTTCATGCCCAGTTGCGTAAGGATGTCGGACTGCACGGCGGGCGTGGCTGTAGCCGTCAGCGCGACCACCGGCGCGGGATCGTCCATACCGCGAAGTCCCGGCAGATGCTGGCCCAGCATCCGGTAGTCGGGCCTGAAGTCGTGGCCCCATTGCGAGATGCAGTGCGCCTCGTCGATCGCCACGAGCGCCAGCTTCCGTTTTGCCAGCATCTCGGGAAATCCCGGCACGCGCAGCCGCTCCGGCGCAATAAACAGAAACTGCAACTCATCGCGCAGATACTCCGCGCAAGTCTGCCGCGCCGCGGTACGATCGAGTCCTGAGTGAATCCGCGCCACGCGCAGGCCAAGCGCGGCCAGCTTCGCCACCTGGTCTTCCATCAGCGAAATCAAAGGCGAGATCACCAGCGCTGTTCCTCCGCGGGCGACGGCGGGAAGCTGGTAGCAGAGAGACTTCCCTGATCCGGTCGGCATCACCAGCAGCAGGTCACTCCCGGCGATGGCCGCGCGGCACACCTCCTCCTGATTGGCTCGAAATTCGGAAAAACCGAACACCGATCGCAGAAGGTCCAGCGGCGTGCGCGTATTAGAAAAATCTGTCAAAGGCCGCCGAGCATCCAAGAGAAGTAGACTTCCGGTCCTATTGATCACTTTAACTGAGTTCGAAGTGCGCTGCGAGTGCGCAGCGGCTGCGGCGTCCCTTATAGAGTAAAGAAAGCCCCATCGGAAAAATCCCGGGGCATTGCTCAGAGCAGGTTGCGACGCTGTACCCTTGCATGAATCCATTCATTGCAGCGCGATTGAGGAGATTCTTGGCTAGCCGCGATTCCATCACGCAAACCCGGACGGAGCAGGCACAGGGCAGCCGTGTCTCGCACGCCTGGCGCGCCTTGCGCCATCGCAACTTCCGGCTGTTTTTCTTTGGCCAAAGCATTTCGCTGATCGGCACCTGGATGACGCGCATCGCGACTGCGTGGCTGGTCTACCGGCTCACGCATTCGGCGCTGCTGCTGGGCACAGTCAGCTTTGCCGGGCAGATTCCTACGTTTCTTTTAGCGCCCTTCGCAGGCGTCTGGATTGACCGACTCAACCGCCGTCAGGTGCTGGTGTGGACGCAGGCCCTCGCCATGGTGCAGTCTCTCGCGCTGGCCGTGCTTACGTTTTCAGGCCACATCACCATCCACTGGATTTTGTTTTTGAGCGCGATGCAGGGCACAATCAACGCCTTCGACATGCCGGGGCGGCAATCGTTCATGGTGCAGATGGTCGAAAGCCGCGCCGACCTGGGCAACGCCATTGCCATCAATTCGTCGATGGTCAACCTTGCGCGGCTGATCGGCCCGTCGCTGGCCGGAATGCTGATCGCCGCCACCAGCGAGGCCTGGTGCTTCCTCGCCGACGGCATCAGCTACATCGCGGTGATCGTCTCGCTGCTCATGATGCGCGTGGATGTGCCCGCGCCGGCCCGCAAGACAACCTCGACCCTCCACGAGATGAAAGAGGGCTGGAGCTACGTCTCCGGCTTCCTGCCCATCCGGACGATTCTGCTCTTGTTTGCTCTGGTGAGCCTGATGGGCATGCCCTTTGTGGTCCTGATGCCGGTGTTTGCGGCCACGGTGCTGCATGGCGGGCCGCATACATTGGGATTTCTGATGGGCGCGATGGGCGTGGGCGCGCTCGTCTCCGCGCTGTCACTGGCCGCGCGCAGGAGCGTGCGCGGAATCATCCGCATGATTCCCATCGCCGCCGCGGTCTTCGGCTTGGGGCTGGTCGGGTTCGGGCTGTCGCACGTCTACTGGCTTTCGATGGCGATGGTGATGGTCGCGGGCGCGGGCATGATGCAGGGCATGGCGGGCAGCAACACCATCATTCAGACGCTGGTGAGCGAAGACAAACGCGGGCGGGTGATGAGCTTCTACGCCATGGCCTTCGTCGGCATGGCGCCCTTTGGCAGCTTGCTGGCCGGGACCATGGCGCATGCGATTCCAGCAACCCGCCTGTGGGTTGTCGACGGACCGCTGCTCACCGGCGCGCAGTGGACGGTAGTCATCAACGGTTTCGCAGTCGTGCTGGGCGCGATATGGTTCTTCACGCAGCTACCGGCCCTGCGCGTCGTGGTCCGGCCGATTTACCAGCAGATGGGCATCATTCCCGCGGCGCAGGAAGTTGCAGCGGAATAGGGAACAGGGAACAGCCGTCGGCGACGGTGAAACCTGCTCCCTGCTCCCTAATGCCTATTGCCTATTGCCTATTGCCTGTTCCCTGTTGCCTATTGCCTGCTCTCACTGCGCCACGCCGCACAGGTGCACAGCGATCCCAAGCTCAGCCAGCATCGCAGCCTTCGTCTCCAGCGCCTTGTCGGCAAGCTCCGCGGACGGCGCGTAGGCCACGTTGATGTGATTGGCGCGATGGCGGGCCATCATCTGGTTCTGACTCACACCGTGCAGAACGGTATGAACAATGGGCCATTGCACCGTGGTCTCGCGCCAGCGGCGCTCGGTTTCCGCCGCGGGCAGCGTCACGACCGTTCCCCGCCCCATGTCGCAATGCAGCGCGCCGCCCTCGACAAAGAACCGGCTCCAGACGATCTCGCCCGGCTTGCCTATGCCCTTGAGCGTGCCGCCGCCGAGCGGGAAGTACATGGAAGGCTGGCGCTCGCTGCGCGCGCCTGCGTAGCCGCCGGCAATGTGATTGGCCGGCGCGGCGCCCGAAATCTGCAGCAGCCAGACGAAATCGTCGATATGCGAACTGCCGCCGGCGCTTCCGTCCCCTTTGTAGTGCTCGCCCCAGCGCACGTCGTGCAGCGTGGTCGAGGGATCGAGGCCGAGCGCAGTCCAGCAGCGGTTCGTAATCAGCGCATCGACGCCCGCGCACTCGTCCACCTCGTTGAAGTGCGGCAGCGGCCCGCCGGCGTACAACTCCTCCTTCGTTCCCTCCGCGTAGACCGGAGGCCGATCGGCGTTGTTCAACATACCCTCGGCCAGATCCGAAGCGGGCGCCATGTCCTTTAACCCCTGCTGGTACTGAATGCCGATCATGTCGCAGCCGAACTCGTGCGCGATGCGAACCGCGGCGATGTACATCTTGCACTGGCCAAGAACCTGGTTGAGCGTAAGCTCTGTGGCCTCGTCCTTGCCGAAATCGAACTGGACGCCCTTAGCAACCAGCCAGCCATAGACGGCCCTGGCTTCGTCGTCGCCCACCGTGCGCATTCGGGCCACAAGCGCCGACTGGCTGAGCCGCTCCTTGAAGATGCCGGCCGGGTTCAGCAGTTCGTCATCGATGATGGCGTTGTACATGCCCATGCAGCCCTCATCGAAGATGCCCATGATGGCCTTGCGATGCCTCAGCGCGGCGGCAAGCTCCGCGCCAAGCTTCGCGCTCTCGGCGGGCAGCTTGCCAGTATCGAGCGCATGCGCGTGGGAAAGGTCGTGCGTAATCTTGCCGGTCTTCAGCCACTCGTCGAGAGCCTTATCGAAGTACCCGTCGGTAAATTCCCTGCTCCAGATCGACGAAAAGGGCTTGCCGGCCTTGATCAGCGAGCCATTCAGATTGAGCAGGCCCACCAGGCCCGGCCACTGGCCAGACCAGTTGGCAACGGTGAGAATCGGCCCGCGGTGGCTGCGCAGTCCGGGCAGAACATGGTGCGTGTACTGCCACGCCGCAGTGGCGAACACCAGTTTGGCGTCGGGATGAATCTTCATGAAGACATCCATGCCCTGCCGCTGCGAGGAAATGAAGCCGTGTTTCACCTTCTCGTCATAGGCATGGGCGCGGACCAGCTTGTAGCCCTTCTGCGCAAAGGCCGCGGTGAGCTTTTCTTCCATGTCGCGCTGCGCGGGCCAACAGACCTGGTTGGCCGGCTGGCGCAGGTCGCCACTGGTCACGAGCAACACTTCATTGGCGGCGGGTTTCGCTATTTCCTGGTTGTTTTGCCCCATTTTTAACCTTCTCCGTTAACGATTTCGAAAACCAAGAAAAACTATACACCCTGAGGCTCGAAAGCGGCTTTGATGCAGGAGATGGCCGTGAGATCCGGTTCCGCGAACCGGAAGCGGAAGCCAGACAAATGGCATAAGCGGGCCGATAGCGCCGCGGCTTGAAAACCTGAGCTGTCCCTCGCCGTTACTGCACAATATCGCGGTGCAGGGCCTTGACCTGGTAACCTGCCTTTTCGAGTCGCTTGGCCATCTCTTCGGCCATCATCACGCTGCGGTGCTGGCCGCCGGTGCAGCCAAAGGCTACAGTCAGGTAGCTCTTGCCTTCATTCACGTAGTGCGGCAGCAGATAAAGCATCAGATCCGTTACTCGATCGAGGAATTCTTTGGTCTGCGGAAAGCCGCGCACGTAGCTGGCAACCTTGGGATCGAGGCCGGTCTTTTTGCGGAACTCCGGCACGAAGTGCGGATTGGGCAGAAAGCGAATATCGAAGACCATGTCGGCGTCGAGCGGAACGCCGTTCTTGAATCCGAAGCTCAGGCACGAGACGAGGAGCCGCTTCGATTCATCCTCGTGCCCGAACCGGGCCAGGATGTCGGCGCGCAACTCGTGCACGTTGAAGTTCGAGGTATCGATCAGCGTGTCGGCAACATTGCGGATGGGGTCGAGCAACTGCCGCTCTTCAACAATCGAGCGCGACACGGTCTCGGTGCGGCCCAGCGGATGCGGCCGCCGCGTCTCCGAGTAGCGGCGAACCAGCACTGCATCCTGAGCATCGAGAAACACCACGCGCGTTTCGAGCAGCTTTTTCAGGCTCTTCAGAATCTCGGGCAGCCGGTCGAGGGTCGTGCCCTCGCGCACATCCACCACAATGGCCGCGCGCGCCACGTCGGCAGACGAGCTGACCAACCTGGCAAAATCGAGCAGAAGCTCAAGGGGAAGATTGTCAACACAGTGAAATCCAAGGTCTTCGAACGCCTTAAGCGCCGACGCCTTCCCGGCGCCGGAGATTCCGGTAACAATCACCAGTTGCTTGGTATCGCGCGGACGGAGGTCCGTCCGTGGAGAACCCGGATTGGCCGGCTGTTTCGCTGGCTTCCGCGGGCGGGTTTTGCCTCGCGACTGGCCCTCTTTGTGCGCTGAATTTCCGGGCGGCATGGGAACATGCTACACCGGCGGGGCATAAGCTGGAACGCGAGAGCCGGAATTGGGTGTGCGACCTGAAAATGGAAACTCGGCGCCTTTCTTTTTTTGCGCCCTTTACCCGAGCGCATGTGATACGCT
>JBMFHB010000105.1:0-9451 GCA_049977045.1 Occallatibacter sp.
ATCGAAGTAGCGCTATATCACGCGCTTGGACGATTACCTGAACCGGAGACTACCCACAGATTTTGCTGACGAGGCCATTTTCGTTCATGCGATTGCCCTGAAGTCGGCAGCAGGGTAACCGCATTTGGATAGGAGTCTCGGTATTTTGCGTGCATACTCCATTCATGGAGCAATGTCATTCCTCGTCGCTCGGCTCCTCGGAATGACAGAGCGAAGTGCATCGTTCGCATAACGTCCGGCGAATTGAAATGCGATTACCTTGCAGTCGGCAGATTGCGCGGATTGGGTGGCGTGACCAGAGTCCGCAAATCCATTCAGGCGATGGTTCCTGCCGTTTGGGGTGGGAGAATGCCGTTCGGTGCGAAGGGGTTCAGAGGGCCGCGGTGCATCCGATATGCTGAGGGAGAATAGCGTAACTTGCGGGGAAGAAATGAGTAAAGCAGAAAAACATCCGCTCGCAAGCCTCCTCGAACGCCGTATCGCCATCATCGACGGAGCGACGGGCACGACCATCCGCACCTACGGAATGACGGAGGCGGACATTCGTGGCGAGCGATTCAAAGACGCGAAGAAGGATCTGCTGAATAACGGCGATCTGTTCTCGCTCACGCGGCCGGATGTGATAGGCGACATTCATCGGCGGTTTCTTGAGGCTGGAGCCGACATCATCGAGACCAACACCTTCGGGGCGACGACGATCGCACAGAGCGAGTTCTTTGTGGACGATCCGCGCGAGCACGGAGGGCGGAAGAATCCGGAGTTTTACCAGGGCGTGATTGACGATCCGTTTCTGAAGAGCCTGGCGCGGGAGATCAACGAGCAGTCGGCGCGGACGGCGCGCGCGTGGGCCGATCGCCTGGCGAACGAAACGGGACGGCAGCGGTTCGTGGCCGGCTCGATCGGGCCGTTGACGGTCTCGCTCTCGAACTCGCCCGATGCCGACGATCCGGGATTTCGCGTGGTCACCTTCGATCAGGTGAGGGCGGCCTATGCGGAGCAGATCCAGGCGCTGATGGCGGGCGGAGTGGACCTGATGCTGGTGGAAACGATCTTCGATACGTTGAATGCCAAGGCGGCGCTGGTGGCGATGCGCGAGGTCTTCGATGCGGAAGGCCGGGAACTGCCGGTGATCGTTTCCGCGGCCGTGGGGCGCGGTGGCGAGACGATGATCTCGGCGCAGACGATTGAGGCGTTCTGGAATGCGGTGGAACACGCAAAGCCCCTGGCCGTGGGATTGAACTGCTCGCTCGGGCCGGACCTGATGCATCCGTTTCTCGAAGAACTCTCGGAAAAGGCGAAGGCTGCCGTGTCGTGTTACCCCAATGCAGGACTGCCGAATCCTCTGTCTGCGACGGGATTCGATCTGGGGCCTGAGGATATGGCGCGGTTTTTAGGCGGCTTTGCTCACGAGGGACTGATCAATATCGCAGGCGGCTGCTGCGGGAATACGCCTGAGCACATTGCGGCGATTGCCAGGGCGCTGGATGGGGTGGCGCCACGGAAGTTGCCGGCGGATGAGAAAGAGCAGACAGCATGAGTCCGGGAGCGACTGAGTCAGAAAACACGAGAGCAGTTCATCCGCGCCCGTTGCGTTTGTCGGGGTCGCAGCCGTTTACGCAGCAGCCAGGAGTCTTCATCCTCATCGGCGAGCGGACCAATGTGGCCGGGTCGCCCAAGTTCGCCAAACTGATCAAAGATGGCAAGTACGAAGAGGCCGTGAGCGTGGCGCGGCAACAAGTGGAAAACGGCGCGAACATTCTCGATATCTGCATGGATGAGGGAATGATCGACGGCGTAGCCGCGATGACGCGCTTCCTGCAACTGCTCGAGAGCGAGCCTGAAGTGGCCAAAGTGCCGTTCATGGTGGATTCGTCCAAGTGGGAAGTGATCGAGGCGGGCCTGAAATGCATGCAGGGCAAGGGCATCGTGAACTCGATCTCGCTCAAGGAGGGCGAACAGACATTTCGCGAGCGCGCGCGAACCATTCTGAAGTACGGCGCGGCTGCGGTGGTGATGGCCTTCGACGAGCAGGGCCAGGCTGCGGGCTTCACGGACAAGATCCGCATCTGCGAGCGCGCCTATCGCATTCTCGTGGACGAGGTGGGATTTCCGGCCGAAGACATCATCTTCGATCCCAACATCCTGACCGTAGCGACGGGAATGGAAGAACACACGAACTACGCGATGGATTTTATCCGCGCCACGCGATGGATCAAGGAGAACCTGCCGCACGCCAAAGTAAGCGGCGGCGTCTCGAATATCTCGTTCAGCTTCCGCGGCAACAACAAGGTGCGCGAGGCGATGCATGCGGCGTTTTTGTATCACGCCATCGCCGCCGGGCTCGACATGGGGATTGTGAATGCCGGGATGCTGGAGGTGTACGAGGAGATTGAACCGAACCTGAAGGAACTGGTGGAGGATGTTCTGCTGAACCGCCGGCCCGATGCAACCGAGCGGCTGGTCGAGTTCGGCGAAAAGCTGAAGGCCGTTGGGGACGCGGGCGCAGGCGGGACAGCGGAGAAAAAGGCCGAGGAGTGGCGCAGCGGCACTGTCGAAGAGCGGCTGACCCACGCGATGGTGAAGGGGATCGACGCCTACATCGAGGCGGATACCGAAGAGGCGCGCGTCAAGCTCGGCCGCCCGCTGAGCGTAATCGAAGGACCGCTGATGGCGGGCATGAGCGTGGTGGGCGACCTGTTTGGTGCGGGCAAAATGTTTCTGCCGCAGGTCGTCAAATCGGCGCGTGTGATGAAGAAGGCGGTAGCTTATTTAACGCCCTTCATGGAAGCGGAGAAAGCGGAGCTGGTCGCGGCGGGCGCGGAGGTGCGAACGCAAGGGAAGATCGTGCTCGCAACCGTGAAAGGCGACGTGCACGACATCGGCAAGAACATTGTTGGCGTGGTGCTGGCGTGCAACAACTACGAAGTGATCGACCTGGGCGTGATGGTGCCCGCGGAGAAAATTCTGGAGCGCGCGCGCGAGGTGCGGGCCGGCATTATCGGATTGAGCGGACTCATTACGCCCTCGCTCGACGAGATGGTGCATGTGGCGCGCGAGATGGAACGGCAGGGCATGAATCTGCCGCTGCTGATTGGCGGGGCGACCACCAGCCGCGCGCACACGGCAGTGAAGATCGCGCCGCACTACAGCCAGCCCGTGGTGCATGTGCTGGATGCCAGCCGCGCCGTGCCGGTGACGACCAGCCTGCTGAGCGAAAATGGGCGGGCGGAGTTTGTAGCGCACCACAAGGCGGAATACGATGCGTTGCGCCGTGCGCATGCGGCGCCGCGGCGAAGCGTGGTTTCGCTTGCAACGGCGCGGGCGCGGCGCACGCAGATCGAATGGCGCGCTGAAGATTTGGCGACGCCTGAGTTTCTTGGGGTGCGCGTGCTCAATGATTTTCCGCTGGCAACCCTGCGCGAGTTCATTGACTGGAGTCCGTTCTTCCATACATGGGAGCTGAAAGGTGTCTATCCGCGGATTCTCGACGATCCGAAGCAAGGCGAGCAGGCGCGGCAGATTTTCGCTGAGGCCAACGCGCTGCTCGACACGATCGTTGCGGAGAAGCTGTTGACCGCGCGCGCGGTGTATGGATTCTTCGCGGCGAATGCCGTGGGCGACGATGTCGAGCTGTACACGGACGAGACGCGGAGCCAGGTCATCGCTCGGCTGCATTTTCTCCGCCAGCAGGCGGATCGCGAGGGCAGCGAGCCGTGCCGCTCGCTGGCGGATTTTGTTGCGCCGAAGGAGACTGGCTTGCGCGATTCCGTCGGCGCCTTCGCGGTGACCAGCGGGATCGGACTGCGGGAACTCATCGAGCGGTTCCGCGCCGCGCACGACGACTACAACGCCATCATGGCGGAGGCGCTCGCGGACCGGCTCGCCGAGGCATTTGCCGAGTGCCTGCACAAGCGCGTGCGCGAGGAGTGGGGCTACGGTCGCGGCGAAGGTATCAGCAATGAGGAATTGATCCACGAGAAATATCGCGGCATTCGCCCCGCTCCGGGCTACCCGGCGTGTCCCGACCACACGGAAAAAGGAACCATCTGGCGCTTGCTTGACGTGCTGGCGCGGACGGGGATCGAACTCACAGAATCGTTCGCCATGTGGCCGGGATCGAGTGTGAGCGGGTTCTACCTGGCGCACCCGCAGAGCCGCTACTTCAGCCTCGGCAAGATCGATCACGACCAGATAGAGGATTACGCACAGCGCAAAGGAATGAGCGTGACAGAGGTCGAGCGCTGGCTGGGACCGAATCTGAATTACGAACCGGCTGCGTAGCGGCCGATCCAGACGCGTCCGGTCAAACGGAGACGCCGCGGTGGCTCCGGCCTGCTGTGGCGCGGGCAATTGCACTGGCGCTTGCATTCTGCATTACGTGTGCGGGCGTGTGCGTGGGCTGATGACGCTGGAGCGGCTCGCGGTTTACGGTGGTCTGGTTTTGCAGGGACACAGCCTCAGAAGTGCCGCAAATGGCGCACGTTGAGGGGGCTTTAGCCGTCTGCTCGCGGCGGAGCCGTGGAGCCGCGCACGACGAGGCTGGTTGAGACCAGAAACTCACGCTTCATCCTGGGGCTGGCAGGGTCTTCGGCCTGTTGCCGCAGCGCCTCGAACGCGGCGCGGGCAAGGTCTGCACGCGACAGGCGAATCGTCGTGAGCGGCGGCAGGGTGTACTCGGCGAAGTCCACATCGTCGAGGCCGACCACCGAGAGATCCTGCGGCACGCGCTGGCCGGCCATGTACGCCGCGCGCAAAACGCCGATGGCGGTCATGTCGTTGGAGCAAACGATGGCTGTGGGACTGTTGCGCAGCTTGCGTAACTGCTCGTAGCCGGCGACGCCGCCTTTGAGCGTGTGGTCGCACTCAATGACCCACTCCTTGCGCATTGGCAGGCCGGCGGCCGCAATGGAGGTGCGGAAATCGCTCTCGCGCGTGATGGCGGAGTGGAGGCTGCGCGGGCCAGCCAGAAAAGCGATGGCGCGGTGGCCGAGGCTGACGAGATGGCGAATCGCCGCGTCAATTCCGGTAGCGTAATCGAGAACGATCGTGCTGGCCTTGGGGTCTTCCAGCTTGAACTCGGCGAGGACGATGGGAATGCCGCGGTGCATGAGCTGGTCGAGAACAGGCTCCTCTTCGCCGAAAGTCATCACGGCGACGCCATCGACCTTGCGCTCCAGCATGCGGCGAGCGCATGTAGCGAGAGTAGCGGCGTCGCTGTTCGAGGAACTGACCAGAATCTCGTAGCCATGGGCGACTGCAATCTCCTCGAAGCTTCGGATCAACTCGGGGAAAAATGGGTTGGTGATGTTCTCGACGATGATGCCGAACAGGCGGCTGCGGCCGGAGACAAGAGTGCGCGCGTGAGTGTTGGGCAGGTAGTTGAGCTGCTTGATGGCCTGCCAGACCCGCTTTTTCAGACGCTCGCTGACAAGAGGCGAGCCGTTGATGGTTCTTGAAACGGTAGCGATGGAGACCTTGGCCACAGCGGCGACGGTGCGGATGTCGGGCAATTTGACGGCGGTCTTGCTGGATGATCTTCGAGGCACCCACCCATCGTAATGCAGAGACACCGGGGCAGGCGAGAAAAGTTCCCAGGGATTTTCCACCACGATGAGCGAGCCGCCAGCAAGTCGGCCAACTGCCGTGATTCATCCGGCACGAGAATACCGCTTACGTGCTCTGTCCGTTCCACAAAGAACGCGGAAAGAGCGCCCTGGTTTCCTGTTTTCGCGCGGTCGGAGAATTAATCGCGTTCCGAGATCAGCAGACGCAGGTCGCGCAGGTTATGGCCGGTGGCTCCGGTGACAACCGAGTCGCCGATCGCGGTGAACAGTGGACAGGCATTGAATTCGGCTAGCGACTGTGCAGGATCGTAGCCGAAGGCGCGGGCGCGGGCGACGGTGGTTGGGTCGGCGATGGCGCCGGCGGCCTGCGTGTTGCCGTCGATGCCGTCGGAGCCGGCGCTGAGGATCGTGAGATGCTGGCCGGAGTACTGGGCGAGATCGAGTGCGCAGGCCAGAGTAAATTGCTGATTGCGTCCGCCGGCGCCGGGCGCGCGCGTGAGCGTGACGGTGACTTCGCCCACTGAAATCAGGCAGAGCCGCGGGTGCTGAGCGCGGTACTTGTGAAAGCGATCGAGCAGATAGCGGGCGGCGTCTGCGTAGTCCCAGTCGTCGCAGGCGTTATCGACGATCACGTGGTAGCCGGCCTTGCGCGCCAGCTTGCGCGCATTCTCCATCAGATCGTGGCTGGAAAGCAGAATCTCGAAGACCGAATGCTGAAAGGCCTCGTCTTCGTCGCTCATGTTGCTTGCCGGCATGATAGCGCGTGCCCGCGCGGCATCCGAACGCGGAAATTTGGGCAGGAAGGATGGACGCCATTTCTTGTTGCCGGGTGATTCGGGGAAATCCGCGCACTCGAAAAAGGCGCGGATCGACGCAGGCAGTTTCTCGGCCAAATCGTACTTGGTGATGAGTTCGCGCACATCGGCGACGGTGGAGTGGTCGGGCGAAGTAGGCCCCGAAGAGAGCGCATCGAGCGTGCGCAGCGGCACGTCGGGAAGCAGCAGGCTCACTTTGAGGGCATCGGGCGCGGCCATAGCCAGACGCCCGCCCTTAACCGCGGAGAAATGCTTGCGCAGTGTGTTGACTTCGTTGATGGGTGCGCCCGAGGCCAGCAGCAACTGGTTGAACCGGATAGTGTCTTCAAGCGTGATCTGCGGGTCGAGCGGCAACTCGAAAAGGGCCGAACCACCGCCGGAGATCAGGAAGAATACGATGGTGTCCTTGCGCGCCCTGCGCAAGAGAGCCAGAGCGGCTCGCGCGGCGGCGAAGGAGTCTTCGTTGGGCAGCGGATGGCCGCTCTCGAAGTAGCGGAAGCGCCAGTTGCGCTTGACCGGCAACTGGTTGGTGGCGCAGATGCCGCGCAGGCCTTTGCGGCGCTTCATGCGATCCAGCAGAACTTCAAGCATCGGCGCCGCGGCCTTGCCCAGGGCAATCACAAAGATGCGCTTGTACGCGGAGAGATCGATGGTGTCGGGGCCGCTGCCATCGGGCAGAAGACGATGCAGCACCTGACCATCGAACTGAAGGCGCCGGTCGAAGGCAGTGGCAATGTTACACGCCTTGAGCGCGCCGTTAAAGATCTCGTTCGCGGTTTCGTGCAGTGGTTCGAGTGTGGTGTCGCTGATCGGCGTCATGGCAAAAGCTCCTTCAACCAGCCGGCAAGGGCTTGCTGCATCGGTTCCAGTTGACCGGTGAAAAAATGATCGGCGCCGGGAATGAACATGAGCTGCTTCGGTTCGGCCGCGGAAGCTGCAACCTGATTCAACTGTTCGGCGGGCGCAAACTGGTCGCGATCGCCACTCAGAAAGAGCTTCGGAATGGAGAGATCCTGGAGGAAAGCAAAGTCATAAGCCCGGCCTTGCACCGCGGTGGGCAGGCCAAGAGCCACGAGCGCGCGCACATCGCGGTGCGCCTGCATGGGCAAAGAGCAGGCTTGCAGCGCCATGACTCCGCCGAAGCTGAATCCGGCGACGATGAGTGGAAGTTGGAACTCCTGTTCCAGCCAGTCCATGGCTGCGAGCACGTCTCCGATCTCGGCAAAGCCGTCGTGCTCGCCTTCGCTCAGGCCGGCGCCACGAAAGTTGAAGCGCAGCACGGGCCAGCCAAGTCCCCACGCGAAATCGTTCAGAACCTTCATGGTGTGGTAGACAACCTTGTTGTGCAGGTTGCCGCCGCCCAGCGGATGGGGATGGCAGAGCAGCGCGGCAAAACGCGCGCCGGGCGCGCCCTGGTTCAGAACCGCTTCCAGATGCCCCGCGGGGCCAGCCAGCATGAAGCTGCGAATCGCGCGGCTCTCGCCGGCCGTGGCCGTGCCTTGAGCGCCAGCGGAAATCCCGCCGCCTTGACGTGTCTCAACCAGAGTGGATGCGGTCGACGAGATCATTCCACCTTCATTTTACGCCGGGCAGGCCGCTCGGATGAACGATTCCACACATAAGCAGCCAGGGCGGAAGGAGCGCAAAAGGTCTCTGCGATATGCTGGCAGTACCATGACGAACGATACTTCACGTACTTCTCTCGATCCAGTCGGGTTGACCCGCCAGTTATGCGAAATTGAATCGACGACCTACCACGAAGGAGCAGTGGGGGACTTCCTGGCCGATTTTCTTCGCGCGCGGGATTGGGAAGTGGAGAAGACACCGGTCGAGCAGCCCCCGGAGAGCGCCAGCGCCGGGCCTCGATGGAACGTTTATGCGGGTGTGAAAGATCAGACGCCGGATCTGGTTTTTTCTACGCACATGGACACGGTGCCGCCCTACATCCCGTTCAGCGAAGATGCCGATTTTCTTTACGGGCGCGGAGTTTGCGACGCCAAAGGCATCCTTGCGGCGCAGGTTGCCGCCGCCGAGGTTCTGCGGATGGAAGGGTTTCGCATTGGTCTATTGTTCGTCTCCGGCGAAGAACGCGATTCGGCGGGTGCGAAGGCTGCCAATCTCAACCCCAAAGGCAGCCGCTACCTGATCAACGGCGAGCCGACGGACAACAAGCTGGCGCTCGCCTCGAAGGGCGCGCTGCGCGCGGTGTTTCGCGCCACGGGCAAGATGGGGCACTCGGCTTATCCCGAGCTGGGTGAGAGCGCCGTGCATAAACTCGTCGAGGTGATGGCGAAGCTGCTCAAGCTGGAGTTGCCCGTGACGGAAGACGTGGGGGCGAGCACGCTCAACATCGGACAGATTCACGGCGGACACGCGCCTAATGTGATTGCCGACAAAGCCGAGGCGCAGGTGCTGGTGCGGCTGGTTGGCGACTCGGCTCCGGTGCGCAAGGCGCTCGTCGATGCGGCGGCTGGCCTGGCAGAGGTCGACTTCACGCTGGAGATTCCGTTTGTACGGCTGCGCGCGGTGGAGGGACTGCCTGCGGTCATCGTGAAATTCACCACCGACATTCCACAGCTCTCAAACTGGGGCGAGCCTTTGCTGCTCGGCCCCGGCAGCATTCACGTGGCGCACACGCCCAATGAAAAGCTCGCGAAGAGGGAACTGATCGAGGCGGTCGATTTGTATGTGAAGGTGGCAAAAAAACTGCTTGTGTAGGCTCTGGCGCGCCAGGCAGGGCACCCTCATGAAGTTCGCTTATAACTTACATACAAACAACAACAGGACAAACATTGAAGATTTTGCAGGTTGTCGACATTAAAGGGTTGAGAAGCTGTGCATGAAAGGCTCATGGATTGATACTTTCGCTGGCGGTCTCGCGGACGTAAACAAGATGTAGGCGCTGGCGATCTCTGGCAGAAAAGGACAGGGATCCAGCCGTAGCCAGAACGATGATCGCCGGTTCGATAGGTTCCCGGTAGTCCATCAGAGGATGCGTGATGTAATACGTAAGCGGAAAGACGCAGACAAGCACGAGGTAGGGCAGGGCCGCTGCGCGATTCCGCCTCCAGA
>JBMFHB010000106.1:0-9435 GCA_049977045.1 Occallatibacter sp.
CATCGAAGTAGCGCTATATCACGCGCTTGGACGATTACCTGAACCGGAGACTACCCACAGATTTTGCTGACGAGGCTCCTTTTTCTGGTGGATACTTTTATGCTGGTTTGTCATCCGCCTGCTTAAATCGGAGAATCCGCGCTGCTGGCTCGCGATCGGAACCTGCGCCGGGCTCGCGCTGCTCACCAAATACTCCGTGGTCTTCTTCGTTGTTGGCCTACTGGTTGGCCTGACGCTGACGCAGGAACGCCGTTACTTCACATCCCGCTGGTTCTGGTTGGGCGTTGCAATCGCCTTCCTCCTGATTCTGCCGAATTTTATCTGGCTGGCGCGCCATGATTTCGTTTCCTACCACTTTCTTCAGTACATTCATGCGCGCGACGTAAGCGAGGGTCGCGCCGACGCCTATTGGGAACATCAATTTCTCTTCGATATCAACCCGCTTGCCCTCCCGCTTGTGGTGGTCGGCCTTGCCGCGTCGATTCGCAGCCGCCGCTATCGCATTTTTGTCTGGATGTACGCCGTCCCCGTCTTGTTCTTCTGGATCGCCAAAGGCCGCTTCTACTATGTCGCAGAGGCTTACCCCGCGATCGTCGCCATGGGCGCTGCTGTCGCCGGGCGCTGGCTCAGCTCTCGCACCGCATGGCTCAGGCGCTCCCTCGCAACTGCATTCTTCGTGGGGATCTTTGCATCTGGCGCTCTATGCGCGGCCGTTCTGATTCCTTTTGCCACAGGCGGCCGGTTGCGCAGCTTCGCTCTTGCGCATAACGGCGACCTGCGCGAGGAGATTGGCTGGAACGAAATGGTGCGCATTGTAACGCAGATTCGCGATTCGCTCCCGCGCTCGCAGCAGGCTACTATGGGCATTTTTACCAGCAACTATGGCGAGTATGGAGCGATCGAGATTCTCGGCCGCGCGTACGGCCTGCCTGAGCCCATCGGCACCACCAACTCGGAGTGGCTGCGCGGCTATCCCGCTCCGGCACCCAGCACGATCATTGTTCTCGGTCTCAGCGCAAAGGGCGCGAATGCGCTCTTTACCGATTGCCGTCTTGCAGGGCGCGGTGGCAACTCCGAGGGCGTGCGCAATGAAGAGAGCGTTGATCACCCCGACATCTTCGTTTGCGGGCCGCCACGCGCGCCCTGGCCCGAATTCTGGAAGGAAAATCTTTGGTTCGGATGAGGCCTGGCCGACGCCTGCACTGGATACATTGATGCCTCTGCCGCCACGGCGGGAAAGTGCTTCGCAGAGTGAGTGGCCAGAAAGCTCGCTGCTTGGCACGCTCCGTTGATTCCGACCTTCAATAGAGCAACACCGCAACGCGATACGATGTAAATGCGGTGTTGTCCAGATGCGCGGGGCAAGCGCCCACGGCTGCCCCGCGGTACTTTCCCGATTTCAACTGCTTCAGCAACTGCTGCGGCAGATGGGAGAGATCGGAGTTCTGCCAGCGAATCATCCACGCTGGTTGATTGGCCGCCGGTGGCAGCCACGATTCGTCGCTGGCGCAGGCTGCCCGCGCCACGGCAGTTTTGGGAAGGGGGGCCACTCCGTTCGAGCGCAGCAGCGAAGACACCTGCGCCTCTATCTGCTGCGGATTCAGCCTCATGACCGCGGCGCTGAAGTCGGCGACGGCGTAGAGCACGCCCCGCGCGTAGACGACGGCAATGCCTACGTGATTGACCTGCGGATTCAGCAGGTTGGCACGATGTTCCGGCGACTGCATCCACGACTGATGGATCGCACCCGGTGTGGGACCGATGGCCAGGTTCTCCTCGATCAGGCTGAAATATGCACCGGCCTTGGCCGCGCGGGCGGTCAGACTCAACTCACCGCCGTAGCGATGCGAAAGTGGCCCCTCGGTGGCCATTCTGCGGCAATGTTCGAGGGCGGCCTCGGCTAGATCCGGATCCCACACAAGACGCGCCACGCCGGTCTGCGCACGAGCTTGGTTGCCCAGCGCGAAGATCTGCTCTGCATCTCCGCGCAGATCGGGCAGGCCGCCACTCTGCGAACGCGCGATGGATGGAAACGACTGCGCCTGCGTCGGCGGTTGCGCCGCGACGATGAGCGCGGCAAGCGCCCCAACCAGAAATAAAGAGAAGGCCTTCATACTCGATTCAACCCCGAATCCGCACGGTTGTCGCTGTATTCTGGCTTAGCGCATGTTTTTTTCGCTTGTCAAGATATGGGGCCAGTTTCGCTTGCGTTTGCGGCGGCAGCCATTGGCTGTGGTGGGCGTGGTATTGCTCGCGGTCTTTGTAGTATGTGGGCTGACGGCGCCGTGGATCGCTCCTTACAATCCTGCGTCGATTGATCTGATTCACCGGCTCGATGGGCCCTCGGCTGCGCACTGGGCAGGAACCGACGAGCTGGGTCGCGATACGCTGGCGCGTCTCTTGTGGGGTGCGCGGCTTTCGCTGGCGGTTTCTGTGACGGTAGTCGCACTTTCGTCGGCGCTGGGATTGGCGATCGGCGGTCTGGCCGGCTACGTTGGGGGCTGGGTCGATACCGCGCTGACCACCTTCGTCATGAATACCTTTCAGGCTCTGCCCGGCATTCTGCTGGCCATTGCCTTTGCCGCTTTTCTTGGGCCGGGATTCACGAATCTCGTACTTGCGTTGGCCATCGGCGGATGGGCCGGCTACGCGCGCCTGGTCCGCGCTCAAGTGATGGCCGTACGCGAGCGCGAGTATATTGACGCGGCTCGCGCGCTGGGCGCCAGCCCCTTGCGCATTTTCTTCCGGCACATTCTGCCCAACATTGTGCAGCCTCTGCTGGTGCAGGCGGCCATCGGCATGGCCGGCGTGATTCTGGCCGAAGCTACGCTCTCATTTCTTGGTCTCGGCATTCCAGCGCCCGCACCGAGCTGGGGATCGATGATTAACGACGCGCGTCTGCATCTGTTCGACTCGCCGCATTTGGTATTGTTTCCGGCCGCCGCGGTTGCAGGCGCGGTGCTGGGCTTCAACTTCCTCGGTGACGCGCTGCGCGATCAGCTCGATCCGCGTACCCGGCTGGAGTTGGGATTGTGAAGCTCGGCATCGTCAGCGACACACACGGACTGCTGCGCCCCGAAGTGGTTCCTGTGCTTCGCGGCGTCGATCGGATTCTTCATCTTGGAGACGTGGGTAAATTTTCAGTTCTTAAGGCGCTCGGCGAGATTGCGCCTGTCACCGCGGTTCGCGGCAATGTGGATCGCGAAGGCCAGTGCGCCACGCTGCCCGAGACCGAGGTTGTCCTGGTGGAGGGCCAGTATATCTACATGCTGCACGATCTTCACTCACTGCATCTCGATCCGTCAGCAGCGAGGTTTGCGGCTGTGCTCTCGGGGCACACGCACGTGCCGAACTTCCACACGAAAAAGGGCGTTCTCTACTTCAATCCCGGCTCCTGCGGCCCGCGGCGGTTCGAGCTTCCAGTAACGGTGGGGCTGCTGACGATTGGCAAAGGCGGAGAGTTGAAGCCTCGGATTGTGCATCTTGCTGTGTAGGAGCCGCGCTGTTGGGGGCTGGAGAGATCGCAAAGAATTGCGGCTGGCATTGCAGGAGGCAATGCGGAGCTGGCGGCATCAGCGCGAGTTCAGCAGGATCTGGACGCGGGTGTCTTTCGGGAAGTCGACCTCGTGGCCGCGGGCGATCCAGCGAAAGAAAATTGACTTCGATACGGCGTAAACGGCGAAGGTGTGGAGCAGGACGGCGTTGGCTGAAGTCATGACAGCGACGCGTGCGGCGAAGCCGAATCCGTTGCTGTCCAGGCCACTGTGAGCAGGGTTGGCGGTGGCGTCGCTGTCGAAGGCCGAAGTAGCCAGGGCGCCCAAGGCCATTGGGGCAAGGTACTTGCCGGGGCCGGATGAGGATTTGGCCGTGCCTTCGTCGTTGATTTTGACACCGGCGCCGGGAGCAGCCTCGGCGGCGGCGATTTGCCCATGGATGGCCGCAGGCGCGGCGTCTTCGCGGGCAATGCTATGGAAGGTGAAGCGCAGTTGCCCGTTGCGGCCGAACCAGCGCGCCGGACGAGCGACGGTGACGAATCCTGTGATGTGGGCGCCTTCGGGAAAGAGCACCTGTTTGCCATTGGGGGTGAGCAATGGCTGCGTGAGCACAGCGTTGACGGGTGTACCCCGGCGATCGGTGGCGGAGTTGAGTGGAGTGATCAGACGGGCCTCGACAAGGCCGGTGGGCGTACCGTGCACGGTGGCCTCCGGAAGGGGCGCGGGTTGCGGGCCGGGGACAGTGACAGGCGCGGTGAGTTCGGCGTCGTATTCGGCGCCAGTCCAGATTGTGGGTGGGCTCCAGGGGAGCTGGGCGTAAAGCAATTTCTCTAGTCGATCGCCGAGCCGGGGGTGATGGAGCGTCTCGACGGCATCGCGTTTGCGCGCCTTGAGCAGATCGCGCGCCTGGGCGCGCAGGCCCGACTTCTTGCCGGCCTTCATGGTGACAACAGTGGCGTCGCGCTGGGTTGCGGCGGTTTGGATGGGCAGTGTGACGCCATTGGGCAGGCGGAGCGAATCGAATCGTACAGCAGCGACGGCGGGCGAAGTGAATTGGCCGTCAAGCATCGCGCGGAAGCGGCTCTGACCCGGATCGGGTTTCATGCCGAGAATAACGCCGGAGATGGGTGTGTTGACAGGGAATACGGCGTGGTCGATGGAATCGACAGGCGCAATCAGGTGGCCTTCAATGCGGACGCCGGAGCGCACGCGGTAACGGTGGTCGATCTGGACGCGGAGCGGAACACCGGCGGGGATGGTGACGGATTGGGCTGCGAGCGAAGGCAACGCGAGACCTGCGGCAAGCAAGACCGGCGAGACAAGGGGAAGGCTCAGAACGGACACGTTCATCGTATCTATTGACAGGCGCAATGCAAAAAGGTGAGAAACGCGGTCCACCGTCTGTTGGGCGGGCAGGGCACAGAGACGGCGTATCTCTATGATCGCCGGGGGGGGGACGAGATCCACCGTGAAGAAGGGAATGAGGCGTGCGAGCGGTGGCAGGTGCACGCCTCATGGGAGGATTTAATTGTCGCTGACAACCACCATCTCGAAGGTGCCGGGTTTGGGGTGCGGGCGCTGGCCTGGAGCGCCAGGCAGCATCTCTGCGGTGGGCAAAAAGATTTGCCGCGTCGTGCGATCGAGTCCCATGGTGCGGGCGCCGAGAGCAGTCTTCACGGTCTGCTCAACTTCAAAGTTGCCGTCCTTCTTGCCGATCACGGTGAGGGTACCGTCTCCGCAACTGGCAAAAGCATGGCCATGGTCGAATCCAGCGGCGTCGTTGCCCATGCCGATGGGCAGCGCGGCCTCAATCTTGCCGGTCTCCGTATTCATTACGATCATCTTCTGCGGCTTGCGGCAGCCAATAAAAATGCGGTGGGCGGGCGGATCGATGGCCATGCCGACAGGATGTCCACCGG
Organism: Occallatibacter sp.; assembly: GCA_049977045.1. Classification (GTDB taxonomy): domain Bacteria; phylum Acidobacteriota; class Terriglobia; order Terriglobales; family Acidobacteriaceae; genus Telmatobacter. Next base: position 5,414 of record JBMFHB010000106.1, read on the forward strand.
GCGCGACAGGCCACCGAGCGAGGACCATGTTCGTATGCAGGTCGACGACGGCGACGAGATCCTTGTTTTCGAGATTGACATAGGCTTTGCCGGAGCCGTCGGCAGCGAGGAATTCAGGCGCGCCGCCAAGGGCAATGGTCGTGACCTTTCCGTTAACAGGGTCGATGTTCGGGTGGAAGGTCATCAGCGAGTTGCCGTCGCCTGAAACCGCGAGGACAAGGTCTGTGCCGGGGTCATAGATGATGCCGTCGGAATCGGGCATGGTCTGGATGCGGCCGAGTACCTTATACGTTGTGAGATCGAAAACCAGGATGGCTCCGGAGCCGCCGCCGTCGGTGATAAAGCCGCGGTTGAGCTTGGGTACAAGGGCGACGCCATGAGCGCGAACCTGGCCGGGAATGTCGGCCAGAAGCTTGCCGGTGCGCGTGTCGATGGCCTGGGTGTGGCTGGCGCGGGTTACGAAAAGGCGATGATGAGGCGCGTCAACGGTGACATAGTCCCAGCCGCCCTCACCGCCAGGATGAAATGTGGTTGCGACGTGCCAGTTCTGGGCCCGGCTCTGGGCTTGGATCGGCGCAAAGTTGAGAGTCACGAAGAGGGCAAACAGTGCAAAGCGATGAAGACGCATGGACGTTCTCCTGAAAGCGAATAAGGCGCGGCGAAAGACGGTCCTCCACGCTACAAGAAATATACTCGCGTTAACTTAAGGACTCCTGAATGCGCAGAAGATTCGCATGAAAGGCATGTTGGGCATCCTGGCACGGTTTTGTTTCGTCCTTCCGGGCCCTGCGGGCGACATTTGCCGTCCCCAAATAGCTGAAGGGCGGCGCCAATTTTCGTTGCGCCTCCAGCGCAAGGCAACAGGAGCAGGGAAGGGAATTCATCCTTGATGAATCGCTATCCCATCGACGCTACCCCTCCCTTGCCCGTTCAGCGGGTATGAGCCACGTGCCAATTCGGCCGTTCAATTATTCTTCGTGCGAGAGTGGCTGGCCGTTGGGCCCGACCTGAATCTCGGAATGCCGTCCGTTGGTCCGCACCTGGGCCTCGTACGCAACGATCTTTCCTTTCTTCGTGATCGACTCAATCTTTGTGATTGTTCCTTTTCCTGCCCTGTCTTTCAGTCCCTGCCGCACGGCGGGAGGAAGCTGATTCACCTCCACTTGCTCTTCGACTTCCAGCAGCCGTCCATCGGGAGCGATGGCGACGTCCTTGGAATGGCCGTTCACCGTCATCTCCACTTCATACTCAAGCTGGCCATCCTCGTTGTCCTTCACGTAGCGATTGACGACCGCGCCCTTACTCTGTTCATCCGCTGTCTTCTGTACCGCCGCAGGCAGTTCTGTCCGCGGAACGGGTTTTTCCGCCGCATAGGTCATGGCGCCGATTCCAAAGCAGAAGACGCCAAAGAGGATCTTGCTGTACACGGTGTTCATCGAACATCCTCCAGGTGCTGGTTGCACCTGAATGCAAGTCTGCGGATGTACTCCTGAAGAGCGGCTTAAGCGGGATGGGAATTTTGCGCAGAGAGTTGCGGGCCGCTCTGTAGCTCCGTTTTTGCAGTCTCCTGGAGGGTAACTTCAGCGCGGGGCAGGGTCACTTCGACCGTCGTTCCCGCTCCTGGAGCGCTGGAGATTTGAATGCTTCCGTCGAGGTTTTCGACGATGGCTCTTGCGATGGACAGGCCGAGTCCAAAACCGCCCGTCGAGCGCGAACGCGAGACATCCGAACGGTAAAAGCGCTCAAAGACGTGCGGAAGATCGACGCTGGAGATTCCGCTGCCTCGATCGACGATACACACCGTAGATGCGCTTTCCTTGTCTTCTAATTCGATTCGGACTTCGGTTCCCGGATCGGAGTGCCGGACTGCATTCTCGATCAAGTTAGTCCAAAGCAGCGTCAGGTCCGATTCATTGCCTCGAATCTGCGCATCGGATTGGCACTCGAAGATACACTGTACGGACCGAAGCTGCGCAACTGGCGAGAGCTGCTCGATGGCGCTGACGATTGTATCGCCAATCCTGACTGGAGACGACGTGCCGCGTGGCGCTTGTCGCGCGTGCTCCAGAGACGAGAGCAAAAGCATGTTGCGTACCAGGTGCTCGATTCGGTCTGTATCTTCGAGCGCCTGGCTGACGCCCTCGCGGTACTCATTCTCGTTGAGCTGCCTTTGTTCCAGCAGTTGCAGGGTGGACTTCTGAATCGCCACGGCGGTCTTCAGTTCATGCGCGGCATCGCTCAAGAACTGCCGCTCGCGCTGAAATGCCTGCTGCACGCGCTCCTGCAGTGAAGCCAGCGCCCGGGCAAGTGGAATCAGTTCGGAGTTTCTGGCGATGTTACCTGGCTCGCTGAACTCGGTTCTGTCGACTTCGATCCGGTCGGCGTACCGCGCAAAGTCGGTGAGCGGTTCGATTCCACGCCCCACAGCCCACCAGGTCAGGAGCGCGGAAAGCAGCACCGAAAGCAGTCCCACGAGAACCGCGACTTGCGACGCCCTGGCAATCTGCGTCACAGTGCCGTCGACGGGCATGGCGTAGAACAATGTGGCGTGCAGTTGCGGAATGCGCATGTCTTCCTGGTCGAAGATAGCGGCGTTCCACATGGCTGCGACCCGTAATTCCCGGCCATCCAGCCTGCGGTTCCACGGCTTCCCCCGCTTGCGTAGATGCTCTCTGATCGGCCCGATCCACGAGGGACTCCCCGCAATCATGCGTCCCTGTTCGTCTTCGATGTAATACAAATCGCCCGGCGGCACATTGGCCTGATTGGCATCGAATTCCAGGCGGCTTGGATTGTTGTCGTCTTCGCCCACGAGTGCCAGCAGTTTGACCATGCGCGATTGCAGACGCGCATCGGCGCTTGACCAGAGCGCCCGATGAATATAGGCCACGGAGATGCCCACAGCGCAGCCGATCGCCAGGATCTGCGCGCCGAGGGCGAGCAGCACCACGCGTCCGCGGATGGATGAGACGATTATGACGCTTCCTCGTTTCGGATGACGTACCCATGTCCCCGGAGCGTGTGGATGAGCCGTTCGGATGAGTTCGCGTCGATCTTGCGCCGTAGCGCGGAGATGTAAACCTCGATCACGTTGCTGAACTTCTCCCAGTTGTAATCGTACAGATGTTCAAGAAGCGTCTCCTTCGAGATCACTTTTCCGTGATGCGTCATCAGATAGGCCAGGGTCCGGTATTCCATGGGCGTCAGGTCGATTCGTTTCCCGGCGCGCGACACCGTCCGGCTGTTGGTATCGAGCACAAGATCGCCGACCACAAGCTGGGCGCTGGCATGTCCGCTGCTGCGCCGGATCAGCGCCTTCATTCGCGCCAGCAATTCGCCGAGGTCGAAGGGCTTTGCCAGATAATCGTCCGCACCCTCGCTGAGCAATTCCACGATGGATGCTTTTTCGTCCCGCGCGGTGAGCACAAGTACGGGAGTTTTGTTCCCGCTTGAACGTAGCGCGCGCAACACCTCGCGCCCGGATCGGCCCGGCAGCATGAGATCGAGGATGATGCAGTCGAAAACATTGGACTGGGCCAGATGCAGCCCATCCTCGCCATCCAGCGCGATATCGACTGCAAAACCGGCATTACGCAGAATGGCGGTTGCAAGGTTCTTCGCCAGCCGCTCTTCGTCTTCGATGACTAAAATATGCACTGGAATCCCAATTCAAACGTTCCCAAAAGACCGGAGAAAAGCCTGCACCCAGCTGTGGCGCAGCCCAACGGAACAGCGTCCGATCCCGGAATTGTGGAACGCGGCGATGGATCCCTGGGCGCGAAGATTCGTTCGAACAGATCAGCCGGTTCAACTTTCCCGTCCGAACACGTCCCGAATCATAGCAGATAGTTTGACGAACTGAAGCTGAAGAGAGGCTGAATTCAGGGCAATCGCATTTGGACAAGGAGTCCTGCTTGCCTTGCATCCCGACTCCGCTCATCGAGCAGTGTCATCCCGAACGGAGTGAGGGATCTGCGGTTGTCTTTCGCCCCTTGCGTCGTCGTCGGGTGAAATCAGCCTGC
>JBMFHB010000107.1:0-9261 GCA_049977045.1 Occallatibacter sp.
TCCCTCACTCCGTTCGGGATGACACTGCTCGATGAGTGGAGCCGGGAGACAAAGCAAGCAGGACTCCAAATGCGTTTACTCTGAGGATGATCCGTACCGTGCTGAAAAATGGCTTATCCCATGAGTAGGATGAATTCCATGCGAGAGGAAAAGATAGACTCGGTCGTAACCGGTACCCCATCCACAACGCCATCCGCAAGCGGCGCGTCCGATTTCGATCCGTTGCATCCCGACAATTCGGTATCCGTCATCGTCCCCGCGTACAACGGGGCCAGGTATATTGGCGAGACGCTGGAGAGCATTCTCAGGCAGACGGTCCAGGCACGGGAGGTGATTGTCGTCAACGACGGTTCAACCGACGGCACGGCCGCGATCGTACGCTCTTTCGGCCAGGCCGTTACCCTGATTGAGACGCCGAATCAGGGCGTCTGCAAGGCCCGCAACCTGGGCGCGGAAAAGGCAACCTCCAACTGGCTGGCCTTCTGCGATCAGGACGACCTGTGGCTGCCTGAGAAACTGGAGAAGCAGCTCAGGCTGGCTCACGAATACCCGGAGATACGCTGCGTGATCACAGACTACGCAACATACACAGACGGCGCAGTCGGCGAGCGCAGCCACTTCTCCTGGGCTCCTGCGAATTTCTGGGGCGTCGAACCCAACCCCTCCGGCTTTATTGTTCGCGAGCCCATCGCGGGACGGTTGACAACCTTCCAGCCCAGTATCACCTCGGTACTTCTCGTCAAACGCGAGTTTTTCCGGCAGTTCGGAGGGTTCGATACCTATGCCAAGCGTTGGTCGACCGAGGACACCTGCGTTCACTTCCGGTGTCTAAGCCGAGTTCCGTTCGGCGTGATTCCCGAGGTGCTCATGCTCTACCGTCGGCACCCTGATGCGATTAGCGCGGATTCGCTCAAGCAACTGCGCAACACGGTTCGCGTCTGGGAGTACATCATTGCCGAGTATCCCGAGGCCCAGCCGTGGAAAATGGATCTGGAAGCAGGTTTGACCGCCATGCGCAAAGAGGTTCGCGAGAGCGTCCGATACCAGCGGCGGCAAAAGGTCAAGAGGATTCTTCAGCGCCTGCATCTCTGGCATCGCTGAGTTTGCGCGCATGATACCTTCAGGTATGGGACGATTGCGATTCGCCAGCAACATCGCGCCCAGGAATCACATTGCCTCATGAACCTTCCTCGCCACGCTGAAATCTGGCTTGCGCCCTATCTCAAGGACCGGCTGCGCCGCGCATGGCGTCGAGCGGCGCCGAGGCGCGTCTGGGTCACTCTGTGCGACCACTACGAGCCGCTGGGCCGCAGCCCTTCGCTCGATCGCGCGCTCGACAAGGTGGCCCAGTGGCGCGACAGATGGCCCGGCATCGCTGAAAGCAGCCCGCGCGACGCCGCCGGCGAGCCCCCGCAGTACACCTTCTTCTATCCGCAGGAGGAGTACCAGAGCAGCCTCGTCGAAGCCATCGCCGCAATCGCTCGCCTCGGCGTCGCCGACGTGGAGGTGCATCTGCACCACGAGAACGAACGGCGCGAGACGTTTATCGCAAAGGTGACCGAGTTCTGCCAGCGGCTCAGCGGCGATCACGGCCTGCTGCGCCAGCGCGACGGGCGCACGGTCTTCGGATTCATCCACGGCAACTGGGCGCTCGACAACTCACGGCCCGACGGCAGGCATTGCGGCCTGAACGGGGAGATCGCCCTGCTGCGCGACCTCGGCTGCTACGCAGACTTCACCATGCCTTCGCTGCCCTCGCCCACCCAGGGTCGCGTAGTGAACCAGGTCTACTGGTGTACCAGCAACGCTGACGGCAGCCCGCGCTCCTTCGACCGCGGCATCGCAGCCACCGCGGGCGGAGGCCGCCGCGGCGACCTGCTGATGATCACCGGGCCGCTCGGCGTGCGCTTTGGCGAGCGCCTGCTGCTGCGCATGGAAACCGGCGAGATTGCCGCCTACGATCTGCCCACACCCGCGCGCGTGCGCCGCTGGTTCGACCTTGCGCCCATGGTCGGCAGTGACCTGTTCCTCAAACTCTACGCCCACGGCGCCGACGACAGAAACATCGACGCCCTGCTCGACCACGGCCTCGCAGACCTGTGCCGCCTGGTCGCCGAAGAGGCCCGGCGCAGAGACATCGAGCTGCACTGGGCCACCGCCTGGCAGATGTATCAGGCGGTTGAGTCGCTCATCCGGACCCCGGCGCACGCGTCCCGCGCGTAGGGGGCAAACGATTCCCGCGTCATGCGCGCATCGAGCCCAGGGAAAAGGCAGCCGCCTTATACTGGAGTCGACCGCACGATCAACAAATGCATAAGGGGAGAGAATGAAGGCTCTGCACGTGGTAGGAGCGCGGCCCAACTTCATGAAGGCAGCGCCGGTCTATCGAGCGATGGCCAGCAGAGGCCATGAGCAGACGCTGGTCCACACCGGCCAGCACTACGACGCGCTCATGTCGGATGTCTTTTTCGAGGCGCTTGAGATTCCCGCTCCCGATGAGAGCCTGAATGTCGGTTCGGGCAGTCACGCGCAACAAACAGCCGCCATCATGAGCCGCTTCGAGCCTGTCCTGCTGGCGCACCGGCCAGAGATCGTGGTGGTTTATGGGGATGTGAACTCGACCGTCGCCGCGGCTCTGGTCTGCTCCAAGCTCGGCGTGCGCATCGCGCACGTCGAGGCTGGCCTGCGCTCCTTCGACCGCTCCATGCCGGAAGAGATCAATCGCCTGTTGACCGATCAGTTGGCCGACATGCTGTTCACTCCGTCGCCGGACGGCGACGAAAACCTGCTGCGCGAAGGCATCGCCAAAGAAAAGATCTTCCTCGCCGGCAACGTGATGATCGATACGCTCATCCGCTTCCTGCCAAAAGCGGAGCAATTGTTTCCCGAGCTGAAGGAAAAACTTTCCCTTGCCGGCTATGGACTGGTTACTTTGCATCGGCCCTCGAATGTCGACGACGAGGCCACGTTTCTTCCCATGCTGAAGGTGCTCAGCGAGATCAGTCTTCAGTTGCCTCTGATTTTCCCCGTTCATCCGCGAACCAGCCAGCGCTGGGCCGCCGAGCTCAAACAGGCGGGCTCGGGGTTGCGCGTCATCGAACCCCTGGGCTATCTCGAGTTTCTCGCCCTGCAGCAACACGCCAAAGTCGTCATCACCGACTCGGGTGGAATCCAGGAAGAGACTACCTACCTGGGAACACCGTGCTTGACGCTGCGCGAAAACACCGAACGCCCCATCACGATCACGCACGGCACCAACCAGTTGATCGGGCGCGACTGGGAAAAACTGCGCAGGGGTGTCCGTGCCGCGCTCAACGACGACCGCGCACGCAAGACGCCGCCGCCGCTCTGGGACGGCAAGGCGGCGGAGCGCATCGCCGCGATCCTGAGCGAGTCCGTTCGGCAATAGCGTGAACATTCACTGATCCTGCAACACGGTCTTTTGCGCAGAGAGCGAGCGATGAGCGATCTGAACGTCCTGCTGGTTAGTTATTCATTTCCTCCTGCCGGGGGCACCGGCGTCATGCGCGCTGCGAGCCTCGCCCGCTACCTTCCCGCGGAGGGCATCCGGCTTGACGTTCTCACCACGCGCAATGCATCGGCGGTTGGTGCAGATCCTTCCCTGCTGAAAGAGATTCCCAGCGATGTGCGCATCCATCGCACCATCACGCTTGACCTTCCCTTCGGCGTCAAAAAGCGGATCAAGAAGCTGCTGATGGGCAGCAAGCCCGCGCCGGCTGCAGCTTCACCCGCGAACACGACCACAGGACTGGCTCGCAAGAGCGGAATCGTCAAGAGAGTGCTCGAAAACATTCTCGTGCCTGACCCGCAAGTCACCTGGTACCCGGTCCTGACGCGGGCCGCGCGCCGCATCGTGAGAGAGCGCAAGATCGATCTTGTCCTGATCACAGCGCCGCCTTTCTCAAACCTGCTCCTGGTCGAGCGCCTGCGCAAGGAGTTTCCCCGACTGCCGATCGTAGTCGACTTTCGCGACGAATGGCTCACCACCGCCTTCGAGCTGGTCAGCTTCCTCTTCAGCCGCACCGAACACGCGCAGAAGACCGCCTCCAGAATCGAAGCCGGCACGGTGACAAACGCCACAGCGGTGGTCGCTGTGACCGAAGCCGCGCGCCGCAAGATCCACTCTCGCTATCCCAACCTGCCGGAAGACAAGTTCCATCTCATCCCCAACGGCTTCGATGCCACCAAGCTGCGCCAGGGCTCCTCCGCGTCCCGATCCGGCGATCAAATCGTCGTCACGCACGTCGGCACCATCTACACCTCGACCGAACCCACCGCGCTGGTCGAAGCCGTCGAATCGCTGCCGCAGGAGCTGCGATCCCGCTTCCTCTTCCGCTTCATCGGCCACATCGAGGAACCCCGTTTTCGCGAGGCCATTCTCCGCCTGGGAGAAACCGTCGAGCTGCGCGGTTTTCTCCCGCAGCGCGAGGCGCTGGCCCTGATGGGTGAATCCGACTATGTTCTTCTGATCAACCAGGACCCGCTTAACGTCGGCGGCAAGTTTTACGACTACGTCGGCGGAGGCAAGCCTATTCTTGGCGCCGTTCATCCGCAAGGCGAAACGCGCCGACTGCTTGAAGAGTTGCGGGCTGGCTGGTGGGCTCCCATCGATGACGTCGCAGCCATTCGCCAACTCTTCCTCGATGCGGCAATTCGCGGCAAGGCGCCTTTCGCAGGCTTCAAACCAGACGCCGCCAGAATCGCGCAATACGAGCGCAAGGCGCTGGCGCAACGCTACGCCGCCTTGCTGCACTCCATCGCCCGATCGGCAAACAGGACGCAAAGAAAAGAAAACGCATCCGCGATTGGCGGAGGGCAACCCTAGCCATGCTGCGAATCGCCGTCATCACTCGCTACTTCCCCAGTTCCGGCGAGCCTGTGCAGGGCCGGTCGCTGTACGAGACCCTGCGCGTCCTCGGCCGCAGCGCCGACGTCCGCGTCTTCTATCCCAACGCCGCCTATCCCCGGATACTCAAGCCGCGCAGCCGCGCCTACGACAAGCTGGATTCTGCCTTTCGTCCGCCGGACGTGAACGTAAGCTACTTCAACTATCCAGCGCTGCCGCTCGTCTCACGGCCCTTGAACGGCTGGATGGCCGCCCGGACACTGCTGCCCCATGTTCGCGCCTTTGCGCCCGACGTCGTCTTCGGCTGCTTTCTTTATCCTGAGGGCTTTGCCGCTCTCAGAATCGGACGGCGTCTGGGTAAGCCCGTTGTCGTCAAAAGCATTGGCTCCGACCTGAACCGCCTTGGCGATCCCTTCTGTGCCCGGCGCACGCGCGCCGTCCTCAAGCAGGCGGATGCAATCCTGACCGTCTCCGACGACCTGCGCGAGAAGGCCATCGCCATGGGCGCGCCAGCCGCCACCACAAAGTCCACCCTCAACGGCTGCGACCTCAGCGTCTTCCGTCCGCAGGATCGCGCCGCGGCACGAGCGCGCCTCGGCATCGACCCCACATGGGAAGTTGTCCTCTACGTCGGCCGCATGGACCTCAAGAAGGGCCTTCGCGAACTCGTCCAGGCCGCGGCCTTACTCCACCCGAGCCGGCCACGCCTCCATGGTTATCTGGTCGGCAACGGACCGGACCGTCCAGCCATCGAGCAGGAGATCGCGGCCCGCAACGCAGGCGATTTCATTCACCTTGTTCCAGGCTGCGCCTTCGATGAGGTTGCTGTCTGGATGACCGCAGCCGACCTCGTCACCTTGCCCAGTTACATGGAGGGCTTCCCGAACGTCATCCTCGAGGCTCTTGCCTGCGGCCGCCCCGTCGTGGCGACTCAGGTCGGCGGAATCCCCGAAGTGTTGAACGACTCCTGCGGGCGTCTCGTGCCTCCGCGCGATGCTGCCAGGCTGGCCGATGCGCTCGCCTCCACACTTGATGCCTCCTGGGACGCAGCTACCGTCTCCGCCCAATGGCAGCAAAGCTGGTCCGCCGCGGCCGACGAACTCCTGGATATCTTCTCAGATCTCATTGCCAGCCGAAAGAAGATCGCCCGTGAACATTAGCCCCGCAGCGCCAGTCCCGCAGCCTCGCCAGACAATTCGCCGCCTGGCGCGCCGCGCCGAGCGCGGCCTGGCGATCTTCGGACTGCTGATTCTGCTGGTCATCTCCACGCCCGTGGTCTCCTGGTGGGCCAGGCTCTATGCCGGCCCCATCCAACAACCCAAAGGCGACATCCTGATCCTGCTCAGCGCCGCCAACGACGAGTACGGCGGCATCTCCTACTCCTCCTATTGGCGCGCCCGTCAGGCAGTCTACGCATGGCAGACCGGCGGCTTCAAGACCATCGTCATCACCGGCGGCAAAGGGCCCGGCATCTTCAACTATCTACTGGCCAATGGCGTTCCCCGGGGCGCCATGATCGCCGAGTGGCGCTCCACCTCCACACGCGAAAACGCCATCAACGTCGCGCGCCTCATCGGCAGCCTTCCCGGCCGACGCGTCCTCCTCACCAGCGACTTCCACATGTTTCGGGCGCTCCACGTTTTTCGCGCGGCAGGCATTGACGCCGCGCCCATGGCTGTTCCCGACGTCCTCCACTCAACCCAAGGCTGGCCTGGCCGCTTTGGGGCCTGCTGGACCATGATGGTGGAAACGGCCAAGATCGTCTATTACTGGCTTCGCGGCTGGATCTGAGAGCCGGATTCTCTCCCTCAACAATCGCCGATCCAGTCCGCCGCGAATGATTTTTTGAGATCTGCTACCGTTGGAGCCACTTGCAGAATTCATGGCTGCGGATTTCGGAAGCCGCGAACGAATGGGCTGTAGAGGCTGCGGAAAAACTCGATAAATCGGCTTGAATCGCGCATGGAGCGAAGCAGGGGCTAAAGCCCGGCGCTTTCTTATCAGCGACTTAGCGGCCCGACTAAGGTCGTGCCCTTGTTACAAATCGTTCTTCCTGCGAGTTTTTCAGCAGCCTGTAAAGCCGCGTTGATTTTGCGGCCCTTACGGCACGGCTGAAGCCGTGCCCTTTCAAAACCTGGCTTTCACCACAGGCTGTTAAGTACAATTTCATGGTTAACTCTTTTTTCGAGAAGCAGGCGTTCAAGAACGCCTCATTTCGGCCCGAGATCATCTTTTTTGAGGCCAAAATCTGTGTAGCTTAGCTGAAAGTTCTCTTCTGTCGAACTTATTGGAAATCTGGCATCATCAGGCGCTGTATCGTATTGCAATACACATGAGCCACTTGCAAAATTCGGAAAGGTTAGATGGGGCCTTACGTCAGGGGCTAAAGCCCCCCTCATTTTATTGGCTTTATTGGCACGACTGAAGTCGTGCCCTTTCAAAACCGCGACTGAGCGACGAATTTTGCAAGAGGCTCATACTTCTGATTTTTCGCATTCATACTGGGCCGTGCACTGCAAATCTGCCTTCTAAGTAAATCAGGAGCCCAGGAGTCCTCTCGATGCGAAACTGGCAAAAATCTCTTATCATCACGTTCATCACGCTCGCCATTGGCGGCGTCTATCTGCTGGTCGTCTTCATGAATCGCCGCAGCCCCGGCGTCGCTCGTGAAACCAATCCAGAGCAACAACTTACGCCCGACGATGTCGCCGAAGTCCGTGCCATGTTCCCCACCTCCTTCGACGACGTTCTCAAGCTTCAGAATTCCAGCGTCTGGATGAAAAACGGCTACACCATGCCTTACTTCCGCTACCAGTCAGGCCGTATTGCTTTCACCAAGTCACTGGGCGTCATTCCCTCCGCCGAGCGCCTCGACATCAAAAAGGTCATCAAAGCTGAAGCTCCTTCGACAATCGACGATGGCATCTCGCACGGCGCGCGACAGGTCTTTGCCGTCTTCGCCCTGTCCGGCGCCCCGAACCTCTACGCCACCGCCATCGGCGTCATCGACGGCCCGCAGGAGTCCTACTTCACCGACATCCTTTTCTATTACGACGATCCACACACCATCTACGACAACTGGCCCAAAACCATCTGGACCGCCATCGACGCGCACCAGGTTGTGCCCGGCATGAGCGAACTCCAGACCCGCATGTCCATCGGCCAGAAGACTCATCCCTACGGATCGTCCCAGGGAAACCGCACCGTCGACTACGACCAGGCTGGCAAACACTGGACCATCACCTACGTCAACAACCGCGCCACCTCGATCAAGACCAACTGATTCGCGCGCGGCAGTATCATGCACTTATGTCCAGAAAACTCCGCTTCGGCATTCTCAGCACCGCTAACATCGGCGTCAGGAAAGTCATTCCCGCCATGCAGCAGGGCGATCTCACCACAGTCACCGCCATCGCCTCCCGCGATCTCGCCAAGGCGCGTGAGGCGGCCGGCAAACTTGGCATCCCCACGGCATACGGCTCTTACGAAGAACTCCTCGCCGACCCCAACATCGACGCCATCTACAACCCTCTGCCCAATCAACTGCACGTTCCGCTGACGGTAAAAGCCGCCGAAGCCGGCAAGCATGTGCTCTGCGAAAAGCCCATCAGTCTGACCGTCGCGGAAGCCCGGACCCTGCTCGACGCGCGCGCCCGCACCGGCGTCAAGATCTCCGAGGCCTTCATGATTCGCAGCGCCCGGCAGTGGCTGCGCGTGCGCGAACTCATCCGCGAAGGCCGCATCGGCCAGTTGCGCGCCGTCAACGCGCACTTCAGCTACTTCAACGCCGATCCCGCCAATATCCGCAACCAAGCAGAGATGGGCGGAGGCGGCATCTACGACATCGGCTGCTACTGCATTCAATCCGCGCGCTTTGCTTTCGAGCAGGAACCAAAACGCGTGGTTGCGCTCGTCGAACGCGATCCCCAGATGCGCACCGATCGGCTGGCCTCGGCCATCCTCGACTTCCCTGCCGGCCAGGCCATCTTCACCTGCAGCACGCAAATGATCCCTTACCAGCGCGTACACTTCCTCGGCACCCGCGGCCGCATCGAGATCGAGATCCCCTACAACGCGCCCAACGACCGCCCCACGCGCCTTTTCATCGACTCTACCGGCGACCTCGCCTACAGCGGCATCGCCACCGAGACCTTTGCCACCGCCGATCAGTACACGCTGCAAGGCGACGCCTTTGCCCGCGCCATCTTCGACAACACTGAACTTCCGGTGCCGCTCGAGGATTCCATCGCCAACATGGCCGTCATCGAGGCCATCTTCCGCTCCGGAGACTCCGGCCATTGGGAACCGGTCGAACAATATTGATCCGGCCCTTAAGTAATTGCACAGATTCCGCGAAAGGCAACCGCAGATCCTTCGACTCCGCTGCGCTCCGC
>JBMFHB010000108.1:0-9135 GCA_049977045.1 Occallatibacter sp.
CAGTTTGCCGCCGCGGGCTTTGCAAACGCTGAGATACGCTACCACTTCCTCAGACACAAGCTTTCTCGCGTCTGTTTTGGTTTCGGCCTCAACATTGCAGGCTTGTTGAGCGGCGCCAGCTGCCGCCAGATAAGCGGCCTCAAGCTCCTTTTTGGTGTCAGGCTGTTTGACTTCGCCACCAGCGGCAACGAATGCCAGTTGAAGGCGCTTCAGATTGAGGGCACTAAGAGCTGCTTCCGGTTCGTTCCCGACAGGCTCCAGATGCTTGTCGGTTTTGACATACCAGCCCAGGTAGTACTCGCCGCAAACGAGCTGTGTCAGCTCTTCCGGGGCCTTTTTATAGGCCCACTTCTCCCCGACTTTGGTGCGTATGTAGAGGACAACCGATCGATTTGCCAAGCACTTGCTCCTTCCATGATTAGATGGAAGCTAAGCGACTTGGAATCATACACTTCCAGAGGTTTCCAGTAGTTCCCAGTGCCTTCCAGTGGAAACCCAGAAGTAGTAACAAATAGTAACAAGTTTTCTAAGTGATTGATTTTAAAGGACTGGTGCCGAAGAAGGGACTCGAACCCCCACACCCTTGCGAGTACATGGACCTGAACCATGCGCGTCTGCCAATTCCGCCACTTCGGCACTATCTCACGCTCAAGCGGGTTGCGCTCAAGCAGGCAGCAACTTTGAGTCTCGCAAATGCGGTTCGCGGTGTCAAATTTCACTATCAGATCTGACCCTGAAGACTGCGAATCCCGTGTCTGCAAGCCGGGGCCGGGGCCTATGGCCGCGGCCCGTTTGCAGTGTGGTCACGCTTAGACGAGCTTTGCGTCCAGCGTGATTTCGGTATTGCCAGCGAAGAGCTTCGAGATCGGGCAGCCGGTCTTGGCTTCGGCCGCGGCCTTGTCGAAGACTTCCTTCGTCGCGCCGGGAACGCTGGCCGTTGTGGTCAGCGCAATCCGGGTGACTTTAAAGCCGCCATCCACCTTAGCCAGGGTAACGGCTGCCTGTGTCTCAATCTTTTCCGGAGTCAGGCCAGAGCCGCCCAATTGCGCGCCCAGGGCCATCGAGAAGCAGCTTGCGTGCGCCGCTGCAATCATCTCTTCGGGGGTGGTGCCGGTTTCGGCGCCCTCAAAGCGCGTGGCGAAGGAATAGCTGGCGTTCTTCAGCACGCCTGTCGCCGTCGACATCGTGCCCTTGCCTTCCTTCAGCGAACCTGTCCAAATTGCACTTGCCTTGCTTGCCATCGTCCCTCCTTGGGGGTTGAAAAATTCTGTGATGATGTTGGATTTCCGGCGCCTGTTCTTCGGGGGGGAAAATCGCTGCGCCGTTTCTCATTGGATGCCGTCAGCATCCCGCTGGATGCAATCGCGCAGGCAGCTTCTCTCTATGCTAATCTGTCGGGCGCAATGGTATCGAGCGGTGGCTCCGGCAAAAGGTGCGCCCGCGCAAGTACTTTGCGCGCCAGTCCTGTCAGCGCCATGCCGGCGGCCTCGCGCAGCGGCGCCCAGCGCCTCTCACCGCCGGTGACCGTCATTTCCTCAACATCGTCCTCAAAAACGGTGCGGATGCGCACGTAGTAGTTCACCTGCATGATGGCGTGGCGCAGCGTCATGCGCACTTCGTCTTCCGGCACGTCGGTCTGGACGAGCGCGGGCAGCTCCCACATACCCGGCATGACGGTCTGGCGTGCGGGACGCTGCTCCAGCAGCACCTCGCGCCAGCCTGGACCGCGCCGCTTTCCTTGCCGCACCGAAAGTGCGTAGGCTACAACGCGGCTCATCATCGGCGCACGATGCGGTGTTTTGTGCTCACCGCGGGTCTCGCAATCCTCGGCCAGCGGGCACACGAGGCATTGCGGATTGCGCGGCGCGCAGATCGTAGCGCCGAGTTCCATCATCGCCTGATTGAAATCGCCTGGCCACGCGGAATCAAGGAGCCGGCCCGCAAGATCTTCAATCTTCCGCCGCAGCGCCGAACCGCCTCCTTTACGGCTGCCCGCCTCCCAGCCGGCGAGGCGGCACAACACGCGTTCCACGTTGCCATCCACCACGGCCACGCGCTCGCCACGGGCAATGCTGGCCACGGCTGCCGCGGTGTAAGCGCCGACCCCCGGCAAGAGCCGCAGCTCATCGGCGCGCACCGGCAGATTGCCGCCAAGATTGGCGGCCACAAATTGCGCTGCCTTGTGCAACATGCGCGCGCGGCGATAATAGCCCAGGCCGCTCCAGCGCGCCAGCACCTCCTGCTCGTCGGCCAGCGCCAGCGAAATCAGCGTGGGAAACCGCTCCATGAATTTCTGATAGCGATCGACAACCACGGCAACGCGTGTCTGCTGCAACATGATCTCCGAGACCCAGATGGCATACGGATCCGCGCTCCGGCGCCACGGCAGGTCGCGGCGATAGCGCCTGTACCACTCGAGCAGACGGGTGCGCAACGCAGCAATCACCGCAGGATTGTCGTCGAATTTTGCCATGGGGAAAGATTAAGGCATGGTGGCAAAGACGCAAATAGTTCATCCATGCGCCTGGCGCCGGGCGCCCCACCTTCGCCGATTCATCAAGAGCGCGAATCGGTGAAGGCGGGAAACTCAAACCCTATCCCAACAGCTCGCCGGCAATCTTCGCAGTGGCTGCCAGCGCGGCGTCAATCTGCGTCTGGTCTTTGCCACCGGCCTCGGCGATCTCGGGCTTGCCGCCGCCGGAGCCGCCAACGAGCTTGGCCACCGCGCCCACCAGCTTGCCCGCCTGGATGCGCTTGACGAGCCCCGGCGTGACGCCGGCGATGATCGCCACTTTGCCCTCAGGCTGCGCCGAGGCGAGCACCACCACGCCCTCGCCGAGCTTCTGCTTCAGGTTATCGACCAGCGTGCGCAGTTGCCCGCGTTCCAGGCTATCGGCGCGATGGGTGAGCAGCTTGACGCCCTTCACTTCAACGGCTCGGGAGACGGCCTCGTCGAGTGCGCCCGCGGCCGACTTCATGCGCATCTCTTCGATCTCGCGGCGAAGCTTTTTCAGCTCATCTTCCTGCGCGGCGAACTTTGCCTTCAGGCCCTCGGAGAGATTCTCCGTCGAAGGAACATATTGGCCGGCAACCTGCGCCAGCTCGAAGTTGCGGCGGAAGGTTGAGAGCGAGCCGAGGCCGCTGATAGCCTCGATGCGGCGCACGCCCGAGGAGACAGACTCTTCGCTCGTCAGCTTGAAGAGGCCGATCTCGCCCGTGGCCGCGGTGTGCGTACCGCCGCACAATTCCGTCGAAAAACCGTCGCTGAGCCGCACCACGCGCACCTTGTCGCCGTACTTCTCGCCGAACAGCGCCATGGCGTGGTACTCGTTGACTGCTACTTCGATGGGTACGTCTTCGAGGGTTTCGACTCGGGCGTTGGCTAGCACCTCGCGGTTGACGATGTCTTCGATCTCTTGCAGTTCTTCGTCGGCAACGGGAGAAAAGTGCGAAAAATCGAAGCGCAACCGGTCGGGATGCACGGCCGAGCCGGCCTGCTTGACGTGCGTGCCCAGAACCTGCCGGAGCGCCGCGTGCAGCAGGTGCGTGCCCGTGTGGTTGCGGCGGATCGCGTTGCGGCGGTCGCCATCGACCTGCGTGTTGACGTGATCGCCGACGGCGAGATCCTGCCTGAGCACGGCTTTGTGCGCGCGCACTCCCTGCACGGGGAGAACGCAGCCGGTGATCTGGGCGATGGTTTCATTGCCGTCGAGCGAGGTGAAAAAACCGGTATCGCCGATCTGGCCGCCCGAATCGCCGTAAAAGCTGGTGTGGTCGAGGACAATCTCGACCTCTTCGCCGGCCCTGGCCGCCGGAACTCCCACGCCGTTCTTCACGATGGCGAGAACCTCGCAGTGGGTCGAGTTGAGCTGGCGATAGCCCTCGAAGACGGTCTTCGGCAGGTCGCGGAAGACGGGGCTGGCCGTTTTTTGCGCGCCACCCTTCCAGGAAGCGCGGGCGCGGGCTTGCTCTTCGGCGCGAGCTGCCTCGAAGCCTTCCATGTCGAAGGTAATGCCGGCATCGCGCGCGGCATCGACCATGAAATCGAGCGGCAGGCCGAAGGTTTCGTAGAGGTGGAAGGCGTCAGCGCCGTCGAATAATTTCGGCTTCCACTCACCGAGGTTTTCCATCTCAAAGTCCGGGCCAAACCATTCCGCCAATTGCTCATTTGTGGCAGCAGGATTCTGTGCGAGTCTGTGACCAACGAACGCGGTTTGTAGACGCCGTGCTCCAATCGCTAGTACCCTGGCAAACTGCTTCTCTTCGGCTTCCACAACCTTGGCCACCCGCGCAGCGGAATCGACCAGCTCGGGATAAGCAGTCTTCATCTCATCACGCACGGCATAAACCATCTCAAATAGAAATGGTTTTTCCTGCCCATGCAAACGGCCATGGCGAATGGCACGTCGAATGATTTTGCGTAGAACGTAGCCGCGGCCTTCGTTCGAGGGCAGCACGCCGTCGCTGATGAGAAACGTCGCGGCACGGGCGTGGTCGGCTATGATGCGCAGGCTGGCGGTGTTTACGAGCCTCTTCAATGCCCCAGAAACTTGTGCGCTTGCGAGACTCGATCGGTCTGCGATTATCCCTTGTGTCTTGACCGTCTCGGCTAAATTGGCTGACGTTGTTTTCTCCATTAACTCAGCGGCCCGTAAAATCAACGGCATGAAAAGATCGGTCTCAAAGTTGCTCACCTTGCCTTGCAGAACGGCGGCGACACGTTCGAGGCCCATGCCGGTATCGACGCAGGGCCTGGGCAGCGGCGTAAGCTTGTAGGTTGTTTTCCCCGCGGCGTCGGTCACTGCTGAACGATCGAACTGCATGAAGACCAGGTTCCAGATTTCGACGTAGCGGGCTTCGTCTTTTCCGAACGGCAGATCGACGCCGGGAGTCTCGGCGGCTTCCAGGCCCATGTCGTAAAAGATCTCGCTGCACGGCCCGCAGGGGCCGGTCTCGCCCATCTGCCAGAAGTTGTCTTTGAGGCCGTATTGAAAGATGCGGTCGCTCGCGACGCCGGTCTCGATCCAGAACCGCTCGGCTTCATCGTCGCGCGGCACGCCATCGGCACCCTCGAAGATCGTCACGTACAACCGGTCCTTGGGAATGCCCATCCACTCGGGGCTCGTCACCAGCTCCCAGGCGAACTGGATCGCTTCGCGCTTGAAGTAGTCGCCGAAGCTGAAGTTGCCGAGCATCTCGAAGAAGGTGTGATGACGGCGGGTGAAGCCGACGTTTTCGAGGTCGTTGTGCTTGCCGCCGGCGCGGACGCACTTTTGCGAGGTGGTCGCGCGCGAGTAGGCGCGCTTCTCCGCGCCAAGGAAGAGATCCTTGAACTGGTTCATTCCCGCATTCGTGAACAGAAGCGTGGGGTCGTTGGCAGGCACCAGCGAGGAAGAGTGCACACGGCGGTGCCCCTTCGACTCGAAAAAGCGCAGAAACAGCTCTCGTATCTCATTTCCCGAGCGATTTTGCATGGCTCTTTTAGTGTAACCACCTGCGGTGGGACAGCCCAGCGCTGGCGCGCCGATCGGCGCCCCGTTGACCCTTCAGCTTCACTCCTCGTGCGCTTCGGCTTCCAGATTCTCGATTCCGGCCAGCGTCTCCTCGTCCACATCCCAGCGGCGCAGGATCTTGTAGATCGTTCCGGTAGAGAAGCCTGCTGCCACCAGCCGCCGCATGACGCGCGCGGCCTCTTTCTCGTTTTCGGGCTTCCTGATGCGCTTGCGCTCCAGGTGCTCGCGCGCCAGAGTTTCTTCGTCACTCTCGCCATAGCGGGCGGCGACCGCCTCCTCAACGACCTCGGCGCGGACGCCCTTCTGGCGCAGATCCTGGCGCACGCGGCGCGCGCCCAACTTCTCGTTCTCCTGGCGCAGCCGGGTGTAGGTTTCGGCAAAGGACTGATCGTTGAGGTAGCCGTGGTCTTTGAGGCGGGCGAGGACGGCCTGCACCGCCGCTTCTCCGCTCGCGTCCGGCTCTGCGCGCGCGGCCATCAGGCGACGCAGTTCGGCTTCGGTGCGCATGTGGCGGCCGAGAGCTTTGACGGCGTAGTCGTAGAGCCCCGCTTCGTTGAGCGGAGATTTTTTCTTCGCGGACTTTCGCGCAAACCCCATCCAGCGAGTCCCTCAGTCCCTAGTCCCTAGTCCCTAGTCCCTAGTCCCTGTTTGCGTCCACTGGTCAACCCAGTCATTCACGGTCTTCCACCAGAGCTCGGAGTTCTGCGGCTTCAGCACCCAGTGGCCCTCGTCGGGAAAGTAGAGCATCTTCGACGGCACGCCGAGCAGTTGCAGGGTGTCGAAGAGCTGGAAGCCCTCGCTCACGTCGAGGCGGTAGTCGAGCTGGTTGTGAACGACGAGCGTGGGCGTCTTGAAGCTCTTCGCGAAGAGCGACGGTGACCACTTGCGGAACGGGTTCTCGCTGTCGGGCTTGCCGTAGTAGTCCCACGGGTGGCCGCGGAACTCCCAGATGTTGAACCAGTCCTCGTCGGTCGAGCCGAAGGCGGACTCGGCATTGAACATACCATCGTGCGTCACGATGCACCGGAAGCGGTCGGTGTGGCCAAGGATCCAGTCGGCCATGTAGCCGCCGTAACTGGCGCCGAGGGCGCACTCGCGGCCCTTGTCGATGAAGGGGTAGTGCTGCTCGGCGTAGTCGAGGCCGGTCATCAGGTCGGTGTAGGGCTTGCCGCCCCAATCGCCGTTAACGCCGTCGACCACCGCCTGCCCGTATCCGGTCGAGCCGCGGGGATTGATCATCACGACGACGTAGCCGTTGGCGGCAAAGAGCTCAGGGTTCCAGCGATAGCTCCAGTCGTCGCCCCAGTTACCCTCCGGCCCGCCGTGAATGAGGAACTTCACCGGGTATTTCTTCGCGGGATCAAAACCCGGTGGGCGAACGATGAAGCCTTCGAGCTTTGTGCCGTCTTTGGCGGTGAACCAGTAGTGCTGCATCCTGGGCAGGTCGAGTTGGGCGAGCAGGGCGTCGTTGAGGTGAGTGAGGGGCGAGATGCGCTGGTCCGGCGGAAGATGCGGCGCAGTGCCGATCACGACGGCTTCGCTGGGGGATGCGTCCGTCATGCGCTCGGCCACTACTGCGCTGCCGTTCGGGAGAGGATGGAGGTCGCCGAATTCACCTTGGTCGCTCACGGTTCGGATAGCGCCATCGAGCGTTGCCGCGAGCAACGGTTCTTCGCCTGTGACTGACGACGCAAAGTAGATTTTCGTCGAATCCGGCGCCCACGCGAACTCGTCCACCCAGTTGTCGAAGTTCGGCAGCAGGTCTTTTACTGTTTTCGCCTGGCGGTCGTAGACAGCGAGCCGAAACTTGTCGCTCTCGTAGCCGGCGAGGGCCTGGCTGCGCCAGGCGAGGTACTTGCCATCCGGTGAATAGACGGGGTTGAAGTTGCCGCCGGCAGAAGTTGAAACCTGCACCGGCCTGGCGGCGGGATTGGTGAGGTCGAGGGTAAAGATGCGTGCGCTAACCGAGATGGCCTGAACAGGATCGATGTTGTCGGTATATGCCAGCTCTTTCGCGTCGGGCGAGAAGTCGCAGCCGCAGCCCGAGCCTTCGAGCGAGAACGGAGGTACGTCGTGCGGGTTGTTGGGCGTGAGATCGCGCATTCCGCCGTCATCGACGGAAATCAGAAAGAGATGCGAGCGCTTGTCGCCAGTGAAGCGGTCCCAGTGGCGATAGAGGAGGTGGGTAAAGATCTGCGCCTTGACCTTGCTCTCGGCACGGTCCTTGTCGCGATCGGCATTGCATTGATTGCCTGTGGAGAAATCGGCGGTTGTGATGGGCGCGCAATCGGGATAGACGTTCGAGGTGAAGACGATGGACTTCGAGTCGGGCGACCACTTGGCGTTGTCAGCCTCGGTGGCGAGGGCAGTCAGCTTGCGCGGGTTCGAGGTGGCGCCGGTGGCGGGGTCAAAGTCGGCGAGCCAGATCTGCTGGCCGCCTTCGCGGCCGCTGAGGAAGAGGATGCGCTTGTTGTCGGGCGCGAATTCCACGCCGCCATCGCCGGGCTGGGCGGTGGTGATCCTGAAAGGCTCGCCGCCGGCGACGGCCTGCAACCATAGCTCGGGCGTTTTGGTGTTCTTCGCGAGATCGACGGTGGTGACGGAGTAGGCTAGCCACTTACCGTCGGGCGAGACGGCGGTCGCGCCAAGGCGCTTCATGTGCATCATGTCGACGAAGGTCATGGGGCGCTTTTGTGGCGCCTGCGCCCAACAGGGCGGAATCAGTGCAAAGGCAAGAGCAATCCCAGTCGCCCATTGGCGGAGGGTATAGGCCACCCAGAATCGGAGAGAAAGTTTGCGCATAAAAATCCTCATCGCGCAGAGCCGAGATTGGATTTGCGCGAAGAGAAAGTGTACACCGCGGGGTGATGCGTCGTGGTTTGTGAGTGCCCACGCTCCAGGGCAATTGCACGAACGGAATGAACCAGCTTCGGCAACGGTTTTGAAAGGGCACGACTTGAAAAGCTGCGAAAAAACCCCTTTGAAGCTTGGTGACGGTCACAGCATCCGCATTAACTTTGTAGTAAACAAGAAGTATGCGCGGAGAAGATCGCAAGCAGACGGCGATGTACAGTGATGTAACCCTTTCCCGGCGGATGCCGGACGATCCTCCGGCGCGGCGGATTCGCGCGCTGGCCGACGCGGCCTTCGACGATTTGTATGCCGCGACGGGCCGACCGTCGATCGCACCCGAGCGGCTGCTCCGGGCCATGCTGCCGATGGTGCTCTATTCGATCCGCAGCGAGCGGCAACTGATGGAAGAGATGAATTACCCTAAATCCGGCAGTTGACGCTCTCAAGTTGGGTTTAGGAGCAGGCGGGTGGCTGTTGTCCTGGGCAGGATGCGGGCCACGATGGAGTTCAGCAGTGTTTTCCAGCGGTTGATCTCGGGCGACTGCTCCGCAATGCTTCGAATCTGGGTAATCGCCGTTCGGATATTGGCGATGAGCAGCATCAACAGGGCGCGGCAACCGCGCAGCGGCGTCCTGTGCAGGCGGGTTTTGCCGGCATGGCGGTTCAGCCGGCCCGCGGCGGCCAGCAGCAGTGGGCGGCTGGTCGCGGCTTCCATGCGGGCTTGGGGTTTTGCGGCGCGGCCATACCAGCTCCATCAGTTGTAGACCAG
>JBMFHB010000109.1:0-9110 GCA_049977045.1 Occallatibacter sp.
ATCTCTCGCACAACGGAAAATGGCAATTCTTCCCGGTGGTCAATGTCAACGGAAGGCCAAAGCCGGAGCTCGTCATCATCGACGGCAAGCCGCGGCGCGGGACTAGCGGCACCTTCTACCTCGGCTGGCGAGAGAACGGCCAGCGCCGCACGCGCTCAGTCGGAACGTCGCCGTGCGAAGCACTGGACGCGTGGCAGCTCCAGTCCGGCATCTTCTCCGGCGAGATTGAGGCGCCGGAAGAAGAGCCAAAGGCCGCATCACCTTCGACGACGATTCGCGCGGCTGTCGAGAGCTACCTCGCCGAGGTGAAGGCTAGAAAAGACGCCGCCGCCTGGCGCGCCTACTCGGCTGACCTCGCCTGGTTCCAGAGGGTCTCGAAAAAGCATTACGTGGACCAGTTCGCACGTTCGGACGCGATGAAGTTGTTCGCTGCCAGCCGGGACGAGGATCTCAATTAGAAGACGATCAACAAACGCGTGATCGTCATGCTGCAGGCCATGCGCCGCGCCGGCGCGAACATCCAACTTCACAAGGGCGACTGGCCGCTCACGCAACTCCTTGTACAACTTCTTGCGCCGGTACTTGGGGATGAAAACCACGTGGTACTTGCACTCCCACTTGGAGTGGCTTAAGCTGTCATACTCGTCCATCCTGATACTCCTTCCGTGTGCTTTGCCGGCTCACGTTGGGAGTTTCTGGGATGGACGCCCGGAGTTGTCAAACATCGACTGTCGCCCCGGTAGCCGGGGGCTTTCCCGGTTGTAATAACTTCCAGTCAATCTGGCCTCTCTACTCAAGGGTGAACATCCGTTGCAGCGGGTTCTTTACACAGGCGGAGCCGCATCCACAATAGGTACGCCGGGCGGCGGTGTGAAGTGGAACACCGCGGGTGAGATCGGTGCATCGGCCTGCTCGTTGGTGAAGGTGAAGCGCGTGGTCGCGCCATCCACCTCCACAACCTCAATGGTCGAGATGACGCCTGCCTCTGTGACCGTGAGCGACAGATTCTTTACGCGATTCTCCTGCCCCTTGGGCATGCCCGTCAGGGTGTATTGGCCATTTGCCGCGCGCTCAAGCCGCAGGCCCGTCAATTCCTTTTCAAGCTTCGTGTGACCGAGCAGAAAGCGCAGCGGTGAGCGCAGGTCGTCCAAATCTTTGGCTGGAATGCGCTGCACCTGGGCATCGCCGCGCGTGTAGAGCCACGCGTATTTGCCGTCGAGCAAAAAGATCTTGCCGGCCGGATTGGCGTACTGCCACAACATGCGCCCCGGCTTGCTCAGAAAGAGCGCTCCGGTTTCCGAGCGAATCATGCCCATGCCGGCGTAATCCTCGCGGAAACCGGCCTTGAGCGAGCGCAGTTGATCGTAATGGCGGTCGACGCGCTGTGCCAGTTCCGCGGCCGATGGCGCGGGCGAAGTCTGCCCAAAGCAGAGAGCCGCGCCGGACCAGCCCAGAACGAAAACTGCGCACACAGACGCGAAGCGCCGCCAGCCGGTGCACATCAACACGTTTGCCAGGTTCATTGCAGCGACTGCGTGCAGTTGGTGCCGCCTGTGGGATCGTATTTGGGATTGCCGCCGAACTGGTCAGTGCAGAATCCCCGATTGCCCGTCTTGCCTGGCGCCGCCGGCACGGCAGTCAGCCGGTAGCCGGTGACGCGGTCGGTTCCGTTGACGGTGACTTTCTGGCAATCGGAAATCTTGAACATATAGCCGGACTTATAGCCGGACGACGCCAGGTCGTTATCGAGCAACTGCGCCGAGGTAGGGGTCGGCATGGACGATCCCGGCACGCCGCCCAGGGTCTTCAGGTCGCAGGCGTAGCCGTTGGCCGGATAGGTGGAATCGTACTCAATCTCAGACTGCGTAATCACGCGCAGCGAGTTGATGGCCGACACCTCGTTGGCGCGGATCTTCATCGAGCCGATGGTCTTCATGGCCATCAGCATCAGAATCAGGATGACGGCAATCACGATCAGCAGTTCCATCAGCGTAAAGCCGTTGGCAACTGCCGGGCGCTGGCAGCGCCGGCGGAGAGCAGGTAAAGTCTTGGGATTCATTCCGGTTCCAGTCTCTCTGAAAAGGGCCCGCAACCGCAAACCCATTCGAGAAAATGCTACAACGTATAGACGCGAAAGGGAAATCGGGCGCTCGAAAACGCGAAAGGAGGGAAAGCAGAGAACAGGGAACGGAAAAAGGCGTCAATCCGCGCCTGATCCCTGCTGGCTACGCCCCAATGCCTGTCTTTAACACTCCAGCTTCGTCCGATTCAGCTTCACGCCATCCAGCCGGCCCAGGAGCGTGACTGCGATGCGCTCTGGGTCGAAGAGCCGCTGCGCCATCGATTGCACCTGCGCCGCATCGACCTCGTCGACGCGCGCAATAATCTCCTCAGCCGAGAAGAACTGGTGGAAGTACATCTCCTGGCGCGCAAGGTTGGCCATGCGCGCGTTGGAGCTTTCGAGACCGAGCAGAATGTTGCCCTTTACCTGATCCTTGGCGCGGGTCAGTTCCTCGGCTGCGATGGGCGTCTGCTTCAGATTGCGGAACTCGGCCAGAATCAGGTCCACCACCTGAAGGGCCTTGCCCGTCGAGGTTCCCGCAAAGACGCAGAGGTTGCCTGTGTCGCGATAGGGGCTCAGGTCGGAGTAGACCGAGTAGGCCAGACCGCGCTCCTCGCGAATGGTCTGGAAGAGCCGTGAGCTCATGCCGCCACCCAGCACGGTATTCAGGATCAGTGTGGCGTATCGGTTTTCGTCGGTAATCGACGGCGCGGGCACACCCAGGCAGATCTGTACCTGTTCGAGCGCCTTTTTGTTGCGCAGAATGATGCGGGCGCTTGGCTCAGGCGCCGCAAGCTCGTTCAAGGTGTTGCCGCCGTTGAGCGCGGAAAACTTCTCCGCGACCAGCGCCGTAAAGTGGTCGTGGTCCAGGTTGCCGGCCGCGGAAAACACCATGTTGCCGCCGTGGAAGCGGTCGTTGTGGTAGTCGAAGAGGTGCTGCTGACCCAGCCGGGCCACGGTCTCCGTAGTGCCCAGGATGGGCTTGCCCAGCGGATGGCCCTTCCAGAAGCTTTGCGTAAACAGCTCGTGCACCAGCACGTCGGGATTGTCTTCGTCAATCTTGATCTCTTCGAGAATTACGCCGCGCTCCCGCTCGATGTCGGGCAGGGCAAAGGTGGGATTCATCACCATGTCGGTCAGGATGTCGAGGGCAATGGGTACATGGTCCGCGAGCGACTTCACGTTGAAACAGATGGTTTCCTTGCTGGTGAAGGCGTCCAGGTTGCCGCCAATCGAGTCCATCTCGCGGGCGATGCGCTGCGCCGAGCGCGAACGCGTACCCTTGAAGAGCATGTGCTCCACAAAATGCGAGATGCCGTTGACCTCAGGGGTTTCGCAGCGTGAGCCGGATTTGATCCAGACGCCCATGGCTACGGAGCGCAGATAATCCATGCGCTCGGTCAGTACGATCAGGCCGTTCGGCAATACGGTGCGGCGGCGATTTCTCTCAGTGCTCATCGGTAACGATTCGATTGTAGGCCAAATGCAGACCACCCGCACCATCGCTGGAGATAAGGAAGTTTTCGCGCCTGATGCCAAGCTTGCTGGCAAAAGATAAGATGGAATGCTGGACACCATGCCTGAGCAATCGGACCAACTCATCCATTTCGGCGCGCAAAATGCAGCGGATGGCCTGGAAAAGCCTCTCTTTGGATTAGATGCGGAAACCCTCTCCAGGCTGCTCGTGGCGGCAGGGGAGCCTGCGTATCGGGGCAAGCAGATCGCAGAAGCAATTTATCGTCAATGGGTTAGCGAGATTTCTGAAATAAGCACCTTATCTTCGGCTTTGCGGGCAAAATTAGCTGCCCGGGGCTGGAGGGTCGGCCGTCCAGTCATTGCTCACACCTTCAAGTCGTCTGACGGGACGGAGCGGTACCTGGTGGAACTCGGAAGCGCCTTTTCGTCAACCGATCCCATGCGAACTCGCCATCCCGCCATGTCGCCTGGCGACGCCAACCCGCAAAGAGACAACCCGGATCTTCTCCCTCAGCTCGAAAACGCTGCTGGGGAGCTAAAGGCTGAAACCGTCGAAACCGTCTGGATGCCCGAGGGCGATGGTGTCGAGGAGGATGAGGCAGACGACCAGAAAGAAAAGAAAAACTGGTCGCGCGCCACGATCTGCGTCTCCTCGCAGATTGGCTGCGCCGTGAACTGCCAGTTCTGCCTGACCGCGAAGCTTGGCCTGCAGCGCAATCTGACGGCGGGTGAGATCGCCGGGCAGGTGGTCGCGGTTCTGGCGCGCCAGAGCGCCCGCGTAGGCCGCGACCGCGTGAACCTGGTCTTCATGGGGATGGGTGAGCCGTTCCTCAACTACGACAGCTTTATGGCTGCCGTCCGATTGCTGGTACGCGAGGTGGGCCTGAGCCCACAGCGCATGACGGTCTCAACGTCCGGCATCGTTCCCGGCATTCTTCGCTTTGCTTCCGAACCGCCAGACGTGCGGCCAAGGCTCGCCATCAGTCTGAACGCGCCCAACGACGCGATCCGCGCCGAGGTGATGCCAATCAACCGCAAGTGGCCCATCGACGATGTCATCGAAGCGGTGCGTCGCGTGCCGCTGCGGCCGCGTGAGCGCATCACCTTCGAGTACGTTCTGCTGGGCGGCGTCACCGACCGCCCTGAGCAGGCACGCGAGGCGGCGCGTCTGGTGCGCCGCACCGGCCTGCCCGCCAAGGTGAATCTGATTGCCTGGAATCCCGGCCCCGGAATCGCCTACGAGATGCCCAGCCCCGCATCTGTAGCCGCGTTCCATGAATTGCTGATGGGCGAGGGAATCGCGGCCTACATCCGCCAGCCCCGCGGGCGCGACATCTTCGCCGCCTGCGGGCAACTCAAGCGCACGGTGGAAGGATAACGGCTGCTGTGCATTGACAATGCAGAGCATGAAACGAGCCGGAGCCGGCATGGTGACGCTTTTGCGATAAGGGTTCTCTGTCTATGCCGCACGATCCACAACCCTCAGCACCGTGCCCTCGGCCTTTTGCAGGTAAGCTACGATCTCGAAGAGATTCTTCGCCTGGGGATTGCCCTTGGCGCTGAACATGCGCATCAACGCCTTGGGCGAGCGGCCCAGATCCTCGCCCAGCTTGATGAAACCGACCGTTCCGTTAATGTACTTGCGCAGGACCGACTTCCCGATTTCGACGTCGCCTGCAAGCATACAACTGAGCGCCTCTTTCAGCAGCGCACGGCGAAACCCCGCGCTCTCTTGAAGTTTCTTTCGCAGCGTCTCGTTGAAGCTCGTTGTCAGCGCCATGATCCCTCCCGCTTTCGCTGTTTGAACTCCGCCCAAAGCTCTTTGGCTCGCGCAATATCCGCTTGTTGGCGCTTCTTCTCGCCGCCAGCAAGCAGGATCACGAGCCTTTCTCCGTCCCTGCCGAAGTAGATACGATAGCCCGGTCCGAAATCGATCCGCAACTCCTGAACGCCTGCGCCAACACTTTTGACAGCAGAGAGATTGCCGTGTTCAAGACGCTCGATCGCAGTCGCCACCCGTGCTTGTGCCCCGATGTTCACGGCGTCAAACCATCTCAAGAACGGAGTGCGCCCCAACCGGTCGACGTACTGCCGGATCTCGATCACAGAAGAATGGTAGCACAAAAGATACCATCAGAATCGCAAGAGTCTCACATACAAGAAGTCGCGAGGGCAGGTCTAAAGAGATTCTTACTTGCTCGCCGGTATGGGCATCGGCTTCACGCTGCCGCAATCCGCGCTCTTGTAGGTCGAGGTGCTCTCTACGGTGTACTCGACGGGGACTGAGTTCGGTCCTATCTGCATGGCGCCGGTGAAGTGTGCCGTGCCGTGCGCAGTGACACCGTCGGGCCAGGAGGATTCGATGGTTTCGTGGCCGTTGATGGCGCCGGTGCAAGTCATTTCGGCGGTCAGTCCGGCGGGCTTGTGCACAATGCTGGTGACGGCGCAGTTCTCATGCCCTTTCAAAGTGGCAAACGGAGCGCCAAACTTGTCGATCATCTCCTGGGTCATGCAGACCTCGGAGGTGCGCGTCGAGGGCGCAAAGGGATCCGCGACCCCAGCCGGCAGTGTGACTCCCGGAGGCATGGGTGTCTTCTGCCAGGTCAAGGTGCTGCTCATCTCCCACAGGCCGGGCTTGGCCATCACCTGCGCGAGGGCAACGATGGACGCAGCCAAAAAGCAAAGAACCACTGTAACGCGAAGCTGTGTTCTGCTCATATTGTCCTCCTCATCGGCGCTCAGGCGCGCGCCCGGCGCACCATAACTCTATCCGATGCAGCGATGCGTTGGAAACGGAATTCTTATCGGTTTTGCCGCTCTTTGGGGTGAGCCTTGGCCAACTCCAGCACTGCGTCGGCCAGGCGGCTGGCGGTGTGGCGGACCACATTCTCTTCGCTGGCAAAGTTGCCGGTGACGCAGCGCAGGCCAAGGGATTCAATGCGCTCGATGTCGGGCTCGATCGGCGCTGCGCCCTCGGCAGCGTAGCGGGCCACGGTTTCCGGCGAAAACTGCCCCGTATTGACGATGGCGAAGTCGAAGATGGGCAAGCGCGTGTGGTCGTAGATGCGCTGGATGTGATCGGCGGCGCTCAGGCCCAGGCTTTCATTCGCCTGCGTCATCAGGTTCGAGATGTAGACGCGCACGCCGCGCGCGTTGGCGAGCGCCTCGGGAATGCCGTCGACCAGCAGGTTCGTGATCAGCGAGGTGTAGAGCGAACCGGGGCCGACCGTGATCAGATCTGCGCGCTCGATGGCTTCGAGGGTTTCGGGCAGGGGAATGGGGTTGGGCGGATCGAAGGTCAGCTCCTCGATGCGATGGCGGCTGGCCGTGATGTTGGTCTCACCGCGCACCACGGAGCCGTCATCCATGTAAGCCACAAGTGTCGTGTTGGCAGTGGTGGCGGGGTAGATGCGTCCCCGTGTGGCCAGAATCTTCGAGGCCAGTTGCACGGCCTGGGCAAAATCGCCCGTGATCTCGGTGAGGGCAGCGACAAACAGGTTGCCGAAGCTGTGGCCCTTCAATCCGCGACCCGCGCGAAAGCGATGCGAGAAGAGCTTGGTCAGCAGATCCTCTTCCTCACTGAGGGCCACCATGCAGTTACGCAGGTCGCCGGGAGGCAGCATGTTGAAGTCCTGGCGCAGCCGACCGGAAGAGCCGCCGTCGTCGGTGACCGTGACCACGGCCGCCAGGTCGGCGATGGCGCCGGTCGCCGACGGAACCTCGCCGGGCGCGCGGACATGACGGCGCAGCCCGCGCAGGAGCGTGGACAAGCCCGTCCCGCCGCCAAGAGCGACTACGCGCAACGGGCGGTGCGCTGTTGCGCGATCATGGTTCAGCGCCGGCGCAAACAAATCGTTCGCGGAGATTTCAGTGTTCAATAGAGGTCCTATGGAACCTCAGGATACAGCAACTCGGTGAAGCGCGGATCGTCCGCCATGTTCTGAAAGTCGTTGTCGACGCGCGCCTGCTGGCGGTTCCTGGGATTCAGCTCAATAGCGCGCGCCAGACTGGAGAGACAATCCTGGGCGCGGCCGGTAATAGCTTCCAGCACCGCCAGGCCGTAGAACGCATAGTCGGCTTCGGGGTGGCCGGCGAGAACCTGGTTCAACTGTTCACGAGCTTCCTCGTAGTACCCGGTATTGAGCAACGAGATAGCATAATCATAGTGCTCCTCGGGGGTTGCAAACGACCGCCCACGCGCCTGCAACTGACGCTGACAAGTACTGATGTACACCCGGCAGCGTTCCTTGATCTCTGCGGGTGCTTCAGTTAGCAGCTTTTCCAAAGCGATCAGCGCCTTCTCGTATTTGCCCTGTTGCAGCAGAAGGACGGCGCTCTCATAATGCTGAAAGGCCGGCTCCGTGCGGGTGCGGGTATGGCCTTCCGATTTCGTGGCCGGATTCTTCTTGCGGCTGGCCGCCGCGGTACGAGCATCTTGCGTCATGGCTTTACTGGAATCTTCAAATCCTTTCCTCCGCATCCTGGTCCCAGGCCGACGGGGAACTTCGCCTGAAACAGAATTGGACTCAGGCCATGTTTATACTGAGAACGCCGCCTTCCGTCAATGGGGCCTTTTTGAGGCGGCTCACTCATCGCTGCAAAACAGCGGAATCCTCCAGACACGATGGACGTTTCGGCAGCAGTCCAGTCGATTGCCCTAACAGCCTGTGGTGAAAGTCGGGTTTTGAAAGGGCACGGCTTCAGCCGTGCCGTAAGGGCTGCAAAATCAACGCGGCTTTAGCCGCCGAGGGACGTTTCTCATGGCATCTCGACTTTCACCACTGGCTGCTAAGGCAAGTCAGGAAGTTTCACCGCCCAGTTCTCTGGCTCTCGTGCTCCCTTGATTCTCGTTCGCTGCTTCTCCGTATACTGCCGGATTCAGCGCCGGATCGTTGTACATTTTCAACTGCCGGTAGAGCTTGAAGCGGCGGGTTCCGCTCAGAGTCTCCCGCCACAATGCGTCGAGGCAGCCGGCGAGGTCGGCGCGCTGCTCTTCGAGAACCTGTAGCCGTGCCTGATTGCGACCGGCGTGGCCCTCGGGTGCGTCCTTGCGCTGCGTCTCCTCGCGCGTGTGATAGATCTTGAGCGCGAGGATCGAGAGCCGGTCGACGATCAATCCCGGCGGCTCGGAGTTCAGCGGGGCAGTGGTCTTCGGCAGACCGCGCGCCGCGAGCCATTCGAGCAGCATGCGGTCGAGTTCTTCGGCCAGATCGTTGCGCATCTGATTCGTCCGGTCGATGCTGCGCTTCACCGCGGCCAATTTAGCCTCGGAGACGCGTGGGGCGCGCGCCTCATCTTCAATGTGCCACAGATCGAAGTTGGTGCGATGTTGCCGCGCAACCAGATCGAGCCACTCGCCGGCAGAGGCTTCGGGCTTTTGCCTGGCCTCGTGCCAAAGACGCGTCAGCCGGTCCTGCAATGCGACAATTTGACTCGCGGAAAGCATCAGTTCTTTATTCCTTACGCGCCGGACGGTTCTGAAACCGCACGCTCTATCCTAGGTGTATGTCGGGCATAGCGTTTTGCCAAGGAAGATGCAGCGGTTTGCAGGTCTGCCGTTCGATCTGGAGCA
>JBMFHB010000110.1:0-9012 GCA_049977045.1 Occallatibacter sp.
GCTGAAACTCAATTCAATGGGACTGAAAACAAGCCGCTTAGCTACCGATTTCAAGCTGATTTTTCGTGGAACTTCGGACTAAGGCAGCTACCCCACTCTCGATAATTGTTCCGGGAGACCGAGTTGTCTCTCGCTCAGCGGCCCGGAAAGGCGGCGCAAATCCATGATCAAACAAGAGATCCACTCAAGAGCCCGTCTGTCCCGTATCCCGTGTGGCGTTAGTAACCTGAAGATTTCCGCATTCTCCCCCTTAAAAGCATTTTTTGCGGTAGAATCGTCTCACAAATCGAGAATCCGGCTGAATGGGCAGAAGGCCCATCGAAGCCGGCACTTAACATCATTTGCTATCTGTAGTTCGAAAATTGGATTCCACTTCTTTAATAGTCCGGCTGGATTCAAACGCGCGAAGCCTCGAACCAGCCCGCGAACCGCTTAAAACGCGCTATCGATTCGAATAGCTGAACGAGAAGATCCCCCATCTTCCTCACTTCAGAAAGTTGATTGGAACGAACTGTCAATTGAGGTTGTCGCCTCAACTCTGCTGCGCCGTTCCGAGCCGGACTGACCGGCCGGTGATCGTGCTGGCTCAGCGGAGTTAAGTTGTATCGGGAGAGAAAGAGATGAAAACGGCTAGGGGTTCTCAAAATATCGTAGAGAACGGAGACCTCAGCATCCCTGCTGCTGAGGAGATGATTGAAGAAGCACTGGGCGAACTGGCATACTCACACGACCCGGGTCTGGCGCGCGTCTTGCGCTTTCTGGCGCCTGCCGGGTATCAGGCCATTGTGGAGCTGTGCAGCGAAAACGGCCGCAGCAAACGCCGTGACGCTTCAGCCGACACCTGGTCTCCGGAGTACGACGAGTTGCGCATCTACTTCGAGCGCATTGAGGGGGAAGAACCCGCTCCGCGGCAAACTCGCGCACCGCGATCCTCCGCGTCCGCCGCTCGTGCGGCAGAAGAGGAAGAGCAGGAACCCGCACTTCCGGCTGATATGGATACGCGCGTCAAAGAGCTGTGCGCGGCGCTGGCTGAAGCCGAGCGCGGCGGACATGCCTTTATTGCCCTCAAATGGTTTCGCGATTCCTTTCTGCCGCGCAAGGACTACCGCTGGAATCAGCATCCCGAATCGCGGCAGACGGTGCTGGCCGAGGCCATCCAACGCGGCGTGGTGCTCACCAGCAAAATCGCGAACCCCAAAAGCCCTGCCTATCCCACCACCACCATCCGGCTCAACCGCGCCGAGGCGGGCATTCCCGAAGAGGCGCAGCGTTTTCAACCCATCGATATGCCAGGAGAACCCCTGGATACCGCCATCGATGAAGAACGGGGGATCGAGTGAGCTATTTTT
Organism: Occallatibacter sp.; assembly: GCA_049977045.1. Classification (GTDB taxonomy): domain Bacteria; phylum Acidobacteriota; class Terriglobia; order Terriglobales; family Acidobacteriaceae; genus Telmatobacter. Next base: position 1,350 of record JBMFHB010000110.1, read on the forward strand.
TCCTTGAGACAACGGCCTTTGCCCGGCTCTTCGTCCGCGAGCCGGGTACTGAGGCCCTTATCCGCCTGATGGAATCGGTCGAGGACAACCGCAAGCTGATCTCGGCCGCCACGCCGCTCGAGGTCTACGCGGCCATCCGCCGCCGCGAGCGCGCCGGCGACATCTCGTCCGAAGCTGCCGCCAGCGTCTTCGAACTGCTCCATGCCGAGGCAGCGCGCATGGTGCAGCAGCCGCTGAATCCCGGGGTTCTCGATGCGGCCCGGCAGATCCTCGACCGCACCACGCTGCGCTGGCCCGAGGCTCTGCAGTTGGGAGCCGCGCTGGCCTCGCGCGAAATGTTTCCCGGCACGCACTTCACGTTTGTCTCCGCCTCCGCGCCATTGCTCGACGCCGCACTCGCGGAGGGCTTCGAGGCTGTCGACCCCGCGAGGTTGCCTCTACCTGAAACCGAATCCGGGAAAGACATCGCCGGCGCGGCCGATCCAGAAGAGTAAGCTGCTACGTCTGCAGCCGTGTAACTCCGCTTCCCTATACCGCCAGCAGCTCCGTATAAACCGCCATGCCCACCACGGCGTCGGCGCCCAGCGCATCCAGCGCGTCCACCTCCTGCTGGCTGCGAATGCCCCCCGCTACGATCAATTGCTTTGCCGTAAGCTTGCGCAGCCGTGCCGCCACATCAATCGGGAAACCCTGCATGGTTCCTTCCGTGTCCACGTGCGTGTAAAGGAACGCCGCCACATGCGGCTCAAGCTGCGGAATCGCCTCATCCGGCGTTAGCGCGACCTGCGCCTTCCATCCCCTCACCGCAATGCGCCCGTTTTTGGTGTCGATGCCCGCCACGACGCGCTCCGCGCCCACGCTTGCCGCGAGACTGGCTGCGAACTCCGTGTTCACCTTGCCCTCGGCCGAGAAAAGCGCCGAGCCGGCGATCACGCGCCGCGCGCCGGCCGCGAACACCTGCCGCGCCCGCTCGACGGTGTGAATGCCGCCGCCTGCCTGCACCGGCAGACGCTTGGCAATCTGCTCAACCAGCGCGGAATTGTCGCCCTGCCGCAGCGCCGCGTCCAGGTCGATCAGTTGTACCAGTGGAAACCGCGAGAACTTTTCGATCCAGTACTCGAAATCGTCGAACGCCAGGCGTAGCTTTTCGCCCTGCACCAGTTGCACAATGCGCCCGCCCAGCAAATCAATGGAAGGAATCAGCATGGAAGCCTCACCGGTACGCCCATCGCGGCCAGCTCCTCTTTGAGCGACCGCGACGTGGAAACGCCAAAATGAAAGATGCTCGCCGCAAGCGCCGCATGAGCCTTGCCGCGCGAGAAGACATCGGCAAAATGCCTGACCGTCCCCGCGCCGCCCGAAGCGATGACTGGAATCCCGACGGCCTCGCTCACCGCCGCTGTCAATTCACAATCAAAACCAGCGCGCGTGCCGTCGGAGTCCATCGACGTGAGCAGAATCTCGCCCGCGCCACGCTCTTCGGCCTCGCGTGCCCACTCCACCACGCGGCGGCCTGCCGGCTTGCGCCCGCCGTGCACGAAGACCTGCGCCTCACGCACAGAATCTGCCGCCTCGGGATCGCGCCGCGCGTCGATGGCCACGACGACGGCCTGCGCGCCAAAACTCGATCCGATTTCGCCGATCAAATCCGGGCGGGCCAGCGCCGCCGAATTGATGCTCACCTTGTCGGCGCCGGCCTCGAAGACCTGCTCGGCGTCACGCGCCGCGCGAATGCCGCCGCCCACGCAAAACGGCACAAACAACTCGCGCGCCGTGCGCCGCACCGTATCGAGCAGCGTCTGCCGGCCCTCGTGCGTCGCGGTAATGTCGAGCAGCACAATCTCGTCGGCGCCCTCGCGCGCGTGCCGCGCCGCCTGCGTCGCCGGATCGCCCGCATCAACCAGATCGACAAACTGCACGCCCTTCACCACACGTCCCGCATGAACGTCGAGGCAAGCAATGATACGCTTCGTCAGCATGATGCTCCCCAAGAAAACTTGAATTCAATCGCGTAAATCGCAACCTGGACCATCTTGAAAGGGCACGAATTTAGTCGTGCCGTGAGTCGCATAAAATTAATCGGGCTTTAGCCCCTGAGGGATGCACTCCTGCACGGCAAGCACGATGAGCGATCCCTCAACAATTCCACTCCAGAAAATTCCGCAAAATCTTCAATCCCGTCACGCCCGATTTTTCCGGATGAAACTGCACGCCCATCACGTTTCCGCGCTCAACCGCCGCGGCGAACGGCTCAATGTAGTGCGTTACCGCCGCCGTGTCCGCGGTCACCGGCGCTTTGTAGGAATGCGTGAAATACACAAACTCGCCGGGCTCAACACCCGCAAATAATCTTGATCCCGCGCGCACTTCGAGAGAGTTCCAGCCCACGTGCGGAACTTTTTCCGCGCTCTCGGCAAACCGCGTGCACGATGCGGCGAAGTGTGCAAGCCCTGGCTGCCCGGGAGCCTCGGTCGATCCCGCGTAGAGCCACTGCATCCCCACACAGATGCCAAGAAACAGCGTGCCCTTCGCGATCGCCGCTCGAATCGCGCCCGTGAGCCCCGTTGCGTCGAGCCGTTCCGTTGCCGCAAAGTGCCCCACGCCAGGCAGCACAATGCGTTCGGCCGCTTCCACTAGCGACAGGTCGCCGTCCGTCACCACGGGTTCCGCGCCCAGATGCCGGAGCGTCTTCAGCACCGAGGTCAGATTCCCGGCCTTGTAGTCAATCACCGTTACGCGCAAGTAAATCTCTCCGTCCAATCCAAAACATTTGGGTGCCCATCCTGAACGTGCTCTTTGCGTTTAGGGTGGGACAGTACAAACCTCAATCGACTTACAGCAGCCCCTTCGTCGATGGCAGCATCCCGCCGAGCTGTTTGTCCCGCGAGCAGGCTACGCGCAGCGCCCGCGCAAACGCCTTGAAGATGGCCTCGATCTTGTGGTGATTCGACCGGCCGTACATCGTCTTCACATGCACGTTGGCCCGCGCGCCGCGCGCAAAGCCCTCGAAGAAATCCGTCACCAGCTCCGCTTGCAGATCGCCTACCAGCCGCGTGCGCACTTTCGTGTCCACCGCGTAAGCCGCGCGCCCGCTCAGGTCGACCGCGGCAACGGCCAGCGTCTCATCCATCGGCATCACAAAGTAACCGGCGCGCAGAATGCCCCGTTTGTCGCCAAGCGCGCGGTCAAAGGCCTCGCCCAGCGCAATCCCCACGTCTTCCACCGTGTGGTGCTGGTCCACATCGAGATCGCCCTCGCACCGCAATGTCAGATCGAAGGCGCCGTGCCGCGCAAACAGCTCCAGCATGTGATCGAAGAAGCGAATGCCGGTCGAGACTTTGTACTTCCCGCTGCCCTCGATCCTGAGATCCAGATCGATGCGCGTCTCCGTGGTGTGACGCGCGACCACCGCCGTGCGGCCCACGGTTTTTCTGCTCTTCTTCTCCGTCATAGCGCCTTTCCTCCGATGCGCAGCGCAACCAGCGCCTCGTTCAGCGCCACCGCCGCCTGCTGCATCTGTTCCCGCGTGCCGATGGTGATGCGTACGCGTCCGTCGCAGCCGGGGTCGTTCGATCGGTCGCGTACCAGCACTCCGGCCGCGCGCATCAACTTTACAAACTCCGCGTGCCGCGCGCCGATCTCCACCAGAATAAAGTTCGCCCGGCTCGGCCAGCGCCGCACTCCGGCGGCATCGAGCGCAGCCTCAAACGCGGCACGCGCTCCAATGACCTCACCCACGTACCAATCGAGATAGGCCTCATCCTCAAGCGCCGCCTTCAGGCAAACCAGCGCCAGCGAGTTCACGCTGTACGGTGAAAGCACGCGCCGCACCCACCGCATCAGCTCTTGAGGGCCGGCCAGCAGCCCCAGCCGCAGCCCGGCCAGTCCATATGCTTTTGAAAATGTGCGCGCCACAACCAGATTCGGCGTCTTGCCCACCAGGTCCATCACGGTTTCGCCGTGAAAGTGGAAGTACGCCTCGTCCACCAGCAGCACGGCATGAGGTGCGCGCGCGGCAAACTCCAGCAATTGCTCGCGCGTGGCCACCGAGCCCGACGGGCTGTTGGGATTGGCGATAGCGATGATCTTTGTGCGCGGGGTGATCGCCTTGAGCAATCGCTCGAATGGGAATTGCAAGTCGTCCGCGGCCTGTACCGCGACGGCGCGCGCATCGGTCGACGAGGCATAGACCTCATACATGGTGTACGTCGGCACGGGCAGCAGCAACTCGTCGCCGGCTTCGAGAAAGGTCTCGAAGAGCACGTGGATCGCCTCGTCCACGCCGTTGGTGAGCGCCACCTGCTCCGGCTTCAAGCCCAGATGCGCCGCCACAATCGCCTCAACCGGTTCACGCTCGGGGTAGCGCGTGAGCGAGCCGGTGGAGACGGCGGTGAGCGCCTCCTTCACCTTGGGCGAGCAGGCGATGGTGTTCTCGTTGAAATCGAGGCGCAGTTTGTCGCGGCTGCCCAGCGGAGGGTGGTATTCCATCATGGCCCGCACCCGCGCGCGCGGCGTGGGGAGTCCGGCAGAGGCTGGAGCCGCGGTCTTTTGTGGATTGCTGTTGCACGGGCTTAATCCCGCACCTTTCAAGGAGGCTGTTGCGAAGTCAGCCACGGCGTTTCCTTTCGCGAGTGGATTTGACGCCAGACCGCACGCGGATTGCCTCGGCGTGGCCGATCAGTCCTTCGGCCTCCGCGAGCAGCGCGGCCTTCGGACCGAGCGCGCGCACGCCCTCGGCCGTGTACTCTTGCACCGTAATCAGTTTCACAAAATCGTTCACGCTCAATCCGCCGCGCACGCGCGCCATGCCGCCGGTGGGCAGCGTGTGATTCGGCCCGGAGATGTAGTCGCCCATGGGCTGCGCCGACCAGCGGCCCACAAAAACCGAGCCGGCATTCTCGACCCATTCGAGGTCGCTGGCCGCATCCACGGTCAGATGCTCCGCCGCAAGCCGGTTCGTGATCGTGCGCGCCTCTTCGGCCGAAGCGGCCACAATCACCAGTCCATTCCGCTTGAGCGCCTCGCGCGCCACGGGATTCTCGCGGCTGCGCATTTTCGTCTCGGCGGCAACCGCTTGCGCCAGATCTTCGCGCGTGGTGATGAAGATGGCCAGCGCCGCGGGATCGTGCTCGGCCTGCGCCACAAGGTCGCTTGCAATCTCGGCTGCATGGCCGCGTTCGCTTGTGACCACAATCTCCGTCGGCCCGGCCAGCATATCGATAGCGCAGTCGAAAGCCACCAGCTTCTTGGCTGCCGTCACGTAAAGATTCCCCGGCCCCACGATCTTGTCCACGCGCGGCAAGGATGCCGTTCCGTAGGCCAGCGCCGCCACGGCGTGCGCGCCGCCCACTCGATAGAGATCCTGGATGCCCAGCAAGTGCGCCGCGGCCAGCGTCTCTGGCGCGGGCCGCGGCGAAACCGCAACGATGCGCTTCACGCCCGCAACCTGCGCTGGAATCGCCGTCATCAGCAGCGTCGAAGGCAGCGGATGCCGCCCGCTCGGTACGTAGCAGCCGACCGAGCCGAGCGGCCGCACAAGCTGGCCGGTCGTCAGGCCCCGCTCCGGTGAAGTGCTCCACGATTTCGGCAACTGCCGTTTTGCAAATGCGCGAATCTGCGCGGCAGCCGTGCGCAATGCCTCGCCTATCGCGGGATCGAGCACCTTCCACGCGGCGGCCATCTCTTCCGCCGTCACGCGGAGCGCGTCCGGGCCGCTCAACTTGTCGAACTCCGCCGCGTAGCCAAGCAGCGCGCGATCGCCGCGCCGGCGCACATCGGCGACAATGCGCTTGACGGCGGGCAGCACCGTGTCCAGTGCCGCGCCGCCGCGGCGTTCGAGCGCCGCCAGCGTCTCCGCCGCGGCCCGCGCTCCACGTCCCTTCGTTCGGATCAGTTTCATCGCGCCTCTCCCGCTTACAGCACAACCTTATTCAGCGGGTACTCGACAATGCCCGCTCCGCCCGCCGCCTTCAACCGCGGAATCACATCTCGCGCCACGCGCTCCTCCACGATCGTATTCACGGCCACCCACTCGGAGTTGCTCAACTGCGAGACTGTCGGCGAGTTCAACGCTGGAAGCTCCTTGAGCACAGCATCGAGATCCGCGCGCTTCACGTTCAGCATCAACCCCACCAGCGACTGCGCATCGATGGCGCCGCGCAGCATGGTGGCGATCTGGTCGATCTTCCGCTTCTTCCATGGATCGGCCAGCGTGGCCTTGCTGGCGATCAGGTGCGTCTCGCTCTCCATCACGGTGTCGATAATCTTCAGGTGGTTCGCCTTGAGCGAGCTGCCCGTCTCCGTCACCTCGACAATCGCGTCGGCCAGCATCGGCGGCTTGACTTCGGTCGCGCCCCAGCTGAACTCGACCTTCACATTCACGCCCTTCGCCGCAAAGTAGCGCTTGCTGGTTTCCACCAGCTCCGTGGCGATGATCTTGCCTTCCAGATCCTCGGCCTTTTCGAAGCCGCTCGACTCCGGCACAGCTAGCACCCAGCGCACTTTGCGCCGGCTCTGCTTGGCATAGGTCAGCGTGGTCACGCTTTCCAGATCGAGTCCGCTCTCAACCACCCAGTCGATGCCTGTCAGGCCAGCATCCAGTACGCCGTGATCCACGTAGCGCGCCATCTCCTGCGCCCGAATCAACATGCATTCGATCTCGCCGTCGTCGATCGACGGAAAATAGGAGCGGCCGTCGGCATAGATGTTCCAGCCCGCGCGCTTGAAGAGCGCAATGGTCGCCTCCTGCAAACTCCCCTTGGGAATTCCCAGCCTCAGCTTGTTAGCCACGGTTCACCTCCGCATCGACCGCGATGGGTTTGGTGAAGCAGCTCACCGTGCCTTCGTGGCACACCAGACCGTCGCCTTCGACTTCCACCCGAAACAACAGCGCGTCGTTGTCGCAGTCGGTCGAGGCCGAGACGATGCGCAGGCGATTGCCGCTGGTCTCGCCCTTCATCCAGAGCTTCTGGCGCGTGCGGCTCCAGAAGGTGACATACCCGCTCTCGCGGGTCTTCGCGTAACTGGTCTCGTTCAAAAAGCCCAGCATCAACACCTGGCCGGTGCGTGCGTCCTGCACGATCCCCGGCACGAGGCCATCCATCTTTCCAAAATCGATTGTCGGCAGAGTACTCATCTTCGCTTCTGTTTCCCTTCAAGGTTTGTGTTGGCAAATGAAAAAGCCCGCCGGCTGAAGTCGCCGGCGGGCCTTGTGGTTTCTTTCGATCTCTCTGGCCGTTTTACCTCAGGCCATGGCAGTCCGCCGGCATGGTTGTCCCATGATGATGGTGATGGCCGTGATGGCGGAGGATCTGCATCTATTTCCAAGCTACGGGAATCGCGCCACGCTGTCAAATTGGCTCTGCGCAGGAATCTGTAAAGCGGCGTGATTTTCGTGGGTTTTGCATGAGTGCCGGAGTCGGCTATTCTCCTCACGATGCGCGACGACGACTGGACGCGGGTATTGGGTTGGCCGGGCTACAAGGTTTACCGGCATGAGATTGATGAAGCGGGCAAAGGGCTGAAGCTTTGGGTTCGGCGAAAGCGGGCCAACAAGTTGCTGGTTTGTTCTGGCTGCGGCAAGCCAACGGGCGAAATAGTAGCCAGCTATGAGCGGGAAGTGCGCGATCTGCCGTGCTTCGAGTACCGGCCCACGGTGGTCGTA
>JBMFHB010000111.1:0-8492 GCA_049977045.1 Occallatibacter sp.
GCTCCAGATCGAACGGCAGACCTGCAAACCGCTGCATCTTCCTTGGCAAAACGCTATGCCCGACATACACCTAGCGCGCCGTAGAGATGGGCCATTCCAACCGGCAGAACAAAGGCGCCGACGAACGAGAGGTAGACCAACTGACTCGGAAGCGCGCGCAGATGCAGCAATTGCAGCGTGAGCGCGGGCGCAACCATGAGCAGGGCGCCGGTTGAAGCGTCCGAGAGGCCGGTCAACAGTTGATAACCAAGAAGCACGGAACGGTTCATGCGGTCTTCTCCAGAGGAATGGCGGCCGGAGCCTCGGCCGGTTGGCGCAGCAACTCTGTGGCGTCAGCGAGCCAGTCCAGAGAAGCCAGAAACATGAGGATCCCCGCAAGCAGCCGCAGCGCGTAGAGAAGATTGCGAAGCGCGCCGGGAACGATTGTGAAGGCAGGATCGGAGCCTTCGAACCATCCAGCGGCCGTCATCAGCACAACACAGGCGATGACACCGCCATGCCAAAGGAAAAAGGATCGCGCGCGATTGAAGATCCAGCCGCCCTCGCCGAGCAGTTGCACGACAACAAAGATGAGATAACTGGAGGTGAATCCAGCCATGGCGACGAAGGAATGGCCCACGAGTCCGTCGGTGAATTTGAAGTGGTCGAGGACGCCGGGCAGAAAAAGAATCCAGCCGGTAACGACCAGCGCGGCCCACCACCAGAGAAACGCCGATCGCCAGCGGCGCGTGTTGGCGTGCCACGCGAATGCGGAGTAGTAGGCGGGGATCAACGGCGGCCACACGAGCAGGCTGCCCAGGCTCAAATACTGACTGGGCCGGTGGTGGCTGACGTCGGCGCGGCCAAGCGCGGCGCACAGAATGGATTCAGCCATGAGAACGATCCAGGAGAACGCCACGGCTCGGGAACGTCCGGCTTTGCGGCGCGCAATGCCAAGGGGCAGCACGAGCAGGATCACGACAATCGCAAGCGAGGACTCCAACTGGCTGGCGCCGGTGGGGCCACCGGAGTCGGGATTGACCGCGGGATAGAGGGCAGGGTTCGATGCCACGTAGATCGTAAAGGGAACGGCGAGCAGGATCACAAGGCCACAGATCTTTGCCGCCGTGGCCCAGAGGTTGGCTTTCTTTTTGTGATTGCGACTGGCGACGAAAGCGATCAGCAGGAAAAGCCACAGCACAAAGAGCGCGCCAGGAAAGAAGATCCGCATGGAACCGCTCCAGTCAAGGAAGAGCTTGCCACTGGAGTGGCCCGAGAGCCAGGAGAGCGCGCCTGCGCCGAGCGCCGCCGACCAGACCCAGAGAACCGCGCGGCACCACTGCGCCGCCGCACCGCGGTCCGCGCCATACGCCTTGAAAAGAAACCCGAGCAGCGGCATGGAGGTCCAACCGTACAGCTCCAGATTCATGTGTACCATCATCCAGCGGCCGTAGGTCCACTCGCCCAGGATGCGGTTGCCCGCCGGGAAGAGCAGCAGCGCCGCGAGCATCATGCCCACGGCGTTGGCGACAACAAGCCAGAACAGCCCGTGCCAGGCTGCTTGAGCCACCGGCACGGCTTCGCCTTCCGGCAATAAATCTTCAGTGCGCAAGAATAGGCTCATGGATTTTTCCAGCGCGCATCTCCACCATCCGGTCGCAGCGGCTGGCGAGAATCCGGTCATGCGTGGCCATCAGCAGCGTGACGCCTTCGCCGGCGACGAGTTCGAGAAGAAGATCGAAGACCATGCCGCCGGTGGTCTCATCGAGCGAGCCGGTTGGCTCGTCGGCCAGCAGAATCTTCGGCCGGTTTATGAGGGCGCGGCAGAGCGCGGTGCGCTGCCGTTCGCCGCCCGAGAGTTTCTGCACGCGATGGTTGCGCCGATGGCTCAGTCCGGTACGCTCCGCAAGCTCTCTCAGGCGATCCTTTGCCGCGCGCTGATTGACTCCGGCAGCGACGGCTGGAATCAGACAGTTTTCCTCAAGAGTCAAGTCGGGAATGAGATTGTGGAGCTGAAAAACAATGCCGATCTCGTGGCGAAGCAGGCTCAGCAGATCACGATGGCGATCGACCGCGATGCCGTTGACCCATACGCTGCCGCGGTCGGGCGTGTCCAGGCCGGCGATCAGGTGCAGCAGCGTGCTTTTGCCGCATCCCGAGGGACCGCAAAGCGCGACAGAGCAGCCCTCGAAACAACTGAGATCGATGCCCTTGAGGACCGTGACCGCGCCATCGTCGTAGCTCTTCCAAAGATCTGCCGTGCGCACAACCATGCCGCGGCTTTCCTCTGCGTGCAAAACAGGAGTCATTCGAAACGCAGCGCCTCCACCGCGCGAACCCGCATGGCATAGATGGCCGGATAGAGCGCGCCGGCGACACCGGTCAGCAGTGTGAGCACAAGCACCACCAGCATGAGCAGCGGGTGAATCGACGGGTCAATGTAGCCGTCGAGGGCAGGAATCGACTTCAGCGCGTAAAGAATACAGACCCCTGCAAGCAGCCCGGCCGCGGCGCCAAGGGCCGTAACCCAGGCGGCTTCACCAAAAATCACCGCGCCGATCTGCGCGTGGGAGAATCCGTTGACGCGCAGGATCGCGATCTCGCGAATCCGCGTGAAGACCGACATAATCATGGTGTTGGCGACACCGAGTCCGCCGAGCAGAAGGCCGCATCCGCCCACCGCCCAGGCCGTGGCCTTGAGGATCCTGAATTGCGAATAAGTGCGGCTGAACTCCGCATCGTTGAGCGCAATCAGGTCAGGATACTTTGCCCGCACGATCCCCTTGAAGGCCGCGGCCTCATCCCGGTTACGCAGTTTCACCGTGACCACGGACGACGTTCCCTCCTTGTGAAAGAAGGTTTGCGCGGTGGCGAGGGGCATAAAGACTCCGCCGTCTTCAAAGCCATTGGTGGTCTTTACAACGCCCATCACGCGAAAGGTGGAGTGGCCCAGTTGCACGCGGCTGCCGACCGAAGCGGATAGAAACTCCGCCGCGCGCGCGCCCAGCACCACGTCGTCTGGATTCCGCGCAAAGCCGCTCCGATCGCCTGCGATCCAGGTTGCCTTTTGGATGCGGGCATCGGCCGGCTCGACGCCGAAGCAGGTAATAATGGGGTGTCCGGCGCTTGCCACCACACCGAAGAGAACTGCATTGGCGTGCGCCACCATCGGCAAGTTGGAGATTTCCGCGGCGGCACTGGCAGGAACGCTGCTGAAGAAGAGATCGGAGACGTCGCGTTCAAAGACGATGATCTGGCTATCGTTGGAAAGTATGTTCGAGAACATTCCGATCGCGCCTTGCAGAATCGAAACCACCGTCAACATTGCCGCCACGCTGAAGGCGACTCCGGTGACGCTGATGAGAGAGCGGATGCGATGCCGGCGGAGGTTGGTCACAATCAGCTTCAGGAAGATCAAGCCGGGACCTCCTCAACCTGCGCACTGACGCTCTGCGTCACGCGTTCGAGTTCTTCCTGCAGTTGTTCACCGAGCCGGGCAAGCAACTCCAGGCCAGGCCGCATGGCGAGCAGGCAGCACAGCGATTTTCCGCCGAGCGCGATGAAACGCGTGAGACGCTCAACCGCCGCGTCGATTCCGATGGCGGTTGCGAGGTTGGGCCGTCCCAGCGTGGCGTCACGGGCCGGAGTCTTGCCCGATTGCCCGGCATCCTGAAGCACATCCTTGAGGTCGTCGAGGATCTGGTAGCCGAGACCCCAGTAGACTGCGATTCTTTCGATGAGCTGAAGTTCGCGGGCGGAAGCATTCCCAAGCATGGCGGGCAGCGCCAGAGTAAGACGGATCAGAGAAACCGTCTTGCCACGGGCAATTCTTTCGGTGGTTTCTCTGGTTTGGGGCAAGGCCGCGTAGTGCAGATCGAGACTTTGGCCGTTCAACAGGCCATCGGCGCCGAGACACTGCTCGACGAAGGCGAGAATCTTCGGCTGCGCCGCTGGAGGGCAGCCTGCCACAGCGCGCCAGGTGAGCGCGTAGGCGCGATTGATGAGCGCGAGAGCTGTGAGGATAGCGCCCTCTTCACCGAAGATCAGATGCGCGCAGGCTGCGCCGCGGCGCGCCAGCGCATCGTCCATGCAGGGCAGATCGTCGAACAAGAGAGACGCGGTGTGAAAGTACTCAAGCGCCACGGCGAGCTGTTCGGCGCGCTCGGCGCCGAGACCATAGGCCGTCGCCATGGCAAAGACGAGCTGTGGACGGATGAGGCTTCCGGGGTTGCCAAGAACAAAGCGCAGAGCACGTTCAAAGCTCGGATCGAGACCCTGCGATAGCGGGAACGAAGAACGCAATGCTTCCCCAAAAAAGCTTGCATGAGATGGATTCATAAATTGCTGCGATGGCACTGTCACCCTCGACGTTCTGGGTTGAATGACGGCGTCTTGGCACCGGGAAATTGGCTATTGTGAACAAGTGGAACTCGACGGCCCCTTCGAGTTACTCATAAGACGCGCGTGCAGTCCGGATGGAAAGCAGGCAAGTCATGATCTTTTGATGAAGTCTCATTCATTTTCGTTGCGCGGTCCAGGGATCGCCTGGACAGGGAACTGAAAATGCATCGCATCAACACCGCCAAAGAAATATTTCTTCTTACCAAAGGGCGATATCGACGATTGGGATGCGCGCTTGCCCTTGCAATCAAGCCTACGCGAACGAGATGACAGATCGCGAACGCCAAAATGACAATGTGTTCATTTGTGCAATCTCGGCACGCGGCTGCTCCTGTCCTGAGCGGCCAGACGCTCTATCAAATGACCGAGGGAATGCTCTAAGATCCCCTCATGCGGCTTCTGCTTGTTGAAGATGAGATCGATATTCAAAGTTTCCTGCGGCGCTCACTGGAAGAGGCGGGATACGAAATAGGGATTGCCGCCGACGGGAAGACGGCTCAGCAGCTAGCTGTCGACGGCGCCTTTAACATCCTGGTTGTCGATCTGGGCCTGCCCGATATGGACGGAATCGACCTCATTCTCAAACTTCGTCAGCAGGGTGTTCGAGCGCCGGTGCTGATCTTGTCTGCGCGCCGGTCTGTGGACGACCGGGTGCGCGGACTGGAGCAAGGCGGTGACGACTACCTGACCAAGCCCTTCGCGCTCGCAGAGCTGCTCGCCCGTCTGCGCAATCTGCTCAAGCGCAACAGTCCGTCGCCCGCCGAGGCAACAAAGTTGCGTGTGCTCGATCTTGAGCTGGATCTACTGCGCCGCGAGGCCACACGCGCAGGCCGGACGCTGCAACTGACGCAGCAGGAGTTTGTGCTTCTTGAGTACCTGTGCAGGAATGCGGGGCGAGTGGTGACCCGCTCGATGATTCTCGATCAGGTGTGGGGCATTCGCATTCAGACGGACACGAATGTCGTCGATGTCCACATCTACCGGTTGCGCGGAAAGGTGGACGGCGCGGGCCAGCAGCCGCTGATTCGAACGATGCGAGGTGTGGGCTATGTCCTTAGAGACCGTTAAGCCGCGAATCCACAGCGCCGCGTGGCGCATCTCCTGCTGGGCGACTGTCGCATTTGCCTTTGGCACTCTTCTGGTGTTTGTCTTTCTTCATCGCTTTGTTGCCAGCGACATTCAACGGCGCAGCGACGTCTGGCTGTCCGGCGAGGTGGAAACGCTTGGCGATGTAGCCGAACGGACGCCGAAGGGCGCGCTTTACGACCGCGTCGTGAGCGAGGTGGCGGAGCTGGCCGAGCGCGAGGTATCGAACAGGCGAGCCTCAGAGCAGGCTCCCAGCAATTCGGTGTTTTTTCTGCAGGCCGGGAGCGGCGGTTCTCTCACTTTGTGGGTAGGCGCGGGAGATGGAGAGCCTTATCTCCGCGCGATTCAAAAAACCAGGATTCTTCCTGACCAGCCAACCGATCTGCATGTCGGCGGCATCGCTGTTCCCTTTCGCGTTGTCTCGATTGCTCTCGATGATGGCAGCCATGTCTATCTGGGCTTGTCGGAAAAAGACGAATTGCGCGTCCTGAATCGACTGCGTCTGCGTTTCTTTCTGGTGTGGCTGCTGCTGGTTTTGCTTGGATTCGGCATTGTGTTCTTCACCACGAGGCGCATGCTGGGCCACGTTCGGGAGATTACGGAGGCCGCCTCGCGCATCGGGCATTCCGACCTGACCGCGCGCGTGCCAACCACGCGGCGTAACGACGAGGTGGGCCAGCTTGCATTCACCCTCAATGTCATGCTCGATCGCATCGAGAGTTCGATGCACCAGTTGCACACAATCACTGACTCACTGGCCCACGATCTGCGCAGCCCCCTCACGGCAATTCGCGGAAAACTCGAGATGTCGCTCCGCGATATGGCAGACGAGGAACGTGCCGATCCGATCGTCGCCGCCATTGAGGAACTGGATCGCCTGACAGACTTCCTCAACAAATCGCTCGATGTCGCCGAAGCGCGCGCCGACGCTCTTCGCATCTCGCGAAGCGAAATCGCACTGAACGAACTGCTGAAGACGATGATCGATCTGTACGAGCCATCGATGTCGGAGAAAGGGATCGCCATCGGGCTCAGGTGCGATGGCGAAATCAAGGTTCTTGCCGATGCGGCGCTCCTGCACCGCATGATTGCCAACCTTCTCGACAATGAGTTGAAGCACCTGCCCCATGCCTGCCAAGTGACGATCTCAGTGCGGCAGGAAGACGATCACGCTTCACTGACCCTGGAAGATAACGGACCAGGGTTCGATCCGTCTGTCCTTCAGAATGTATTCGAGCGGCGGGTCAAAGGACGCAACTCCGATGGGCACGGTCTTGGCCTGGCGTTCGTCGACGCTGTTGCGCGCGCTCACGGAGGAGCGGCGAAGGCAGCGAACCGCGAAGACGGCGGCGCGCGCATCGTGGTTACACTCCCGCTCACTGCCGGGAACTTTGCCGGCCAGGCGGACCCGCTCGCGCATCAGTTTGGCACTGCCGCGTGAGGGATCCCGGAGCGCACAAAAGGATGCGCGCGTCCCGGTATGGTTTTCAGGGCGGATCGATCGTTGATGCCGGTTCAGTACCGGGGCAATGAAGGATCCACCTCATTGGACCACGCCATCATGCCCCCGGCGAGGTTCGAGACCTTTGCATAGCCCGATTGCCGGAGGAACTCGGCGGCGCGCTGGCTGCGCGCGCCGAATTTGCAATACACCACGATCTCGCGCTCGCGATCGATCTCGTGGAGCCGATGGGGAATCTGTCCGAGCGGAATCAGCGTTCCGCCGATGTTGGCGATTTGATACTCGAACGGCTCGCGCACATCCAGGATGAATAGGTCTTCGCCTGCATCGATGCGGCGCTTTACCTCCGCGGCCGTTAGTTGGGGAACTCCATTCATGATACCGATTTCCTCTTGTATCGACGGCGCAATGCCGCAGAATTGCTGGTAGTCGATCAACCGAGTAAGAGCCGGATGCGCGCCGCAGATTTGGCAGTCGGGATTTTTTCGCAGCCTGACTTCGCGGAAGCGCATGTTGAGCGCGTCAACGAGCAGCAGCCGTCCGGCCAGCGTTGCTCCTTTGCCCAGAATCAGCTTGACGGTCTCCGTGGCCTGAATGACTCCGACGAGGCCAGGCAAGATACCCAGCACGCCGCCCTCGGCGCAGCTCGGCACAAGCTTTGGCGGCGGCGGCTCCGGATACACGCAGCGGTAGCACGGCCCGTCCCTCGTGGCAAAGACGCTGGCCTGGCCCTCGAAGCGAAAGATCGATCCGTACACATTCGGCTTGCCAAGGAGCACACATGCGTCGTTGACCAGATAGCGCGTGGGGAAGTTATCCGTGCCGTCGGCCACGATGTCGTAGTCCTTCAGGATGTCGAGGGCGTTCGCGCTCGAAAGTTTCGTGTCGTGTTTGACGAGGTTGAGATGCGGGTTGAGCGCCTGAAGTTTTTCCGCCGCCGAGTCCAGCTTCCTGCGCCCGATGTCGTTTGTCGAGTGAAGGATCTGCCGCTGCAGGTTGCTCGCGTCGACCACGTCGAAGTCCACCAGACCGAGTGTGCCGACTCCCGCAGCCGCGAGGTAAAGCGCGAGGGGAGAGCCCAGCCCGCCGGCGCCCACGCACAGGACGCGCGCCGCTTTCAGCCTGCGCTGACCCTCCGCGCCCACCTCGGGCAGGATCAGGTGGCGCGAGTAGCGCAGAAGCTCGTCTTGGCTCAGTTCGGGCAGTTCCATGGTTGCAGTTGTCAGTTGCGCGATTGCGACTGGCCATTGAAGTTCAGCCAGGGTTCTGTCGTGGAGTTAGCATCAAAATGATCCTGGCCATCCCGGGAAGCCTGGGCGCGTATCGTGCGGAATCCAGTTGAAGAACCTGTTTCTATTTTCAACGGAATTCAGGAACTTTGCACCCTTTATTTTGATTCAAACTGAGTCTTCCGCGGCTCAAGAATCTCAATCCGCTCCGCTGCAAATCGTTTGTCTTCCTCGGTCTTTCCCGCCAGCAGAAACGAGTGGATCGCCGCGGTCTTGCCCTGCGCCACCGCGATGATGACATAGGAACAGCCGATCCAATGCGCTTCAGCAAGATC
>JBMFHB010000112.1:0-8362 GCA_049977045.1 Occallatibacter sp.
CATCGAAGTAGCGCTATATCACGCGCTTGGACGATTACCTGAACCGGAGACTACCCACAGATTTTGCTGACGAGGCAGAGAATCTTCCTATTCTCGTACGCATTAACAATGTGCAAATCAACAGCAATTAATTTCTGTCACTTGCAGGATCCCAAGCGCAGCCTGTAATTCGTCGCCACCAAAAATTATAGCCGATACTCTGAGAACTGGCATCGAAAATTGGAAAGCGCCGCGAAGGACTGCGGCACCCAGATGGAACAGCCACTAGCATTACCGTGGCTATTGCCACGTTGCTCTTGGACATGGATCTGATCATTATTCGCACTTTCCAGGTCTTTTAGGTTGGGTGCTTCACCTCGACGCTTTCCGAGGTGTGGTTCCGCAGATTTGCGGTTGGACGGAAGAGGGGGAAGGACCATTAAGGATTGTTCTTTTGTAGTGTCCAATCACAGAGCGATTCGCCGTATACTGGCGGCGAGGCGGAACTTGAGATGCGCGTTCCGGTTAGTCTTCATGCTGCGTTCTGCGGGTTTGTGGCGGGCAATTGCGGGTTTGCTTGTGTGGTGCTGCGCCGCTTTGGCAGGCGGGCAGGCGCTCGGGCCGCGCGCGCCTGAGCCTCACGCGCCGCTGACGGTCACCGTGGTGGACGAGAACGGCGTTGCCGTGGAAGACGTGCTGGTGACGGTATTGGAGCCGGGGCTGAAGCCGGCCGAACTGCACACGGACTTCGCGGGAATCTGCAGCTATACACCGCGGCAGCAAAGCGCGTACCGGCTGCATGTGGAGAAGCCAGGGTTCTACGCCGCGGATGCGAGTGGAATCGAGCCGGGCCAGGCGAGTGTGCGGGTTGTGCTCAAGCACGAGCAGATGGTGCGCGAGGAAGTGAACGTGGTCGCGTCCCCGCCGGGGATCGACACCCAGGAGATCCCCGACCGGTCGACGATGAATACGCCGGAGATCGTCAACATTCCCTATCAAACGTCGCGCGACATCCGCTATCTGCTGCCGTTTTTCCCCGGCGTGGTCGCGGACACGAGCGAACAGATGCATGTGGCGGGTTCGGAGACATGGGAGACGCTGGACACGATCGATGGCTTCGATGTGCGCTCGCCGGTGGGCGGCTCGCTGAGCCTGCGCGTGAGCGCGGACGCGGTGCGTTCGATTGATTCAGAGACCACGCGCTACCCGGTCGAGTATGGACGCGCCACAGGCGGCGTGCTGGCCTTTGCGACCGGCATGGGCGACAACAAGTTCCGTTTTAATGCCACGAATTTCCTTCCGTCCTTCCGCGAGCTGAATGGAATTCGCTTTGACAAATTTGTTCCGCGGTTCACGTTCTCCGGGCCGATCCGGCGCGACCGTGCGTGGTGGTACGACGGCGTGGAGACGGAGTACGACAACATCTACATTGCCGAGTTGCCATCGAACGCCAACACCGATCCGCTGGCGCGCGGCAGCAACCTGGCCAAGATGCAGATGAATCTGACGGCGGCCAACATCCTGAATGCGGGACTGCTTTACAACATCTACCACTCTCCTTATGACGGCATTTCGTCGCTGACTCCGCAGCAAAGCACGTTGAAGCGCAACACGATCGCATGGTTTCCTTACCTGCGCGACCAGCAGAGTCTTGCAGACGGCGGACTTTTGGATTTGGGCATAGGTTACGTGAGGATTCGAGACGGCTCAGAGCCGCATGGCAGCGAGCCGTACGCGTTTACGCCGGAAACGACCGAGGGAAGCTACTTCGAGAGTCTCACGGGGCGCTCGCAGCGGCTTCAGGGAACGGCGGCGCTGTACCTGCCAACGCGCCACTGGTTTGGGGATCACGATTTGCAGATGGGCCTGGACCTCGATCACATCGCGTACGACCAGAATCAGACGCGTGCGGCTGTGAGTTATCTGCGCGAGAATGGAACGCTCGAGCGCAAGAGCGTTTTTACGCCGGCGCCGGCGTTCACCATGCACAATGCCGAGCTGGGCGCGTATATCGAGGATCGCTGGAAGCCGGTGAAGGGGTTGCTCGTGGAGCCGGGGTTGCGCTTCGACTGGGATGAGATTGTGCGGCGGGCTTTGGTGGCGCCGCGTCTTGCGGCTGTCTATGCGCCGCCCGGCGACAGAAACAAGACCAAGATCTCGGCCGGGATTGGGCTTTACTACGAACACACGCAGCTCGAATACCTGACGCAGACCTTCGTGGGTGTGCGAACCGACACGTACTATCAGGCCGACGGCGTGACGCCAGCGGGACCGGCGGAGACGACGGAGTTTACCGAGAACGAAGGCGCGTTGCGGGCGCCGCGGGCGCTGAACTGGAGCGTAGGCGCCGCGCGAGAGCTGCCGTGGTCAATCCAGGCCGGCGCGAATTTCATGATGAAGCGCACTACCGATGTGCCGGCGTTTGCGAACCAGAACGGCGCAGCGGCACTCGCGGGCGACTATCTGCTGACAAATGGACGCACGGATCGGTACAACTCGGAGGAGTTCGACCTGAAGAAATTCTTTGCCAACGACTATACGGTCTTTGTCTCCTACGAGCACTCTTCAGCGCGGACCAACGCGGCGATCAACTACCTGCCGACGCCATCGCCACTGGGAGCGCAGCAGAGCGGGCCGCTCGCGTGGGACACGCCGAATCGCGTGATTTCGTGGGGTTGGCTGCCGGTTCCGTTTGCGCGGCTCAGGAAGCGGTGGGACTTTGTGTATCTGCTCGACAGGCACGATGGTTTTCCGTACACGGCAGTGAACGCGGCGGATCAGGTGGTTGGCGCAGCAGGTGCTGGGCGATTCCCGCATTATGTGGACTTCAGTCCGGGTCTCGAGTGGAAGTTTCATTTCCGTGGGCAGTACTGGGGGCTGCGTGGAGTGATGGAGAACGCGACGGATAGCGAGAACCCCCTGGTGGTGAACAGCGTGGTGGATTCACCGGAGTTTGGGACGTTCAGCGAGTTTCAAGGCCGGGCATTCACGGCGCGCATCCGGCTGATTGGGACGAAGTGAAAGGGCAGGAATTTCTCGTTCTATTTTCCGCTGGGAACGTCGATTTTGATCAGCGTGGTGGTGTCGGCGCTTCTGTATGTTCTGTCGCGGTTCAGACGTTGAAGGGCATTGGCAAAAGAGGCGCAAACGCAAAGATGCCGCCCCGAGGCGGCATCGAGCAGGATAAGACTGACGGCATTGCCTCAGACGCCCACGCCGAATTCCCCCGCCTGCTGTTCGCCGGCGTTGGAGTAGAAGTCATAGGGTGTGCGCTTCTTGAACCGGTAACGGCTGCGCAACTCAGCACCGACGAAGATGCCCAGCGCGGCAACGGCCATTCCAACAGAGAACCATGTAATCACCCGCAGGGCGGTGGTTCCCGCCTTCTCTTCAGCGGGGGGTTCTGGAGCGGGCGCGAGGGAGTCGACTTCCGTGGACATTGAGAACAGCCTCCTGACACTTCATGATACCCCGGAAAGCATCTCTTTTGCTTGAATCGGCGATGCGGAAAGCCCGGCCGCTGTTTACTCAATAGTTTCGATCTGGGCGAGCCAGCGGGACTTTTCGGATTCGGGAAGAAAGCTGGCGCGAATGGAGTTGGCGGCGAGGCGGCGGAGTTCGTCGCGTGTAAACCCCTGTTCGGTGTGGGCGAGGAGAAACTCGCCGGCGAGGTCTGAGCCGAAGAAGGCGGGATCGTCTGAGTTGAGTGTGACGAGGAGGCCGCGATCGAAGTACTGGCGCAAAGGATGGACGGCGAAGGACGAGCAGACGCCGGTGCGGAGGTTGGATGTAGGGTTCAGCTCGAGTGGCGTGCTCCGCACTTTTAGCTCCTGGAGCAGAGTGGCGTCCTGAACGGCAGAGACCGCATGTCCAATGCGTTCGGAGCCAATGGCGAGCGCCTCCCAGATGGCTTCGGGGCCTGTAGTTTCACCGGCGTGGTTGGTCAGGCGCAGGCCGGCTGCGCGTGCCTGCGCGTAGAGGGCGCGGAAGGGCTCGGAGCCGGTGCGGCGCTCATCGCCGCCTAGTCCGATGCCGATGACGGAAGGGTAGCGCGGCCGCAACTCGGCAGCCTTCATGAAGACGCGCTTGGCCTCCTCGATCGCAAAGTGGCGGACGGCATCGAATATCCAATAGAGCGACAGACCGAGCTCGCGAGCAGCGCGCTCGCGGGCACGTTCGAGAGCGGCAAAGATTGGCTCGAAACAGAGCGGGTCGAAGTTGCGCCACATGTAGATGACGCCAACTGAAATATAGACCTCGGCGTGGACGACTCCCTGTTCGTTGAGTCTCTGCATCATGCGCCAGGCGGCAAGTTCGTAGTCTTCCGGATTCCTGAGGCGTTCTGTCACGTCTCTGAAGCATCGGATGAACTCCGAGAAATTCGTGAAGCGGTAAAGAGCCTCGGCTTCCTGGAGTGTCAAGGGAGATGCGTCGTTGCGCGCGCTCAGTTCGACGAGCGTTGCCGGCAGGATGGCGCCTTCGAGGTGCAGATGGAGCTCGGCCTTGGGGAGGCGGCGGATGAAGTTCTGAATTGAGGTCACGGTTTCCCTGCCTTGGCACGCACCCACAAGGCAAGAAACAGCGGGAGCGCCACGACCAAGACAAGCACGCCCGCCGGAAAGCCGACGTAGAGGTAAGTGTCGGCGTAGCTCACCGAGTTGCCACCCACGATATTCCATGCCATCAACGAAAAGATGGCGATGCACGTGGTAGCGAAAAATGCGAGGAATGCTGAGGCAAACGCCAGCAGCAGGCTCTGAAACAGGCTGAAGCCCTCGAGAGGGAACCCGAAGATCCGTGCTCCCCGTTCACTTTGCGCTAAATTCGCCATCACCCGACCCCCATCAACTAGAATACAAATTCATGGCCAGCGGTGCACAGATCGAGTTATGGCATGCCGAGAAGGTCGCCACGCAGGCGACGATGCAGGATGCGCCAAACGGCATCCACTACGCCACATTCGGCGAAACGCGCATCTCCGACGGCGACCTTGAGCGGCTGGTGGGCACTGTGCCCGCGGCGCTTGCTCCCGCGCTCGATCAACGCGCCTACTACTTTGTTCCGCTCGCCATCGCCGACACCGGCGAGAACCTGGTCGCGCCCTCCTACTCGGTGGAGTTGGGCGACCGCGCCGTCTGCCACCGCAATGCAACTTTCGGCTCTACTGAAGCCGTCTTTATCTCCACTCGCCTCGTTGAGGACCGCTTCGGGCTCGCCTTCGAGTTCTTCATCAATGTGGCGCACAACTTTGTCGAGGCAGCCGGGGTTCCCGAGAGCTTCTCCGGCCTTGCCTGGTCGCAGGCCGAGGCGCAGGTACACGGCGAAACCAGCCAGGACGCCTGGGAGTCCCGCCGCCGCGCGCTGGAGCCGCATGTGGGCGCCAAACCGATCGACGAGCGTGCGCGCCTGATCTTCTTCGAGTCGTCGTTCTCAGACGCCCTCGCCATCTATATGCTTTCGCTTGCCCTGGATTTCGACTATCACGACCTGCGCGAACGCGAATACCCGCTGCTCGCCGCGCCGGCTCTCGCCGAGCGCCTGCGCCACGTGGCCTCGCTCTTTCCAGCCAATCCCGGCTACGAGTTTCAGGTGCTTTACCGGCGCAAGGGGTAGGCCGAGCGAGCATACACCCACCCCGCGGATGGGCGCTCCAACCGTATCAATCGGATGCTCGCTGGCGGCGCGCGCACTCAAGGGATATGCTGATGGCTTTGGCTTTTTGCTCCCTGCCCCCCCTTGTTCGCTGCCATTCTCAATGTCCCGGCACGGGATGCGCCGGCGGCGCACCGATCGGATGAGCCGCCTCGCGGACTTTGCTTGCGGCTGCCCAGCCCAATGCGGCAAACCAGCCGACGATCGTCCATCCGCAACATACATTTAACAGTGCGATCCATGCGGCGGATCGGCAGTCCCGGTACATGGCCAACTCCATCGGCAGCAGATAGAGCAGCACTCCCGCCGCAAAGAGCACCAGATTGACCGGGGCCATCAGCGCGTTATAGTGGCGGACAAATCCCAGCTCCACCACAACGACACCGCACGCAACACTCCCTGCGATCAGAAGCACTCGAAGCAGGTTGTTCACCGGGCACCTCCTGTTCAAACCGGAGCACCTGGGTTTCCGGCACATGGTTTGCATCTGCAAAGTCGTGATGTATCTGCGCACCAGCAGATTTTTTCCCGTCCGCCGAAGCGGGCGCGGAACCAAATCGGAAATCGGCGCCCTGGTCCATCGCCAAATTGTGGAGAAAGTGTAGCGCCGCGCGCATCCGCATACAACGAAACAGGCGCCGATTGTTCATCACCTGGCGCAATTTCTCCGCGCTGCCTGGGGCGCGCGCTGGATTGGCTGCAAGTATGAAATCTCGATAAATTATTTATTATAAACAGCTTAATACAATGCGATCTCGCGATCGACGCAAGGTGAGGATGAAGAACTGCTGTTTTATCCCATCAAATCAATCTTGAAAATCCTGACCACGCGGAGAGATTTTCGCGCTATCCGCTCCTGCGACGCCGTCAGGCGCTCGCGTAAACCACGCGTCCTTCGCAGATCGTCCAGCGCACCTTGCCCAGCATCGGCCAGCCGTCAAAGGGCGTGTTTTTGGCCTTCGATTTCGACTCCGTTGCGCGGTAGGTCCACTCGGCCGTGGGATCGAAGACCACCACGTCGGCAAAGCTGCCCACGGCCAGCGTGCCGCGGCCCTTCAGCCCGAGCAACGCGGCTGGTTGCGCGCCAAGCAGGCTCAGTACGCGGCCGAGCGGCATCTTCCACTCGCCGTGCAGCCAGCGCAGGCACAGCCCGAAAGCCGTTTCAAGGCCGATGATTCCGTTGGGCGCCAGGTCGAATTCAACTTCCTTTTCGTGCATGGCGTGGGGCGCGTGGTCGGTGGCGATGGCGTCCACGACGCCGTCGAGAATGGCCTCGATCATGGAGTCGCGATCGGCCGCCGAACGCAGCGGCGGGCACATCTTGGCATGGGTGTTGTAGAAGCCGACGTGCTCCTCGGTAAGCAGGAAGTGATGGGGCGCGACCTCGCAGGTTACGCGCAGACCGTTGCGCCGCGCCTGCCGCACTGCGGCGATCGCCGCGGCCGTCGAGGTGTGCGCCACGTGCAGATGCGGATGCGACTCGCGCAACTCAGCCACCAGGCGGATGTCGCGCTCGACAATGCTGGATTCGGACTCGGCCGACATGCCGCGCAGACCGAGTTTGAACGACACAGGGCCAAGATTCATGCTTGCGCCCTGCGTGACGCGCGTGTCTTCGGCGTGCTGGATCACGGTCAGCCCCACGCGCGCCGCTGCCGCCAGCGATTCACGCATCACGCCGTCCTTCAGAATCGGCCGGCCGTCGTCGCTCACAGCCACCGCCCCTGCGGACTTAAGCGCGGCATAGTCGCTTAGGGTTTCACCTTTTGACCCGCGCGTCGCCGCCGCAATGGGAAAGACGCGCACCTGCGCCCCGCGTTCGGGGGCCTGCATCCAGCGTGTAATCTCCGGCGAGTCGTTAACAGGCGTCGTGTTCGGCATGGCGGCAACGCTGGTGAATCCGCCGGCCGCTGCGGCCGTCGTTCCCGTTGCGATGGTCTCCTTGTAGGCCTGCCCCGGCTCGCGCAGATGCACGTGCATATCGATGAGGCCCGGCGCGACGACAAGACCGGTTGCGTCCAGAATCTCGGCGCCGTTCTTGCCCTTCAGCTTGCCCGGACCCGCGACCTCGGCCACGCGCCCGTCCTTGAGCAGAATGTCCTTGGCGGCATCGACGCCTGCCGCGGGATCGACCAGCCGTCCGCCGCAAATCGCCAGCATCGTCATGCGCGGCCTCCTTCGTGCCACCCCTCGGACGAAGACCTGTCCGCGGGGGCTCCGGTTTCTGCCGCCAGTGCGCGCTCCATCACCGCCATGCGAATCGCTACGCCGTTGGTCACCTGTCTGAGGATCGCCGATTGCGGTCCATCCGCGACGCCGGCCGTAATCTCAAGGCCGCGGATGATCGGCCCAGGATGCAGCACGAGGGCCTGCGGCGCATGCGCGGCCAGCCGCTGTCCGGTGAGCTGGTAGTTGGCCTTGTACTCGTCCAGATCCAGTTGCAGCCCGGCCAGCCGCTCGGCCTGAATGCGCAGCATCATCACAATCTGCGATTGCGCGAGCGCCGCGTCGAAGTCGCGTTCGATCTCAACGCCGGGGCCCCCATCAACGGGTCTTTGTTGATGGGGTGGAACGCCGGGGCCCCCATCAACGGGTCTTTGTTGATGGGGTGGAACGCCGGGGCCCCCATCAACGGGTCTTTGTTGATGGGGTGGAACGCCGGGGCCCCCATCAACGGGTCTTTGTTGATGGGGTGGAACGCCGGGGCCCCCATCAACGGGTCTTTGTTGAT
>JBMFHB010000113.1:0-8340 GCA_049977045.1 Occallatibacter sp.
CCGCGTTGATTTTGCAGCCCTTACGGCACGGCTGAAGCCGTGCCCTTTCAAAACCCGACTTTCACCACAGGCTGTTAACAGCGAGGTTCATCCGCAGGGAGAGTCCGGGGATCGGGCGAGGGGTAAAATTGAAGTGGCTGCGGGGTGGCAAACCGCAATGAATCCAAACCCGCGCGCAGCGGCACTGCGAAAGACTGTCTGCGGCGGGTAAACGTGTGAAATCGGGGAAGACGATGCGAGCGAAGACGGCCATAGTGCTGGGCGCCCAATGGGGCGACGAGGGCAAGGGAAAGATTGTCGACGTGCTGAGTGAGCGCTTCAGCGCGGTAGCGCGTTACGCCGGCGGGCATAACGCCGGGCACACCGTAGTGATCGGCGAGCACAAGTTTGTTCTCCAGCTCATTCCCTGTGGCGTGCTGCGCCCCGGTTGCAAAGGCGTCATCGGCAACGGCGTGGTGCTGGACCCCGTCTACTTTCTCGACGAAATCGACCGCGTGCGGACAACGGGCCTCGACATTGACGGCCGTCTCTTTGTTTCCAACCGCGCGCAGGTGATCCTGCCCTACCATCGCATGATCGAGTTGGCGGCGGAGACCGCGCCCGGCCGGCAGAAAATCGGAACGACAAGCAAAGGCATTGGACCGTCCTACGTGGACAAGATGGCGCGCAGCGGCTTGCGCATTGTTGACCTGCTCAACACCTCGCTGCTCAAGACGCACATCGAGACCGCGTGCGAGGAAAAGAACGCGGTCGCGCACGCCCTGTTCGGCGCCGCTCCGCTCGATCCCGCGAAGATGTACGACGAGTATGCAGCGGCGGCCGAACGCATTCGGCCTCTGGTTGCCGACACGGGCCGCCTGCTGAACGGCATCCTGGAGAAGGGCGGGAGCGTGATGTTTGAGGGCGCGCAGGGCACCATGCTCGACATCGACCACGGAACCTATCCCTATGTCACCTCGTCTTCGGCAACGGCCGGCGGCGCTTGTACCGGAACCGGCGTAGGACCCACGGCCATCGGCACCGTCATCGCCGTCACGAAGGCATATGTCACCCGCGTGGGCGGCGGGCCGTTCCCCACCGAGATCCACGACACCGTGGGCGACCACTTGCGCGCGCGCGGCCACGAATATGGCGCCGTCACCGGCCGTCCTCGCCGCTGCGGCTGGCTCGATCTGCCGCTTCTGCGCTACTCCAACCAGGTAAACAGCACCCAGTGGCTCGTTGTCACCAAGCTCGACGTGCTCGACGAACTTGAAGAGATTCTTGTCTGCACCGGCTACGAGATCGATGGCAAGGTCACGGACGAGATTCCCGCAGACGCACGCGGACTCGAGTCCATCAAGCCCGTCTACACCACGCTCAAGGGCTGGCGCCAATCCACGTTGGGCATTACGCAGTACGACAAGCTGCCTCAGGCTGCGCGCGACTACCTCGCCTTCCAGCAGCGCGAGAGCGGAGCGAAGATCGGCATGGTCTCGACCGGCCCCGACCGCGATCAGACCATCGTCCTGCCGGAGTTTGCCGCCGCGCTCGAAAGCATCCACTCGTAATGAACCGCGAGCGGGGCGGCGCCTTCGCCAGCCTGCCGGCTGGCCGCTTCGCCCGTTTCCGGCTCTCCTTTTTCTCGCCATTCCCGTCCAACTTTCAAGCTCGGGAAAGCGACGGTAAACCCACCGTGGTAGCCGCTACATGGCTTTTCAAGAGAATTCGATTTGACCATAACACCGCTTCGGTAATACCGTGGACGCGTATGCCCGGTTCGTCGAACTCTCCATTGATCTCTTGTCGCTTTCGCCGGCCGGATCCCCGGTGGGTTGTGGCCGTGGTTCTCCTTCTGGTGTGCGCCGCGACTCCTCTCTTCGCCGGCGGGCTTTCCCTGGCGCAGAAACACGAACACCGGCACGAGATCGATCAGCTCGAAGACGAGTGGCGGAACGCCATTCTGAGCGGCGACGTCAAGGCGCTAGATTCCTTGATGGCTGACGACTACATTGCCGTCACCCCTTCGGGAACTCTCCAGTCGCGTGACGAGGT
The DNA here is from genome assembly GCA_049977045.1 of Occallatibacter sp. GTDB lineage: Bacteria > Acidobacteriota > Terriglobia > Terriglobales > Acidobacteriaceae > Telmatobacter. The sequence continues at coordinate 2,035 of JBMFHB010000113.1, forward strand.
GTTGCAGAACATGAGATCCGGCCGCATGCATTTCACCTCGCTCACCGTGAGCGATCGTAAGGTTCGCTTTTACGGAAGCACCGCCCTGGTTACGTCGCTTGCCAACGTTCAGGCCACCACCCCGGACGGCCCATTGACTGGCAGCTACCGCTACACCCGCGTCTACGTCCGCAATGCGCAGGGAGTTTGGAAGATCGTGAGCTTTGAGGCCAGCCGCGTACGTTTGCATCACTCGCACCATCGCATGAAGAATCAGTGAGATTCCCTGCGATTTGGGCAATGCACCCCCGTTGAAGCGCCGCCAAAACATCTTTCGATCTTCCTGCATCTTCAAGGCATCTGAATCATCCATTGAGCAGTGGTCTCCGCCACTTTTTTCAGAAAACCCGCTGAAAATTGAGGATTCTCGCAGGTGCTCTTGAAAAGAAAGAGCACTCGGGGTACACTCAAGCTAGATATAGGACCAAAACGGTCCGATATGAAAAACAGAGGCGGTGCACGCTCACCCGTCTTGAGAGCGGCAGGCGCCAGAGCCCATCGGAAATGGCGATGAGCTCAATGGACGCATCGAAGAAAGCCGCCGACTCCCGTGGAGGAACCATGAGTTCGACAGTTGATACCATTCGCGACCTTGCCCAGCAGGACTACAAATGGGGCTTTGTCACTGAGGTTGACGAGGATCGCGTGCCCAAGGGGCTCAATGAAGACATTGTGCGCCTGATCTCAGCGCGCAAAGGCGAGCCGGAGTGGATGCTCGAGTGGCGTCTGAACGCGCTGCGCCACTGGTTCAAGATGGCGCGCGAAGAGGGCGAGCCGAAGTGGGCCAACGTCACGTTCCCTCCTGTCGATTACCAGGACATCGTCTACTACTCCGCGCCGAAGAAGAAGCCTGCTCTGGAGAGCCTTGACCAGGTCGATCCCGAGATCGTGAAGACCTACGAAAAGCTCGGCATCCCGCTCGATGAGCAGAAGCGACTGGCGGGCGTGGCCGTTGACGCGGTGTTTGATTCGGTTTCGGTGGCGACGACGTTCAAGGACAAGCTCGCCGAGATGGGCGTGATCTTCTGCTCGTTTTCCGAAGCGGTCAAGAACCATCCCGACCTGGTGAAGAAGTACCTGGGCTCTGTCGTTCCGTACACCGACAACTTTTACGCGGCCTTGAACGCCGCCGTCTTCACCGACGGTTCGTTTGTCTACGTGCCGAAGGGCGTGCGCTGCCCCATGGAGCTTTCGACGTACTTCCGCATCAACGCGGCGGATACGGGCCAGTTCGAGCGCACGCTGATCGTGGCCGACGAAGGCTCCCATGTGAGCTATCTCGAAGGCTGTACGGCGCCCATTCGCGATACGAACCAGTTGCATGCTGCAGTGGTCGAGCTGATCGCGCTCGACAACGCTCAGATCAAGTACTCGACGGTGCAGAACTGGTACCCCGGCGACAAGGAAGGCCGCGGAGGAATTTATAACTTTGTGACCAAGCGCGGCAAGTGCGCCGGCCGCAACTCCAAGATCTCCTGGACGCAGGTGGAAACCGGCTCCGCGATCACGTGGAAGTACCCAAGCTGCATTCTGCAGGGCGATGGCTCGGTGGGCGAGTTCTATTCGGTGGCGCTCACCAACAACCGCCAGCAGGCCGATACCGGCACGAAGATGATCCACATCGGGAAGAACACGCGCTCAACGATCGTCTCCAAGGGCATCTCGGCCGGCCACGGGCAGAACACCTATCGCGGGCAGGTGAAGATTCTGAAGGGCGCAACCAACGCGCGCAACTATACGCAGTGCGACTCGCTGCTGATCGGCGACAAGTGTGGCGCGCACACCTTCCCCTACATCGACGTGCGCAACTCAACGGCGAAGATGGAGCATGAGGCTTCCACTTCAAAGATTGGCGAGGACCAGCTCTTTTATCTGCGCCAGCGCGGCCTCAAGGCCGAGGACGCGGTCTCGATGATTGTGAACGGATTTTGCAAGACGGTCTTCAAGGAGCTGCCCATGGAGTTTGCCGTCGAGGCGCAGAAACTGCTGGGCGTAAGCCTGGAAGGCAGCGTGGGATAAACGAGGTTTCAGGGATCAGGAAGCCGGCAGGTGAGCCGAGCTTGTTTTACAAGGCGAATGTAGCGCGGGCTTTAGCCCCGGCGCAACTTCCCAAACGCACGAACGGAGAGAAGAATCGAATGGCATTGTTGGAGATTAAGGATCTGCACGCCTCGGTCGACGGACAAGAAATCCTCAAAGGCGTGAATTTGACGGTGAATGCGGGCGAGGTGCATTCCATCATGGGGCCGAACGGCTCAGGCAAGAGCACGCTTTCGGCTGTGCTGGCGCGCCGTGACACGTATGAGGTCACAGGCGGCAGTGTCCTGTTCAACGGCAAGGATCTGCTTGCAATGGAGCCCGAAGAAGCCGCCTGCGAGGGCGTGTTTCTGGCTTTCCAGTACCCGGTGGAGATCCCAGGCATCGGCAACGCGTACTTTCTGCGCTCGGCCATGAATGCCATCCGCAAGTACCACGGCCAGGACGAGTTGGACGCGATGGACTTTCTGCCGCTCTACAAGGAGCGCATGAAGCTGCTCGAAATCGACGAGAAGTTTATGAGCCGCTCGGTGAACGAAGGTTTCTCGGGTGGCGAAAAGAAGCGCAACGAGATTCTGCAGTTGGCCATGCTAGAGCCGAAGCTCGCCATTCTCGATGAGACCGACTCCGGCCTCGATATCGACGCGCTGCGCATTGTGTCGCGGGGTGTGAACGCCATGCGCGGCCCGGACCGCGCGTTCCTTGTGATCACGCACTACCAGCGCCTGCTCGACTACATCAAGCCCGACTTTGTGCACGTGCTGGTGGGCGGCAAGATCGCGCGCTCGGGCGGGCCGGGGCTGGCGCTTGAGCTTGAGGAAACCGGATACGGATCGGCGGAAGCCGAGGCACTGCAGGCGCAGCACGCATAGACACCGCGCAAGAGCAAAGAGGGACGGGAAGGCAATGGCAACGGGAACCGATCAGTTGAGCAATTATCGCAAGGCTTACGAAGCGGTCCGCGCACAAGCGGGCGAACGCGAGCCGGTGTGGCTCGGGCAGTTGCGCGAAGACGGCTGGGCGCGCTTCAGCGCCAAGGGATTTCCCACGACGCACGACGAGGACTGGCGATTCACCAACCTTGCCGCACTGGCAAAGACGCACTTCCACCGCGCGGCGGCGGGTGAGGTTTTTGTTTCCGCAGCGCAGATCGCTCCGTATGGTGTGGACGGCGCGGCTTGCCGGCTTGTCTTCGTCAACGGCCGCTTCGCTCCCGAGCTTTCCGATCTTGGCAGCCTGCCTGAGGGCTTGCTGGTCTGCTCGCTCAAGCGCGCCATCGATTGCGGCCGCGAAGGCTGCGCTCCCGAGGGTATCGAGCAGCATCTTGGCCGCTACGCAGACATGAGCCGCGACGCCTTTACCGCGCTGAACACGGCGCTGTGGGAAGACGGCGCGTATCTGCGTATCCACCGCGGCGTCGTGCTGGAGCAGCCGATTCATCTCCTTTACGTCTCGGCCGGCGCGGGCGCTGAGATTGCAACCCATCCGCGGACGCTCATCATTGCGGAAGACGCGAGCCAGGCCTCGATCATCGAAGACTACGTCTCGCTGGGCAGCGAAGCCGCATTCTCGAACGCGGTCACCGAACTTGCCGCAGGCCAGAATGCTGTCATTTCGCACTTCCTCGTGGAGCGCGAGAACACCGCCTCGTTCAACGTCTCCACATTGCGCATCGAGCAGTCGCGCAGCGCGCAGGTGGATTCGCACTCGATTCTTCTGGGTGGCGGACTGGTGCGCAACAACGTGCATCCGGTGCTCAACGGCGAAGGAGCGGAGTGCCTCATCAACGGCCTCTTCACCGGCGCCGGCGTGCAGCATATGGATAACTACATGCTGGTCGAGCACGCAAGCCCGCACTGCAATAGCCGCCAGTTCTACAACGGCATCCTCGCCGGCCAGTCGCACGGCGTCTTCCACGGCCGCATCGTGGTGGCAAAGAACGCGCAAAAGACCGACGCCAAGCAGACCAATCGCAACCTGCTGCTCGGTGACAACGCGCGCGTCGACACCAAGCCGCAACTGGAAATCTACGCCGACGACGTAAAGTGCACGCACGGCGCAACCATCGGCCAGATCGATGAAGCTCAGCTCTTCTATCTGCGCTCACGCGGGCTGGCCCTGGCAGACGCGCGCAACCTGCTGCTTTACGCCTTCGCGGCCGAGTGCCTCGACCGCATGAAGAATCCCGCAGCGCGCGACTTCGCGGAAAAACTCATCCGCGAGCGGCTGCAGGAACTGGCGAGCGCCGCGAAGAATGCAGCGCTCGCCACAACAGACGAACGGAAGATGCAAAACCGGGAGGAACTGGGATGACAGCCGTCGTTGAACGCGCAGTTCACGAGCCTTTGCGCGGCAAGACCGCGGAGGGTCGATTCTCGGAGCGCGATCTCGCGAAGATTCGCGCGGATTTTCCCATCCTCGCCGAGCGCATTCACGGCAAGCAGCTCGTCTATCTTGACAATGCGGCCACCACGCAAAAGCCGCGCGCGGTGATTGACGCCATCACGCACTATTACGAGCACGTCAACGCCAACATCCATCGCGGCGTGCATGCGCTCAGCGAGCGCGCTACCGAGGCGCACGACGCCGCGCGCGAGACCGTGCGCCGCTTTCTCAACGCCGCCGATGCAAGCGAGATCATCTTCGTGCGCGGCGCCACCGAGGCCATCAATCTTGTGGCGCAGACCTTCGGCCGCGCCAGCATTGGCGCCGGCGACGAAGTGCTCATCACGGCCATGGAGCACCACTCGAACATCGTGCCCTGGCAGATCGTGTGCGAAGAAAAGGGCGCGCATCTCCGCGTCGCGTCCATCGACGATCGCGGCGAACTGCTGCTTGACGAATTTGCCCGGCTGATCGGCCCGCGCACAAAGCTGGTTGCAGTGACCCAGGTCTCCAACGCGCTCGGCACGGTGACTCCGCTCGGCCAGATGATCGAGTTCGCCCACCGCCAGGGCGTTCCCGTGCTGGTGGATGGCGCGCAGGCCGCGCCGCACTTTGCGGTCGATGTGCAGGCGCTCGACTGCGACTTCTACGCCTTCAGCGGCCACAAGGTCTACGGTCCCACCGGCATAGGCGTGCTCTACGGCAAGCGCGCGTTTCTTGAGGCCATGCCTCCTTACCAGGGTGGCGGCGACATGATCAGCTCCGTGACCTTTGAGAAGACAATCTACAACGAACTGCCCTACAAGTTCGAAGCCGGCACGCCCGACATCTGCGGCGCCATCGCTCTCGGCGTGGCTCTCCAATACGTTGGCAAGCTGGGCCTCGAGAACATTGCGGCGCACGAGCAGGATCTGCTCGCCTACGCCACGGAACAGGTCGGCGCGCTGCCCGGCGTACAACTGATTGGAACCGCACGGGAACGCGCCGGAGTGATTTCGTTTGTGATGGACAACGTGCATCCACACGATCTGGGCACGATTCTCGATCGCGAGGGCATCGCCATCCGCACCGGCCACCACTGCGCCCAGCCGGTGATGGATCGTTATCAAATCTCCGCCACCGCGCGCGCTTCGTTTGGCGTCTACAACACGCGCGAAGAGGTTGACGCGCTGGTGGCAGGAATCCGCAAGGCGCATGAGGTGTTTCAGTGAGCACAGAGCTTGGCGAACTTTATCAGGAAGTGATTCTGGAACATAGCAAGGCGCCGCGAAACTTTGGCCGTCCTGCCGCGGCGAACCACGAGGCCGACGGCTACAATCCGCTGTGCGGCGACCGCTGCTCGGTCTACATCGACATGGAAGGCGACGCAATCAAGGAGATTGGCTTCCAGGGATCAGGCTGCGCCATCTCGCGCGCATCTGCCTCGATGATGACGCAGATGGTCAAGGGCAAGACCAAAGCCGAGGCTGCCGAGCTCTTCAAGCAGTTCCACAACCTCGTCACCGGCAAAGACGAAGCCGCCTCTCAAGAAGAACTTAGCAAGATGGCCGTCTTTGCAGGCGTCTCCAAGTTTCCCGCGCGCGTCAAGTGCGCCACGCTCGCCTGGCACACGCTGCAAAAAGCCATCGAAGACGAGAAGAAGTCAGGACCGGTCTCGACCGAGTAGCAGGCGGCGTACCAGGGCAAACACATTTCAATTCGCTGAACGCTTTACGAACCATGTGCTCTTCGCGCTGTCATTCTGAGGAGCGCAGCGACGAAGAATCCGAGGTTCAGACATCCTGATGTCACCGAGGGATTGCAGGGGTTTTCAGGCGGGTAGCGGAAAATAAGATGGACCCGGAA
>JBMFHB010000114.1:0-8036 GCA_049977045.1 Occallatibacter sp.
CCTTGTACTGGAAGAGGAATACCCGCTTCACGCCTTCAGGGCCTTCGGGATTGGCGATCCGCTCGACGAGAAACGCGCGTTGCTGATCGTCAAACCAGACGTACCCGTTGATGGTCTTCGGCAGCCGAACCCTTACCCGCTGGCCGCCGGTTGCCTCCGCAAAGGCATCGACGATCTCCTGCGGGAAGGATTGGAAGAGAACCGCTCCGGAGCCTGTGCCATTCGAGACGATGGTGTTCATCGCCTGCGCCCATGCTCTGCGATTCTCCTGCTTGCCCTGCGCCCAGTAGTGCACAAACAGGTGGAGCGAGCTGAATTGATCCCGCGCATCCTGTTCATGCTCCCAGAGAGCAGATTGCGCTTTATTACGCGCAACGACTGCCGACCGGCGTTGTTCCTTGTCTTCGCACTTACGCATGGCATCCCAGAGCGTCTGTGCGTTGGCGAGGTCGAGTTTGACCTGTTCTTCGCGTTCGACGATCCGGCTCGCGACATCGGCGTAGATGGAGTTGATCAGTTGGCATTCCTCGAACATCCCCTTGGTGACGGTTTCACCCGAGAAGAGTCCGCGGAAATCCTCAATCGACATCCGATCTTCGAAGCCGGTGCCGGATTCGTTAGGCAGAAAGCCAAGCTCCTTGCGTAGCACGTTGTAGAGCCTGCCGACTTTGTCGGTGTCCGCTACGTCCAGGTGAGCCGGCAGATCCGACACTCTGCGCTCGCGTTTGAACTTGAGCCAGGGCGCCGGGGCTACCTCCTTGCGGATTTCGCTGATCACCGATTCGTCGATCTCGACCCGGTGTTTAAGCGAGTCGAGAGCGTTCTGCAGTTGTTCGACGAGCTTGTAAGCCAGATCCGGCCGTCCAGCAGCCAGGCACGAGGTCTTCAGATCGGTGATCGAACCGATCCGGTTTCCGCGCGCCTTCATGGCAACCAGGCAGACATTCCACCAGGGAGACTTCGCCTTCGTGAGCTTGGTCTTCGTCTGGCGGAACTGCTCTCCGTACGCAATCCGTCCCGCCACAAAGCGCGGAAACTGATCGGATGGCATGATGCAGATGGTGTCGAAGTCGAAGTCGCCGCCATTCCGTTTCGCCGTCTCCGAGTGAAGGATGTAGGTTCCTTCCATACGGAGTTGGCGATCAAGAATCGATGCAATCTTCGATTCGTCAACGTCTGCGCCCAGCGCACGCTTGAGCAATGGCACAAGTTCGTCGTTGGTGAGATGACGGATGGGAAGCAAATCCTCCTGCATCCGAATGGGATACCGGATGCAAAGCCCCTGTTCCGCCGTAAGCGAGGTGATGGAAGTATCCAGTGGTATCCAGTCCGAGGCCGAGAGAATCTTTCCCCGGTGCTCAATCAGGACGCCGTCATCCGCCAGAGCGAATGCGGGCAGCCGGAAACCTCCACCTGTGCAGATGCGAAATGCCCAGCGGGCCAGCTTGCGGTTGATCTGGTTCGACACGTAGGGGAACTTGATGCTGGTTCCGCTACGATCGGCCAGAAGCACCGCTTCCGCTGGTTCCCACTCTTCAGAGACGTGACTTGCGCCACTCTCCAACGATTCAGGATCAAAGCTCGAATCCTCATCCTCGAATGCGGCAACGTCGGACGATTTGCCCAAGAGTTCAAGCAAAGCATCGTAATCGCCCTCGTCCCAAGCCTTTCTCACCTTGCGAATCTGCTCGATGGCCCGAGGCATGATCTCAAGTTGAAGGCTCTGTTCCGAAGCGTGCTCGACCAGCGTATAGCTCGATCCAAACTCCAATGCCCGGGAGATTTCCTTGATCCCGAGAACCGCTGGGCCCATATACAACCGGCCCGATGTTCCCAGCTGTGGAAGGAAGCGCAAGCCTCCTTTCAATGCCGGTTTCGTGGCGCTTTCAGGCAGAATGAGATCGACCCCAAGCCTGTCGGCCACGCGGTCGCTCATCGCCTTGAGTGCGCCTTTTGCCTGCTTCGGTTCGTGCGCATCGAAGGCCAGCCGGAACTGGCAGAACCTGTTGGCGCCGATCTTGAGCTTGCGGTAGACGGACTCACGAACCCATCCGCGGCAGTCGTTGGTGCCAAGAGCGTGCTCCTGGACCACGGCGACGCGGAAGTTGGGCTCATCCACCATCAGCTTGCAGTCGGAGACGAGAATGGCAAAGTACACCATCGCCGCCTCGGGCCAATGCTGAAAGCGCTCAGCAATCTGTTTGGAGTGCGCGAGATCGACAAAGTAGAACTTGCCGTCCTTCGCCGAGTTGCTCGCGCCCACCAAACGATATTCGACCCCGCCGTAAATGAGCTTGGCCATGCGGTTTTCGACCACTGACTGCTCATACGGCGTCAACTCATGCGGCACGCTGACGCGCGCTACCTGGATGCCGGGATAGAGTTCGGCGAGCAGTTTGCCCTCGAGCGTATCCTTGCGGCCCAGTTGGCTAGGCTTGCGGGTCACTTCACCTGACGCATCAATGCTCAGCTCAAGAATGAGCCGCTCATCGATCGCCGTCTTCTGTGTCCTCGTCGCTGTCATTTTCTCCTCACTTGTCTGGCGCTTCCTGGACGAAGTGACAAGAGATCTGCCGATCCCGGTCATACTCTCTTCGCCTGGCCGCCCGTGTTAGGGGTGGGTGACAATCCAACCAGGTTCGAAAGTTCAAACCGGGTCAGCGGAATTCCTCATCGCGAGTGCGATAAGGCGTCAAAGGAGGATGACAAGATCCGAATTTCAGGTTTGTATCCTCTTTGAAACTGCGCTGACCCCACGACCTGCTACTTACGCACAGGCCGCTTCACCAATGTCGGAGAACCGTTCTGGATCTCCGCCTCCGCTTTGTAGACCACGACGGAGTAGAGCAACCCGCTCTTCGTTTGAAATGCCCGGATCAGGGCCTCGCCTTCATTTGCGGCCTCCGCGCCAAGCTCGGGCTTTTCGGGCGACGATCCATCTTTGGCAAGGAAGTATCGGGCTTGCTGATCCTCTTGCCGGCCTCCTCGGCGTCTCCGTCCCAGTTCGGCAGCCGGCGCCGGCGGTTCCTCGTTTCGAGGTATGCTCACTGTTTCTGTCGCCATCACTGGCCTCCTCGGTTTGGCGTGTCTTCGCTGCCCGGTACGGTATCGGGCGCGTTCAGAATCTGATCGCGGCGCTCGCCGTCGATGGGCCGCTCGCTGTACTCGGCGATCCAAAGCCCATCGGGATTCGCGTCCGATCTTTTGTCCGCGATCAGCCGGATGCGGTATTCATTCACAAAGTGATCGGTGACCTCGGTTCCGTTCGCGAGATGGTGAACGTCCTTGACGCCGTAGACCAGGTAGGTAAGCGGCGCACCCGGAACGGCGTCGATCTCGCGCAGATGGAAGACCGACTGTATCTGTCCGTCGTCGATCTTGCCGCGGGTGTTATCGTCGGCCATCGCCTTCAACGTGTATCCGCGCAGGTTGCGGGTCATCATATTGAGGCTCGCCGCCCAGTGGTCGTCCACGTCGGAAGGCGAGTAGTTGAGGTAACTGGTCAGGAAGCGCTTGACGAAGGCCTGATCGAGAAACGGGTCCGTGCCCGCCGTGGCCAAATCGTTCAACGCGCCTTTGACGGGCTTGCCTACAACCGAAGCGTCGCCATTCGGGCCGATGCGAATTACCGTTGGCGGTTGCATGCGCGCGAAGACGGCGAAGCCAATCGCGGCAAGCGCAATCGGGATAGTCAGAAAGGCCAGCAGCCAGGCGCGATTCGCATTCGCGCGCAACGCTCCATCCACCTCGTAATACTTCGGCCTCACCTGGGAGGCCTCGTCCGTTCGATCTGCCTTCGTCTTCATGAATGCCTCCTACTCCTGTTCTTTTGCTCGCCGGGATACGCTTGCCAAACCCTGAGCCGCAACACGGGCGGCATGGTACGCGCCCCAAGTCCCGATGTTGTAACGGTGGACGGTTGGCCCACGCCGCGCCGGCGCGGATGTTCTCGGAGAACCGCTGCTTCCTCCAGAAGTTGCGCCTGTCACCTGCGCCGGAACCGCGGTTTCCGTGGCCTCGCTCTCAGGCTGCGTTGCGCTTGAACCTGATCCCAGCACGTCGCTGAATGAACTGCGAATCTGGTCCGCATGACCTTCGATCGTCGGCGTTCCGGCGAAGGAACTCGATGTAGACGCTGGTAGCAACTGTGGCGGCGCCGGCTGATTCGATCCGGTTGATGCGGCGGTCAGCCGGCCAGCACCTGCGGCCGTGCCTGTTGAACTGCCGGCCCCGGCACCCTGAGCGCCACCAGCGGCAGCAGCGGCAAATCCCGCGGCCGCACCCTCGCCCGCTGCAATTCCGGCTGTGACCACCGCGGCGGCGGCTCCGACCAGCGCGGCCGCGGTAGCACCCACATCGCCGCTGACGATGCGCTTGGCAATGAATGGAATCACCGCAATCGCCAGTGAGTAAATGATGCTGGCGATACCGATAAGGAAAGCTCCTTCCAGATTTCCCAACCCGCCTAGAAAGTCGTTTTGGCTGAGCATCTGCCCGACCTGCCCCATCTGGACTGCACTCAGCAATGCGCCAAAACCCGCATAGAGAATCGGCCAGGCATTCCAGATAAAGACGTTCTCGACATACGATTTGGCGATACGATTCGCCGCTCCGAGAGGCAATAGGGCGATCACAATCGGACCGAAGATGTACAGAACGCTGCCGTAGAAGATATAGAAAAAGCCGAATGTCACAACGACAAATGGATAGAGAATATAGGCTATGATTATCAGCAATCCATCGATTAAGCCGCCAACTGATCCGGTGATCAGCCCCCAGAGATTTTGAAACCCATTCTGTACGAATTGGTCATGGAGATCACTTAGCCAATTCTGTAAAACATTTCCTCCAGATGCATTGCTGATCCAATTCCCAGCGTTGACGAATCCCTGGTTGATTGTCGTGAAGACGGTCCCATAGTTCATAACCACGACTGCGGTGACAATGTATTTGATGAGATTCGTTCCCAAGCCGCGCACATCCCCGCCGTGCAGGACCGACTGGTAGACCTGCCAGAGAAAGCCGACCAGCAGGACGACATAGGCGACCGTCTGCATTCCGCTCGTGATGCTGGTCGAGTCGATTCCGGCCACGGCCTGCGTCAGGAATCGCTCGAAGAGATTCAACTGCGTCGCCTGGTAGAACGCCAGCAGCGTGACGGCGGCGTGCGGATTGGGGATCAGAAGACTCATTGCGCATTACCTGTTCGTCAGCGCCCCGGAGATGAGGCCGTTGTTGCTGGTATTGTTCGTGGTCGCCAGTTTTGTGATGGCGCTCTGATTGGCGAGATCGATCCCGCGCGTGCGCATCAACTCGGCCAGCGCGGTCTGCGTGTAGGCGTTGGCACGCACAACCCACACGTCAGCCTCGGCTTCGAGAATCGGTGCGCTGCCCGGCGCCGCGGCCATGATCTGCTGGCCCATCAGGTCCGCTTCCTTGAATTCCGCATCCGCCAGAGCGTCGATCTCGATTGCCCGTTTCATGGCGTCTTGGGCTTGTGCATCGGTCATATCGGTCATCGTCCGCACGGCCGGGGATGCTGCGTTCTGCTGCATCACCACGCCGTAGACGGATTGGAACTGGCTCGATACGCTGCCCACGTCGCCTGCATTGCGCGAAAGCAGCAGTGACTCAAGGTCGCTCGACTGCGGCAGGGTGGCGCTTGCGACGTTCACATGAAAAAGGTTCGAGACCTGGCTGAACTGACTCTCGAACTGCGTTACAGAGCTTTTTGCCTGGTTGATCGCCGAGAGTGGATACATGACCTGCTGTTCATAATTCGCCACGCTCTGCTCATACTGGTTGATCGTGTTGAGTGGCGCGGAGATGTAGGTGGACATCAAAGATTCCATCTTCTGAAGCGCGGCAAGAATCGCCGCGAGATCGATGCCGAACTGCCCATGCGCCCGCATCGGCAGAATCGTCAGAAATGCCAGAACGACGGCCGCAGCCTTAAACATCGCGAGCTTGCGCCAGGACCGCTCGGATTGCGCCGGTTCGTAGCCCTCACCGAATGCGGGAGTTTCGGGCGTCGGATCCTGCTTGCGCCGCCACGGAAACGGCCTGCGCACCTTATTCGTGCACTTCTTCGAGTCGGACATGACACTCTCCTCAGTGCGCCGTAAGCGCCCCGGTAATCAGGTTGTTGATCCCGCCGGTGATGGTTGTTCTGCGTTTCAGGAGCGCATTGTCGTGAGCGATGCGGCCAGCCTCCTGCCGCAACTGGGCGGCAAGCATCTTCTGCAGGTATGCCTGGCAACGAAGATTCGAGACCTGCGCCTGCGCCGTCAGATAGGGATTGGAGCCCGGCGTGGTGGTGGCCACCTGGTTCTCCATCTGGTTTGCGGTCTGGAGGATTGTGTCCGCGCCCTGGTCGGCAATGAGCGTCGTCTTCAGGTTTTCCTGGCCCAGTGCGTCGTCCATATCCACCATCAGGCGGTCCTGCGGCGCGGCGCTGTTTTGCTGCGGTACCGCGCCATAGTTGGCCGTAAAACTCGCGCCGAGAGCCGGAATCTGCGACGAAAGGCGGCTATGTAGAATCGACTCGAACTGCTGCGGGCCTGCTGTGACCGCGCTTGTTGTGGGAGTGCTGAAGATCTGGTTCATCTGGTTGCGAAAACCTGAAATTGAGTTCGCAACAAATCCCCGTGCCTGATTGAGCGCGGCCAGCGGCCACATCGTCGTCTGATAGAGCTGCTGGACCTGCTGCGTGAGCTGGTTGATCGACTTGAGCGAGCCACCGATGTCGCTTTGGATCGTGCCGAAGAGTTCGCTGAAGACATCGAAGATTCCGGCGTGGGCTCTAGCGGGCACGAGCATTGCAATACCAAGAACAGACGCTGCCGTCAGCCATTTCCAACGCCGGAGCCAATTCTTCTGTCTGCCAGCAGCGGCGGCATCCCTTGGGTACGGGATTCCGTTCAACAAAACTGTTTCCTCTGGTTTCATTGCGCAAGTGCCTCCTGAACCTCGCCAGTTAGTTCTTCCTTGAGCGGCGCCAGATCAGCCAAACCGCGCGGGAACCGCTCGGCGAGCTTTTCGTAAGCCTCGATCCGGGTCATCGACGCGTGTGTCCTCATCCACCATCTGCGGTAGGTGCGCTCGCGGGCATAGGTCGTCGTAATCCAGTAGTCCACCGGGCTGGGCACGATACGGATCGCGTGCGTGGACTCGGCCTTCTCGCCAATCGCAATCAAAAACTCGGCGCTGTGGCCCTTTTTCGGATGGGCAAAGGTCTTGATCTGGTTGAGCGCCGTCTCGTTCAGGTGGACGTGGTCCCGGAGCGCGGTCATGTCTCCGGGTTGCTTGCCGATGATCTTCGTCGTCGCGTTCTTGACGATGCCGGCGCCGTGTTCGTTGGGCTTGTCCCGAGTGCCGACGAAATCCTCCGGCGTCTGGCTGATCCCCCACACGCTCGCATTGCGTTTGCGCGCCGTGCGGAAGAGTTGGACGACAACGCTCGCCAAGATGGGAGATTCCAGCAGCGCCCAGCACTCGTCGAGCAAGACAATGCTCGGTCGTCCGGTGATGCCGGAGGCGCGGTAGGTGGCCGTGTGAGCGATCAGCAGGCTCATCGCGCGTTCCAGCCGTGGATCGTCCTTCAGCTTCTCAACGTTGAAGTAAAGCCAGGGATTGTTCAGCTCAACCGTGGTCGGCCGGTCGAAGAGCCGCGCATACGGCCCCTCATCCACCCAGGCCCGCAGCTTCGTCGAGGCCATCTGCGCCATCACATTGATCTTCTGGTTGCGGTCCCGGTCCTGCCAGTGCGCCAGTTCCGCCGCCAAATCGCCAAACAGGGGGATCGGATTCGAGGTCTTCGCACTGCAACGCTTGTAAGTTGATCCGATGGCTTCGAGCAGAACGCTGTCGAGCAGATCGATGTCGAGATCCGGCGGCGTGTTCTCGCCCAGCATGTGCCGGGTCAGATTTTTCAAAAAGGAAATCTGATCGTTCGACGGCCGGTCTTCGCCCTTGGGCAAATCCCAGGGGTTGATCGTCTGGTCCGAGTCGAGCGACATCTCGATCATCTCGCCACC
>JBMFHB010000115.1:0-7931 GCA_049977045.1 Occallatibacter sp.
CAGGTGTCTCACAAAGTGAAGAGTACACTGCCGATTTCGCCGATTCTCAGCGGTCTGTCTCTCATCGCGGGCGTTAGCTTGGTGGTGGTCGGCGTACGCAGCAGATAGCGAACATTGCGCGCCGATAGAGGCGAATGACAGGAGTCGCAGAGCAGAAGATGATGCAGCTCTTCGGTTCCGTTTCCTGCAATAAGCGATCGTGTCCGAGCTGTTTGCTGGAAGCCTGCGTTGCGGACAAGATGGATACTGGAGCGTAATCGGCCGGGCGTGTCCTCGCCGCGGCCGGCCCATTTTCCATGTGGCGCACTTCCGCAATTGAAGGCAGAATCCCGTGAACAAAGTGATTGCCATGATGGGATGCACTCTATCGGTTCTTTGCGGATGTTGGGTGCCGGCGCTGGTTCTCCTGTCAGCAATCCCGTTAGCGTCCCAGATCGCTTCGTCCGCCTCAGAGATCGAATCTCCCGATCTGAACCTGATCCTGCAACGCATCGAGGACGCCCAGAACCAGAACTTCGCGCACCCCCGTTCCTACGAAGTAACGCGAGAATACAAAGTGTTTCGCGGCTCTGACCCGCAGCCAACCTCTCAGATCATTGCGCAGATCAAGTTCGTTCCCCCCGATGTGAAGACATACAAAATTATGGAAACCACAGGGGACTCATGGGGGGTAAAGATGGTTCGTGAAGTTCTGAGCAGCGAAACATCGTCAACAAGGGAAGAGCACAGCACGGAGATCAGCCGGGCAAACTATGACATCGTTTTTCTCAGACAGCAGAACTTCGGTAATGTCCCCGAGTATGTTCTTGCGATCTTTCCGAAGCGCAATGATAAATACCTTTTGCGCGGTCAGATTTGGGTCGATGCCCACAGTTTCCGCATCCGTCAAATCGAAGGATCGCCAGCGAAGAATCCTTCGTTCTGGCTCAAGGCCCTTCATGTCACCCTGGGATATGGCGAACTCGGCGGCATGTGGGTTCCTGTTACATTCGACGCTATTGCGACAGTCCGCTTTCTGGGAGAGTTCACCCTGGCCGGCTTCAGTGACTTGCGATCCGAATCCCAACCCATTGCCGCAAAGTAAGTATCACCCAGCAGTGGGACACCAGACCAACGGCCTGGATAATTAGGTAAGGAACAAGGGTCGAGCGCTGTGTTGGGAGTTTCCTCAGCGTGTTCTCCTGTCCCCCGGCTCCTGCGAGGGATTCTTCACAAATCGCGTTTCGGCGGCGTTAGAATCGTGACAGCCGAGATCGAGCATCTCTCCGGTGGTCATCCTGCAAGGGCTGCAAGCGGAAGGAGGCACTTCAATGGTTGAACTTGAGAAGCATGGATTTGATACCGTCGCCTTTTTGAACAGCGCAGGCCTGGGGCGAAGAATCCTCCAATTTGCCCCGAAGGAAACCTTTTTTTCGCAGGGAGATCCCGCGGACTCGATTTTTTATCTGCAGAAGGGCCGCGCAAAGGTCACTGTGGTTTCCCCAGCAGGGAAAGAAGCTACCATCGCGTTTCTTTCCGCGGGCGACTTTGTTGGGGAAGGGGCGCTCGCGGCGATGCCTGGACTGCGTTTGTCCGCGGCCACTGCCATTACCCCCTGCACCGCTCTCAGAATCAGCCGGGAAGAGATGATCCGTGTGATGCATGTGGAGCATAGCTTCTCAGACCTCTTCTTGAAGGTTCTGCTGGAGCGCAGTATGCGCATCCAGGCCGATCTGGTCGATCAGCTTTTCAACTCAAGTGAGAAGCGCCTTGCGCGGATACTCCTGTTAATGGCGGAATTTGGCCAGCCGGGGGAGCCGGAACAATACATTCCCAAGATCTCGCAGGAAACCCTCGCGGAGATGATTGGCACCACCCGCTCCCGCGTCAGCTTCTTCATGAACCGGTTTCGTGAACTCGGGTTTATCGAATATAGCGGGCGCATCAAGGTTCACAAGTCGCTGTTGAATGCGGTCCTGCTCGATCAGTTCCAAAGTCATTCTCCCATGAGGATTCCTGCTTCGGCCACTGCGCGAGCTCGATCAAAGGTCGACAGGGGCGTTCAGCATGGGCAGGGTCGGGCCAACTGGAGTTGAGCCTCTTATCAGCCTGTGGTAAAAGTAGGGTTTTGAAAGGGCACGGCTTCAGCCGTGCCGTAAGGGCTGCAAAATCAACGCGGCTTTACAGGCTGCTGAAAAACTCGCAGGAAGAGCGATTTGTAACAAGGGCACGACTTCAGTCGGGCCGCTCAGTCGCCGATAAAAAAGCGCCGGGCTTTAGCCCCTGCTTCGCTCCATCCGCGATTCAAGCCGATTTATCGAGTTTTTCCGCAGCCTCTTCAGAAGCCCCTGAGGGACGATTCTTCCAGGAACTCGACTTTCACCACAGGACGAAGAACTGTCTGCGGGAACTCCGGGGCCGGAGGCGTCCGCAGCGCCTACTCCGTACTGGCGGCTGCCTCATCGCCATAGGTGGGATACGGCTCCGGCTCCGTGCTGGTGGGCATGGCGGCGAGGGTTGCAAGATCGGCCTGTACCTGCGCCCACTGCGCCGGGTTCTGCTTTGTCGTGATGGGCGCGTTCGGGTCTGCGTAGTAAGCCTGGATGTTCTTCTTGATGCCGGGCGGGATGGGCTGCGTGGGCTGGCGCGTGAGGCGGTGGAGGAGATTGGCGTACGTTGAGTCGGTGAGCCGATAGCCGCCGGGCTGGACGACTCGGCCGGTGTCGAGGTCGCGATTGGGCAGCGGATGAAGCGGGTCGGTCGATTTTTCCAGCGTGGACGGGTTGGCGGTCATGAACGCCGGAATCGTCTGCGGAAATTGATTTTTGGTAACAGGATCGTCTGCTCCGGCCGTGGACGTGTGCGCAGTCGCGGGAGGCGTAAACCGCGCGAGCATACGGTGCATGATTGTCGTGGACACGACCACGCTGTGCAGGTATGCGGCCTCGGTTGCCGGGGTTGGGCCTTTCACGTCGATCAGTTTCAGTGGGCCGAACTTGGGCAGGATAAACAGAAAGCCGGCCAGCGCATAGGTTCCGATTCCGGCATGGCGGACATACTTCTGCCAGTCGTTTTCAGCAGCCACCCGATCTACTTCCCGGTCGATGGCCGCGGCATCGGCAGTATCCGGCTCTGGCGGCTCGTGGCCGCGGTGCAGCAGGGTGATGGCATAGGCTACGCGGGGGAAGAACGTATGCACCATGAAACGGTATTCACGAACATTGAATCGCTGCTGCCTGGGTGAGAACTCGTCGCTCAGTCCGTAGGTCTGGTAGTAAGCAAGAGCAAGTTGCTTGACCGGCACCTTGAGCCCAACGTGACAAAGGAAGCGGACCGGCGCCATGCGGTGATGCGCGATCTCGTCAATGTCAAAAGCGAACTCGGTTTGTACATGCTGATGCTCACCCTCGGCGTAACTCACCTCGCGGCCGTATTTCGCATGCAGCTTGGGAAACTCCACGGGGACGGAGAGATTTGTCGCTTCGGAGTGGCCAATGACGTCGCCCACGTAATGAGACAGCGCGCCCACGGCGAACGCAAGCTCATTGGCGTTATGCGCATTGCGAAAGAGACTCACCACGAAGTCGCCCGAGCGCACGTAGTGGGTCAGGTCTGAGAAGGATTCGTCGCCAAATGGATAGTAACCCATGTCCTGGACAACGCAGCCGCCGTAAGCATAAGCACGCGCCTCTTGAAGTTGGGCCGGAGTCAGGTTGGGATAGCGGCTCAGCAGGAGCGGAACAATGGAGTACTGCCAGTTGAGATCGATGAGCTGTTCGTGCGTAAGGAAAGTATAGGCGTTCGCGCGACTGCCGGAAAGAACGGTCAGAAGCAGCACAACTGCCAGCAGGACAAGCACCTCCGCTCGGCATCGTTTCATCTTGCATCGCGCCCCATTGAATCGCGCGTGTGTCCGCAGGTTGTTTGCAGCCACCCGTTGCTGAACGGTTTCTTGTGCATCGAACAGAACTCCGATGAAATCCAGGCGTGCAATAGCCTTTATGTTGAAGATGGTAATCCTGCCATTAGGGTTCCGTCGACTTCGATTATCGAACAACGTCGATCTTGAAAGATGGTCAAAATGACGCACCTGCCCTGCGGAGGCGATAAAAGACTCTCTGCCTGACCTGTCGATTGCTGCCACGAGGCATTTCGTGGAGCAAACGATGACCGCGCTCCACCGTGCGGTGCAGTCGCGCGCGTAAGAACTGTGCAAGACAACGCGCACAGTGGGAACACGCAGACCCTGACCTTATTGATCCGGCCCAAAAGATTTGCATCAACTCGAAACTGTCATCTTGGCGCTTTTGTCTTCTCGCGCACCGATGCGTTCCCCATAGCCACCGTTTGAGCAGAAAGATCGCCGGATGAACCCGCGGCAACAGCTCCGAAGCGGCGTCTCATTTCCTTCAAGCAGTTGATCTGGCATGCGAGTCCTTTGCCTTCCGGCGACTCACCGTCTGCGAAGCAGCGCCATCACCGGCAACCCGCTTAAGATAAACGCCGAACCGATCAACGATCCCTTCAGGTTCCCGGCAAAGCTTGAAACCAGCACCGCCGCCGCGCACACCACAAACGCACCCGGAACGAGCGGGTAGCCCCACACCCGGTAAGGCCGCGCCAGATCTGGCCGTTTGCGGCGATAGACGAACACAGTGCTTGCCGCCAGCGCGTAAAACAGCCACTCGGAAAAGACCGTCAGCTCAAAGAGTTGCTGAAAGCGGCTCAGAAACAGCAGCAGCACCGTCGCCAGCAGTCCCTGCGCCACCAGCGCGGTAGACGGCGAGTGAAAGCGCGGATGCACGCGCCCAAACCGGCGTGGAAACAGCCCGTCGACCGCGGCGGCGTATGGAACCCGCGCACCCGACATGGTGCTTCCGTTCAGCGCCACCAGAATGCTGACCGCCATGGCCGCGGCGACTATGCCCGCGCCGCTGTTTCCCGCCGCCACGCGCAGCGCCGCTACGGCCGGCCAATCCGAACCGGCAATGGCCTGCGCCGGGAGCATGTACTGAATGGCCGCGTTGGTCGCCATGTAGAGAGCGGCCACCGCCAGCAGTCCTCCGATGAGCGCAAGGGGCAGATTGCGTTCTGGACGGCGCACCTCGCCTGCCACCGTGCTCAGATCGCTCCATCCATCGTAGGCCCACAGCGTGGCAATCACCGCCAGCATAAAGCCCGTCCAGCCGCCCGTCGCGTGCTGGAGCGTTGTGGCGAAGTGGCCCCAGTTGCCCGCCGGTGACCAGAAGCACAACGCCGCCACCAGCCCAATCAAAACCGCCTTCAGTACCGTGGCGGCCAGTTGAAAATTGCCCGCCTTCTTGATGCCCAGATAGTTCAGCCCCGTAATCAGCCATGCCACGGCGATGGCGAAAACCTGCGATCCGTAAATCGGAATCGGCAAGCCGGGAACCGTGTCCGACAAGTGCGAGAAAACAGGAAAGAATTCGAGCGTCCGCGCCAGGCCCACGGCGATGGTTGCAATCGATCCGGGCTTTGCCACCGTAAACCACGTCCACGTATAGAGAAATGCCGTCGTATCCCCGTAGGCGCCGCGCAGGTACACATATTCACCACCGGCGTATGGCATCATCGTGCTCAATTCGGCATACGTCATGGCGCCAAACAGCGACAGCACCCCGCCCACGATCCACGCCAGATACACAAGGAGCGACGAGCCCGTGTCGCGCATCATCTCGCTCGGGATGAGAAAAATCCCGCTGCCAATTACCGTCCCGACGACAATCGCAATAGCCTCGCCCGCGCCCAGCACGCGCGGCAAACCGCCCGGCGAGCTCTCGTTCCGTGTTTGGGGCGATCGTTCCATGCGCGATTGCGTGGAGAAGGGAAGCTTCGAACGTTCCGGCTGTCCGCCCCAATCCCCCTGAATCTTCCATCCTTTCCGGTTGTATCAATATATACGCCGGAGCCACTTTCCATCCTGGCGCGGCTGTGTTCGGCACAGTTCCAGCCGGACCGCCATCGGCAGACCATTTGCAGGCTGCCCCATCCTTTCTGCGCAAACCGGAACAAGCGCGGAGGAAGTGGCGTGATCCCTCGGATCTTCCCCGGTTCAAGCTCCGCGCGATTCGTTCCCTGCGAGTTTTTTCCCCGGCCCATCTTGCCTGGTGGTACAATCTTTCCACGTCGCTCGCTATGACCGAACGATCTTCCCTGTCGCAGACATTCATTGAAGTGATCGCCCCTGACCAGTCCAGTCAGGCCATCGCTATCACGAGCTCGCCGTTTCCGATCGGACGCGGCGAAACCGAGAATAGTGTTCCTATTGCCGATGGGCGCATTTCGCGCCGCTGCGCCGCGATCGTGACCGAGGGATCGAGCTATCGCGTCGAAGACCTCGGCAACCGCTATGGCGTGTTTGTGAACGGCGTCCGGGTGCGGCAGCAGCAGCCGCTGCGCGACGGCGACACGATCGGCTTCGGTATCGAGGATAGCTACCGGGTGGTCTTTCATGTGGGCGTTGCCACCCACGCCAGCGAGCCGGACTCTGTGGCTCATCTGCTCACGCGCATCGGCACCTTCTCCGATCTCACCGCTCCGGTCTCATCAGGCGGACTGAGCAAGCTGAATCTGCTTCTCGAGGCCACTTCGCTCCTGCACTCCCAGCTTCCGCTCGATTCCGTCCTGGGCTCGATGCTCGATCACGCAATCTCGATTACCAATGCCGACCGCGGTCTGCTCATCGAGCCTGACGCCATGGGCGTGATGCGGATTCATCTGGCGCGTGGCGGCAGAGGCGACAATCTGCCCGTGGAAACGCTCAGTCCCAGTCAGACCGCCATTCAACAGGCCCTCGGCAAGCAGTCCAGCGTCATCACGGAAGACCTTCATCTTGCCGGGCTTGATTTGAAAGCCGCCGAGAGCATCGTTGTGCAGGGCTTGCGCGCCGTGGTTGCGATTCCGCTTTATGCTTCAGCACGCGCCGTCGCCGACACGGGCGGCAACCTTCAGCGCGGCCCTCTGCTGGGTGTGATCTATCTGGATTCGCGGCGCATCGCAGCCTTCTCCGCCATCGACCGCCAGATCCTCGATGCGCTTGCTGTACAGGCTGCCAGCATTCTCGACAACGCTCGCCTTGTCGAAAAGGAGCGCGAACGCCAGCGCATGGAGCAGGAGCTCTCCATCGCGCGCAACATACAGCAGGCGCTGCTTCCCCAGGGACTTAACGACTTCCCTCACCTTGCCGTTACCGGCGTGCAATTTCCCTGTACCGAGGTCGGCGGCGACTATTTCGACGTGATTGCCTGCGGCGAAGACCGCACCGCGTTCATGATCGCCGACGTCAGCGGCAAGGGCCTGGGCGCCGCTCTGGTGACTACCATGCTGCCGGGCGTGTTCTCCGGCCTTACCATGGGAGCCGAAGCCGTCAAGGTGTTCAGCCACTTCAATCGCTTCCTCTGCAATCACGCTCAAGTTGGCCGCTACGTCACCATGTTTGTGGGTATGATCGGCGAAGACGGCGTGCTGGAGTACATGAAGGCCGGCCATCCGGCGCCGCTGCTGCTGCGTGGGGGCGAGGTGAGTGAGCTCTACGGCGACGGCTCGTTCCCCGTGGGCCTGATTCCCGAAGCCGAGTTTGAGCTGGCTCGTCTGCAACTCGAGCCCGATGACACGCTCATCCTGTTCAGCGACGGCGTTACTGAAGCGCAAAACGTACATGGCGATCTGTTTGAGATCTCCGGTCTTAACCTCGCACTTGCCGGCAGACAGAATCTGTCCGTCGAAGCTCTGAAGCAGTCGGTTCTGGATGCTGTGCGCGACTTCACGCGCGGCGCGCCTCCGTCAGACGACATTACGCTCCTCGTGGTTCGCTATCGCGCCACGCCTTCCGAACCCCGTTCCACAATCGGCTCCCCCTAGGAGCCTGTCGGGCATAGATTTGTGACGGCGCCTACAGCGTGGGCGACGGATTCTGTTTTAATTTCGAGCCA
>JBMFHB010000116.1:0-7872 GCA_049977045.1 Occallatibacter sp.
AAATGGCGCAAAAATCGCTCTGCGGAAAGCGAGAACGTGAAAAACAGGGGTTTTTCCGCAGCCTCTCAAGTCGTGCCCTTTCAAAGCGCGGTCAGGCAATCATTTCCGTTCATGCGATTGCCCTGGCCCACGCTCGAAGGCTGGATGCGACTCTGCTAAAAGCGGCAGCAGGTTCTGCAATTCCGTCGCGTCCTTGAACTTTCTCTCACTTCGCTTCATTCGCGGTGAGCCGGAAGGTGATCGTCCCCCAAAACAACCGCGCGCGCATCTGCACCGGGAGATGGCGGTCGTCGTCGGTGTACCAGATCCAGATGTTGCCGCGGTTCTTGACGACACCGGCGGCTGCGGTGGGCTGCACGCGGATGGTCTTGAAAAGGCCGAGCGGGGTTTTGATCTCTTCGCGGCCCTCGACCTTCATGGTGACGGGCACGGTGCGCGCCGCGTCGACGACGGGAAGAACAAAGCTTTGACCAAGCACCAGTGGCTGCGAGGCGGCGTAGAAGATGCCGCTGAGCAGATCGGTGAGGCAGCCGCCGATGGGCGCTTCAAGATGCTTGGTCTGCCCGGTGACCTGGTTTTTCTCGTTGAGGATGGATTTGGAATCGGCGTAGTCAAGGTGGAGGGTGGAGTTGATCTGGCGGCGGCCCTCGACGGTCTGCTTGTTGAAGTCGTAGGAGCAGCCGCGATGGAGGTCGATGTCGGACTGGAAGTGGTCGGCGACGTGGAAGAGCAGATTGATGGCGCCGATGGTGTCGGCCGAAGCGACGATGCGCTCGCGATCGCCGACGGTCTCAAAATGAACCACTGCTGTGCCGGCGGGGAAGACGCGCCAGTCGACGGCGTAGGTGAGTGTTTGCTTCTGGGGAAAGCTGAAGCCGGGGCGCGGCGGGGCGAGCGCGGCGGGTTGCTGGCCCAGGGCTGCGGCAATCAGGGTAAAAGCGCAAAAAAGGCTAAATGCGTTGGCGCGTGTCTTCAATGTTCGGCACGGCTCCTTGTAAATTCAATCGTATCTGTCTACGGGACTCTGCGAATGCGGAAAACCACTCATCGAAACCGGTCGATGAGCAGTTCCAGCACCGGCCTCAGAAAGAGCAAACTCAAGTACAGCAATGCAGCCCCTAAAGCAGAATTGTACTCGCGATGCTTGAGATAAAGCGTGCACGAGAAGCCACCCTCCGCCTTGCGAGAAGTTGCCTCTGCATCGTGCGTGGCCGACCCCCGGAGAGGGATGAGCCGCGGGATCAGCCTGGGCACGCTGCGGCAATAGTCGTCAAAGCCGGGGAAAGTGGCGCGAAGGAACTGCTCTTCCGAAGCGATGACGGGGATGTAGATGAGAGCAAAGCCCACGGCTAGCACCAGAACCAGCAACCAACTGAGAAGCGCCACGGCAAAGCCCGCGGCAATCAGGATCGAGCCGAGGTAGAGCGGGTTGCGCGTGTAGGCGTAAGGGCCGGTGACGGCAAGTTCGCGGTTTTTCCTGACCGTGCCCGAAGCAGCGGCGCGCAAGGCCAGGCCGGGCACAACCAGAGCCAGGCTCCAGGCGATGGCTGCCGGGTGCGCGGGTTGGCGGATGACTTCAAAGAGATACAGCGCCGCGGTCGCGAAGCCGAGGGGCACACGAATTCTGCGCGCGGTCTTCTTCCATCGCTCCGCGCGCGAACCCTTTGCAGAAGTTTCTTGCTGGGTCATACAGACTTCTTCTCCGACAATAATTCATCCGCGGCGCGCAGCACGTCTTCCGGCGCGATCGTAAGCAGACCGGCTTCGGGGGCGTCGCGGCGGGTGTGGTCGCGGCGGCTCCCGGGGCTGCGCAGGACGCGGGCGCGCGTGCCATAGGGGCCGTTGCGGCTGGGGTCGGTGGGGCCGTAGATGCCGACGACGGGCCGGCCGAGCGCGGCGGCAAGATGCAGCGGACCAGTGTCGCCGCCGATCGCGAGGGCTACGCGGCGGGTGAGCGCCATCAACTGCGCCAGCGTGGCGTCGACGGGAATGGCGGCGCCAGCGGCGACGATTGGCACGACAAGCGATTCCTCGCCGGGGCCGGCGTTGACGAGAACAGCCAGACCGCGATCCTTGAGCCCGGCGGCCACGGCCGCGTAACGCTCGGGCGGCCAGCGCTTGGCGCCCCAGCCAGCGCCGGGAGCGATAAGCGCGAGCGGGCGAGCGGCAGTTTGGGCAGCGTGGCCGGCTAGCCATGCGGCACACCAGTTTTCCGCCTCGGCGTCGACGGGCAGAAGAGGAGCGACGGCTTCGAACTTGTCGCCGGCAACGGCCCGAGCCAGCTCAACATCCTGCTCGATGACGTGCGCTCCGCGGGTAGCGATGCGCTCGGTGAAGAGCCATTGCGCGGGCCACTCGCGCGGATGGGCCTCGCCGATGCGTCGCGGGCAGCCGCTGATGCGCGCAATGACGGCCGAGCGGATGGCGCCCTGCAGATCGAGAACGGCGTTGTATTGAGCGGCTCGTAACTCGTGGCGCAGATCGTTGATGGAGCGTATCGTTTCAGCGCTGAAGGGATGGCGCTTCCACTCGCGGCTGGAGGCAAAGTGCAGGCGATCTGCGACCGGCATGGCGCTGGTGCGGGGCTGGCTGACCCCTGATCGCCGATCGCCGATCGCTGCTTGCAGCAGCGGTTGCCAGCGCGGATCGACGACCCAGCCGATCCGCCACGCGGGGTGCGCCCGCCGCAGCGCCGTCACCGCGGGCAGCGCGTGCAGAATATCGCCCATGGCGCCGAGCCGGACCACGAGCAGGCGAAAGCTGGACTGCGTATGCAAGGTTCAATTTTAGCGGAGTTGGCGGGGTGAGCGGCAGGGTGAACCAGGTCGGCAGTCACGGGTATTCTGACAATGTGAGAGCCAGGGCAAACCCGCGACCCGCAAAGCCGCCGCGCGAGGTTTCCTTCGGCTCCATCCTGAAGTGGCTGGCGCTCGGCGTTGCAGGTTTGTGGCTGGCGTGCGCGCTTGCGCTGGTGGCGCTCAAGTGGATCGACCCTCCAACGACCGCGGTGCAGATGGAGCGGCGGGTTGAGGCCTGGATGCACGCGAAGCCCTATCGCAAGCGCTGCCAGTTCGTTCCGCTGAGCCAGATCTCGCCCAACCTGCAGCACGCCGTGATCGCCGCTGAGGACGCGCGCTTCTACCAGCACCACGGCTTCGACTGGCATGCGATCGAGCTTGCAGCGGAAAACGATATGCAGGGTGGACGCCGCATCCGCGGTGGTTCGACGATCACGCAGCAACTGGTGAAGAATCTCTTTCTTGGCGCCGAACGCTCCTACTTGCGCAAGGGCGTGGAGTTCTCGCTGGTTCCGGTGGCGGAGTTTGTGCTGGGCAAGAGGAGGATTCTGGAGCTTTACCTGAACGTGGTGGAGTGGGGACCGGGCGTCTACGGAGCAGAGGCGGCGAGCCACGCCTGGTACGGAACCGCTGCGCGCAAGTTGAGCCGGGACGAGGCGGCGCGGCTGGCGGCGATTTTGCCCGCGCCGCGAAGACGACGGCCCGAGCGCATGGACCACTACAGCGACATCATTCAGGAGCGGATGCGGCAGATGGGGTGGTAGGCAGGGTAAGGGCCGGAAACGCGCCTGCGGGGCCGCAAGTCAGCGAGTCAATGGATTGCCAAGCTGGCGAAGTTTTCCGGTTTCGATCCAGTTCCGCTCCTTACCGCTGAAACAAATCGATGGGCTGGGTAAAATCGGTGACGCGGATGTGGCGGGCCAGCTCCGGGTGCTGCCGCTGGAGGGCCAGAAACATCTCCCAGGCAACGCGGCGATAGCTGAAGTGACCGGCGGGCGCCGAACGCAACTCGGCGATGTACTGGGCCTCGGCGAAATCCATTTTGAAGAGCGCGCGGATGCGCGTGGCGAGCGGCAGCAGATATTTCGCTGACTCAGCGGCTTCAGGCGCGGAGCCGGCGGCGATCTGCGCGGAGGCTCGGTGCGCGCCTTCGATGGCGGAGCAGTAGTCGGCAAGGACGCCGGCCTCGGCCAGGATGTCGGCGCCCGCGGGCAGGTCGGCCGCGCCGGGCGTTTCGTAGCCGTGCCGGCCGGTGAATCCTTGAATGATCTGTGTCACGCGGCGATGGCGGTGCATGTCGCGAAAGCCGCCAATGTCCATGTGAATGTCGAAGCGCAGAGCGGCGCCGGCGTGGAAGGCACGGAGGGCTTCATCGTGAGAGCCGCGGTGTTTCAGGCCCAGATCGACGATCTCCATAATCTGGGAGCCGGGCAGGTTCGAGACGAGGTCGCGGATCTGGCGGTAGGGGTAGTGGCTGGCCGAGTAGAGCAGCGTGGAGGCGATCTCGGCTTCGAGGGATTCGGTGCGCTCGACCAGGTCGACAAGCGGGGCCGGCGCGATGGGATGGTTCTTGAGGAGTTCGGCGGCGACCTGGGCCAGTTCGGCTTGGGTCTGGATCAGGTAGGGATTGGGCTGGGCATATTTGACCAGGGTGGGCGCGGTGCGGGTCTCGCGAGTGAAGAGCTCGGCGGCTTCGGCGGCGAGGCTTTCGACTCCCTGATCGCCGATCCCAGTTCCCGGCCCGGCCGCGGCGAGTTTCTCCACAAACGCCAGGGCGGCGCGGGCGTTCACGTTCCATGCGGGGCCGATGGCGGCCTCACGCAGCTTTTCGCCGAGCAGGCGCACCTCGGCGGCGGGATGCGAGAGCAGGCGCGAGACCTGGGTTTCAAGGGTGCGGGCGCTCACGATCTGGCCGAGCGAGGTATTGGTGGCCAGCGGCAGGAGGTAACGAGCTACATCGAAGGCGCGGGCGCGGAGAGTACGGTCGTAGGCCTCGGGCTTGAGCGCCTCGGGCCGGGCGACGCGCGCGCGGAGCAGATCGAGAACCGCGGCGGAGACGCGCTGGTAGGTGGCGAAGAGGTGTTCGATCGTCCTGGAGTAAAGTTGCGCCGATCCCGAATCTTCTCCAAATCCAGGAAAGAACCAGCCGGATTCGAGGAAGTTCTGGTAGCGGGTGGAGCGCTCCTGGCCGTCCCAACGGGTTTCGTCGACCAGGACGATGGCGGCCAGCAGGCTCAGGCGCTCGACGGCGAACGCGATATGGGCCAGGTCGGCGATGGAGCGGTGGCCATATTGAAAATAAAAGGTATTCAGAAACTGCTCGGCGCGCTGGGAGCTGATCTCTGCCAGCGACTCGCGCATGGAGAGCCGGGAACGCGAGTATTTGGCCATGGCGTAGGCGAGAATCTCGGGGTCGGCGCCATGGACGGCAAAAACGTCGGTCTGGGTACGGGCGTGGGGGGTAGAAAAAGATTCACTGGACATGAGGATCGTCTCGCGGACAGAATACGTCATAAGGGAGTGTGTGCGCGCGGCCGTTTTTTTTGACCTCCTGCCGGAGGGTGCGGCGGGCGGTGAGCGCAGGCTTCCCGGGACAGCGCGGAAGCATCGATTGAGGAGTTTCTGGTGCGGGAGTTTCTAGTGCGTACATCGCACAAGCCGCGGCCTTTGCCGGCGGGACGCTGGGTGTTGACCCAGCGATGGAACGACCTTTTGTTTGCTCATTGGCCGATTCCCGAAGTGCTGATGGAGTCGCTGCTGCCGGAGTGGCTTGAGGTCGATACCTATCAAGGATCGGCGTGGCTTGGCGCGGTGCCGTTCTGGCTCGATCGCATCAAGGTCCGCGGCGTGCCATCGATGCCGGGGCTGCGCAACTTTCCCGATCTGAACTTTCGCACCTATGTGCGTGACCGGTTCACGAGAACACCGGGAATGTATTGTTTTTCAGTCGACTCGAACAATTTTTTTGCCGTGGCGGCGGCGCGCGCCATCTATCACCTGCCCTACAAGCTGGCCGAGATGCATCTGGAGCAGCGATCGGAGCGGGAGTTCGCGTTTTATAGCCGGCGGCGGTTCTCGCGGTCCGAGGTGATCTTCAAAGCCCGCTACCGTGGCCTGGGGCCGACGCAGAAGACGGCCGAGATCCGGCCGGGATCGTTCGAATACTACTTTTCCGAGCGCAATTGCCTGTTCAGCACCAATCGTTCCGGCCAGCCGATCCGCGCCAATCTGCATCATGTGTCATGGCCGCTCGAAGAAGCCGAGGCCGAGATCGAGCGCAACGACCTGGCAAGGGCAATCGGCATTGAACTGCCAAAGAAGGAGCCGGTGCTGCACTACTCGCGGCGGCTGGCGGTGTACGTGTGGCCGGCAGAGCTGGTGCGTCCGGCGCTGGCTGGCAGGCCGGTGACGGTGGCGGCGACGCCGATGTAGAAACGCAGGGACTGAGGAGTCACTTGCAAAATTCGGGAAGATTAGATGGGCCTTGCGTCAGGGGCTACCCCCCTCATTTTGTTGGCTTAATTGGCACGACTGAAGTCGTGCCCTTTCAAAACCGCGACTGAACGACGAATTTTGCAAGAGGCTCTGAGGGACCGATGGATTTCTCCGAGCAGGTAGCTGCAGGCTCACTACTGACCAGCAGACTTGCTGCTCCGCGCACTCGCTCCCTTATAATCAGCGTGGAAAGGCGCGGCTCGCGGCGATGAGCGTGCGGGCGCAAAGGGGTCATTGAAATCCATGGGTGATTTGCAGGGAAGAATTGCGCTGATAACCGGCGGGGCGCAGGGGATTGGGCGCGCCATTGCGGATGAGCTTGCCGAGGCGGGCGCGACGATTTTGCTGGCCGATGTGAATGAGGCCAAGCTGGCTGAAACGGTGGCCGAGATGGAGTCGCGGGGCAAGACCGCCGCGGGCTTTGCGATCAACGTGGCGAACCAGGAGTCGATCAAGGCCGGGGCCAAGGCGATCCAGGAGAAGTTCGGCAAGGTGGAGATTCTCGTGAACAACGCCGGCATCACTCGCGACAACCTGGCGCTGCGCATGAAGCCCGAGGACTGGGATCTGGTGCTGAACATCAATCTGACAGGCGCTTTTCTGCTGACGCAGGCGCTGCTGCCCAAGATGCTGCGCAACGGCTGGGGACGCATTGTGAATATCGCCAGCGTGGTGGGACGCACGGGCCAGGCAGGCCAGGTGAACTATGCCGCGTCAAAGGCGGGACTGATCGGATTTACGCGGTCGCTGGCGCGCGAGGTGGCCTCGCGCGGTATCACCGTGAACGCCGTGGCGCCGGGATACATTGAGACGCCCATGACGGCGGTGCTGAGCGAAGAGGTCACCAAGGCCATGATGGCGACGATTCCCCTCGGCCGCGGCGGCACGCCCAAGGATGTGGCGCAGGCCGTCAAGTTCCTGGCCTCCGATGCCGCTTCGTACATTACCGGCCACGTGCTGGATGTGAATGGCGGCATGTTTATGGGTGGATAGCCGGCAGAGCGGGCCGGCAGGTCAGCGAACCGGGAAATCGGCGAGGTTCGCTGGCCTGGAAGCAATCCAGCCCGCGCACGGCAGCAAGAGCGGGGAGATGGGCAACCCACATGGGCAACCCACATGCTTGACGCGCCTGATGCGAGAGCTGTTTCCCTGACGACTACGGCGTATTTCAGGACAATTTCAAGCCGCCACGCGGCCGAGCACTCGAGACATATGGTGCTGACGCGGCACACGTCCGACTGCTCGGCGGCGCTCGACGCGCACATGGCCTCCGGTGGCGGCAGCGCGATGTGGATTCAACCGCTATCCGGCAGTTGAACCGCTCATTTTCCGTTAACCGTTAGACTGAGATCATCTTGGTTAGGGGGGGCACCCGATGGGTGAACCCGGCGGGAGGAATGAGCGTGGATGGATGGTGCGGCCGGAGTCGGAGGCGTCTTTGGAGCCGATGACGGTGCAGACGCCGGGCGGACGCATCGAGGTCCGCTGGGAACCGGAGGCCTCGGCCACGGCGCAGGCGCAGTTGGCGTTTTTCGCCGAGTTTCTCACCACCGGCGGCGTCTACCAGAAGTGGGTGCGC
>JBMFHB010000117.1:0-7746 GCA_049977045.1 Occallatibacter sp.
GGGGGAAGTTCCGTCTGAGGCTCCAGACATGCGTGTTTGCGTCGTCCGGCGTCCGGTTTGTCCTCCCGGCCGCGGCATCGCGGCATGAAGAACCGCGCCGGATCTTCGACGAACCGTGGATTCACCACACGGGAAACAGGCGGCAAGAACGCCGCTCTAGATCCTCACCAGGTCCTGCTGCAGGCGGCCTGTCACCCACGCCTTTCCCGGTGCGGTGAGCATATTTACCTCGCTGCGCACGCCGAACTCCGGCAGGTAAATGCCCGGCTCGACCGAGAAGCACGTGTGCGGCAGAATGTGGCGCACATCGTGGGTCTCCAGGTTGTCCAGGTGCGCGCCCGATCCGTGCAGTTCCTGCTCGATGTTGTGCCCCGTGCGATGCGTAAAGTACTCTCCGAAGCCCGCCGCGCGAATCACGGCGCGCGCCGCATCGTCAGCCTCGAAGCCGCGGATGGGGCGGTTTGCCGCAAACGCGGATTCCACCGCGAGGATGGCCGCATCGCGCGCCTTGCGCACCGTCTCAAAGACGAGATGCTCCTTCTCGCTGGGTTCGCGGCCGACGACGCCCGTCCACGTGATGTCGTAAAAGATCGTTCCCGGTTGATCGAGCCGTCCCCAGATGTCGATCAGCAGGAAGTCGCCCTCGCGAATGGGCGAGGAGTTCGCGGCCGTCGGTTCGTAATGCGAGTCGGAGGTGTTGGCGTTTACGCTCACGTCAGGACCGTTCTCCCAAACCAGGCCCTCGCGGCGCATGGCCTCGCTTAACCAGGTCACGATGTCGAACTCCGAAAGTTCGCCCGCGCGGCCAGCACTGCGGCCAGCGCCAGCCGGTGGCCGCAAACGCCGCCCGATCTCCTTCCATGCCTCGGCGACAATCGCATCGATGGCGCGCTGCGCCGCCTGATGGCTTGCCTCCTGCGCCTCGCTCAGCACGGCCTGGAACTGGCTCACAAGATCGGCCGAAGACACAACATCCTTGCCGATCGAGCGCAGAAACTCCACGGTTCCCGCATCGACCATCGAGACGTACATGATGTCGTTGTTCGGTGAGTATTGCATCGCGACGCGACGCGCGCCGGCGAGCATCGCCTCGATGCCTCCGTGCAATTCCTGCCAGCTTGAATAGACCGCCTTCGCGCCAGGCAGCGTATCCAGCCGCCCCTGCTCCACGCGGTGCGCGAGCTTGCGCGGCTCGCCCACCGCGGGAACAAAGTAGTACCAGCGCCGCGTCACGTGCGCCTGAGGGTCGAGCCCAAGAATGCGCGCCGCAATGGGATCGCGGTGATGATGATCGTAAAATAGCCAGCCGTCCAGGGAGGCATCCCGCAGAGCCGATTGAATCGCATCGAGGTTCATACGGGTAATGATAATGGGCCCAGCAGGGTTGGCGGAGCTGATACCGCGCGCTGGCGCATGCGCTGTATGTTCGCTGGTTTGTTCCGCTGACGTTCCGTGCTCACGCTGAGGCGCGGCGGCGAGTTCCCTGCTGCCTTCCCTGAATCCGGATCGACACGTGCACCAGGCTCAGCGCCGCCGGAGTGACGCCGGGAATGCGGCTGGCCTGGCCCAGCGTCAGCGGGCGCACCCGCTCCAGCTTCTCGCACATCTCGCGCGACAATCCGCTGATTGCGCCGTATTCGAGCCACTCGGGAATCGCCACCGACTCGGCTGCTTTCATTCGCTCCATCGACTTTCTCTGCTGCGCCAGGTAGCCTTCGAACTTGATCTCCGTCTCCACGGCCCGCGCCTCGTTGCGCATCTCGCTGCGTTCGATGGCCGCGCTCCGCTCCGCGGCATTCTGCGCGGGATCGGCGACAAACTCGCACAGCAGCGGATCGCGTGCGAGGTCTTCGCCGAGCGCCCCAAGCAGCGGCTCGATCCCCACCTCGGGGCGTTTGAGCAGTTGCGCCCAGGTCAATCCCGCAACCGCCGGCAGGTTGCCGAATCCGGCCCGCTCCAGTTTCGCGGCATCCACCTTGCCGGTTGCCAGCAGCCGAGCCAGCGCCGCCATGCGCGCCTGCTTCTGCTCGTATTCAGCCCAGACCTCGTCGTTGATGAGGCCCAACCGCCGCCCGTGCGGCGTCATTCTCCGGTCGGCGTTGTCGATGCGCAGGTGCAGCCGAAACTCCGCGCGCGACGTAAACATGCGATAAGGCTCATTGGTGCCTTTTGAAATCAGATCGTCAATCAGAATGCCCGTGTAGCCCTCGGTGCGGTCGAGCGTAAACGGCGCCTCGCCCTTCAGCCACAGCGCCGCGTTGATGCCCGCCATGATCCCCTGGCACGCAGCTTCCTCGTAGCCGCTCGTGCCGTTGATCTGCCCGGCGAGATAGAGACCCGTGAACGCCTTCACGCGCAGCGAGCGGTCGAGCTCCGTCGGGTCCACCGAATCGTACTCGATGGCGTAGCCGGGGCGCAGCATCTCGGCTTGATCGAGGCCGGGGATGGAATGCACCATCTGCCACTGCACCTCCATCGGCAGCGAAGTGGCCATGCCGTTGATGTAGACCTCGTGTGTGTTCAGTCCCTCGGGCTCCAGGAAGAACTGGTGCTGCGTCTTGTCGGGAAATTTGACAATCTTGTCCTCGATCGAGGGGCAGTAGCGCGGACCGACGCCCACGATGCGGCCCGAGTACATCGCCGAGCGGTGCACGTTCTCGCGGATCACGCGCAGCGTCTCCGGCGTGGTGAAGGCGATGTGGCACGAGACCTGCGGCTGCGCAATCTTCTTGGTGCGAAAACTGAAGGGCGTAGGATCGGCGTCCCCCGGCTGCTCCTCAAACGCATCCCAGCGGATGGTGCGGCCGTCGAGCCGCGGCGGTGTTCCGGTCTTGAGCCTGCACGTCCGCAACCCAAGCGAGCGCAGCGCCTCGCCTAGCAGCACCGATGCCGGCTCGCCCGAGCGCCCGGCCGGGTAGCGCTCCTCGCCGCAGTGAATGATCCCGTTCAGAAACGTTCCCGTAGTGATAATCGTCGCGCCTGCTAACAGCCGCCGTCCGTCGCGCAACTTAAGCCCGGCCACGCGGCCTCTTCGCCGGGCCGCTTCGGGACGCGGCACTCCGGCGAGTTCCCCGGTTCCAGGTTCCGTAGCCTCGCAGTCCCGCGGTCCCGCAGTCTCCGATCCCTGATCCCCGATCCCTGACCCCTGCTCTTCAATCACCAGATCGACAGCTTCGGCCTGGCGAATGTGCAGGCCCGGCTGCGACTCCAGCACCTCGCGCATCTTTACCCGGTAGAGTTGCTTGTCGCACTGGGCGCGCGGGCTCCAGACGGCCGGGCCGCGCGATGAGTTCAGCAGCCGGAACTGAATGCCGACTGCATCGGCCACCTCGCCCATAATGCCGCCCAGCGCATCCACTTCGCGGACCAGGTGCCCCTTGGCCACGCCGCCCACGGCGGGGTTGCAACTCATCTGCGCGATCAGATCGAGATTCATGGTGATCAGCGCGGTCTTCAGCCCCATGCGCGCCGCCGCCATCGCCGCTTCGCAGCCGGCATGCCCCGCGCCCACCACGGCCACATCGTATTGTTCCGTGAAGGCCATCTGTTTCTATTCTACGGACTGGTCGAATGGGCGCCGGCCGCTCTGCTGTCCGCTACTTGAGCTGCCGGACCGTCGCTCCCGAGGGAATCTTCACCTGGAATTGGCTGTCGGAGAGTTGGATATTTTCATGCACGTCTACCACCGTGAGCGTGAGCTGAATCCCCTCCTGCGGGCGCTTGATCGTCACCTTCGAGGGATACTTGCCGGCACTGAACTCCGCATAGTTGCTGTAAATCACCTGTGTCTCCAGGTTGCCCTGGCTGTCGTAGATGTCCTGGTCATAAGGCATCATGTCGTCGCGGCGAAAGGTGATCACGCGAACAGGAAGCTTCTCCCGGCCAGCCTTTGGGCGCATGATGCTTAGCACGTACTCCGGCTCCTTGAAGAGATGCTTCTTGGCCGTGTCCTCGATGGTCTCCGTATCGTTCATCACCATGTACTCTTCGTTCGGTTCCAGGCCGCGCACCGCAATGGCATCGAGAAAGAAATCGGGGCGCAGATTCAGCAGCGGGCTCGATGGATTTTTCTCCGTGACCGTGTTGGCTCCTTCGATCACGAGATTCTTCGAAGGAATCACGAGCGTAAAGTTGCTTCCGTCGCTTGCCATATTGAAGATGGGCACGCCGAAATACGTTCCCATCACGCGCAGCATCTTGGGCTTGCGCATCAGGATGTACCCGCGGCTCGACGGGAAATCCTTTTCGATGCCCTGGGCCGTCTTGAACTCCGTGGCCTGGATCTCCACCGTAGCCGTCAGGGTATCGAGCGCATCCCACCGTTGGTTGAGCTGTTCCACCAGTTCCTGTGGCGTCGCGGAGCGCACGATCACCGGCGCCTTTGGAACCGGCAGATGGCGCGTTGTCGGCAGCAGCGAACAGCCTCCAAGCAGAAGCGGAAGCGCCAGAACCGCCACGCAAGCAGAACGATGCGCGATCTTCATCGCTCACCCGCCTTCTTCCGCGCGCGCCGGTACTCGGCCACGTTGTGGTTGTGTTCGTCGAGCGTTGCCGCGAACAGCGAGTGTCCCTGCGCGTCGGTTCCCGCGGCCACAAAATATAGATAGTTGGTCTTCGGCGGATGCATGGCCGCACGCAGCGAAGGAATGCCGGGATTCGCCACCGGCCCCGGCGGCAGGCCCGCGTGGAGATAGGTGTTGTAGGGCGTGTTTTGGGTCAGATCGCTCGCGTAAATTGTGCCGCGCCACCGGCCTTCAAGCTCTAGCCCGTAAATGACCGCGGGGTCCGTGCGCAGAGGCATTTTCTTCGCAAGCCGGTTCGCAAACACGCTCGCCACCAGCGGACGATCCGCGTTCACCGCCGTTTCTCGCTCCACCAGCGATGCGATTGTAACCACCTCGTGCACGTTCTCCTTCAATCCCAGTTCGCTGGCCACCGTGCGAAACCGCCGCACCATGGCCTCCACAATCTGCGCCGCCGTGGCTGTGGGCGAAAACCGATAGGTATCCGGAAACAGGTAGCCTTCCAGGCTCTTCGCTTCCGGGTCCAGGTCCGCAATCAGCCCCGTCTGACTCTCCGCGGCGGCCACGAACTGCCCCCGCGAAACCAGGCCCGCCTCTTCCACGCGGGCGGCGATGTCGAAAATGTTCGCTCCCTCCGGCACCGTCACCGATCTCGTCACCACGTCGCCGCGGGCAATCCGCGCATACACTTCTGTCACCGGCGCCGGATGGTCGAACTCGTATTCCCCAGCCTGCAGTCTTCCGCGCCGGACCCAGCGCACCAGATCGAACGCATAGCGGCTGCGCACCACGCCTGCCGCTTCGAGCTTGCGGCCAATCGCCACGGTAGGCAAGCCCGGCGTCACATTCACAAGGGTCGCCGTCTCCGGCCCGTAGGGAGCAAACACCAGCCATCCCACCCCGGCGCAGGCCAGCAGGACAATCGGAAACAAGCCCAGCAGATAGCCGCCGGCGCCAGAACCCTTCCTTCTTCTGCTCTTCCGTCTGCGCCGCGCCATCCTGCTGCTCTTCAACCTTCCCTCTAGAAACTGACGGCGAAAGACCCGTCCGGGATTCTCACTCTTTTGATTGTATCGGGAGGAAATCGAGTTTGCGCAGTAACCGTCCTGAGGCCGTAAGCTGAAAGCTGCTCGTCTTTTGGCAAAGGGACGGAATCGTGCCCACCATCGCTCATCCCCGCTATCTTGCCCTCGACGTGGGCAGCCGCCGCATCGGCGTTGCAGTGTCGGACGAGCTGGGACTCACCGCCCAACCCGTGCTCACGCTCGAGCGGCGCGCCAGCCGGCGCCGCTCTTCAAGAGACGATTTGCGTTCTCTGGCGCGCTTGTGCCGGCGGTTCGGCGTGGCCGGCATCGTGGTGGGCAATCCAGTGCATCTCTCCGGCGAGACAAGCCCGCAAGCAGCTAAAATTCAAGCTTTTGCCGCCAAGCTGGGCGAGTTGACCGGGCTGCCTGTCCACCTCTGGGATGAGCGTTTGACCAGCCACGAGGCGCACCAGATTCTCTACCAGGCCGGTCACGCGCGCCAGCAGCACCGCAAGCTCGTCGACCAGGTAGCGGCAACGCTGATCTTGCAGGAGTTTCTCAATCAGGAGTATCGAATTCGCGGTCACGGGTCGGAGAACGAGACCCGGTAGGGGTTGCGGGATCCCCATTGCTCTCCTGGCGTCGCCACCCTGCAGGCGATGAGAGGCTCCCGGCTCACAACATCCAGACCCCTACCCCCTGAAACCTGACACCCGACCCCTGCCTTATAATGAAGTTCAGGTACGTTCATCTCTCGCGGCTGGAGCCTGTCTTTCGCCGCTACCGGATCGCGGATGCCCGAACACATCAAGAAAAAGCTGGAAGAGGAGATCAAGCAGCTCGAGTACGAGCTGACCACCGAACTCCCGGCCGAGATCAAGAAGGCGCGGGCTCTGGGCGATCTCTCGGAAAACGCCGAATACCACATGGCCAAGCAGCGGCAGGAGTTCGTCAATGCTCGCCTCGGCCAGCTCAAGAAGCGCATGGCGGAGCTGTCGCTGGTGAATCTGGCCAACATCCCCAGGGACAGGGCCGGTTTCGGCTCCACGGTGGTGGTCTATGACTCAACCAAGGAAGAGGAGATTGAGTACCGCCTGGTGACCAGCGAGGAAGCCGATGTCTCGAAGGGGTTGATCTCCACCACGTCGCCAATCGGTCGAGGAATCGTCGGCAAGAAGGTCGGCGATACGGCCATCATCGTGACGCCCAACGGCAAGCGCGAACTGGAGATCCTGAAACTGACCACGATTCACGACGCCGTCGTCGAAGCCGACGGAGCCGCGCCCGCGGCGGCGCAGTAATACGAAGAACAGCTACTAGCTTCTAGCCTCCAGCTAATAGCTCTTTTGAAGAACGATCGAGCCGGTTCTAGCGTGCTGAGGCTGTCAGCTAGAAGCCAGGAGCGGAAAGCTCAAATGACTTGGACCAGTGCTTTTGGCCGTGCCTGCGGATGGCTGCTCGACCGCATCGTGCATGGGCTGGCGCTCACCCGCATCTCTCCCAATGTCCTCACCTTCATCGGTCTGGTCATCAATATCGCCGCCGCGTTTCTCTTCGGCCACGCCAACGCCGCCAACGGCGACCGCATGTTTTTCTTCGCGGGCCTGGTGATCTTCGGCGCCGGCATCTTCGACATGGTCGATGGCCGCGTTGCCCGCCGCACCAATACGGTCACGGTCTTCGGCTCGTTTTTCGATTCCGTCATCGACCGCTACTCCGATGTCGTGCTCTTCTTCGGATTGCTGGTTTACTACGGACGCATCAACCGCTTCCACTATGTCGTGTTGGTGGCCTTCGTCATGGTTACTTCGCTCATGGTCAGCTACACGCGCGCCCGCGCCGAGTCGCTCATTCGCCAGTGCAAGGTGGGATTCATGGAGCGGCCCGAGCGCATTGTGCTCATTCTGCTGGGAGCGCTCTTCAATCATTGGGGCGTGATGGCTCCCGTCTTGTGGGTTCTGGCCGTTCTCTCAACCATCACCGTCATCCACCGCATCGTCTACACCTACCAGAACACCAAACACCTGGCGCCATTGAGCTGAGGAAGAATTGCCTACCCAAGCACTTTGGAATCTGCTCCCGGACGCGCTAGTACCGTGACCGCTTGATTGAGTAGTTAAGCCTGAATTCCGAAGTTGAGGCTCGTTTCTGATCTGTTGCGGGATGGCCGCGGGATCGGTAAGGGGTCAAGTTGCATG
>JBMFHB010000118.1:0-7616 GCA_049977045.1 Occallatibacter sp.
CCTTTCATCGAAGCGCTTTTGTCGTACGAGGGAATCTATTCCCGACACACTCCTAGGGAATAGAACGTAACCTTACCTGGCTCGCGGCTCATGCCGGTCTGGATTCACTCCCCACTGAAACCTGATCCCTGAAACCTGACCCCAACCTCACAGGTTGTCGTACAGCGCCGAATTCCTGCCGCCGAGCAGAATGATCAGCGTGGCGATGCCGAGTGCCGTGCCGAACGGGATCTTGAGCAGGCAGATGACCGCGGCAATGATGGCCATGATGCGCCCCCACTGCGTACGTTCCAGCAGACCCCATCCGGCGATGGCGCACACAACAGCGCGCAGCGATAGCATCAGCCATGTGAAGTGAATCAGCGCCGGCCCGAGCCAGCCAGGGAACATTGGGTGATCAGGCCCCCAGGGACCGAAGCCGCCAGCGAAGAATGCTTGCAGGAATTTGATTGCCACGAATCCGAACAGGATCGAAAGACCTGCCCAGACCAGCCAAAGGATGCCAAGCACGCGTACTTTGCCGCCGTATCTCTCCAGTTCGTAGGCAAAGGCGGGCGCCTGCGCTACCGGCGGCATCAACGGCGCAACCCCACGGCCGCACCTGGGGCAGAATGCCTGCCCCGTTTCGAGTTCCTGTCCGCATCCGCTGCAAAACATATCCGCCCCCCGATCGAGATAAGAATACGCAGAGGCGCTGCCTTTGGTTCCGTGCTTCAAGAATGAAACACGCGGAACGCGCGGCCCTAGCTCTCCGGGGAAAGCTGGGAAAGATCAATGTGGTACACATGCTGCGAAGCCGTGAAGACCAGTAGTTGCTTGCTCTCGGGAACAAAACGCGCGGCGATTACGGCCTGATCCAGCAGGTAGTGCGCCAGCCGTTTGCCGTGCGCGGTGTCGTAGATGTTCAGTTCCTGAATCCGGTTGGTCGCCGCGACCATGCCCAGCGTGTCGTCCGCGGCCAGAGCGCGTCCGAAGAATGCCAAAAGGCGCGCGCCGTTGGAGACGCGATAAATGGCCGTATCGTTGTTGTTGCCGTAAACCGCGACCATGCTTCCGAACAGCGCCGCGGTGCGATCGTCGCTGCGTCGATTCTGCACCGGAAGCTGGGGAGAGAACAGGATCTGCTCATCCTTGCCGGTTCGATTGGAGACAACTTCAACGATCATTCCCAGCGGGTTAATAAGCTGGAACGGCAGGTCGGAGGTGTGAATCAACTTGCCGCTTCCGGTCCAGCTTTGGCGGCCGATGGCAAAGACACTTTTGTCCCCATCGGCAGGAATCATCTGCGGAACCCAGCCTAAAAAGGTGCGAGACCATAAGTGCGCTTCGGTCTGCGCATCCAGAGCCTCGACCTTGACATCGTAATCGAGGTTTTGCTGAACGGTAAGGGGCTCAAAACGAATTCGCACGCTGCCCAGTTGCAAAGGATTATCGTGCGGC
The DNA here is from genome assembly GCA_049977045.1 of Occallatibacter sp. Classification (GTDB taxonomy): domain Bacteria; phylum Acidobacteriota; class Terriglobia; order Terriglobales; family Acidobacteriaceae; genus Telmatobacter. The sequence continues at coordinate 1,441 of JBMFHB010000118.1, forward strand.
GACAGGCCGGGAACATACTTGTGCGTGAGCTTGTCAATGTTGGGATCGCTGGCCGGAACAATCTCGTGAGAAACGAGTGCGGCCTGCAACTTGCCGGTATTGTCGACGGTGGCCGCCTGGAACGGCGGAGTCAGGCTCATTCGCTTGCCGGTGACAAGATCCCATTCGGCCCCGCGCGCGCGATTGGAGACCGCCAGGTAGCGGCCATTCAGGCTAAAGGCGCTGGCTTCGACCGAGGTCAGCGGATTCACCGGCAGCGCGATGCTCTGCAGCGTTCCGTGCAATGCCCCAACTGCAACTCCCCCGGTAGGAAGCTCAGCGGCCAACTCGTTGTCGCGCAGATCGAGCGACTCATCGCGAAATTCCCCGTCAAGCTTTGCCGTGGACGGATTCAAAAGCCCTGCGGCAGCATCGGCCAGTGGCCCGAAAAGCAGGTGATTGCTTCCTGCCACGCTCGCCAGCCAGCCCGGAGGCAACTGGAATTTTTTCAGTGTGCGCCCGCCGGGAAACGTCGTGTAGCACATCGTGTACGTCTCGTCAGGACCTCCGGTTTTCACGGACCAGTCGCATGTGGAGACCATCTTGTCGGATCCAACGAAGGCAAAGCGTTGTTGCGCCAGATTGGAAAGTTCGCCGCTCATGCGAACGGTGCGGTGATTGCTCAGGTCGTATGCCATGGCCGAGGTGCCCGATGCGGCGACGAAGTAGCGCCCATCGCGCGACCAGTGCATCAGCGCCTGAAAATTGTTCGTCATGTGGACGTTGTCGTTACCGATCCAGGCGTCTTTATCAAAAAAGTGCAGGTTCTGATAGAGCATTGCGCCGCTTTGGATGTCGGCGAGCTTCAGCCAGACGGAGTTATCGAAAAAGCTGTAAAACTGGCTGATGCAGGCCAGCGCGCTGCCGTCGGGCGACAGACTTGTCTGCACGCACCCCGCATAGTCGACAAAGTCCTGAATATTCAGCGGCTGGCCTGTGGCCAACTGCCATTTCTCGACGTGGAGGTCGTTGTAGTTGAAAACCAGGCTCTGCGAATCCGGAGCAAACTGCGCCATCTCCGCTCCGAGCGCATCGATGGAAAAGAGCAGCTTCAGCGGCGAGACAGAGAGCACGTGAATCTGGTAGCCATCCTGCGCGAGAACATATTTTCCGTCCGGGCTGATGGCCACGTTTTCCAGCGCTGGATCGATGGGCTGCGCGAGCGCGACGGAGTTGAGTCCCGGGGTTGCGGGCACGATGGGATTGATGCGCTGCTGCTGGATCGCCTCCTGAAAGGGCTTGAAACCGGGGCTATACGAAGGGCGAACACTGCGGCAGCCTTCGGGAAGCGACCGGACCAGCTTATCTGCCATGCGCACGCGCACGCTGACGAGAGGCGTCAGATCGAAAGCGTCGGTGAAGAGATTGCCGGTGTAGCCGCCGTTGTCATTCACGCGATCGAGGAAGGTAGCAAAGGCCTTCGGATCGTAGTGGGCCTTGATCATGGCGTAAATCCCCACGCGGTCGGCAAGCAGTTCGTCATCTTCCTGCTCGCCGGGAGTCAGAAACGAGTACGAATCGGGCGGCAGGTTCAACATGCGCTCGAACTTGTCGTACACGTCGGCGCGGTCGCCGAGCGTCTTGACATGCATGACCCTCTTCATGCGGCGCGTGACTGCGGAAGCCGAATGGTGGATATAAATTCTGCCGATCTCCTGCGCCAGCATTGCGGCCAGTTCGTCTTCGTTGCGCGCATCCATGACCAGCTTGCGGCTGATGTAGACATGGCCGCCGGCCAGCGAAAAAGCCCGCAGATCGGGCGACTCGTAGATGCGGAAGGTGTAGTGAATCGGCGTGGGAGGCAGTTGCTTCAGCAACTTCTGCCCGATCTCGTCCAGGTAGGTGCTTTCGTTGGCGGGCAGCAGGGTGTAGCGCGGGTCGACCATGTCGGCCTGGGCATCGCCGAGCCACTGCTCTTGCTGATCCGTAAAGATGTCGGTCCGTTTTACGCGAAGACGCGGCGTCTGCAGCGAGCAGACCGGTTCCACGGCGGCTGCCGCGTGCGCCAGCATCATCAACAGCAAAAGGATGGGGATTCTTCGCTTCATAAGAGATCTCTTCAAGTGAAGGCTATCCTAACTCCAAACGCTGAAATGGAGCAATTGCGCCCACTTCGCGCGGCGTTGGTGGCGGATCGTATTCGCCGATGGGAATTCACCGCGGGCAGCCGGTCAATCAACAAAACTGCCCGCGGCCAGCCGCCCTCAAAACTTCTGGTGAATCACCTGTGCGTACCACAGGACCGGAGCGGCGAGCAGCAGCGCGTCGATGCGGTCAAGCACGCCGCCGTGTCCGGGCAGGAGGTCGCCCGAGTCCTTGACCCCGGCCGAGCGTTTGAGCGCGGACTCAGCCAGGTCGCCCACCTGACCGGCCACATTGACCACAACGGCCAGCATGAGCCAGTACCAAAGCTCATCGGGATAGGAGAGAACCGCAGCCGGGCAGGCGCGCTCCATCCAGCTCAGCAGCACCGAGCTCCCGGGCGCCTGCAGGAGGGTTGCCAGTCCCACCAGGCCAGCGGCGATCAGTATGCTCCCGGCGACGGAAGCCGCCGCGCCCTCCCAGCTCTTGCCGGGGCTCAGCGAGGGCGCCAGCTTGTGGCGGCCCCATGTCCGGCCCACGTAGTAAGCGGAAATGTCTCCGGCCCAGACCACCAGAAGCAAAAACAACAGCACAGAGGACGAGCCATCGGGAGGCTGGCGCAGAGCCGGCAAGGCAAGCAGCGTGAGGCCGGTGTAGAGCAGGCAGAAGATGGAAGCCGAGGCGTCGCCAATGACCTCCTGGACGGGCTTGAAGAAGGTGCAATAAACAAGCAGGCCGAGTCCAAGCAGTCCGAAGGTTGCCAGCAGGTGCTCGGCGTCAGGCCATACGAAGTGGGTGGCAAACAGCGCCATCAGCGCGACCAGCGTGGCCGCCCGCGGAGGATGGGCGCCACGATGCCGGGTCAGATTGAGATACTCCCATCCCGCCAGCGCCGCAACCCCGGCCACGGCGGCGGAAAACAGCCACTGCCATTGGGGCCCCAGAAAAACCAATACCAGGACTACCGGAATCAGAACGAGTGCTGTGACGACACGTTTCATCCAGGGATGAGAATACACTGCCGGGGCGCAAGAACCTAGCTCGGCTGCGCCTCCGGGCCCTGATTCAGTTGGGCCGCGCCGCGGTTGCCGTGACGCCAAAAGCGCGGCGCGCGGCTGCGCGCACAGTTGCGGCTCAATCGCCTTACCCTTGACAATGTTTCTTAAAGGAGAAAACTTCTGTGAACATCATGCGATACCTGATTGTCCTTCTTGCTCTGGCCGGCGCCGTCGTCTCCGTGCTGGCGTTGCGCGTGCACTACTCCACCGGCGTGGAGCCTTGCGACATCAATGCGCATTGGGACTGCGGGATCGTCAATCACAGTTCGTTCGCGGTTATCGACCACGTGCCGGTGGCCGCCATCGGCATCGCGGGCTATCTGGCGATTGCCGCGCTGGCCTTTGCGCGCCTGCGCTACCTGCTATTTCTTGCCGCTCTCGTCGGCCTCGGCTTTGCCCTTCGCCTGACCTTCATCGAGGAGTACGCTTTGCTGGTCTGGTGCCTCTATTGCGTGATCTCGCAGGTCATTATCGGGCTCATCACGCTGCTCAGTCTGGGATGGTTCACGGCCGAGTACCTCGGTCTGCGGCGTTCTGGCGGCATGGCGTAGTTTTCCCTGTCCCGGTCAGAGAAGGCATATGAAAATACTCATCATCTTCAATCGTCCGCATTACGACAGCACAGACGTAACTTGGAACGGACTGCGCCTGGCGGATAAACTGGCCGGCGGAGAAAACGAAGTCCGCCTGTTTCTGATGAAGGTGATTTCGTTCTGAACGTTGAATCCGGGTCAGCTTACGGCAATCTTGATGCGCTCGGGATTTTCTTCCACTTCGCCGCCGTCTTCGCCGATCGCGCCGTAGCGTCGCTCGCGGCGCTGGAAGTCGGCAATTGCCTCCAGCAGGTGAACTCCGCGAAAATCCGGCCAGAACCGCTCGGTGACAAAGATCTCCGTGTAGGCAATCTGCCACAACAGGAAATTCGAGACGCGCAGCTCGCCCGAGGTGCGGATGAGCAGATCGGGGTCGGGCATGTGCGCCGTGTAGAGATGGCGGTGAATGTCTTCCTCGATGATGAGCTCCGGATTGAGGCGCTTGCTGCTGACCTCTTCGGCGAGCCTGCGGAAGGCATCGACCAGCTCGGACCGGGCACCGTAATTGAGGGCCAGAGTGAGCGTGGTGCCTGTGTTGCGCGACGTGGCCTCTTCCACCTCGCGCATCTTCGCCTGTACGTCGGGCGGCAGATCGTGGGTGCGGCCGATGCAGCGCAGCCTGATGTTGTTCTTCATCATGCGCGCGATATTGTCGTCGAGGTAGGTCTTGAGCAGGCGCATGAGAAAACCGACCTCAGCGCGAGGCCGGCGCAGGTTGTTTTCAAGCGAGAAGGCGTAAAGCGTGAGCCACGGCAGGCCGATCCGGGCCGCGGTTTCCGTTACGAATTGAACGGCCTTGGCTCCCTGCTGGTGGCCCAGGAAGCGCTTGAGCGAGCGGCGGCCGGCCCAGCGGCCGTTGCCGTCCATGATGATCGCCACATGCTGCGGTAAGAGTTCAGGTTTCAGCGCCGCATAAACGGCGCGTTCCTCGGGACTCAGTTCGTCAATACGCGATGCAGGGCGCGTATTGGGATGTGTCGTGATACCTGCGGGAGGAGATGAATACAATGACTCGCCTCTGAGTTGCATTTGCAGTTTCCACGCGGGCGCTCGAATGCGTCCTCAAAGTGGCGCCGACGGAATTCACTGCCGATGTGAAGATGAAGCCGGATTCGGCATGAACAATTCACCGGCCGCAATCTCGCACGCGAGACCGGGTCCGAGGAGTCACAGTCTTGACCGTAGCACAAGCGCGTGCACGCTGCAATGAAACAAGCCCTAACCCAGCGGCCGAGAGAAAAGGAAACAGGGAATCGACAAAAGTGGGGGCCCGGTGGAATGTTTGGCCTTCAGGCAAAATGAATGCAATCTTACCCTACTTGCCGGCTGGCTGGCCCCGCCGCGCCGTTGCCTTCTCGTTTTCTTGCTTGCTGGGGCCCATGATCGTTGCTTCTATGCGATGCGGCGCCGTCCCGAGGCTGCGTCTCTCACGGCGCCAAAAAACAGCGTCCGGTGCAGAGAATCGAGATGCGACAGGAGCGGGGCAATCTCGGCCAGGAAGGGATCGCTCAGAATTGCTGTAACTTCTTCGTCGCGGCGGCTGCGAGCGTCGCGCACCAACTGGCGCACTTCCACGCCAAGAGCCATGGCGAGCCGTTCCAGCGAACCCAGCGTCGGAATCGCCTTGCCGTTTTCGATCTTTGAAATGTAGGTGCGCGGCACCTGCATCCGGCCGGCAAGCTGGCGCTGGCTCAAGTGGCGCGCAAGCCGAATCTCACGTACCTGGGCCGACACCTGCAATTCCGCATCATCCCCGCTGGGCGTGGACTGATTCGTCACCAGTTGCGGCATTAACTGTGCGGGTTCTTCGAAATCAATGGGTTTGTGGCATCTTCTGCAGAGAGAGTTGCTGGTTCGATACTGCATCAAACGGCAGTACTCACACCGCACCACTTCCCGCGTTTCAATGCAGACTAAAGAAGTAGCCATCGGTTGTGCGCGGAGCGCCAGAGCGAGCGTCCCGTCGCGTGCGCATTGCACCGCGATCAATGCTACTTTCAAGGAAGGGAACCATAATTGTCAAGTTAAAAAAAGATCCAGGACTTTCCCGATTTTTTGGCGGCAACAGTCGGATCAGCCGCTATTGGCAGGCCAGTTCAAGCGCGGTACTGCTCTTCCGCGGATTCCAAAGGGATAAAGAGTGCAGGAAACACGCGGTTGAATACACTGTAGAGCGAGTTATTGTGCGGTGTTGAGTGTTTCCAAAAGCCAGATTTCCTTGCACTTTAGGCAGTACGTTTGAAATTCCGTCCTGCCCACTTGTTAAAACCTGCAAGTCATTTGTCTGGAGCCGATTGCGCTACACTGACCGGGAAAGTCCTGAAAAAAGATCAAGGCCGCGGCCAAGGAAAGCAAAGCGACGTAGCTGGCCTCCGTTTTCTCGAAGCTGACCAGAAGTTTGCGA
>JBMFHB010000119.1:0-7572 GCA_049977045.1 Occallatibacter sp.
GTACGAAAAACCGAGGAAGTCCGCTTCGTAGATAGCGTTCATCACCTCGACCGCCGCGCGCTGAACGATCTTGTCTTCCAGCGCAGTAACTCCGAGCGGTCGCAACCGCCCGTCGGCCTTGGGGATGTACACCCTACGCCCCGGCTTGGCCCGATACGCTCCCTGCTTCAGCCTATGGGAGAGGTTCTGGAGGTTATCCTCAAGCGCCTCGCCGTAGTGCCGCCACGTCTCGCCATCCACGCCGGGCGAGGCTTCTCTCTTCAAGCAGAGATACGCCGTGCGCAACGCTGCTGGCGCAGAGATGTGGTGAAAGAGCGCGGTGAACCGCATCTCCTTGTCCTTGCTTGCTACTTGACGTATCCGCTCCAGCGCACTGGGCGCGTTGAAAGACCCCAGCGACGAAGACCTGTCGCCGGGGACCCCCTTGCTCCGGCTCTGCGTCCGGGACGCGTTTTGCTCAAGCGGATTTCCCTTGGTCAAACCTCTTCCCTCCATCCTCTCCGCCGCCGGTTGCCCAGCCTTGTTCGGGGACTTCACAGGTACTACAGGTCTGTCCGACTTCCCGCGTTCGTTCATCATCGGCGTGTGTCCTCAGACTTCCCGATGCGTCCCACGGCAACTTCCGCCATGGGAAAACGCAGGACCTCCCGGTTCCCAAGCGAGGTGTTTCGGAACGTGCACGGGGTCTGTGACCGCGCGGGACTCGTGTGCGCCTTGCTATACCGGCGCAACCGATGTTGCCTTCCGCTTCTCCTTACAGCGTCGGCGTCCCGGAGTTGGGTACTTTCGCGGCTGAATACCCGGCCCGCACCTTCCCCTGTCAACGCTTCGACGCCGCCCTCACGAGCGACCCCGCATGACTCGGAGCCAGTGTGGATCGCTAATCCTTCACCGTATGAAACTTTCATTCACTACACCTCGCCGGTTTAACCGGCGCACAAGGAGTGGACCTCATGTATACGACCTTCTGTGTAAGCCGCGAGACGGCCGACCGGTTCATTCAACTTTTCGTCAACCGGCGCGCCTATGGGATGCAGGCTGCCCGTCCCATGCCCAACGGCTCGGTTCCGTACTACCTGGCACGGGACTGGCAGACCAAGAAGCCAAAGCCTCTCGACGCCGACGTGGTGCGCATGCACCTGAACGGCGACATCACCATCAACCTCTATGCCATTAACCCGGAGACGCAACGCTCGAAGTGGGTCGCCATTGATGCCGACTTCGACGGCGCCGTCGAGGCGCTCTTCCAGTTGCAGTGGGAACTGAAGCAGGATGGCGTCGATGCCGCGCTCGAACAATCGCGCCGCGGCGGCCATCTGTGGATCTTCGCCGAGACGCCTCTGCTCGCCGCCGAGTGCCGCATCTATATTTACAACCTCGCGCTGCGGCTCGGCGTGCCTGTCAAGGGCGGCGGCCTCAAGGACGGCATCGAGGTCTTCCCGCGCCAGGACCGGATCGAGGACGGCGAATACGGTAATGCGATCCGCGCGCCGCTCGGAGTTCATCGCAAAACGAACCAGCGATACTGGTTCTACGAGGCCGCCCTCACGCCGGAGGCGCAGCTCTACTACCTTGACGGCCTGAAGAAACTCACAGAGGTCGAACTGAAAACCAATATCGGCGGTATGACACTGCCGGAAGCCTACCGGCCGGTCGTCGCCACTCCATATATACCGCAGGTTTCGTCAACTCCTCACACCGAGTTCCGTATCCTCGACTACGTGCGAGCCACGCGCAAGGACAGCCGCAACTGGTGGGCGCGTTGCCCATCGTGCGCTCAGACCGGACATGACCGAACTGGCGACAACCTCGCCATTCAGATCAGGAACCCCCGCCTCTACAAGTGCTGGGCCGGCTGCACGAAAGAAGAGATTCGTGCGGCGCTGGGCCAGCCGATCCGCCGTAAGGTTGCGGTCTAAGGAGGCGATGGCGATGTCGAGCCCAGCTACAAGCAATGCCAACCGCTATGCGCGATACGGCCTGTCGCTCCCGCAACAAACGCTTCGCGCCCTGGAGAAGCGCGGCATCTACTGCCAGCCTAGAGTCTCAATCGAGCACCAGCATCTGGCGCGGCGGTACGTGCTGCGCGGCGTCGAGTCCGGCGGCGCGGTCGCCGACATGGGCCGGTACTGCGCCTATCTCGATGCTGACGGAAACCCGGCGCCGTGGCTGCAACAGATCGATTCGATCTCAGCCAACGGCCGCCACGCCATCGTCATCGCTCCGGAGTTGGTGCGGATCGAGATGCTGCGCATCGGCCACACCTACGAACTGGCCATCACGCGGCTTTGGCTGAAGACTGACGAGGGCCGCGCGCGCCCTGCCATTGCGACGGCGCCCGTCTTTCGCGGCCACCAGGGAACACTCGCCGTTGAACTCTGGAACGTGGACAACAAGTCCCTGCGCGGCGTGGTTGCGCCGGTCTTCTACACCGCTGCTGGCGAAGCACTCAGCCTACCGGAGCACTTTGATACAGCGATTCGAAAGATCACCGGCGCAGTCTCGTGCCTGGGATGCAAACACACGCACATCGCCGTGGCGCCTCTCTCGAACAAAGGCGGTGAGTTATGAAGTGCGCCATCGAGGTGGGCAAGCCAGACTGGCGGCCTCTTGAAAGCGCGATGCCGCCCGAGTTCTGCGAAGACTTTATGTTCATGGGCAAGCCCGGCGACATCGTGCTCTACAAGCACCGCATCACGCGACGCTATCTGAACATCGACGCGGTGACCGGCAAGTTCTACCGCTATGCCGATGGCGAGTACATCGAGATCGACCGGCGGCAAGCGTTCGATTCTGTCTATGCCATCGATCAATGAAAAGGAGAAAAGCAAATGGGAAAGAGCGTCAACAAGGTCATTCTTCTGGGCCGGGCCGGCAAGGACCCTACGGTTCACATTCTGCGCACCGGCACGGTCGTCAACCTGTCGCTCGCCACCAGCGAACGTTACCGGGACATCCACGGCGACTGGCAGGAGCACACGGAGTGGCACAACCTGGTCGGCTTCCAGCGAACGGCCGAGATCCTGCGCGATTATGTTCGCAAGGGCTCGCGGCTCTACATCGAAGGCGCGCTGCGGACTCGTTCCTGGGACGACCGGCAGACCGGCCAGCGCCGCTATCGCTCCGAGGTCGTCGTCACTGAGATCAGCCTACTGTCACCCCCGCCCGATGGCGGCAGCGATGATGTGGAGCACTACGTCAGCGGTCAGGGCTTTGCGCAACCCGAGTTCAGCGAGGAGCCAGAGATCACGCAGGAGGAAATACCTTATTGATCCAAGCGCAGAATGCGCCTGAGACAAGAGCAATCCATCTTTCAGCCCTCTCAGGAAATATTGGCTGCAATGGATGCAAGGCGTTTTTCGATGAGTGGAACCCGCTTGTCGTCCAGGACAAATCCAGGAAGGACGTCAAGAAATCGCGATTCGGCAAGCAGCGTCTTCGCGGCATCCGCAAGATACCGCCGAAGAGATTGTGGAGACGCGGTGATCTCCTGAGGCAGGGTATCTCGTCCCTCGATGACAGCGACGAAGTCTTCAAGATCGTGGCTGGCCTGAAAATCCATCTTGCCTCGTCCCCGGAATGCTTCCATCTTTGTTCCAAGGAAGAACGGCGCGGTGATCACCCGGATCAATTGTCCGCTGGGCAGAGTCATTGTGAACGCATGTTTGAGCGCAGGCTCATACCAGATGTTAGTGAACCCGAGCACTTCTTCGCTGAGCGCCAGCACATCCAACGTCAGGCCGCCATTGTGCCAGCGGCACGTGAGAGGATTTTCCCCTGCGTCCTCCGTGAAGTGGGCCTTGCGAAGGCGTTCAGAGAACGCGATGTAATCGGCATATGTGACAATTTCAGCGATTACATCGACATCGTTCGTTCCGCGAATTGGAGCGGCGGCCTTGTCGGTAATCAATAGCCCGAGCGTCACTCCACCGACAAAAACAATCTCGTCAAGAAAAGGTGCGAGTTTGCGGACTGCATCTTCCAACAGAGGCAGATTCGGATCAGGCATTGATCTCCTTTCTGAGAAGTTCGACCGCAAGGTTTCGTTCCCGCGTTCTTCCGCTGCGAATTGCATCGCAGAGAGCGAGAACGCCATAGAACTTTGGATCGAGCAATGCGGCTTTGGGCGCACCCTTGTAGAGCGGAGCAAGGGACATTCCTCGAACTTTTCCTTCTGCATACGGCCAAACTGCGGGAGGTTCACTATCCCCCAGAAGGCGCGATTTGAGCGGTTCCGCCGCACCGGCCGTGGGAACGCCTCGAACGAGAGGTCCCTTTGCGGGTGGAAAGACATACTTCAATCCATGCGCCAGAAACTCCATGAGCGCAGATCGGTTTACCCGTTTCTCTCCACTGGACAAGTAGACCAACCCTGAATCCGCACAGCGCTTCAGAGCCTTCGATACCTCGGAAGGAGAGATGAATAGGCTCTCCGCCAGGTTTTTCGAGGGCACCTGCGGCCCATTCTGGATGGCGAGTTTGAGGAGAAGCGCAACGTCTTGTCCTTGCATATTGCCATTGTAGCCTCATATTTCCAATTTGGAAATTGGAAATATGATCCAAGCACGGAAAATGCAATGAACCAGCGCACAAGAATCTATGGCCTCAATCATACGGGGCGTGCTGGCGCATTCTCAATGATTTGGTCTGGGAACGAAGCTCTCAGCCAAAGGAGGTAGGTATGGCCGCAGCAAAGTTTACGGAAGCCGAGCGCGAGAAGCTCTTCGCGCAGCTCGAAGCGCCGTTCGATCCGGCGCTCGTCAAGTGGCGCGTGATGCGAACCTTCGACTATGGCCGGAGCGGCGTCATCCTGCCCTTCGCCGATCCGCGCGCCTACACCGACCGGCTCAACGAACTCTTCACGCCGTCAGGCTGGACGCGCGAGTACACCATCTCGACCGTGCCGTCGCTCTGCCGCATGGAACGGGGCAAGGGGATCGTGACCAGCAAGGTGCTGGTGGCGACCGCCGTAACGATCACGCGGCTGGGCAGCCACACCGGCACCGGCGAGGAGTGGGCGGATCGCGAAAACGCCGTCACGTCGGCGGACGCCCAGGCCTTTAAGCGGGCCTGTAGCTGTTTCGGGCTGGGCCGCTACCTCTACCGCTTCGGGGAGACCCGCGTGCGACTGAACTCCCGTGGCGAACCGATGGCGATTCCTGCCCTGCCCGAGTGGGCGCTGCCGCCGGGCATGACCCTGGCTCAGGCCAACGGCGTGGCCGGCGACACGCGCGGCCCGGTCGATCAGCGGCTCACGGCCGAGATCGAGGGCTTTCGCACAACGCTGGGCGGGCCGATCTATGCCGAGATTCTGCGCCGAGCGGGGCATAGTGCTGACGCACGGACCATCCCCAACGCGGAGCGGCAGAAGCAGGCCATCGAAAAAATGCAAGCTGCGACGCGCGGCTTCGAGCGGCTTCGCCAACTGGCCGAGATGGCCGGCGAGGCGCGGTTCTTCGCCGCGGCAGAGCGATTCAAGATCGCATCGGTCACCGAACTGCCGAGCCTGGCGGCACTGAAGCAACTGGTCGAGGAACTTGAGTCCCTGACCAGAGAGCAGGTCGCATAGCGGCCGGGCCGGTTCCGGGCATTCCGCCGGGAGGAAATCATGGGAGAAATCAGCATTCTGCGCCCGCGTCGCAGCCTCGTCAGTATTCCGGTTGTCGAAGCCGTCTACTGCGAGAGTTGCGCCTCGGTTTCGAACTCCAGCGGGGGATGTTGCGGCGTGTGTGGCAACATCCAAGTTTGGCCGTTGGCCGAACTGGTGCCGCAGCCGCCGAGGGGACCGCACTCCGGCTCGGTTTCAGCTCGGCGCGTCGCACCCGTTCTGCCGATCGAATTGGTCAAAGCGGCATAACGGAACTATCGGCATGCGCAGCGTCCCACGGTGACGAAGGAGGTTCAACCAGGAGATTCGCATGGACACACCAATGCTTCCCAGACCCCACCTGTCAGCCCACCGGGAGGCGCTCCGGCTTCCCGCATCGAAGGTCGTCGAGAAGCTGGTCGAGATCGTGGGGAGGAAACTGACCGCGTATATCGGTGGCGTCAAGGATACGCGCGCCATCGATCGCTGGATTGCCGGCGGCACGATCTATGGCGACGCGGAGAGCCGGCTGCGGTTTGCCTTTCAGGTGGCGCGAACCTTGAGTGAACACGATCCGCCAGCCGTTGTGCAGGCCTGGCTCACGGGCGTGAATCCGGAACTAAGAGACAGAGTGCCGCTGCGCTTGATGCGCGAGAATGAGATTGATGCGGTCGCACCGGCCATCCTGAGCGCCGCCAGAGCATACCTCAGAGATAATTAAACGGGCAATGTTTCCTCAGGTGCACAGCTAATATATTAGCTCTTTTAGTGTATAATAAATATTAAGAGGCAACATATTGGCTGTATATCTCAGGACTGTGCAAGAGGTACAGACGGGAATTGCGGGGCGGTTCAAGGCCCGGCGTCTTGCCCTAAACCTGACGCAGAGAGAGCTCGCGGCGCGTTCGGGCGTGACCTTCAGTTCGCTGAAGCGATTTGAGCGCGAAGGGTTGATTGCGCTGGACTCGCTCCTGAATCTGGCTCTGGTGCTCAATTGCCTCGACGATTTCGACAAGCTGGCCGCGGAAAATACGCTCATCTCAGCGACTCAATCGCTCGATACTCTGCTCTCTACTCCGGCGCGACGGAAGAGAGCGACGGGCAGAAAGGGAAGCAGCCATGGCCTATAGTCCGACAGAGTTGCTGACTATCTACCTGGACGCACGCGACCCAAGCAGCAAAGTAGCTCGCCGCAAGGTTGGACGCCTCGCGTTCAAGGACAGGCAAATCCTTTTCGAATATGATGCCTCATTCATCACATCGGGCATCGAGATTTCGCCCATCAAACTTCCGCTCAGGCCCGGCGTGTCTATTGCCGACACTGCGATCTTTGATGGCCTGTTCGGAGTCTTCAATGACAGTCTGCCGGACGGATGGGGCCGCCTCCTGCTCGACCGCACAGTGGAGAAACACGGCATCCATCGCGGCCAACTGAATCCGCTCGACCGTCTGGCCTATGTGGGACGGCACGGCATGGGCGCTCTCAGCTACGAGCCGGAGCTGAGCCAGCAAACCGCCGCCGATGCTCCTCTGGCGCTCGACAAACTCGCAGAGGAATCAGCCGTCGTTCTGGCCGGAGAGAATGAAGAGGTCTTTGAAGATTTGCTGCGGCTCAATGGCTCCTCTTCGGGCGCCCGGCCCAAGATTGTGGCGCAAGTAAGCGCTGACAAGAAAAGGATCATTCACGGCCAGCAGGAATTGCAACTGGCTTTCGCGCACTGGATGATCAAGTTTCCGTCTTCCCGGGACGCGCGGGACGCGGGAGCTATCGAATTCGCTTATAGCCTGATGGCAAAGGATGCAGGCGTGGAGATGCCTGAGACTCATCTTTTCCGCACGAAAAAAGGTAGATACTTTGGCACAAAACGCTTCGACCGGGATGGAGATGCCCGCATCCACATGCACAGTCTTGGCGGCTTGATCCATGCCGATCATCGCACTCCCAGCCTCGACTACGAGATGGTCTTGCGCGTGACCCTGGCGTT
>JBMFHB010000120.1:0-7446 GCA_049977045.1 Occallatibacter sp.
AGCGCGAGATGAAGCGCGTGGTGCTGAATCGGAAAAACTCACTCTTCGTCGGCAACGCGCGCGGCGGCCGTACCGCTGCTATCCTGGCCAGCCTGACCTCGACCTGCCGTCGCCGCGACATCGATCCCCAGATCTATCTCACGCAATTACTGGTCAACTTGCTGGCGCTGCGCATCAGCGACCTGCCCGACCGCTGGAAAGCTGCCCAGAAAATCCGGCTGGCCGCCCTGCAAAGTCAAACGCCGCTCCCTTGACCCAACCTGTAGTTCACGTAACGCTCACTACGAATTCATACGGTCGAAACTGTCATCCTGAGCGGAGCGCAGCGGAGTCGAAGGATCTGCGGTTGCCTTTCGCGGAATCTGTGCAATTCCTTAAGGGCCGGATCAATCGAAGATCCATTTCATAAACTGGCCTGCAAATCGGAGTTCGAGAAAGCTACTGACCCACGGGAGTCATCGAGGGAGGCGCATCCGCCGGTGCGCTGCCCCAGCTTTTATTCGGCTGTGGCCCCATCTTCAATACAAGCTCTCCGCCATTGACGATGTCGGTGTGACTGAACCACGGCCTGTTCCATGGCTTCCCGTTCAGGGTTGCCGACTGAATATAGAGATTTGTTGCCGAGTTATTCACTGCGACGATCTTTAAATCTTTCCCGTTCCCCATGTGAATCGTAACGCGATCGAAGATCGGGCTGCCCAGAATGTAATCGGGACTCGATGGGTCGACAGGATAGAATCCCATGGCGCTCATCACGTACCAGGACGCGGTTGAGCCCTGATCGTCCATGCCGGGAAATGCGTATCCCGTCTTGTCGCTGCCGTACATCTGCGCCAGGATTCTGCGCACCAGCGCCTGTGTCTTCCACGGCTGGCCGCCCCAATCGTAGTAGTAGGCCGCCTGCTGATCCGGCTGATTGCCTTGCACGTACTGGCCGATCACTCCGGTGCAGTCGCGGCAGATGCCCTTGGCCGTGTATGGCGTGCTGAAGAAGGCATCGAGCTTGGCATCGAACTTCTCGCGTCCGCCCAGCAGGTCAATCAACCCTTGCACATCGTGCGGCACGAGCCACAGCGTCGACCAGCCGGAAGCTTCCTTCATCATGAAGTTGTAATACGGTTCCCGCGGATCGAACGGCGAGATCCACTTCCCATCGGCTGTTCGTCCTCGCATGAATCCAACGCTCGGATCGAAGACGTTGCTATAGTTATGCGCGCGTTTCAGAAACATCTCATAATCGTCTTCACGCCCGAGCCGCTTGGCATACTCGGCCATCGCATAATCGTCCCAACTGTATTCCAGGGTGGTCGCGGCCCCAGCCTTGCCACCGGCATAGGGCGGGCTGGGGTTGCGGTTCGGAATAAAATCCGAGATCCATCCCTGCTTCATATACTCGGCGAGATAGCGGCGTGGACCGTTCGGGTCCGTTGCATTTTTGCGCAGAAATTCGTAGGCTGCCGCCCAGTCAAAGTTGAGCCCGCGCTCCCAGTCGCCGAGGTACATGAAGACAGCATTGTCGCCGTGAAACGAAGTCTCCATGAATCCCCGCTCGCGCGCTGCATCCAGTTCCGAGCGCAGAATGTCGAGCTTCACGTCCGGCTCCAGCAGCGTCAGCAGCACAATCTGATTGCGCCCCGTGTCCCACAGCGGCACCGGGCCATAGCGGTCGTAAGCAGCGGTTTCGACCTGACCGTTGCGGCCCTCGAATTCTTCGCCTTTTGACGCAATCAGGCGCGGACTGTAGAAGGAGTGGTAGAGGCATGAATAAAAAAGCATCCTCTGCTTTTCTGTACCACCCATTACTTCGATTTTGTCCAGTTCTCTGGCCCACGCCTTCCGCGCTTGCTGATGAATACGGTCGAAATCCCAGTCCGGGTTCTCGGCCTGCAGCCTGGCTTCGGCCTGTTCATAACTGATGCCTGAAGCGACCTTGACCAGAATCTGCTCGCCTTGCGTCGTTGAGAAGCGGAGATAGGCCCCAGCAAACCCTCCTGAAATGGTGCGATGATCTGGCTCAACGTCGCTGAATCCGATGAGCGCGCCGGGATCGGCGTGCTGAGGAAGAATCTGGCGGAAGGTTCCGTAAAGACGGAAAGGCTTGGAAAACTCGGCAACGAAATAGCGGTGATTACGCGACTGTCCGCGTACCGTATGATCTCCGATGACCTCAATGTCGCCGCCGTCGCTGCCCAGATCGATGAGAATGTGCGCCTTCTGCGTCTGCGGGAAGGTAAATCGGAACATGCCCGTCCATGTGGTCGCGGTCATCTCGGCCAGCGTGTGGTAGTCGTCTAGATAGACGCTGTAGTATCCGGGCGATGACTTCTCGCGCGACTTGTCATAGACCGAAGCGCTGCGCTCGGGCGGAACGGTCCAGTCTCCGACAACAGGCATCATTGTCGGACCATTCTCCTCCCCGGTCGAAAAGCCCATCATCATTCGGTTGGGATAGTAATACGGGAATGACACACCGGCCGGATAACTCACATCGAGATTGGCATTGATCGGCGCCAGGAGCGTCGAACTGTGCGGCAACACAGCGCCCGGCGTGGTGAAGCCTGAATATAACTGCTCACCCGGCGGCGGCGCATTCCCAATCAACGCTTGTTGGTCCAGCGGCGCCGTGCCTACCAGGCCGTTTGCATCATCCACCGGCAGCTTGTGCGCGTGGCTGAGATGCTGCGCTATCAGTGGAAATGCCAGCAATCCGGCGCTCGCCAAAAATGCGCATCGAAAACCATCACGGCATTTCATTTTTCGTTCCTCCGGTCTCTGTATCTGCTCATACAGGCATTAACAGCCTGAGGTGAAAGTCCGATAGCATCCTGGTATGACCTCGACCCACTCTATCCAATCACTTTGCAGCCGGTACCAATGTAACGGCCAGAACCACCACGTTGCGGTTGGCGGGCAGGCTGATGCTGTGCACCGTCCTGCTGCTGTCCAGCGCAAACGAGTATGCGCGCGCGTAAAACGGGCCGCTGTCCTGGCCGCCATCCGCTGTTGCCCGATAGGGCAATTCGGCGGCAATCGACTCTCCCTGATAATTTCTGGAGCTTGACCAGTCGTGGAGGCTTTGGCTGAACGTGGAGGGGTTGCCGCTCGTGTAATTGACCACAAATGTCTGTGCAGGCTGATTTCCGTCGACAGCCGCAGCCAGCAGCGTTACGCTGCGGTAGCGGCCCTCCGGCAAATCCACGGTCTTGCTCGAAACGGCATCGGGAGCATTGGGCGGTCCCAGATGAAACACCACCTCATCGCCCACCTGGTCCCGGCCGAGAGTCTGCGCGGAGAATGAGGATCCGTCGGAGTCCAGGCTATTCGCCCCGGCAAACTTAACTCCATCGGCATAGATCGCATTCACATTGTATGCGGACGACAAATTCACAGGCAGCGTGTCCTTGAGGACCGGCGTGACGGCTACCGTCTCTGTTGCGCTGTGCGAGACCTCGCCCGCGGTTCCGGTGAGGGTTATGTTGACAGTGGCAGGCGCGGCGGCGCCGTCCGCTGTGACCGTCATTTTGCTGAACCCCTTCGTCGTGGCAGGCTCGAACGTCGCCGTCACACCTGCGGGTAATCCGCTTGCCGCCAGCGCAACCGCGCCGTTGAAGTTGCCCCTCGGCATGACGAAGACTGAGGTTACAGCGCTCCGCCCCTGCGGAATCGACAGGGACGAAGCGGCGGTAATCGTGAAATCGGGCGAGCCTGCGTCGGACGGCGGCAGCACGTCATAGAGTGGCTGAACAGGCTTTACGTAAGGATTTTCTTCGGCCACCGAGACGGCGAGAATGCGAATTCCGTTGTCAACTGGAAGCTTCAGAGTGCGCGCTCCAGCCGGCAGATCGATCGCATACCCGAACAGGTACGAGTAGGAATACGCTACATTCTTTCCTTTGGCGTCGTGGTGATGATCGGAATACCAGGCCAGATCCGCGCGCTTGATGAAGCCGGGCTTGAGCCCGATCATCTCGCCGTAGTGATCGTGCACCGCGTCTGGTGAACTCCAGACCCGGTCATCCCACTGCCCGATAAACCCGCCCCAGTCTTCGATATTCAGTTCAGTCTTGTGGCCGCCCACCTCGAATGCCGCTTTCCGGTCGCCGTCATCCGACGCGGCCAGCAGGTAGACGCGATTGTAATCGCCTTCGGGCAGCCGAATGGTTTGCCCCTGGGCGACAATCGCGTCGGGCGATCCCGTTTTGGCCGGCGCGAGCTTGAAGGTCACACCGTGGTAGGCGATCTGCGCCGGCAGCATCTCCGCGGGGAGCGCATCGCCTTTGCCGTCAAAACCATCCGTCGACGCATCGCCGTCGTTGGTGGCTGCCGCCAGGTCGTAGTGCAAATTGACCGGGGTCGAACGAACGGCGGAAACGGTTGCCGGGGCCGGGCGCAGTTTCAGCGCAAAGGTGCGTGGCTGATACGCGCCAAAAGAAGTCACCAGCGCGCCATCTTTCACGGTTGCCGGGCCGATCGGCTGCTCCTGCCCGTTGACCTCCCGTGCGCTAACGACAGGCGACGCAAAGGAAACCTGCACGTCCTGTTGCGGCTTGCCATCCAACTCCACCATACGGAGGACGAGTTCATCGCTTTCCTCCGCCCGCTTGAGAGCCATGATGCGAATCCGCGGGTTGTTGACCCTGACCAGCGAGAAGCTGTGGCCCAGCGCCCCGGAGTGCTTCGGCGACTCAAACGCGATCAGCGGTGCATTGAGCCGCTCAGCCTGCCAGTCTGTCTGCGCAGCGCGCCATCCGTCGGCGTGCCCGGCAATGCCGTAGACAAACTCGTGATGGCCGATGTCCTGGGTTGCCTGATCGGGATAGCCGCCCGAGGTGCCGGGCGTACGAATGAGCGTAAGCCGGATCGTGTGGTCATTCGGCTTGTCGGAGCCATTCTTGCAGTCCGTCAGGATGGTTGCCCCATACGTTCCGCTCATGTCCGTCAGGTCGATCCACTGGTGCGAGGGCACCTCGAACTTATTAGGCTGCGCGGTAGGCCGCTCAATCGTGCCTACATCCCAGTTATAGGTTGCCATCTCGTTCGAGGCTGTCAGCGGGAAGGTCGCCTTCAGGTTCGACTCGCGCGTGCTCCAGTCGATCACGTTGCCGAACTCGACGCGCCGGCCGGCATCGCCGGCTGCCAGCCGGATGGTCTGCACAAACCGCGAGCCGGCGGTTTCACGCGCGACTTCGATAGCCACGCGGACGGGGCCATTCTCGACAACGCGGATCTTCGCGGGACCCGAGACATAGCTCTTCGGGGGCGCCTGTTCCTGATCCCAATCCATGTTCCATGCCGGCCACTGCTTGGGATTGTCATAGGAGATCGCCAGACGCGCGGGCGCGGAGAGCAACTCGCGCCCGATGTCCTTGTCGAAGATGCTGGCTACATCGCCATCCTGATTGAGCCGCACGCGATAGTGCGCGTTTTCGAGATCGTTTCCGGTCACGCGCAGCTCCGAAGCCCCGGCCACCGCGCCTGGCTCAACGCTGTAGACCGCGTATCCCACCGATGGAACGCTGGCCTCGAAGATCACCTTGCCGTTCGCGATCTGCGCCGGCGATTGCTTCCCATCCGGAGCCACCACGTACACGGCCTTTGGCGCGCCGTTCGGAAAATCGATGCTCGCCTCAACGATATCCTGCCGGGCGATATTCAGCGGATTGAAGACGACGACAGGAATACCGTGGGTTTGAGTATTCAATCCTGCGGTTACGCCCTCCGTCGCGCTCTTGAGCACACCGGCGAATTGGTTCATCGCGATCACGTCGTCGTTCCACGCGAACTCATACGCCCTGGGCGTGGCCGTTCCCGCGGCCAGATCGTGGAAATGGGCTCCCATGGCCAGTGTCCAGGCGCCGTTCAGGCGGTCGATCGGATAAGAACGGGCGCCAAGCCATGCTGCCGCAACGGAAGACTCCTCAGCCGCCGAAGCCAGAAGCTCTTCTTTCCGGATCCAGCGCTTCTGGTAGGCCTGGGAAGTCAGCGATCCGGCAGAGTGATTCGTCAGCTCCATCTCGCCCGTATAGCGCGGAAGCAGCGACTCCTGGGCCGGTGTAATATCGCGGAACATCTGGTCCGCGGTCCCGGAGATCACGTGAACCGGTCCGCGGCCCACGGGAACCGGCTGCTTGGATGAAGCTTCGCCACCGGAGAAGAACAGGTCCGCCGGCGGCAGATCGACGCTTCCTTTGGTCACAATCGCTTCCAGCCTCTTGACGGACTCCTCTTTCGGCGCGCCGCCAATGTCGCCTGTGCCGTAATAGTGGTAGTCGGTGAAGACACCGGTCGCCTTGCCGTTGTTCAGCACGCGCCCGGCCCAGTCGCCCTGGAACCACTCGTTCTCGTTGTGAGTCTGCGTGCTATGGAGAATGCTCAACTGGCTGCGCAGTTTGTAGTATTGCGCCAGATCCTTGCCGTTGTAGTCGCGGCCTGCGCGATCCGCGGCTTCCAGCCGCTGCAGCACTTCGCCCAACTGCTTCTGCACCGTCGCCACCTCGGGATTCGGCGGCAGCGGGGGGAGCGGCTGGCTCAAGTCGGTCGTAATATCTCCGCTGTAAGAACCGGGGTTCAGGCCGGCCATGACGCTCTCGCCATCCGGTCCCACCCAAACGCCCACATTAAAGGGCGTGCCTTCCGGCGTATTCTCGATCGACTCGGGGCCTCCGGCATCGGCGGACGACCCCCAGGTGAGCTTCTGGGTTGAGAAGCCTTTGACCCCGGAAGCTGCCAGAATCGTGGGCAGCGACGACGGGAAGCCGAAGCAGTCCGGCAGCATGAACTCCTCGCTGGCTACGCCGAACTCCCGCCGGAACCAATCATTGCCGTAAAGTACCTGGCGGAAGATGCCCTCGGCGCTGGGCGCGTTCACATCGCCTTCCTCCATCGACGAGCCGGCCGGGAACCAGCGCCCCTGGGCGACATACTGCTTCACCCGGGCAAAGTCCGCCGGATAGTACTCCTTCATCATGCGATAACGATTGGCGCCGCTGAAGTTGAAGATGTAGTGCGGATATTTGTCGATCAGCCGGAAATTGTCGTCCATTGTTCGGCGAAGATATTCATCGATGACCTGTGGATACTCCCAGCGCCATTCCGTATCGAGATGAGCGTAACCAACAACGTACAGGGTCGGCTGCTTGGAGAGATTGGGGGCCGCGGCGCTCTGCGCCCGGGCAAAAAGAGGACTCATCATCAACGCCAGCAGAGCTGGCATCCACCACGCGCGAAATTCCTTCATGATTGATCGATCTCCGGCTGCCTGCATTCGTCCTTGCGAAATGAAGGAACGGCAGATTCCTCCTTTCGGCTTCTCATACGATAAGGCACAGGCTCCCGCGCAAACGAGGAAGCCTGTGCCTTAAATATTCTAGCTAGGAGCCTGTCGGGCATAGATTTCATGCCATTTAGAATCAACAACTTACAAAATCTACCATGTTTGGTATGTTG
>JBMFHB010000121.1:0-7428 GCA_049977045.1 Occallatibacter sp.
TGGCTCGAAATTAAAACAGAATCCGTCGCCCACGCTGTAGGCGCCGTCACAAATCTATGCCCGACAGGCTCCTAGCGGTCTATCGCGGAAACTGCAGAAGAGATTTGGAGATTGTCTGGCTGCTGACCGCCTTCATCCGTTCAAGCGTCGCCGTCTTCGTCATCTTGCAAGTGCTCACAGGCGATCTTGCGGCCGGCTGGCTCTTTGTCGGCGTCTTCGATGGAACGTGCGCTCTCCTTCAGGCAATTGGCCTGAGCAAAGGCTGGTCGATCCATGCCGCGCGATAAGATCCGAAGCTCCGGCTGGCAAGGCGCGGCCCTGGTCGCGATTGTCTATGTCGACTTCCTCATCTTTGCGCAGTTTGCTTTCCTCAAGCGGCTGGCGGCGCTGGGCGTCGCCGATGCGCACCTGAAGGTGGTGATGGGCGCCATGGCGGCTGGCGGAGTTCTCTTGAGCCTGCTCGCTCCGCGTATCAGCCGCTGGTCCTCTTCGCGCCTGCGCCTGCGCGTGGGCCTCGCGGCATCGGCCGCGGCGGCGTTTTTCTCGCTCGCTTCGCTCAGTTTCGCCGCTGCCCTGGCCGTTTCTTTCCTGATCGGCGCTGGGCTGGGCTTGCTCACCGTCACGCTCGTTACGCACCTCAGGGAATGGACCGGCCGGTGGAATCCGTTCTTCGCCGTCGGTACGGGAACCGGCGCCGGCTATCTGGTCTGCAACATTCCGCTGCTCTTTGACGCATCGCCTGGCGCGCAGTCGCTCACGGCGGGAGCCTTTTGCCTCGCCGGCATTCTCGTCACGTTCTTTCCGGAGCGGGCACTCGCTGGTCAGGGCCGCAGCCACGCCGAATCGAGGTACACGCTTGCTCATGCGCTGCCTGCCTTCACGGCGCTGGTGTGGCTGGACTCGGCCGCGTTCTTCATCGTGCAGAACACGCCGGCGCTCAAGTCCGCGACCTGGCAGGGATCCACGCACCTTTGGTCGAACGGCCTGCTGCATCTGGCCGCCGCTCTCCTCAGCGCCTGGCTCTTGCGGCGCAGTGGACTTTTGCCGGTGCTGGCCGCCGCGTTCTTCGTGCTTGGCGCGGCCTGCCTGCTGTTGCTCGATCCCAGCCGCGCGCTGCTGGCCTCGATTCTCTATCCCATCGGCGTCTCGCTCTACTCCGTCGCTCTCGTGGCGTATCCTTCGCTGCTCGCCGCCGCAAAATCCCCTGCCGAGCGCGGCCGCATCGCGGGATGGATGTACGCGGTTGCAGGCTGGGCAGGCTCGGCAATGGGCATCGGCATGGCGCAGCATCTCAAGCACATTCCCGCCGCCTTCGTCGTGGCCGCCGGCCTGGTCATCCTGATTCCCCAAATCTCATCGCTGCTTCGCCGCCGCGCGCGCGAACTCGCGCTTACCGCGCTGGTTGCTCTGGCTGCGTTTTTCCTGAATCGAATCTCCGCCGCGAGTCACCCGCCGCCGCTCACGCAGGTGGAGCGCGGCCGCCAGGTCTACATCTCAGAGGGCTGCATCAACTGCCATTCGCAATACATCCGCCCCCACACCGCGGACGTCCTCATGTGGGGGCCGGCTGCAACCATCGAGGCGGTTCGCCGCGAGCAGCCCCCGCTCATCGGCAATCGCCGCCAGGGACCGGATCTCTCGGAGGTTGGCGCGCGCCGCTCGGCGCTGTGGCTCAAGGCGCACTTCTTCGATCCGCCCGAGATGAATGCGGGCTCGATCATGCCCCCGTACGGCTTCCTCTTTCGCGACCACCGCGGCGACGATCTTGTCGCCTATCTCAGAAGCCTCGGTGCGGCTGACGTAATGAAGCGCGCGGACGCCGAGGAGCTCTGGCAGCCGGAAAAGAGCGCGATCGCTCATGCCGATGCCCGCGAAGGCGAGCGTCTCTTCCAGGGCCATTGCGCCACCTGCCACGATGCCCGGGGCCGCACGCGCCTC
Organism: Occallatibacter sp.; assembly: GCA_049977045.1. Taxonomy (GTDB): domain Bacteria; phylum Acidobacteriota; class Terriglobia; order Terriglobales; family Acidobacteriaceae; genus Telmatobacter. The sequence continues at coordinate 1,939 of JBMFHB010000121.1, forward strand.
ACCTGGCAGTCAGATTTCAAGCGGCTTCCCACCGACCTTGCTCACGGACCCTACGTCTATCTTCTGCTGCCGCAGCCCCAAGACCAGCTCGTCGTCACAGTGGCGCGGGTCGCTAAATTCGGCATTCCCGGAACCGACATGCCTGGCCATGAATATCTCACGGACCGGCAGATCGCATCCATCGCTCTCTGGCTGTCGCAAATCATCAAGCAGCCAGGCTCGCAAGCAGGTTTACACCCCTAATTCACTCATCCTTCAGGAGAAGAATCATGAAGCTGTTCGCAAAATCCCTCTTCCTCGTGCTTTCCCTCTCGCTCGTGCCGGCCGTATTCGCTCAACGCCAGACCTTTACCGTCAATCCCGGCGCCAGCCAGGTCGCCTTTACGCTGGCCGCCACGGGCCATACCGTGCAGGGAACCTTCCGCGTGCAAAGCGGAACGATCAATTTCGATCCCAGCGCGCAAACCATCTCCGGCTCGATCGTGGTCGCGGCAGCCAGCGGCAACAGCGGCGATTCGGGCCGCGACAAAAAGATGAACCGCCAGGTGCTCAACACCGGCAAGTTCTCTGAGATTACCTTCGCGCCCAGCAGTTACACCGGCAAGCTCGCGCCCACTGGCGATTCAACCATCCAGGTCTCCGGCATCTTCACCCTGCTTGGCGTGCAGCACGATCTCACGCTTCCCATGCAGATTCACATCGACAAAGGAACGCTGACGGCGAAGGGGAAATTCACCGTGCCGTACGTCAAGTGGGGCCTCAAGGACCCCAGCTTCTTTGTGCTCAAAGTGGCCAAGGAGGTCGATATCAACCTCAGTCTGACCGGCACGATCGCTGCCGCCAGCTAGGCTGGCAGGCCGGTCCGCGTCCGGTTTGCCAGGATCAGATGCCTTCGCCCATCGAGACGTAGACGCGCAGCCGGTCAAGCTCCACGCGATAGGCGGCGCGTTCGAGTTCCTCATGAGCGAAAGGTCTGACGCGGTCCTCATGCGCGCCGAGGCGATCTTCGAGTTCGTCGACGCGCGCCGAAAGCGCGATGAGCGCGTCGGAGAGCGGATCCTTGATCTCGTGCGGATCGGTGATGAGCACGCGTTCGCCGTTGCGATAAACGATGTGCGCGGGCACGCCCACCACGGTTGAGTTCGGCGGCACATCGGTGAGAACCACCGATCCCGCGCCGACGCGCGAGTTTTCGCCCACCGTCACATTGCCCAGGATGTTGGCGTTGTTGCCGATGAAGACGTTGTCGCAGATCGTGGGGTGGCGTTTGCCGTGCTGCTTGCCCGTCCCGCCCAGCGTCACGCCCTGGTACATGGTTACGTCACTGCCCACAATCGCGGTTTCGCCAATCACCACGCCGGTAGCGTGATCGATGAAGAGCCGCCGCCCGAGCAGCGCGCCGGGATGAATGTCGACTCCGGTAAAGAGACGCGCCACCTGCGAGAGAACGCGGGCGAGCAGGCGCAGCTTGCGCCGCCAGAGCCCATGCGAGATGCGGTGAATCCATACCGCCCAGAGGCCCGGATAGCAAAGCACGACCTCAAGGCCAGTGCGCGCAGCCGGATCGCGCTCCATTACGGAGCGGATATCGTCGCGAATTCGTGCAAACAGGGACATAAAGCTCGGGACTAAGGGACTCGGGACTGAGGGACTAGAGAAAAACCGGAAAGGCAGCAGCAATTCATCTGCTCAGTCCCTAGTCCCTACGTCCCTGGTCCCTGCTTTTACGCCGTCACCGCAGCCGGCTGAGCTTCGAGGGCCAGCGCCTTCTGGCGCAGCGGTTCAAAGAGCACGCTCGACAGGTAGCGCTCGCCGAAATCGGGCAGCACGGCCACAATCAGCTTACCTTTATTCTCAGGCCGCGCGGCCGCCTTCAGCGCCGCCGCCGCCGCCGCGCCAGAGCTGATGCCGACAAAAAGGCCTTCTTCCCTGGCCAGCCGCCTCGCCATCTCGATAGATTCGTCATTGGTGACCGTAATGACCTCGTCGATCAGCTTTGTATCGAGAATGCTGGGCACGAACCCTGCGCCGAGGCCCTGGATCTTGTGCGGGCCCGGCTTGCCGCCGGAGAGCACCGCGCTGTCAGTCGGCTCAACCGCGATAGCCTTGAACGCCGGCTTCTTCGATTTAATGAAGCTCGATGCCCCTGTGATGGTGCCGCCCGTGCCCACGCCGGAGATGAGAATGTCGACCGCGCCATCGGTGTCGTCCCAGATCTCCGGGCCGGTGGTGTGCAAGTGGATGGCCGGGTTCGCCGGGTTGTCGAATTGCTGCAGGATGTAGCCATTGGGAGTATTCGCGAGAATCTCGTGGGCCTTGGCGATCGCGCCCTTCATGCCGCCGGGGCCCGGCGTGAGCACGATCTCGGCGCCATAGGCGAGCAGCGTCACGCGCCGCTCCAGGCTCATCGTCTCCGGCATGGTGAGGATGAGTTTGTAGCCCTTTACCGCGGCTACAAACGCCAGCGCGATGCCGGTGTTGCCGCTGGTAGGCTCGATGAGCGTGGTTTTTCCCGGCGTGATCTTGCCTCGTCTTTCGGCGTCCTCGATCATGGCAAAGCCAATGCGGTCTTTCACGCTCGATGCAGGGTTCTGGCTTTCCAGCTTGACGACGACAGTAGCCGGCAGTCCGGCTGCCACACGATTCAGCCGCACCAGGGGAGTGCGGCCGATCAATTCGGTAACATTCGCGGCAATACGCGCCATGACGATCTCCTTTTCCGGGGCCAATGCCCGGACTTCTCATGTGTTGGAAATTGGGGATAGGTGCAGCTTGTCTGGCGAGAAATCGAGCGCGCTCAAAGGCGCAGTTCAGCATCGGAGCGGCACCAGGACGGTGTTAGCGACATCGACGCATATCTATAAGGTAGACCGTTGACGCAGGGATGGCAAGAGGAAGATCGCGAGGAACTTCGCCAAACACCAGGGCAAACGCATTTGGTTCTGCAAGCTGGGATAGGAGAGGCTTTGCGAGGGGGGACGGCTTTCTCCGTGCCCTGAGCCGCGTGAAATCATCGGGCCTCAGCACCCGAAGGAGGATTTTTCCTCCATTCTCGCCACACTTTTCAGCATTTTCCGCAGTCATTCAACTCTGTGGAATGGTCTTTCAATGCAGGTTTTCCGCCAGTTTGCGCTCTTCTTCTTCGCCCCAGGGGATTTGCATGCTGCCCCACTGCTCCAGATAGATTCCGCTGAGCACGAGTCCCACGAGAAACACGCCCACCGAACTGAACTCCCAAATGCTGAGCACGCGGTCTTCGTGCGCGGTCTGGTAGACCGTTACACCGTGAATGCTGCGAGGCACGACCCGGAGCGCATCCGGATCCGGCAGACGTGGCATGATCTCCAGATAGTGGGTGGAAATTGCCGCAGAGGTGATCAGGCCCGTCAGACCGACGAGCAGGAAGAGCAGGGCGAAGAATTTGAGAGTCGCTAACCGCGCAGCCTTCATCGCATTCGCCTCAGGCCGTTGCGCTTCCCGGAATCGAGCCCCCGATCACTGCCGAGAGGCACGTCGATGAATCAACTGTAGTGCAGTTGATCCGGGAAACGCCACGATCACAAAAGTACCTACACCTCTGGTTACCCTGCCCGGAAACCGCAGCTACCCAGCGCCGCGCCAGGATGCAACTCCCTCCCATATCAAGAGGCTCCACGCTCTACACTGGGTGCAACCCATGTCTGTGCACGAGACCGCTACTGACACCATCGCCGCCATCTCCACGCCGCCTGGGCGCGGCGGCATCGGCATTGTGCGGCTCAGCGGGCCGCTGGCTGCGTCCATTGCCGGGCAGCTTGTCCGGCTGCGGCATCCACTGGAGCACGCTCACGCGCGCCTGGCCGACGTGCTCGATGCGGATAGCGGCGAAGCGGCGCGCATCGATGAGGCCCTCGTCACATTTTTCCGCGCTCCAAACTCATACACCGCCGAGGACTTGGTTGAAATCGCCGCGCACGGCTCGCCGGTCGTTCTTGATCTGCTGCTGCGCCGCGCGCTCGCGCTGGGCGCGCGCCTGGCCGAGCCAGGCGAATTTACCGAGCGCGCCTTTCTCTCCGGCAGGCTCGACCTCACGCAGGCCGAAGCGGTCCGCGACCTCATCGACGCGCAAACCCTCACCCAGGCGCGTCAGGCAGCCAGCCAGATGGGGGGCGCGCTCAGCCGCCGCGTCGCGCCCATGAAGCAGCAGCTCGTCGACCTCGTGGCCCTGCTCGAAGCCGGCATCGACTTTGCCGAGGACGATGTCGACATTACCCCGCAGCAGGAGATCGCGCGCCGCATCGCCGAACTTACCTCGCCCCTTGCCGCGCTCGATGCCTCCTTTGCCCGCGGCCACGTTGTGCACGACGGCCTCACCCTCGCCATCGTCGGCCGGCCCAACGCGGGCAAGAGTTCGCTCTTCAACCGCCTCGTCGAGCGCGACCGCGCCATCGTCACCGCAACGCCCGGCACGACACGCGATCTGGTCACCGAGCGCATCTCCATCGGCGGCATTCCCATCGAGATGGTCGACACCGCTGGCCTGCGCGAGGGGCGCGAAGAAGCCGAACAGCTCGGCATCGCTCGCAGCCGCGAGGCGCTTGCCGATGCCGCGCTGGTTCTCATTGTGCTTGACGCGACGCAGCCGCTGAACGACGAGGAGCACCGCCTGCTGGCCGCGGTCGAGGGCCGCCCGGCCATCGTCGCCATCAACAAATCCGATCTCGCGAAGCCGCATCGTCCAGACGCATCGCATTCGCTCGCAGGCGAAGGCGCTGCGGGCGCCCCATCCTTGGCCGTGTTCTTTAGGGATCAGGGTGGCAAAGAATCATGCCTATTACCCCACAGCGAAATCGAAGATACTCTCACCACGCTGCCAACCTCGGCGCTCACCGGCGAGGGCATTCCCGCGCTGCGCGAAAAAATTCTCGCTCTCGCCACCGGCGGCGCAGCAGCCGAGCCCGGCATGTTGACGAACCTCCGCCAGCATCAGGCCATCGCCACCGCGCTCACCGCACTGGGCGACGCCGCCAAAGCCAACGAAAGCGGCATCCCCCACGAGATGATCCTGCTCGATCTCTATCGCGCCCTCTGGGCTCTGGACTCACTCACCGGCCAGACCACTCCCGACGACATTCTCAATGTAATTTTTTCAAGTTTCTGCATCGGAAAATAATTGGACCTTCAGTCGACTTCAGCTAACTTCGCAGCATCTTTGTAAATGCATGTAAATAATATATTTAATCTTCGGATAGCTTCGATTACCTTCGGCACCAACCGTCCTGAATTTAGTCTCCAGTTAGTCTCCAGAGTGGTTGTATAATCAGTTCTTACTGCTGGAGACTAAAATGAGCTCAACCGAAACAAAGAAAAAGGGTTCGAAGCAAAATAGCAGGGAATTTGCCCCTCTTACGGATAAGAAGCTCCAAGCGGTGAAGCCTAGGAGCCTGTCGGGCATAGATTTCATGCCATTTAGAATCAACAACTTACAAAATCTACCATGTTTGGTATGTT
>JBMFHB010000122.1:0-7411 GCA_049977045.1 Occallatibacter sp.
AGGTATTGGTCCGAGCCCTGGACAACAAAAAGAGCCGGATTTACCCGTAAAAAATAGGCTATGTCAGGAGTTCTGAAGTTCAAGTGCCCGCTGCTCCGTTGCTACCCGAACAACAGCAGGGCGCTTATCTGTTCCGATCTTCGCCATTCCCACTCCTGATGCCAAAATACCGCACACGGCTCCTCAATGACAGCCCGCCCTCCGGGATTTTCCATTACCTGCCGCGCTCCAGCAACAGAGCGAAGAGGCGACCCTCGCTCCACGGTTCTGGCTACCGTGGAACTACCAGGGGATAGGCTGGAACTGGCCATTGCCCGCATCTCATCAAGAGGACCAAGAGCAAACCTTCGGCGTGCACTCGGTGCGCCAGCACACAATTAACCCGGCGTATCGCCACGTATCCAGTTCGGCTTACCGCGGTCACAAACCTCCATCGCGAAGCGCTGCGGTAACGGCAGAGATATTGCCGGGCGCAACCAGGCAAGGACGAACGGAATAGATCATGGTGAAGTCCTTTCGGAGTTCGCGCGAATTGGAGAAATGTTTGCGGCGGATTGAGACGCAAAGGCACGCGGCTCGTGCGAGACACAGACGACAAGCTCAAAGAGTGAGTCTTCTGACGGTGCATACCGAACCGCATGGAGAGTGGAGTAGGTTCATGCTCCAAGGATGCCCCACGAGCAAAATGGACGTGATGAAGCAGCTCCTTGTACCGATGAGGTAATTTCGGCCTTGCTTTGCACAGGGGACGATCGTTGGCTCGCGGTATCCTTGCTTGGAGAGCGGCGATTCCGGCTTCCCAGGGTCTCCATGGCGCAAAAGCAGATGCAGCGATCAGCCTCGGCGCCCGGCGCATCGGCAGGTGCGGGGAACGGCCATCTGTCTCCAGAGGCAGCCGAGCGCGTGCGGGAGTTGATTGCGGGCCGGCACTCCAAGGCGGCTTTGCAACTTGCCAAGGATCTGCACAAGCGCGAGGCCACGGCCGAGTCGGAGAACCTCCTTGTCGATGCCTACCGGGCTCGCATCGAAGATCTTATTCAATTGCGGATGACGGTCGAGGCCAAGGCGCTGTTCGCGATCGTGTGCGAACGGTTTCCGGTGGTGGTTCCCCAACTGGCGAAGATCGAGCAAGAGCTGTGCGTTCTCGATGGCCGGCTCGACGGGATCGTGGGGCCGTTGCGCGATCCGGACCTCGCTCCAGAAGAACGCGAGCGGATTGAAAGCTTCGTTCGCCAGCGGATCGACGACCTGCCCGCTCTGGCTGCGGTGAGATCGCTGCCGTCAGAGCATCCTTTGCGCAGCGCGGCGTCAGCTCTTGCCGCGGCCTTTCAGGCGGTCACGGAAGGACCGGTGGACGATGAACTTCTGGCCTTGCCGCAGGTCTCGCGGCGCAGCCCGCTGGCGCCGTGGAAGGCGCTGGTGCGGGCGATCGCCTGCTACTACCGGCATGAGGATGCTGAATGCAAGAAGTGGCTGGGGGCAATCGCCGGCGATTCCATGCCGGCGCGATTGATTCCGTCGATGACCGCGATGCTGGGCGAGAAAGCCGGCGTTTCATTCAGCCCGGCGGAAAGCAGATTGATTGAGGCGGCCGGGGATCGCGGCGCGGCTTTGCGCTCATCGCTCGCGGTGCTGGAGGCTGCGGTTGCGGAGAAGAAGAAGCAGCCCATTCTGGACGCGGTCCGAGCTTTTTCCGTGGCGGGGATCGGTGTTGATGCTGCTCTGCGCGAGCGGCTGCGCCAGCACATTGCCGTGCGCTGCATTATGCAACACATCCCACGCCAGGCCGCCGATGGCGCGCTGGGAGGCCCGCCCAGACTGGACGCATACTTTTATCGTCTGCTGGCGCGGTCTCTCGAAGATGCGGGCTATGCGGAGAGTTCCGCCGAAGCGGTCATCGTATGGGAGGAGTTTCGCCGCGAGGCCATCCGGGAGAACTGGCTTGTAGCCGGCGGGCTGGAGGACGGCGTTCTCTCGCTGCACATGGCCGAGATGGTGGCAAAGCTGCCCGCCGATGTCGTCGCGGAGATGGAGGATGGCGAGACAGAATTCTGCGATGCCGGCAAGAGTAGAAAGAGCACGAGGCTACCTTCCGCAGAGATGCTTTATGAGCGCGCCTGCCAGGCCGACGCCAGCGCGGAGGCTTTTGAAGCGTGGCTGCGCTGGGCGAAGAGGCAGCAGGACGGAAAGAGGGCCGACGATGTTGCCGAGCGCTGGCGAAAGGCGCGGCGGGGAGAGATTCCACCGCTGCTTCACCTCATGGAATCGGCAGAGAAGCGGAATGCCCTGAAGAAGTCGTTGAAGTATCTGGAGGAGGCGGAAGAACTCGATCGCCTGAATCCGGCCGTGCGCCGGGCGAAGGCGCGGCTGCTGCTTTCGGCAGCGTTGCGGCATCTGCGCGAGCGCAAGACGCGCCTTGTGCCGGCTGAAATCGAGCGGTTGCTTGCCGTGCCGGACGTGCGGCCGGGAGAGGTTTCCGCGCTGGCGCTGGCCTTGCGCTGGTGCAGCGCCGCGGTCGATGGAGACAAAGCGACACGGGAGGAGCACGAAAGGAAATTGGCCGGCGCGGTTGGGCCGGTGGCGGCGCATCTTCTGCTGTCGGCATTAAGCAGGGCGGCGCAGTGGCCAGCGAACGTGTCTGTCCCGCCGTTTGACGCCAGGCGCACACCGCCCGCGGAACTGCTTGCCGGCGCGGTTCAGGCTTGTTTGCTGGGCGATTGGGTTGGACTTTCGATTCCCCTGGTCTTCGGCTGGACAGGCAAATTGATCGAGGGGCTTCATCAGCCCAACGGCTCAGCGGATGCCGCGCAACTGCTTGTCCTTGGAGAAGCGGCACTGGGCGATTCGGCGCGCGAGCTGGCCTATACCGTCTCGGCCGCGGGATTGGCACTCGGCAATGCCAATGCGCGGTTTCTGTTTCTGCGCGCCCGCGCCGTGCCCATCTGGATGGGCACCCGGCCAGAGGGCTGTCTTCGGGCTGCGCTGGAACTGGCGCGGCGCGAGCGCGACACGGAGCTTGCCGGGAAGATTCTGGATCGATTGGGTGGGCGGTTCGGCCGGGACATGGAAACGGATTCTCTTTCCTCGGAGTTGCTTAGCGGGATTCTCGAAGAGGAGTTGAAGCTCAAGAAGTTTCCCACGACCCCGCGCGACGATCAGCCGCGCTATGCCGCGCAATTGGCCTCGATGACTGCGGCAGAATGCGACTGTCCCAAATGCCGCGCAAAGCGTGGCGAGCCGGTGGACGATTGGGACGACGAAGATGACGAGGACATGTGGGATGAAGAAGACGAAGATTTGGACGATCCTCCCCTGAAAGGAATACCGGGAGTGCTGGCGGCAGTTGTCGCGGTCCTACCCTCGTCGGAGAGACAGCGAATTCTGAAGGCGATTGAGGCTGGGGAGGATCCCCTCAAAGTTCTAGACACGATTGATAAAGCGGTTCGCAAGTTGTCTCCTGGCCGGGGCGGACGCGCTTCCGGGTGGAAGCCGCCCAAGCCGGTGGCGAGCAGCAACGACAAGAATCGCAAGAAGAACGCGCCGGATCAACAGCCGGTGCAGGGCAGTTTGTTTTGAGACAATGCGATGAGTCCGAAGTTTACTACCGATTTCAACCCTTATGCCGTGCTAGGTGTTGGCGCTGATGCGGACGACGACGAGATTCGTGCCGCTTATCTGGCCAAGCTCAAGCAGTTTCCGCCCGACCGCGCTCCGGCTGAATTCGAGCAGGTTCGCGATGCTTACGAGCTGTTGCGCGACCGGCGCCGCCGCGCTCAATACACGTTGTTTTCCACGAATCCGGACGCGCCGCTCGGATCCCTGCTGGAGGGCATGGAAAATCAAAGACCATTCGCCGGCCCCGCTCCATGGCTAGCGGTGCTCAAGGAAAGAAAAACAGATGGAAATGGATGTTGATACCTCCTCAGCGAAGGTCTCTCCCGAGGTGCGCGAACGGATGCTGCGCAACTTCGCGGCCTGGCTCGACCGCGCGCTGGAAGAAGAACAGCCTCCCGAAGGGCTGACGCCTGAGCTGCTTTCAGCGCTGCGGAGCGGCGAGCCGCTTCCGCCGCTGGACGATGCGCACGCCACCGTTCAGGGCAGCGATCTCTATTCGCTGTGGTCGGCCATGACGACGCTGGCGCAGGAAGTCCGCGTGCAGGGACGCCTCTTCAAGCAGTTGAATGAAACGCTGGGCAAGAGCGTGCAGAACCAGAGCGCTCAGGACCGGGACTCGCCAAGCCAGGAAGCTGCGTGGGGGTCAGCCGGCGCGGAGGAAGGCCGATCCGAACCCTCCATCGGCGGCCAGCCCCGAAAACAGGAGATCGACCTGCTGCTCGATTTGCATGACCGCATGGAGCGCGGAATCGCGACCGTGCGGAATGCGACCAATGAGTTGACGCCCGCACGGCTGCCGCGTCTGGCTCGCTGGCTTGGCGTGGGCCGCGGGTATGCGCAGCATGCGCAGGAGATTCTCGGCGCGCTCTCCCACGGCTACAGTCTCACGCTGGACCGCCTGGATGAGGCGCTGGTGGCCTGCGGCGTTGACCGGATCGCCTGCCTGAACCGCGGCTTCGATCCGCAACGCATGACCGCAGTCGATATCGAGGAGACCGCCGCCGTGCCCGAAGGGACGGTGGTCGAAGTCTATCGCGAAGGTTACGAGTGGAACGGGAAAGTCTATCGCACCGCGCAGGTCAAGGTGGCGCGCAACACGGGGAGCAAACTCCAATGAGCGATTCAAACGAGGATGTGATTGTAGGTATCGACCTGGGCACCACCAACTCCGAGGTGGCGGCCTTCGTCGATGGCCAAGTAAGAATCCTGGGCTCCGGTGGCAGGGAGATTCTGCCTTCGGTGGTGGGCATCTCTCCCTCCGGCGAGCTGTTGGTGGGCGAGGCGGCGCGCAACCAGCTTGTGCTCTATCCCGAGCGCACTGTGCGCAGCATCAAGCGCAAGATGGGCGGCAATGAGACTGTTTCTCTTGGCGACCGCGAGTTCACGCCGCCGGAGATCTCCGCGCTGATCCTCCGCGAGCTTGCCTCCTGGGCCAGCCGCAAGCTGGACCGGCCGGTCGAAAAGGCGGTGATCACCGTTCCCGCATATTTCTCCGACGCGCAGCGCCAGGCGACGCGCGAAGCGGCGCGGCTGGCCGGTCTCGAAGCCATGCGCATCCTGAATGAGCCGACGGCCGCGAGCCTGGCTTACGGCGAGGGCAGCCGCCACACCGCCATGGTCTATGACCTGGGCGGGGGCACCTTCGATGTCTCGGTCGTGGCCCTGGAAGGCGACGTCACCGAGGTGCTTTCGAGCCACGGCAACAATCGCCTGGGCGGCGATGACTTTAACGACCTGCTTGCCGAGCACCTCGTCCGCGAGTTCCAGTCGAAGCACGGGATCGACTTGCGCACCGGTTACCCTGTGGCCCGCGCCCGGCTGTGGTGGGCGGCTGAAGAAGCCAAGCGCCGCCTGAGCTTTGAGCCGGAGGTCACCGTCCGCGAAGAGGCGCTGGCTACGGTCGATGGCAAGCCGCTGCATCTGGAGTTGGAGATTACGCGTGAGCAGTACGAGGAGATGATCCGCCCGCTCATCGAGCAAACCCTCGAACATCTCTCCAAGGCGCTCTCCGATGCCGGCAAAGGCCCTGCGGACCTGGACGCGATTCTGCTGGTCGGCGGCTCGACGCGCACGCCGCTGGTCGCGCGCCTGATCGAGGAACGCACCGGCCTCGCGCCGCGCGGCGAGGTCCACCCCGACCTGTGCGTGGCGCTGGGCGCCGGCGTGATGGCATCGCGGCTGGCCGGCCACCAGATCGAGCGCGTGCTGGTCGACGTGACGCCTTACTCCTTTGGCGTCTCCTATCTTGGCGACCGCGGCGGCGTCGACTACCCGCACTGTTACAAACCCATCATCCGGCGCAACAGCCCGCTGCCCATTACCCGCACCGAGCGCTTCTACACCAGCCACGCCTATCAGGAGGAGGTCGATGTGCGCGTCTACGAGGGCGAGGACGAAGACGCCCTTCGCAATATCCTGGTGGGCGACTTCAGAATCAAGGGCCTGACTCCGATGCGCGACCAGAACGAGGTCCTCTGCCGCATGAGCCTGGACCTGGACGGCATCTTGAACGTCACCGCCATCGAAAAGCGCTCGGGGTTATCGAAGCACATCACCATCGCCCGCGCTCTCGCAGCCAAGAGCGAGGCCGAGATCGCCGCCGCGCGCAAGCGCCTGGAAGCTCTCTACGCCACGCGGCAGGACGATGAATTGCTTGGTGAGGAACTCGACGAGGCATTCGATGAGGATGAGAGCCTGCTCGAAGCCGAGGAAGATAGCGATGCCGGAGGCGCGCCGGTGGCTGTCCTGGCGCAGCCGGCGAATGGGGGAGATTGGAGCGCGGCTGCGGCCGAGGGGCGGCAGATGATCGAGCGATCCCGTCAACTGCTCGATCAGATCCACGAAGAAGATCGCGAAGAAGTGATCGACCTGAATCAGACGATCGAGTCGGCGATCGAAAGCCGCGACGCCGCCGCGATCGAGCAGGCGCTCCATGGCATGCGCGAACTTCTGTTCTTCATCGAGGGACGCGCATGAACGGCGATCCACCGCGCGCGGGCTCCTGCCCGGTGTGCCGGGCGCGCTTTCGCGGCGCGGCCGGATGCCTGCGCTGCGGCGCCGATCTCACCACGTTGATGCTCCTCACTGCTCATGCTTACCGCTTACGCCAGCAAGCGCGGCGAGCCCTGCAACAGGGAGATTGCAGCGCGGCACTTGCCTGCGTCGAACAAGCGCAGCGATTGCATGCAACGCCGGAAGGCAATCTCTTGCAATGGGCTTGTGCCGCCGCGTCCGGACAGATCTCCCGCTCCTGAACAATGGCATTCACGGGTCTGAACGCCCTGAAACACTGTGGGGGATCTTGTGGGGACCCTGGAGGCAAAACACGGGTAAATCGGAGTAAAGACCTCGCCGGGAATCTTGGCTTAAGTTATTGAACCATAGTAGAGTTAGGCAAGGCAGAGTAAATGATAGAAAACGCCCGGATGGGCCTTCTAAGCCGGGGGTTGCGGGTTCGAATCCCGCCTTGCCTACCATTCAATCTCCACTTCCCCTGTTTTCAGATACATAGAAGCATTTCGTACCCCCTTTTCCACCTGCAACCCCCGGCAGAAAAATGCGGAAAGCGCCAAAAAGCGCGTACACGAATTCGCGTCTGGGCGGCGGAGAAATTGGAAATGGTCTTGCATGCCAACCAGCCTACCACGGGATCTCGTGGCACACCGTTGTGGATTCAGATCTACTTCTGACGATCTTGGCGCTCGGATAGTTCAGCGAGTCGTACGAGATTCCGTTCTGCAGCCCACCGTCTCGGACTCTGCCAGGGAAAAGAAGTCGACAAAGCAAACCCCTGACG
>JBMFHB010000123.1:0-7368 GCA_049977045.1 Occallatibacter sp.
CTGACCGCGCGCAAAAAGCAGCAACTCAACGAACTGTTTGCGTTGAACCGGCGCGTCATGAATGCCTACCTGCTCAAAGAAAGCCTGGACCGGCTGTGGAGCTATCACTACGAGGGATCCATGATGCGCTATCTGAAGAACTGGATCGATCAACTCCGGTGGCAGCGGCTCAAGCCCATGGAGAAGCTGGCCGACATGCTGCTCCGTCACCTGGAGGGCATCCTGAACTACTGCAGAACCAAGGTTCCCCTGGGAGTGGTCGAGGCGGTCAATGGAAACATCAAGGCGTTGTTGCGGCGCGGCCGCGGCTATCGCAACCTCAACTACCTGCTCCTGAAAGCCCAACGTCTGGCCGCCACAAGAACCCAACTTGTCGCGTTTCAGAAAGCCGCGTAAATCGATGACTCTTACACTTTCTCGTCAAGAGCCGTCAAATTGTTTTTTCTCCGCAATCCGCCCGCCGGGAATGCAGGCCATGCGCGCCCGGCAACCGCATCCTATACACTGCTGCCATGACGGTTCGCATGAAAGACATCGCAGCCGAGCTTGGCGTGTCGGTGGTTACGGTCTCGCGAGCTCTCAGAAACCGGCCCGACATTGCAGAGGAAACCAAGGCCAAAATTCTCGAACGCGTGAAGCTGCTGAACTACCGCCCGAACCTCACCGCGCGCAGCCTCGTCACCGGCCGCAGTTCGCTCGTCGGGCTCGTCGTTCCCGACCTCATTCATCCCTTCTTTGGAGAGATCGCCAAAGGGCTCTCCAGCAAGCTGCGGGAAAAGGAATACTATCTCCTCGTCTCGTCTTCCGAGAGCGATCCGCAGCTTGAGCTCGATGAAGTGGAGCATATGCTCGCTCACCGTATCGATTGCTTTGTTGTCGCCTCGTGCCGCAAAGATACCGGCAGCCTGAGCCGTATTCGCGAGGCGGGCGTGCCGCTGGTTCTTGTCGATCGCCGTTTCCCCGGCTTCCCGTCGAATTTCGTCGGCGTGGACGATGTAAGAGTCGGCGAGCTTGCCGTCGAGCACCTCATTGCCCGCGGCTGCAGACGCATCGTCCATGTCCGCGGCCCTGAAACCAGTATTGGAGACGCGCGCGCCGAAGGCTATCGCGCCGCGCTCAAGCGCCATGGAATCGAGGCTCCTGAAGGTTACGTGGTGACCTGCGGCGAAGCCTCCGACTCCGATGGCGAAACCCGCGGACGGCATGCGATGGAAGAGATTCTGGCGCTCAAGCCGCGCCCTGACGGTCTGTTTTGCTTCAACGACACAATCGCCATCGGCGCCATGGAGCGCGCCTTTGAGGCCGGGTTGCGCATCCCGCGCGATCTGGCTGTTGTGGGCTGCGGCAACTTTCACTATGGCAGCAAACTGCGGGTGCCGCTGGCGAGCGTCGACCAAAAATCGCGCGAGATCGGCGAGCGCACGGCCCAGTTGATCGTGAACCTGCTCAGGAAGCCTGCGCCGGCGCGGCCGCGCACCATCCTCCTCGAACCTGAGCTGATCGCCCGCGCATCGTCAGAGCTCAAGTAGGCCGGGTTCGCATCCGTCCGCGGCCTCCGTATGTGCGCGGCTGCCGGCTGAGGGATGAGCCGTGGCCAGCTCCGGGTTTACCCTAAGTTGCAGGGCGCGGCTCGCGCATGGATGCTGCGAACGCCGCCAGCAGAGAACGAAGAGCCGGAAGCTGAGCGTGAACATTTCAACCCGGGGAACAGCAATGAACGAGTCCGCAGTGATTTACACCGCAACCGATACCGCCAAAATAACAAATCCCGAACCGGGCATGAAGCGCGAGGTGCTTGCCTACAATGCGCATCTGATGCTGGTGCGGCATACCTTCGAAAAGGGCTGGAGGGGCGCGCGCCACAGCCATCCGCATCATCAAATCGTGTATGTGACGCGCGGACGCATCCGGTTTCAGGCCCAGGGAAAAAGCTGGGAGATGCGCGCCGGCGACAGCATCGCCGTCGATGGCGGAGTGGAGCACGAGGCCGCCGCTCTTGAAGCCTCTGAACTGCTCGACATCTTCACGCCTTACCGCGAGGATTACGCATAAGTTTTAGCTGCGTTGCGCGCCGGCCTCCAGCCGCCGCGGCGCTGAGGAGACCACAATGAAGAAGCTTTGGATTGTCATTTCGGCGCTGGCCTGCGCGCTTTCAACTGCTGCCGGCGCTCAGCCTCCGGCGGGCGACGCGGGCATCACTGGTATCGCGCATATCGCCATCCGCGTCAGCGACCTCGACCGCGAGATCCTGTTCCTCGGCAAACTCGGCTTTGAAGAGGCCTTCGCCACTACGGATGCCGGCAAGACTCTCGAGGTCTTCATCAAGGTCAACGACCGCCAGTTCATCGAGCTTTATCCCCAGACCGATCCCTCGCAGCCGCTGGGCTGGATGCACGCCTGCTACGAGGCCGGCGACCTCGACACTTTGGTCCGGTACTACCAATCGATCGGCCTCAAGGTCGCGCCTGCGCGCAAGGCCGGCGCCGGCAATCTGATCTCTTCAATGAAAGATCCCGAGGGCCGCGTGACGGAGTTCACGCAATACTTGCAGGGTTCGCGGCACATGCTCGACCGCGGCCAGCACCTCGGCGTGAACCGCGTCTCCACGGCCCTCATGGGCTTCGATCTTCCCGTTAACGGTCTCGCTGCGGAAAAGCAGTTCTTTCTTCAACTCGGTTTTGAAGCCGAGGACGCCGGCGGCAACGTGCGCCTCACCGCGCCCGCCGCGCCCGGCCTGCGCATCGAGTTGAGCCAGGCCCATCCCGGATCTCAGCCGGAGTTCCTCTTTCCCGTGCCCGACGCGCGCAAGGCTGCCGATACGCTCAGACGGGCGGGGGTGAAATCCAAACGCGACGGGAAGCTGATCTTCGTCCACGATCCGGACGGGAATGAATTTGTCTTCATCGAGACCGGCTCAGAGCACGAGAGACACTTGCCCCACTGGATTCCTTGAGACGATTCCGTCAGTCGGCGGGGAACGCGCGCGGAGATTGGCTTCAGTTGTGCGCCGCGTGCTGAGCCGCTGCGCGGTCCAGCGCCAGCAATTGCGCCAGTGCTTTCTCCGGGCACATATGATGCGCTTCGTGCGCGTCGAGTTCTTTCTCCGTCTCCACGCACGATGCGATCGTCATGAAGCAGTCCAGACAGCGCGAGTTGTACGTGCCGTTTTCGTTTTGTGTGCGGCTATACATGACAGGTTTTTTGAAAAATACTCTACGATCCTAGCCGCATTCGCATTTTTCGAGTCGTGACTCGCGTCACCACCGCATGTTTACCCTGTCTTCCAGAAGGCTGCCGTCCGGCTTGCTGCCCGTTCAGTACTTCGGCGCCCCAAGATCCTCCCACTGGTTTGCGTGGCGCCTGACATACCAGCAGGGATCTCGATCGTCCTCGGGGAACAGCGCCACCGCGCAGGATACATTCGCGGTTCCCAGATAGTCGTATTCCGTCTTTTGCCCCTTGAGCGGAACTGCCATGTAGCGGTTCACAACCACCGAGGAGTGCGGCGAGCCGCGCAGCTTGTAAGCGGTCCAGTCCACGGCAAAGGTCACGAGCGAAGCCAGCGCAAATCCAATCAGCGCCTGCATCATCCATCTGCCCAGCCTGCTCATTCTCCATCTCCTTGGGATCGCGCGGATGCAAGGGGGGCGCGCGTTTCCGGACCAGTGGTCCTGAAGGCCCTCATCGGCAGAGACGGCGAGGGCACGAACTTCGTGCCATCAGGGTTCCGTGGCCTTCGTGCTTTCGGCGCGGGAGCCGCTGCTAAAACTTCACGCTCGCCGCGCGCGGAGAAATCCCGCTCACTTCCGCGGCGCGTGCCTCGGCATACGCGGCCGCGCCAATCAGCGCCGTGCGGCTTTCGAGAATCACGCGCACTGGCGTATTCACCAGCAACTGGCTCAACCGGCCCTTATCAATGAATGCCTTCATGAACGTGCCGTCTTTCAGCTTCTCCAGAATGCGTGGCGCAATGCCGCCGCCCACATACAGTCCGCCCACGGCGAGAATCTTCAGCGTCAGGTTGCCTGCTTCGGCGCCGTAGGCCGAAACAAACATGTCCAGCGCCCGTTCGCAGATCTCGCTCCTGGCCTTCATTGCCAGATCGGTGATCACGGCGTTCGGGTCTTCCTCCGTCATGCGCTGCGCCAGCCACGCCGGCTCTTCCATTCCCCGCCCGTCGCGCAAAAACTCGTAAACGTTGGTCAGTCCCTGCCCGCTCACCACGCGCTCAAAGCTGATGCGCCCGTTGTACTTCTGCATCAGGAAGTGCAGCAGGTCGATCTCGTCGTCGTTGCGCGGCGCAAAGTCCGCATGACCGCCCTCGGAGGGGTAAGGAACGTAGTCGCGACCGTCGAAGACCAAAAACGCCTCGCCCAGTCCGGTTCCCGCCGAGATCAGCGCGCGGTTGCCCACCTGGCGCGCATCGCCCTCGCTCAGGGTGTAGATCTGGTCCGGACCGAGTTCCGCGATGCCGTAGCCGTTCGCCTGCAGATCGTTAATCAGGAAGACGTGGTCAATCTTCAGATTGCGCGCCAGATCGCGGCTGTCGAGCGTCCACGGCAGATTGGTCAGCCGCAACCGCCCGTCCCGCACCGGTCCAGGCACGCCAAAGCAGGCCGCCGTCACCTTCTCGGAGATCACAAACTCCGTCACGATCGCTTCCAGGCCTGCGTACTCTTTGGCTGGGAACAGCTTGTCCCGCACAACCTTCAGTTTGCCGTCGATAAAGTCAAACAGCGCCAGATGAACCTTGGTGCCGCCTACATCGCCTGCCAGAATCATGCGTTCCTCTCGATCGTTCCAAAACCATGCGTATCTGGAGGGGGCACGAGCGCCGCCGCCGCCCGGTCCAGAAGCAACGTCAGTATACCGTCCGCAGGATAAATCAACTGGCTGGGCCATCGCTCCACATCCCGTGGACCCATCCACACATCTTTTAAAATCTGTGCTTTATCCGCACCTGCGACAAGAAAAAAGACATGGGACGCGTGGTTGATCACTGGCCAACTGAGCGTGACCCGCCAACTGTCTTTGGCTTCCACATGGTTGGCTACGGCCAGCCGTCCCAGCTCGAAAAGTGCCTGCGTGTGGGGAAAAAGAGACGCAGTGTGTCCATCCGGACCCATCCCAAGAGCCACCACGTCGAATCGCGGCATCTCGGCGCCCTCCAGCCTGAAGCAGTTGCGCATCTCCGACTCGTAGCGCGCCGCGGCCGTCTCTGGTTCCAGTTCTCCCTCGATGCGATGAATCTGGCTGGCTGCGAGCGGCACATGATCCAGCATCGCCTCTCGCGTCATGCGGTAGTTCGAGTCCTTGTGGTCTGGCGGCACGCACCGCTCGTCCACCCACCACAGGTCGAGCTTTGCCCATGGCATGCGCGCGAGCCACGGTTGCGAGGGATCGGCCAGCAGTGCAAACGCCGCCTTCGGTGTCGAGCCGCCGCTGATGGCAATCCGTGCCCGTCCTCGCGCGGCTACGGCCCGCTCGGCCTGTTCCACAACATGCTGCGCCGTCCGGCGGGCCAGCGCCTGCGCATCCGGTTCGACAAAGTAGACAATTTTCAGTGGTTGGGGCAAGGGAAGTGCTCCTTCGGTTTCGACGTTACACGGGTGAGAATATGATGCCTGATGCAGACCGGTGATGATGAAAGGTCTACCTCAATGCCCCAGATACACCTGGTACTGCTGCTCCAGCACGCCGGCCGCGCGCGCCAGCCCGAGCTTCGAGACGTTGTACTGGTAGAGGCTCTCCACCAGATTGCTCTCGGCGGTGGCCAGCGTGGCTTGTGCCGTCACCAGCGGAAGATTGTCGTCCACACCGGCATTCACGCGGTCAGTCTCGTCGCTCAACGCCCGCCGGGCCAGGTCGACATTCGACTGCGCCATATCGACCAGCTTCTTGTTCGCGTTCACGTCGAGCAGCGCCGCGCGCACCTGCTCATCGATCTGGTTGCGCAGGTCGGCAAGCTGCGCCTCGACGGCGTGCATCTGCGCCCTGGAAGCATCCTCGTCGCCGCGCAGCCGCGCCTCGCGAAAGATGGGAAAGCTCAGCGTGCCCATGGCCATCCAATTGCCACGCGTGCCCGCGCCGTTGACCGTGCTGGTGCCGTAGTAGCTATTGAAGCTAAGCGTAGGCAGGCGCTCGCTGCGGTAGACCGCATGCACGGACTTGTACTCAACCGCCTCGTTCTGAAGGCTCAGATAGTCCTGCCGGCTGCGATAGGCGAGCGCCCGCACCTCCTCCGGCGTCTGCACGGCCAGGTCGCTATAAGGCGCAGGATCGGTGAGATCAACCTGCTGCCCGGGATCGACACCGATCTCGCGCTTGAGAAGGATCAGATCCTTGGCCTGCCGATTCTCCGCGGTGATCAGCGCCTGCTGCTGCGCCTCAAGCTCGACGCGCGCCCGCAGCTCATCGAGATTTGCCGCAGTACCCGCCTCGTGCGCCGCATGTACGTGATCGAGCAGCACCTGCGCTTCGGCCACCAGCGCCCTGGCGTTGTCCACTTCCGACTGATCGGCAATCGTGCGCAGATACGCGGTGGCAACTTGCTGCACCACCTCTTCACGCGCCGACATCTTGTTGAGCCGCGCTGCCTCTTCCGCCGCGCCCGACGCCTTCCATGCCTGGATCACCGGGCCGGAAAAAAGAATCTGGCTGAAGTGAATCTGCCCCTCGGTCAGGTAGTCGCGCGTAATCAGAGGGATGTTGGGTAAAGCCTTGCCGCCCGGCAACAAAGCCGCAAAATCCGCAAGAGCCGCGGAGTTGAAGCCCTGCGCCGCCAGATTGTACATGTGGTAGCCGGTATCGCCGCTGAGCCAGATGGTGGGCAGAAACTCCTGCAGCGCCTGGTTTCGCTCGCCGTGCAGCGCCTTTTCGCTGTTCTCAGCCTCTTTCAAACCCAGGTTGTTGCTCAGGCCCCTGCGGAGCGCGCCCTGGAGCGACAGCTTGAGCGTCCCGCTGGTCACCGGCTGCGCCGTTACGCTGCCCCAGAAGGGATTCGCGGCCGACGTCGGGTTCTGCGCGCGCGCTCTCGCGGTTCCAGCCGCGATCTGCGCCAAAACCAGAAAAGCAACCGCGGGAGCCGCTCTAAAAAACGAAAGATGATGCCTTAACTTCACCGTCTCTATTTTCTCAGATGTCCCGCAGGGCGCGCAGGTGCGGGAAAGTGCGGAAATTCCATCCGGGGAGCCTCTTGCAAAATTCGTCGCCCAGTCACGGTTTTGAAAGGGCGCGACTTGAGAGGCTGCGAAAAAACCCCTTTGAAGCCTGGTGACGGTCACAGCATCCACGTTAACTTTGTAGTAAACAAGAAGTATGCGCGGAGAAGATCGCAAGCAGACGGCGATGTACAGTGATGTAACCCTT
>JBMFHB010000124.1:0-7317 GCA_049977045.1 Occallatibacter sp.
ACCCATGCCCTTGGTTTGGTAGTTGTGAGTTGGACAGCAGAAGAAATGCCACCGCCCACGTGAACCTATAACACGGCACTTACACCATCACAACCTGGACAGCAGAATGCCGGAAACGTAGATAGCCCTCCAGTGCGAGTTATCGATGAAACCTGACGCTATTGCCGGAGGAGGATACCTATGTCCAGTGAAATCAACTGCTCAATTCACAGGAAAGGCTGTCTTGGACAAGAGTGCGTTGCTGTACACTTTTTTGAAGATGACCCACACCCGCGACAACTCTCCCGAACGTTTGGTCAGCGCCGCGCGCGCCGACGAAGAGCAGACGTTCGAGTTGAAGTTGCGCCCGCGCTGGCTGCGCGAGTTCATCGGGCAATCCAAGGCCAAGGAGCAGCTCTCGATCGCGCTTGAAGCCGCCAAATCACGCGGCGAAGCGCTCGACCACGTGCTTCTCTTCGGCCCGCCCGGCCTGGGCAAAACCACGCTCGCCACCATCATCGCCAACGAACTCGACGTGGGTTTTCAGCAGACAGCCGGTCCGGCGCTCACCATCCAGGGCGACCTGACCGCCATCCTCACCAATCTCCGCGACCGACAAGTGCTCTTCCTCGACGAGATTCACCGCCTGCAGGCGGTGCTCGAAGAAAAGCTCTACACCGCGCTCGAAGACTACAAACTCGACATCATCATCGGCCAGGGCCCCGCGGCTCGCACCCACGTAATGGAGATCAAGCCTTTCACCTTCATCGGCGCAACTACGCGGCCAGGTCTGCTCTCTTCACCCCTGCGCGCGCGCTTCGGCATTCTTCTGCGCCTGGAGTTCTATACCGACGAGGAACTGCGCATCATCGTCGAGCGCTCCGCCGAGGTGCTGCAAATCCCCATCGACCGCGACGGCTCTTCCGAGATTGCCTTGCGCTCCCGCGGCACGCCGCGCATCGCCAACCGCCTGCTGCGACGCGTCCGCGACTACGCTCAGGTGCGCGGCTCCGGCATCATCGACCGCCCCACCGCAAACGCGGCCCTCACCATGCTGGAGGTCGATGCGCACGGCTTTGACGAGATCGATCGGCGGCTGATGCTGACCATTATTCAAAAGTACGACGGCGGTCCCGTCGGCCTCGGCACGCTGGCGGCCTCGCTCGCCGAAGAGGAGGACGCGCTCGAAGAGGTCTACGAGCCCTTCCTGATTCAGATTGGATTTCTCGACCGCACACCGCGCGGCCGCGTGGCCACGCGCCTGGCTTACGAGCACTTCGGCATCCCAATGTCCAGCCGCCAGCCAGGATTGTTCTGAAAGAACCGTGGAGGTAGCGCCAAACCGGCAGCTATCAATCCGCTCCAGGGCCGTTCGTCCTTACTTCCTCACATACCGGCGTCCGCGAACCTCGTACTCGCCGCTTGCCACGCGCGCAATCGCCTCGGTGTAGGCAATGTGCTCCTCGGCCAGAATGCGGTCGGCCAGCGAGTGCGCGTCGTCGCTATCGAGCACTGGAACGGTTCGCTGTAAGAGAATCGCTCCGTGGTCCAGCTCCTCATCCACAAAATGCACCGTGCAGCCGGCCACCTTCACGCCATAATCGAATGCCTGCTGCTGCGCATCGAGTCCAGGGAAGGCTGGCAGCAGCGAGGGATGAATGTTCAGAATACGATGGGGAAACGCGGTCACAAATTCGGGCGAGAGAAGCCGCATGTATCCGGCCAGACAAACCAGATCCACCTTGTGCTCTTTGAGCAGAGCCACAACATCGGCATCGTGCTCGGCGCGCTTGCGCCCCTTTGAGACCAGCACCGCATGAGGCAGCCCCAGCTCCGCCGCCGCCGCAATTCCCGGCGCTTCAGCCACATTCGAAATCACAATCGCAATCTCGACGCCGTGCAGCCTGCCCGCGCGAATGGACTCGGCAATCGCCAGAAAATTCGATCCCCGCCCGGAAAGCAGAATCCCAAGACGGATCGGTTGCTGTGTTGGGATTTCAGCCGGCATGATCGTTCGCGTTTCCTTGGTGCAGCGATTCGAGTGAGTTCAACTTGCCCCTCTCAGCGTTGTCATCAACCACTAACCACTAACGACTGAAACCTGCCGGTTACGTGTACTGCACCCGCCGCTCGCCCTTTACCACGCGGCCAATCACGTAGAATTTCTCCTCGGACCGATCCAGCAGATTCTTGGCCCTGGTAAACTTCTCTGCCGGAATCGCCGCGATGAGTCCAATCCCCATGTTGAAGGTCCGCATCATCTCTTCCTGCCCCACGTTGCCCAGCTCGCGCAGATGCTCGAAGATGGGCAGCACCGGCCACGATCCGATCTCAACCTGCGCCGTCACGCCCTTGGGCAGAATCCTCGGCAGATTGTCCGTAATCCCCCCGCCGGTGATGTGCGCCATGCCCGTGGTCAGCCCCGCCCCCACCAGCTTCTGGATCACGTGCAGGTAGCTGCGGTGCGTCTTCATCAGCGCCGCGCCGGCCTTCTCCTTGATCGCCGTCACGTACTGCGCCGGCTTGTAGCCGCCCACATCGAACAGCAGCTTGCGCGCCAGCGAATAGCCGTTGGTGTGCAACCCCGTCGAGGGCAGCCCGATGAGCACGTCGCCCGCCTTGATGTTCGCGCCGGTAATCATCTTGTCGCGATCGACCGCGCCCACAATGAACCCCGCCAGATCGTACTCGCCATCGGCGTAAAAGCCCGGCATCTGCGCCGTCTCGCCGCCAATCAGCACGCAGCCGTTGGCCTTGCACCCATCCGCCAGCCCGCTCACCACCGTCTCAATCACGTCCGGGTCGATCTTGCCCGTGGCCAGGTAGTCCAGGAAGAACAGCGGCGTAGCACCCTGCACGGCGATGTCGTTCACGCAGTGGTTTACCAGGTCCACGCCCACCGTCTGGTGCAGCCCCAGGGCAAAAGCCACCTTGAGCTTGGTCCCCACGCCATCGGCTGAGCTCACCAGAATCGGGTTCTTCCATCGCTGCAGATCGAGCCGGAACAGCGCCCCAAAGCTGCCGATTCCGCCCAACACGTTGCGATTAAAGGTCTTCTGCGCCAGGTACTTGATGCGTTCCTTGGCTTGGTCACCGCCGCGAATGTCCACACCGGCGTCGGCGTAACTAACGGATTTTGCTGTGGTTTCTTGAGACACGGTAGAGGCCTTCGTCTTCTGAAAGGTACACGGCGCGAAGCTGCCGGAAAGCAGAATTCTAACAGCATTTGCGTCCACATTTCCCACAAATCCATTCCACGCATGGCAACGGCCCATGCAAAATACATCTGCTCGGTCCACCGCGCCCGTGCCCCACCCGCTCTGCAATCAATCGATATGAGACCTCGCCGCAGTGGATTTCCGTAATCAATGCGCCCGTCTCGATCCACGCCCGTCCAGATACATGGAAAGTCCACTTGACACAGCAGGAGCTTCGAGTTACGCTGATATGGAAAGCTAGCTTTACATGGCTCCGACTGTCATCAATCGCGTCAAGGAACTCCGCATAGCCCGCGGCTGGACCCAGGAACAACTGGCCCAGGCGGCCGGTGTCTCCCGGCAGAGTATCAACGCCATCGAACGCGATCGCTACGTCCCCAGCCTGGAGCTGGCTTTGACCTTTGCCCGCATCTTTGCCTGCCCGACCGACGAGATCTTCCAACTGGAGAAGAACGCATGAACCACCCCGTCCTCCGCCGCATCTTGATGCTCGATCACGTTTCCGACGAGAGGTTTTGCCAGCATCAACGCCGTTCGACCAGCGCCGCGGCCGTCGTCGGCGTGCTCACCGCCCTGGCGCTGCTGGAATATCGCCTACTGGTGGAGCACACGATCGCGTGGGATCTGATTGCCGTGATCTATGCCATGGGTGGAACAAAAATCGCGCTCATGCTTTGGTATCGATTCAAAAACTAATCTTCCTGAAGGAATCTCTCCATGTGCCTGTCGATTCGCCAGCTCGATTCCAAAACCCGCCGCACCTACGCCGCCGGAAACATCTGTCTGTTTTCGGCGATTCTGTTCCAAACCGCTTTTGAGGACGGTTTCGGCCTTCGTCACCCCGCGCTCTTCAACGGCGCGCGCTTTTTCCTGTTTGGCTGCACCATCGGGCTGATGAGTTGGTTCGCACATCGCCGCCGCCGTGCGACCAACTCCCGTCCCTGACCCATCCCCGCCCTGAAAGGATCTCGCATGTGTCTCTTCGATTGTGAAAAACCGAAAAAGTCGCTGCCAGTGCTTCTTGTTTTACTGGTTGTGGCGCAGATCAACATGGCCTACGCCTTTGACTGGCCGCCCGCCTTGCTGGCGCTGCTGCATCTTGCCCCCGCTCCGAACGACATGGTGCGCGGCATGAGCAGCGGACTGGCGGCCTCGATCGACGTTCTCGCGCTCTATCAGCTCGCTCGCATCTGGGCCAGGCGCGCCATGAAGGCCGGCCGCGACTCACAGGACGATTAAACCCATTCTGGAAACCGGCAGGGAGGCGTCACGCCTTCAGCCAAAAGGAGAGACTCATGCTATTCAGCTGCCTGATCGAATCGAAGAAATCCTTGCCCGTCGCCCTGCTCATGCTCTCCGTGGGACTGTTCTCGCCGAGCTGCGGTGCCGCCTGGCAGCACACCCTTGGACCAATACTCCATTTTTCGCCGGATCGGAGCGACTTCTTCCACGGCTTCTGCATTGGATTGGGCCTGGCCCTGGAGATTGCGGCGCTGGTCCTGCTGGTAGGCATTATCGCCATTCGCTCGAAGTCATCGCCCACGGCAAGCTGAGCGACGCAGCGTCGGCGCGGCCTTTTATACTGAACCCACAATGTCCAACCGCGTCCGATCCGAGACCCTTCAGGAGCGCGCCGAGCGATACTTCCCCGGCGGCGTCAACTCGCCTGTGCGCGCCTTTCGCGCCGTCGGCGGCGCGCCGCCCTTCATCGACCGCGCCCAGGGCGCGTATCTCTACGATGCCGACGGCAACCGCTACATCGACTACTTCGGCTCCTGGGGACCGATGATTCTGGGCCACGCCTTCCCGCCCGTCGTCGAAGCCATCGAGCGCGCGGCGCGCAAATCTGCCAGCTTCGGCGCCTCCACGGCCAGCGAAGCGGACCTCGCTGAGCGCATCGCCGCCTGCTACCCGGCCATCGAGAAGATGCGCTTCGTCAGTTCCGGCACTGAGGCCACCATGTCGGCCATTCGCCTGGCTCGTGCCGCTACCGGCCGCAAGATTGTCGTCAAGTTCGAGGGCTGCTACCACGGCCACGCCGACGGTCTGCTCGTCAAAGCCGGCTCCGGAGTCGCCACCTTCGGCATCCCCGGCTCAGCCGGAGTGCCCGAGGAGATTGCGCGCCTCACGCTCGCCTTGCCCTACAACGATCTCGCCGCCGTCGAAGCCGCCTTTGCCGCGCACCCGGATGTGATCGCCGCCGTGATCCTCGAACCCGTCGTGGGCAACGCAGGCTGCATCCCGCCGGCCGAGGGCTATCTCGCGGGCCTGCGCAGGATCACTGCCAGCCACGGCGCGCTGCTCATTGTCGATGAGGTCATGACCGGCTTCCGCGTCGCCCTCGGTGGCGCCTGCGAACTCTACTCGCTCGACCCCGATCTGGTCACTCTGGGCAAGATCGTTGGCGGCGGACTGCCCGTCGGCGTCTTCGGCGGCAAGCGCAAATTCATGGACCAGCTCGCCCCACTCGGCCCCGTCTATCAGGCTGGAACGCTCAGCGGCAATCCGCTCGCCATGGCCGCCGGACTGGCCACGCTCGGCTATCTGCGGGAGCACGCGGCCGAAGTCTACGCGCGGCTCGAAGCCGCATCCCGCGCACTCGCTGAAGGCGTCGCCGGGGAAGCGTCGCGCGCCTGCGTTGCCCTCACCACCAACCGCGTAGGCGCCATGTGGACATGGTTCTTTACCGGCGCGCCAGTCGCGAACTACGCCGACGCCGCAAAATCCGACACCGCTGCCTTCGGCCGTTTCCACCGCGCCATGCTTGACCAGGGCGTCTGGCTGCCGCCCTCTCAATTCGAAGCGGCATTCCTCTCGACGGCGCATACCGACGCCGACATTCAAGTAACTATTGCCGCGGCGCGCAGTGCGTTTACATCCTGATCGAATCGGCTGCCAGCCAATGAATCAGGCCCACGCATCCAACGTCACAAACCGGTGGCTCTTCGCGTAGCGCGCCAGCAGCAGTCCGGCAGCCGTAACGCTCGGCTCGCGGTTCGCCGCCGCATCGCGATGCCCGCCATCGTGCAGCACGATATTCGCCGCGCGCCCGCGCCGTTCCAGACCGTCAATCTTCTTCTCCAGCCGCTCCGCGATACGTTCCGCCGAGGGATTGCTCCAGTCCGACGTCATCGCGTTCCACAGTACCGGATCGAGGTCCAGCTCACGCGCAATTCGGAAAACTGCCGGCCGCCGCGCCCCGAACGGAGGCCGAAAATATCTGACCGGCGCGCCAACAATCTGCTGCAACTCCTCACTCGTCCGCTGCAACTCCTCACGCACGCGGCTTGCGCGTGTCCGCGACAGTTTCGGATGCGACCACGAGTGATTCCCGATCGTGTGCCCCGCCGCCACAATGCGCCGCACCAGTTCCGGTTGCGCCTGGGCGCGGCTGCCCAGCAGGAAGAACGTCGCCCGCACGTCGTGCTCAGCCAGAGTCTCAAGCAGTCGCGGCGTCCAGGTAGCGTTCGGCCCGTCGTCAAAGGTGAGCGCCAGTTCACCCGGCCGCGCCGGCGCCGTGAGCGCAGTGCCAAACACGCGAGACCCGGGCCAAAGCGAGGCGTACGCAAACGCGCCCGCCGCCAGGCCCGCACCAGCGGCAACGCCCAGCCCAGCGTAGATTCCAGTTGCCAGCGAAGAAATCATCTCGACTGCCAGTATGCGGCGACCGGTCGGACAAGAGCAAACCGGCCGGTAACCCGGTCAGGTTCTTTCACTCGGGGTTCTCCCTCAATGGACTGCGCCCCACTCAAAACGCGTTCTTTGCGTTTTGAGTGGGAGAGCACAAACCCCACCTGCCCGCTCATCGCAAAGACCGCGATGAAACGGGCACAGCTTCGTTTCAGGCAGCCTGCAACAGCGCGGTCCTTGACCGTACCACCATGTTCGCGCCTTGTTCCAGAAGATTCGCGGAGATGGTCAATGACCCGATCAGCAGGCAGATCGCCTCGCTTTTGCGCCTATTGTTCCCAAATGATCCAATCCTGCGATATTCCTGGCGCCCCAAGGTACCAAACAACCAATGTTGAATAAGGTTGGGACATCATTGCTGTCCAAAATAGCAGATAGCTCATCACGTCTGCCTGACGCGCAAAGCGGCTGATCCCCGCTACTCTGGAGT
>JBMFHB010000125.1:0-7172 GCA_049977045.1 Occallatibacter sp.
TTCCTCCAACAATTGCTCTGTCTACCCCAGCCCAAGTCCCTGGACTTGATCCCGGCACATGGCCGCTAAACAAATACTCACAGCTTTAGGTTGGAAGAATTGGGACTAAAGCCAAGGGACTCGTTTACAGTAACCAACGTACTGCGTGGAGGCGCGTTCCCATTAAAGGACGGCAGAATTGTGATCGACCAGCCGGCCCACTCCGTCCGCATGTTGAAGCTGATCGATACCTCTGCGGCCCCAGCGGCTCTTGATTTTGAGGTACAGGTTCCGGCTGACGCGCAGTCTGGAAAGGCGCTTGATCTGTGGGCCGCCAGCAAGGGAGAAGTGCCCTTACTGGAATACCGCTGGGATTTCGGCGACGGTGTGAGCGCGGAAGGTGCGAAGGTTACCCATACCTATACGCAGCCGGGCAAGTATGCCGTAACCATCGCAGTCAAGGGGCTGGACCAGCGCACATCGAAGAAGGTGTTGACGACTGTGATTACCGGCTATATGCCCACCGCTTACAACCCGGCAGCGAAGGATCGCTATCGCGGAAACGATAGCTGCAAGCCTTCTTCGGCGAACGAAGGCTGTTCTCGGAATGATGGCAGACGCAGCCATCCGAAAAAATCCACGAACGCTGCGCCGCTTGGCGGAACGGCGCCGCGCGAATGATCGTGGCGGCAACAATCGAGGCCGCGTGCGTGCCGGGCATAGATTCATTGGGGAGCCTGTGGCATGTGCAACAGAGCAGGTTCCCGGAAATCTATTTGCCGGTAACCATCGAGGCCAGCGCCATCCGCGCAAGATGGTGAGACATATGGCTGTCGGGCAACGCAAGAGACCGCGTCAACAATCGCTTTGCCATCGCTTTGTCGCCGTGGGCCAGATTGAGCAATCCTGCGCTATAGCACCATTCTCCCGGAGAAGTGGCGATCTCCGAACTCGATGAGACATCGGATCCCACGCCTTGCCCGGCTGCGGCAAGGGCTCTGGCAAGACGCTTGTGAGCCTCTTCGGAACTGACTCTGCCCAGCATTTCGTCGGCCTGGATGCCCCAGACCAGATTTTCAGAATCCTTATAAGCTACGGCTTTCTCCAGAAATCCGTTGGCTTCCTGCGTTCGCCCGCAGGTACGCGCAATCTCCGCCAGCTTGACGTAATCCCGCGCTGTCCTATCCTCCAGACCTTTCTCGGTCGGCTTGCTCTCCAAGAAGCCCTCAGCGGCGGCGCAGTTACCCTCGTCTGCCCATGCTTTGGCCTGCATCCGTTCGATCTCGAACTGCACCTCATCGGAAGAGATTCCACCTTCCGCGCTGGCAAGGAAGCGGCCTTTGAAAAGCGCCAGGGCCGGTCCGAACTGCTTGGCCTCGGCGCGCGTCAGCGCAAGCTGATAAACCAGGTCCACGGGCATTTTTAATTGAGTTGAATTGGCGATCGGATACTGCGATAGAGCCGCAGCGCGTTCCGCAGCGGGCATGCCCAGCACGCTCATCGCCCCATCCAGGCCAGCGTATATTTCAGGATTATTCGGGTCACTGTGCGCCCCTTCGCGGAAGGCGGCAAGCGCCCCTTGAGGATCGTTCTTCATCCTGAGCAAGGCATTCCCGATATCGGCATCGAGCACCGGCCGGTGCGGATCTAACCGCCTGGCTTCGTCCCAGTGCGTCATGGCCGCGTCGACCGATTCCTTAGAGAAGAGCAGCGTGCCCAGCAGATACTGTGCTGTTGCATCGTTCGGGTTGGCGCCCAGCGCGGCCTCCAGAACGATTCTGTCGGTTTTGGAAGAAGGAAAAATATATGATGGGTATCCGCTTGACTCACAGGCCACAATCCGTAGTATTCCGGGGCATGGAGGACTATCCGCGGAACTTGCAGGAGTTCAACGCGCGCTTTGGCTGCGATGAAGATTGCCGCCAGTACCTGGGCCTGTTGCGTTGGCCGGAAGGTTTGCACTGTCCTCGCTGTGGGTGCGGCCAGAGTGCGCCTGTGCGAGTCACTGTTGCGTTGCCACGATTGCAGGTATCAGGTTTCCGTAACGGTGGGAACCATCTTTCAGGACACCCATATTCCACTTAGGCTTTGGTTCCAAGCCATGTGGTGGATGACCACACAGAAGAACGGCGCGAGCGCTCTGGGGTTGCAACGGATTCTCGGCCGTTTTCCGATCCAGGGAAAGACGTCGTTCGTGAATCTCGCATGAACGCGCTTGCTGTGACTCGCCGACTTTGGGTCAATGAATTTCGCCAGCCACTCCTTCGCGATCACCTCGAAGGCGTCCTCTGCTTGCCCAGTTCTCGCATCCTTTGCCAGCCTGCGCTGCAGGCTCGGATCGATTCCTCTTGCAAGCAGATCGAGGCACCTGTCGCGTTTCTCTCGGGCCTTCACGAGCGATACCTTTGGATACTTGCCCAGCGATATCACGTTCTCCTTGGGAAACTTGAATCGAAACCGCCAGATCTTCGAACCGTTCCTGTATACCTCGACATACAGATTGTCGCCGTCGTAAAGCTTGTAAGACTTGGGCGGCTCTCCTGATTTCGTTTTGTACACCTTGGGCGACTGGGAATCCTTCGGCGTGCCTCCGTTGCCGGCACTCCCACCTTTGGTGCGGGTCGGTGGCCTACGATCAGGTTTCGCGTTCTTCACTTGTTTGTCGGTCAGCGGCATTGGGGTATGACTTTCTCAACTTCGGAATATACCCCAAAATATACCCCAGTCGACTCTGGGATGCCATGGTTCCGTGTGGCACGGGATGGTACTTTGGTTTGCAGAAAGTAAAGGGTTTAGCTGAATTTTGGAATGCCGTGGGACGGGGTGAAACGAAGGAATGGTGGCCAGGGACGGGATTGAACCGCCGACGCCGGCCTTTTCAGGGCCGCGCTCTACCACTGAGCTACCTGGCCTCAGTTGCGAGAAGAAGTTGATTGAATCTGCGCGGGTTCCAGTCCTGCCGCTGGGGCGGTCCGGGCTAAGGTGGGCGATTCCACTTGCCGTGCGCTCAAAACAACTTCGCCTAGTATAGCAACCCTGGATGTAATCAGCCAACCCGGCCCGGTGCGCGCGCTGGGCTACACTGGAAAACAATCATGCGGCACCCGATTTGTTCCTTCACTTGTGCTGGATTGATCTTTGCGGCCGCGCTCAGCGGCCTTGCGCCTGTTGCCCGCGGACAGAGCTCCGCCGCGGCGCCAGGCGCCGAGACCCGCGCCGCGCGCGCCTACAATACCGCTGCTCGCCAGGGTCCGCCCGCGCTGACGGCATTTCTCATGCAGTTTCCCAAGGGTGCCGACCTGCACGTGCATCTCTCCGGCGCCGTTTACGCGGAGACCTTTATCCGCGACGCCGGCGAGGACGGCCTGTGCGTGGACACGGTGGCGCTGGACTTTGCCAAGCCGCCGTGCACGGGCCATCTGATCCCGGCAAAGGATCTCAACGGCAACCTGGACGGCGCCGATCAGGCGCTCTACGACAGGCTGATCGATGCGTTCTCCATGCGCGGCTTTGTGCCCTCGGCCGGGTGGAGCGGGCACGACCAGTTCTTCGCCACCTTTGGGCGCTTTGGCGGGCTCAGCAAGTCGCATCTCGGCGAGTGGGTAGACGAGGTGGCAAACCGCGCTGCGGCCGAGAACGAGCAGTACCTTGAACTGATGCAGACGCCGCCCTTCAGCCACGCCGCCGAAGTTGCGCGTGTGATCGGCTGGAGCCCGGAGCTGGCCGAAGCTCGCCCGCAGGCCTTTGCGCGCCTCCGCAAGCAGCTTCTCGATCGCGGACTGCGCGACGAGGTGGCCGCGGATCTCGATCAGGCGCGGCAGGCCGAGGCCCGACGCAGGCAGTTGGAACATTGCGGAACGCCGCAAGCGGCCGCGTCCTGCCTGGTCGAGGTGCGGTATCTCTACCAGGTGCTGCGCGGCGATCCGCCGGAGATCGTCTTTGCGCAAACACTGCTCGGCTTTGAAACCGTCGAGGCGAGCATGGAGGCGCATGACGATCTGTGGGTGGGCATCAACCTTGTGCAGCCGGAAGATGGCTACATCTCCATGCGCGACTATACGTTGCAGATGAAGATGGTGGGCTATCTGCACTCGGTGTATCCCCGCGTCCACATCTCTCTGCACGCAGGCGAACTCACCCTGGGTCTGGTGCCGCCCGAGGGACTGCGCTTCCACATCCGCCAGGCGGTGGAACTGGCTCACGCCGAGCGCATCGGCCACGGCGTGGACGCGATGTACGAAGACGGCGCCGCTGGACTGCTCAAGGAGATGGCCACCCGGCACGTGATGGTCGAGATCAACCTGAGTTCGAACGCGGGGATACTGGGCGTCGAGGGCGCAGACCATCCATTCCCGATCTATCGCGCGGCGCATGTGCCCGTGGCGCTCTCCACCGATGACGAGGGCGTAAGCCGCATCGACCTGACCCACGAATACGTCCGTGCGGCGCTCGACTACCACTTGAGCTACACCGACCTGAAGCAACTGGCCCGCACCGGCATGGAGCACGACTTTCTACCCGGCGCCAGCCTGTGGGCGCGGCCTGACGATTTCATCACGCCGGTGGCCGCCTGCAAGGAGCAGGCGCTCGGCGCGGAAGATCCATCGCCATCGTGCAAGGCGTTCCTGCGCGACAGTGAAAAAGCCTCGGCTGAGTGGGAACTGGAGCGGCGGTTCCGCGTGTTTGAGTCAAAGTTCTGAGGGATCGACCGCTTCCAATCAAGCCATGCAAAAAGCCGCTCCGAAGAGCGGCTTTTTGCATGGCTTTGACTAGTTGAAGATGGCGCCAACGGTTACGTTGGCTGGGACGGTAACAGTCTGGCCATTGGATTGTGTGGTGCCGCCGATCTGAACTACGCAATAGTTGGGACCAGCCGCTGTCCAGGTCGATGAACCCGTGAGCGGATTCCCGTTCTGATCGCTCGGCGTGCAGTTATAGGACCAGCCGCCGAACTGTCCGGCTCCGGCAGGTGCAGTAAGAACGATCCTGGTTGTGCCCGTGCTGGATACTGGGTAGGTTGCGGTGCAAACCGAGCCGCCCGTTCCGCCGTTGAGCGTCCAGCCGGGGCCGCAATGCAGCACATTCGCGGTACCGGTGGCCGAGGGCGCGGTCACCTCCCAATTTGTGGTATTCAAACCTTCGTTATAGACAGTCAGCGTACCAAGGAGCGTAGTCGGCGCTGGTTCTCCTGGGTAACAGGAGGGATTGGTGACATTTTGCCCAGGCAGCACCTCGGGGCAGCTAAACGTCGCTGAAGCGGTCTGGATGGTGCCGTCAGCGTCGGTAGCCTCGGCAACGATGACGGCGCTTCCGCTTGCGTAAGCGGTGACCAGGCCGGCGCTGGCGCCTGGGTTGCCGCCCGAGTTGGTGTCAACCGGGAACATCTCCGGCTCGGTCGAAATCCAGGTTGTGCCCGGAGAGTTCGTTACATCCCGGACGTAGGGCGGGGTTGCGTAGGTCGCGATGGCAAGGAACTGCCCGGTCAGGTTGAAGTTGTTCACAGAGATTGAGCTGGGAACGATGCTGAGGGAGAGAATCTGCTCGGGCGCGGCGGTATTGGTGGTGGTGACGGTCGCGGTATTGGAAACGATGGAGCCGTCGGGATTTTTCACCTGGACCGTGATGGTGGACTGTCCCGCGCTCTTGCCCGACACCACGCCATTGCCCGTGGCCTGTCCTGAGGTAACGATTGCGATTGTTGGGATGCTCGATGCCCATGTCGTCTGCGGCAGGTTGGTGACATCCTCCTGAAGGCCGCTACTGCCCAAGGTTCCCAGCGCGATCAATTGGGCAGTCTGTCCCGAGACCGAAATTTGTTCTGTGGACGGGACGATCGTTACCGCCGTAAATTGTTCGGACGATCCCCCGCTCACCGTAAATGTCGCCGTGCCGGTCAGCGTGCTTCCGCCGTTGGGGTTGGTGTATTCAGCCGTGATGGTGTCGCTTCCCTGGCTCATTGCCGTAGCCAGGCCGGTATTCGGGACCACCGTGGCGATCTGCTCGCTGGCCGACTTCCATGCCACCTGCGAGGACAAATCCGCTGTAGCACCCGAGGCCGAAGTACCGATCGCGATGAACTGGGTGGTGTCGCCGGGTATCGCCACTGTCTGAGAGCCCGGAATCACCGTTAGTGAGCTGATTCCGGTGATCGTGCCGGTTCCCGTCGAGCCGCCAGTTACCGTGACTGTCGCAGTGGCGCTCACCAGCCCCGTGAATCCGTTGATGCTCGCCGTGATGGTTGTGGTTCCCGGAGCAACTGCCGTTGCCAGGCCGGTCGCACTGATGGTCGCACCGAGGGTGAACTCGAAGTCCACGTCACCTGATTGGTCTCGTCCTGCGTGCTCGATGGGTGGTTGCTCCCGTGGCCGTAAGTTCCCGTCGCCGTGAACTGAGCGGTCTGGCCCACCGGCAGAGTCTGCGCCGTGGGAGAAACTGCAAGCGAAATCACCAATGGATTGGTGCAGCCGGCAACGATCAGCGCAAAAGCAAACGGAAGCAGCGCCCGCGCGAAGAATCGATCCTGCATGGTTGACCTCCGAGGTCTGCGGCCGGTTTCAACGCCGGTCCAGCGGCGTCGTGGCAGACTCTAGCTGGC
Organism: Occallatibacter sp.; assembly: GCA_049977045.1. Classification (GTDB taxonomy): domain Bacteria; phylum Acidobacteriota; class Terriglobia; order Terriglobales; family Acidobacteriaceae; genus Telmatobacter. Next base: position 6,575 of record JBMFHB010000125.1, read on the forward strand.
CCCTATGCCATCAACTATATGTCACGCAAATTCGCGCTCAACTGGCACAAACGTGTTAGTTTTCGGTCTTGCACCAAGTCAGTCAATAAGCGGTTTATGTCCCCGTTCAGACGACAGGGCAGTCGCATAAACGGAATGAACCAGCTTCGGCAACGGTTTTGAAAGAGCACGACTTCAGACGTGCCAAAAAGAGCAGCAGGAAAGGCGGCGACTTGAGTCGCTGAGGGATGTTTTTGACGGCCGAACCCCGTCCCTCAGGGCCATCTGAAGGCCGATTTCTTTCCATCGCATCCTGCGGCACGACTGAAGTCGTGCCCTTTCAAAGCGCCATCAGGCAATCATTTTCGTTCATGCGATTGCCCTGCTTCAGGCGACGGCGGGCGGGGGTGCGCCCCGGGCGTTGCTGTCATTGCTGTCCAAAATAGCAGATAGCTCATCACGTCTGCCTGACGCGCAAAGCGGCTGATCCCCGTTACTCTGGAGTAGGTTCGTTAGCAGAGCCACATTCAGAGGAGGAAGGAATCAGCCATGACTCAAGTATGCAGTGTCTACTCGCAGCTTTTGCAACTTTTTCCACGCGGCCAGTTCGCCCAGGCAG
>JBMFHB010000126.1:0-6888 GCA_049977045.1 Occallatibacter sp.
CAACAGGAATGACAAGCAAACTGAACAAGGTGGAGGCAAAAAGGCCAAAGATCAGCGACCAGGCCAGGCCGGCGAAGACCGAGTCCTTGGTGATCGGCCAAGCGCCCAGCATGGCAGCTCCCGAGGTAAGAAGAATGGGACGCAAACGCACGGAGCAGCTCTCGATGAGTGCCTGAATCAGTGTGCGTCCGCGAGCCAGGGCGATGTGCACAAAGTCCACGATGATAATGGAGTTTCTGGTGACGATCCCGGCGAGCGCGATCATGCCGATCATCGCGGGCGAGCTGAAGAACAGCGGATCAGCAAACCCGCCTACCTGCCGCACGCCAAGGTGGTTCAGCAGCCAGAATCCCGGCATAACGCCAATCACCATCAGCGGAATGGCCATCATGATGACGATGGGCAAACGGAAGGAGCCGGTCTGCTGACTGAGCAGGATGTAGATCGCGAGCAGGGCGCCCAGGAAGCCGATTCCCAGATCGCGGAAGATGTAGATGGTCAGGCGCATCTCGCCCTCGTCCCACCAATTCACAGTGACGCCGTCCGGTACCGCCCATAAAATGCCGCCGCCCTTCTTGAAGAGCGTTCTCGAATTCAGCGGCCGCGGTGTCGCATTCCTTTCCGGATGCCCTGCTGCTGCCAGTTGCTCTGGAGTCCGCTGGTCGGCGCGAATATCAAGGATGGTCTCGACAGGGGGGCGGCCGGCCATCTCGGCGGTCACGTACACGACGCGCTCCAGGTTGCGGTGATAGATGGTCTTGTTCTCGATTGTCTGCTGCCAGCTTCCTAATTGCGACATGGGAACGAGGTTCCCCTTCTGGCCGCGCACATAGATGCTTGAGAGGTCCGCTGTGCTGGAGCGATCAGCGCGTTCCGGCCAAAGAACAATCGGCAGCGGATTGCGCTCAGTGGGGACTGCAACTGTTCCAGCGGTCGCGCCCGACAGTGCCAGACTCACCGTGCGATTGATATCGTCCGTCGCTACGCCATTCAATGCGGCCTTGGCCTTGTCCACGGTAAAGACCTGTTTCTCCTGGTTCTCCTCGACGGTATCGTCGAGATCGACGATACCGGGCTCCTGCTGCATTCTGTGCTTGACGATTTGTGCGTCGTGGATCAGATCTTCATAGCTATTGCCAGGCTGAGCATAGACCGCGGCTACCACAGTGGACATCACAGGCGGGCCGGCTGGCAGTTCAACAACCTTGAGCTTCACCCCATCACGCTGCGCAATTGCATTTAAATCATTGCGCAATCGCAACGCAATTTCGTGGCTTCCTTGAGTCCGGTCCGTCTTGTGAATCAGGTTGACACGAATGTCGCCCTTGTCAGGTGACTGGCGAAGAAAGTAGCGGCGCGACATGCCGTTGAAATCGAAGGGCGAGGCGGTTCCCACGTAGGACTCGAAGTCCGTGACCTCGGGAACTGTGCGGAGGTAATCGTCAAAGTCGCGCGCCGCCGCATCGGTCCGTTCCAGACTGGTCCCCGTAGGCATGTCCAGCACGAGAAGAAGTTCGTCCTTATTGTCGAAAGGCAACTGCTTGGGCTTGACGCGCCGCGTGCCGACCAGCATCAGGCTGCCGATGAAGGCAAGCACGATCGCGCCAATGAAGATGATGCGGTTCCTGCGCCGCGTGAGCAGCGGCTCCAGCAGCGGGCGAAAGATGCGATAGGTCCACATCTCCTTGACGTCGGCTTCAGTCTTCTGTTCCTGGCGGACTTTGCCGTCCTTGCCGGGCTGGTAGCGTCGGCGCATCACCCAATAGGCAAGCCAGGGCGTAATGGTGAAGGAGACGACCATGGACATCAGCATGGTCATCGGCACATTGACCGCCATGGGGCGCAAGTAATCGTGCATCTCCTCGGTGACAAAGAAGAGCGGCGAAAACGAAATCATGACGGCGATGGTTGCGGCAATCAGCGGAGGCCGTACCTCATTGACCGCCTCAAGGACAATTTGCCGCGTCGCCTTGCCCGCCATGCGGAAGTGACGATGGATGTTTTCGACATCGACAATTGGATCGTCTACCAGCAGGCCCAGCGCAACAGTCAAGGCAAACAGAGTCACGCGATTGATCGAGAACCCGAATAGGTAGTTTGCCGCCAGAGTGAATCCGAAGACGCAGGGGACAGCAACTGCAACCACCATGGCGTCTCCGAAACCAAGGCCGATGGTCAAGAGAGCGATGACTACAATAATGCCAACAACCAAACCTTCCACAAGCTCGTTGACCTTGTCATCCGCGGTAATGCCGTAGTTGCGGGTGACAGCCACGTTGACGTCGCTGGGCAGTACCTCGCGTTTGATCTCGTCCATCTTGGCCAGCACGGCACGCGCCACGGTAACATTATTCGTCCCCTTCTGCTTGGCGATGGCAATGGTAACGGCAGGCTGCTCAAAGAGAAGAGGCTGTTTCGTGTTCCTTGCGCCCCCGATCCATGTGCCCGCTGAACCGGCGTGTTTGTTCACGTTCCATGCGGCGCCCTGGCTGAATCGAACGTAATCTGTGACTTCGCCAGGCCCGTCCGTCACCTCTGCAACATCGCGAAGGTACACGGGACGCTCACCCGAAGTTCCCACCACGCAGGAGGCTACATCGGAGGCGCTCGCGAAGAATTTTCCCGTCTCTACGTGGATGTCGCGATCGCCGCGCGTGAATGATCCAGATTGCAGGTTGCTGTCCGCACCAGCCAATGCCCGGTACACATCCAGAGGAGAGAGGTGGAAGCCAGCCAACTGCACCGGATCGAGCCGTACCAACACTTCGCGAGGACGGCCGCCGGTAATGAAACTGATGCCTGCGTTGGGCACAGCCTGAAGGCGGTTCTGAACCTCTTCCGCCATGCGCCGCAGCTCGTAGTCGTCACGCTGCGGGCTGGTGAGCGTGAAGGTCACGATCGGGACATCGTCCGTTTCCCGCGGCTTGACGACGTAGCCCGTGACGCCCTCGGGAATCTTGTCGGCATTCTGATCGAGCCATTTGCGCAATTTCACCAGGCTGCGTTCGCGGTCCTGGCCCACATAGAAGCGAACGGTGACAATGCTCTGTCCCGGCATCGATCGCGAATAGACATATTCGACGCCGTCAATCTGATAGAGGTAGCGTTCGATGGGCGTCGAGATCAGCTTTTCGACTTCTTCCGCCGAATGCCCCGGATAGGAGAGGAAGATGTCGGCGTTGGGAACGACGATCTGCGGCTCTTCTTCGCGCGGCGTCACCATCAAGGCCGCGCCGCCGGCGATGAGCGCCAACAGGATCAGCACGATCGACAGATGCGATTCCAGAAACATGCGGACGATGCGGATCGTCACGCCTTCGCTGCCATGTTTCACGGCTGCAGCTCCTTCCGTGGAGTGAGCGAGACCTTTTCGCCGGGGACAAGGCCGCTCAGAATCTCTACCTGGTCGCCAACCTGACGGCCCGTCTGCACCGAGCGGCGCCGCAGGACACCGGAGTCATTCACATCGACCATCGCAAGTTGGCCAATGCGGAGAACCGCAGACTGCGGAATCATGATCTGTTTCCGATCGCCCACAGGAAGCAGCATCCGGCCAAAGAGACCGGGAAAAACATTCTGCGCGTACGGAAGAGCAATGCGCGCAGTGATGGTGCGGCTGGAGGAATCGGCGGAGGGGACGATCTCCACCAGGCGGCCTTCCATTTGCCGATCAAGCGAGTCGAGGCGGACCGTGTAGGCTTTGCCAATGCGAAGCCCCCCGGCCTGCTCTTCCGGTACGGCGGCCTCCAGCCACAGCTTGCCACTTTCGTAAAGCGTGATGAGCGGCTTGCCTGGCGCGGCCATGTCGCCTACATCGGAGAGCTTGTCGACAACGATCCCGTCGTAGGGGCTGCGAATGACGGCATACCCCGTTGTGATCTCGGCGTCATGCTGGGCCTGTTCGAATGCGGCAACGTCGGCGGTCGAGGTTCTCAGCCGCAGTGTCGTCTCGTCAAACTCCGACTTCGGGATAACCTGCTTTTCATAGAGAGCCTTATCCCGCGTATAGTCGCTCTGCGCCAGGTCCCGGGTTGCTTCGGCGCGGCGCAGTGCTTCCTGGGCCTGTTGGCGCCTCGCGCGCAGATCGCGATCGTCCAGCCTGACCAGCAGGTCCCCCTTGCGCACGTGCTGGCCGGCGTTCACGGGCAGTTCGACGATATTCGCAGTCACGCGGGCCGAGATGGTGGTTTTGATCTGGGGCTGCACAGTGCCGACAGCTTCGGAGATCTGCGGCTCGCTGACCGCGGACACGGTAAAGAACTGTACGCCGGAAACAGAGGTCTCCGCCGCCGTCACTTTGCCGGGATGAATCGTGCCTCTGTGGAAAGCCCCGCTCAGCCAGACCATCATGAAGATGATGAGCAGAATCGGTGCGCCCCATTTCAAACCATTACGAAGAACTTTGTTCATCTCTGCCGCCTCATACCCGGTGAAAGGAGCGCCCCGGCTCGCGCGGGGACACCCCTTCGCTCTCTGCTATTTCTTCTCCGCCATCGCTTCAAAAACAGGCTCGGCATCGCCGACGATCTTCGTCGCGAGCGCAAAGCGCACAATGCGCACGGTTTCCAGCACCTTTTCCGGCGCAATACCCTGCATCTTTGCTTTATTGGCCATCGCCTGGATGCACGCCTTACTGCTTGCCGCAAGTGCCGAGGCCAGGTAGATCAGCGTGCGGGTCTCGTCGTCGAGCGCGCCGTCGGCTGGCATGGCATATCCTCTTGAGCGCAGGTGTTCGTACAGCAGACCTTCGTCGACAGCCACTGCCTTTTCAATGGCCGATGGAATCGATCCCATGGTTTTACGCATCATGCCGAAGACTTGTTCAACGGTTGGTTTCTGTTCCGGATTCATTTGATTCTTCCTTCCTTGAGTTTTCCTGCGAAGGAACCCTTCACAGGAATAAAGCCACATTGCGGGTTCGATGTTACCTCAAACTTCTACTCTTCCGAAGTTTGTCTTCCGTTAGATAACAAGAGTGGTCCAGCAAAAATAAAGCCCAACTCCGACAAACACCGTTCCGGTAATCCTTCGCGCCCAAAATTCCAGCGCAGTCAGGCGTTTGAACGCGGCAGCCAGCGATTTGGCTCCAAGCGCGATCAGGACAGCAAAGGCGAATACAGGCAAAGCAGTTCCCAGCCCATAGAGCGCGGGCAGGACAACGACAGACTTGGACTCGATCGCAAGAGGAATCAGGCTTCCAAAGAACAACGCGGCCGAAGTTGGGCAAAAAGACAGCGCAAACAGCATGCCAACAGCCCCTGCTCCCCATATTCCTCGCTTGCGCTCGGGCAACTGAAGGTTCTTGTCTCGTATCAGATTCAAAGGTGGCAGCCGAACGATCCCGAGCAGGACAAGCCCAACGACGACCAGGATTGGGCCCATCGCCTTGCTCATGTAGTGCTGAAGCCAGAAGGATAGGTGGGGAATGGAAAGGATCGTAAGCACGGAGAGTGCGGCGAGAAGAACGTAAGTCGCCGTGCGCCCCAGCGTGTATAGGAGCCCATTCGCAAGAACGCGATCCGTGTGTCCGGCCTGTCTGCCGAGATAGGAAATCGCGGCGATATTCGTCGTCAATGGACAGGGACTGATCGATGTCAGAATCCCAAGCCAGAGAGCCGAAAGCCCACCCAGGAAAAACGTGGTCATTGAACCCTCTCAAGGGCGGTCTGTATGCCGCTCTTTACGTAGCTTCGAAATGCCGGCTGATTGTTCACCAGAGTCCAGACATCTGTCAGGTTCGTGTAGCCCGTCTGTTGTCCATCTCTGTAGGTCACAAGAACCAGCGACCACGTGATGAGCTTGTAGTCGTCGAACAAGTGCTCGTTCCCCGGCTGCTCAACATTGACGGACTGCCATTCCAGTTGATCCGTCTTGAGCTGCGGGCTGAACTCGGAGATCACCACGTCGTGGGAGAGACTTTCAATCTTCCTGCAGGTAAAGCACCGCGTATTGCCATGAAAGTAGTAGGCAACGACTTTGGAATCTCGCGTACCGCCGGGAGTTCCTGCTGCCGAAACGGCATCTGAGTGATGCGTCCCGCTGATTCGCGCCAGCACAGCGAAGGACATAGCCCCCACGATCACGATGATTGCAACTAGCAGCAGCGATCTGCGATTCATTGGTTCCTTTCTGAGGACGCCTTGTGGGTGCTTCGCACGCTCTCTCCTTAACAGGTGCAACTCAATAACAAGCGATTAACTCAGACACATGGTGCGAAACAGGAGTTATGTCTCTCTCACGTTCGATGGCAGAACGGTCAAAGACCCGCCGGGCGGCATCCAAAGCCACGCCTTCAATCGTTCTGCGATCTGCCTTTATACCGAGCGCCCGCAGGGTCACAAGGAAGTCGCGGTGGCTGCGCGCCTGGCGGTACGCGGGTTCGCGCAGCGGATGCGGCAGTACCTTTTCAGCTAAATCAAAGTCGAAATCCACCAGCAAGGTTCCATGCACAAGCAGAGACTTCCACCGCCTTGCCTGCGCGTTGCCGGAGATCTTCCGGCCGGCCACCGCAACATCGCACGTCCCCTGCACTACGCCGGCTACACCAAAGGCTTCCAGTAATGCGCGGATCAGATCCGTGCCCTGTCGAAAGCCCGCCATCAGGTCGAGACGATCCGGCGCGGGCGTTACCAGCGAATAGTTCAGCACACCGCTGGTCTGGAGCACTGTGCCGCCGCCGGTACACCGCTTGAGCACTTCCACGCCAAGTTGCGCGCAGGCTTCGGAGTTCACGGCATCTTCTGCACGCTCGCTTGATCCCATCACGACGGCTGCCGGACCGCCCCACCAGAAGCGCAGCAGACGCCTCCCGGTGGAGAAGGCGGATCGCGCCATACTCTCGTCGAACGCGATATTTTCGGCCACGGTAGGAGCCGACCAGCACAGGAC
>JBMFHB010000127.1:0-6513 GCA_049977045.1 Occallatibacter sp.
GCCAATTGCCCGGATCCTGCCGCATCTCTCCTTCTCGCCGGCGCTCCGGCTGCCATTCAGCCAGATCAGGTCAGCGCCGTTGAGCAATTTCTGATCCAGAACGCCCCGGCTGGGACTTGCCTCGATACGTTGCTCGGCGAATTCTATACGCTGCTCGGACACGTTTGTCCCGATGTCGAAAAGAAGCACATACCGAAGACAACGGTCAGATATCCAACGAACCCGAATCCCTTTGCCGGCGGGGTGACGAAACCGGATGTTATTTATTGGGAAGCGTCCAAATGGTTTCGAGAGCGGCTGTCCGACTGGAATCCACTAGACACATCGCAGGCGTCTGCTGAAGACGCGACAGCCTGTCTGAAGATGTTTCTGATCTCCGCAGTGCTCCGGTTTGAGATTCTTCATGTAGATTCCATCGCGGCGCTGATCCTTTCGCTTCAAAGGAATTGCGCGCACAATTCAGATCGTACGCTCGCGCTTCATCGCACGTTGACAGCGGTGCCAATCGCGTACCATGCGGGATCGAGTGAACACTCCGAGGAGCGGCTCTTCGTCGCTGGGGGAACCTCGAATGATCTACTGAAAACGTTCCTGCGCCATCGGAATCGCGCCCAGGTGCTCGGCGGCGTGGCCGGCGCGACGACACAATCTATCGTCGACGCGATGCTAGACCGCCTTGAAGGCAAGGTCCCGGAAAGCCACCGTCTTCCAGCCTCCATCAAATTCCCGGAACTTATCAAGGCTGCCCGCAGGGTAGCCGTTCTATTCATGCCTCCGACTGTTGTTGCGCACCGAAGCCGCGAGTATCGATCACACGGTTTGCGCCTGGATGTCCTGAAGCGTATCGGTGATTACAGTCCGGCACCGCTCGAACGGGCGCCTGCCATGAGACAGGCCGAAATGTCATTCGATCCGGATCCCGGCCGGCCCGGCCCTGCGCCTCCCTGGATGACTGGGTTGCGTGCGGCTGTCCAAAGAAACAAAGTCGACAAGGCCGCCCTAGATCGGATGGCTAAGGATCCGGACCCGGTTGCACGTTGCATGGGCCAATATGCGCGATCGCTGAAGCAGAAGCCCTCGAGTGTGCACAAGAACGTCTTCCTGATCGCGAATAGGCTGATGCCTCGTTTTGAAACCGGCGACCCCGCGAGAGTAGACGAAGAAACCTGGGAAGAGGTCATCGAGCAGGTACTCGACGAGGATGATTTCTTCCGGAGGCCCGATGTTGCCGAATCCGACACGCGGCGGCGACGCGGCCATTCGCAAGGCCTGCTGAGCGCATTGCACAGTTTTATCCGGTTCCTGGGGAGGGGCAACAAGGAATTCAGCGAGTTGCATGAAAAAGTTCCGGCAGCTGGACCAATGCGGGTCGATGCGAATCTGGTGACCGTCGATGAGTACAAGGCAGCGCTGCAATGGCTTGGCAGCGTCGAAGTTTATCCGGATGCAGAGATGATCGAGGCTTCGCGCGTGGCGTTGATCCTGGGATATCGGTGCGGGTTAAGGCGCGCCGAATCCGGGTATCTTCGCCTTGGGGATTTTGACGATGCTGACTATTTGCATGTGCGCCCCTCGAAGATGCGCAAGCTCAAGACCTCGAATGCGCGGCGCGATCTACCGCTAGGGGTGCTGATTCCCGACGACGAACTCAATCGAATCAAGCGACGGATTGCGAGGATTCGCGCGCGGGCCGAGGCTGCGCTCAAGGCGGAGGAGTTGCCCGGGGCCGGGCCGGGCAAGGACAAGACCGAAGATCGAACCTGGCGGGATGCGCTGCTGTTTCCAACACGCAAGGATCCATTCCGCGCAGGCGATTTTGAAGAGATTGTGGGGCGGGTGCACGAATCGATCCGAGTTCCGAAGCGGAATTTTCCCGGCGACAAGGACTTCCACTATCACGTTCTTCGGCATTCTCTGGCCAACGCCCTCCTGCTAAAGCTCAGCCCTGCGCTGCACCCGGTAGCGAGGCGAATCCTGCACCGGCATCCGGTCATGCTGGAAGAAATTCGAGGCAGCGAGAAGTTCCGGAAGGATCTGTTTGGAACGGATGCAATTCGCGGTAGTGATCTGCAGGCGATTGCGCTCCTGATGGGTCATGGATCATCGGCGACGACGCTTGAGCACTATCTCCATGTTCTGGACTGGTACCGGCCTGGAGGGAGTGAAGCAAATGGGGATGCAGCAGGCGACGAAACATCGCTGACCGATCCCGATGTGGAGTAAGAGGGACGTCGCAAGAAGCACCAACGAAAGGCAAATGGAATGACATTGACGAGGGGACAGAAAGCCGCAGCGACGCGGAAACGCAATTACGGAAAGAAGGCAACCCGTGAGCACATCGAAGAAATGCTCAAGGAATTACCTCAGGTCACAGAAGAAGAACTCATGGTTGATCTGCGTTTCTACGAGTATTTTGTTGCCTATCGCGATATGCTCGCTCGCGAAGCTGCCGGAAAGACGGACAAAAAGAAGACAACCCGCGTTCCGGGAAGTTGAAAAGTGGCGTTGTCTGGTGCCCGGGAAGGCGATTTATACGGGCGTCAGCGTCAATTTGTACCACAATACGATATAAGCGCGCGCTCAAAGCGAAATTTCTGACCTCCATGTCGTTTTTTTGGCTGCTGGAATTGAGTTTCCCTTTTGTTCGCCTCAATGTATAAAAGGTGCACCCGAAACGGGGCACCGAAAGGGGGAACACCAATGATTGAGGTATGGAAAAGAAATCCCCTCCAGGAGGACGAGCTTTCTGACGCAGACCACAGTTTTCGCGTCAGCTTGTTTGCTGGCTTCAGGGAGGACATCTGCGCAATCACCAAGGACCGTTCGGTTGGCCATCAGGCCCGCGCGGCGGCCCGGCATCTGCTCCCGTACATTGCCAACCGCGTTGATCTGCTCGAGTATGAGCGGCGTCATCCTGGGCTTGTAGCACGGATCGAGACTCCGCTCGGTGCTCCCGTACAGCAGGCCGCCCTGCCTTTCGGCGGTCGGCGCCTCCTCAACGGGGTGCGCCGCTTTATCGTCAACGACGCGCGCATCGCAATCCGTTGGAACAACTACCAGACTCGTAAACTCCTCAAGAAGATCGAGCGAGAAGCGCCGACTATCGAAAGGCTGCTTACGATCCTTGGGGTCGCGCAGGACAGCGAACTGCGCCCGGCCACGTGCTTGCCGGGTTACGTCCCTCCGGCCGATCCAGATGCGCCCCCGGAAGCCATGCCGGCCGCTGGGGCCAATAAGCCGAGGAACCCGCTCCAGGGCCCGCCTCTGAATCTCTCCAACCTGCCAGCGCGTATCAAGTTTGAGGGCAAGACCTATCATCGCAACGGCACCGCCGACCTGATCGTCGCATGCAAAGCGACAGATGCACAGCTTGTTTCCGCCGTGCTCCGCTGGGCTTACGAGATGCCTATCGCGGTGATCGGTCGCTACCTCGGAATCGATCGCACCTCCGTACAGGACCGCCTTAATGGCTACACGGCCAATGCAAGGAAGAGCGACCTTGCTGAGCGCGCGCGCAAATCCCAGGCAAAGCGCGGCATGGATGCCGCCGACGAGATGTTCTAGTCAATCCTCACACCTTGACCGGCGCGGTCCAAAATCCACTCACACGATACAGTGGGGACCGCGCCCTTCAACCCAGCCATAAAATACCAGCCGCAATATCAGATCTCCCGCCCGGTTTCCTTAGTGCATAAAGACCAACAAACAATCGGACTCGTGCTGGCTTCGTGCCTACCGCGCGCGCGCCAAATCCGTTAGCGACAGGTATCGGGTCCGCTCCCGCGACCTCAGTCTTTCCGCAACGTCCATCTGCTTCGCCCAAACCTGGTCCCCAATCCCGGCGGTCAATAGCGTCCACCGCCCCGGCGTTCAACTGAAATTCCCTCGACTGATTCTTTGGTGCAGCTGTGTGCGGCTTCCGGCAGCGTGGGGCATACCCGCTGGCTCCCGGCCTAATGCCCGCATTTCTACTGCCTGGAATCCATTCGATCCAATATCTCCTTTTCTTGCTGGCATTTCCGCACCTCAATACCCCCACTTGCCCCGCGTGTGGCCCCCGAGGACGAAGCGCGCACGTTGGCGCTTCGAGGAGCAAGAAATGACTCTTGAGGACGACGACCGACTCCGCGTCAGCGCAAAGGAAGCTGGCCGGCTGCTCAGTATTTCGACGCGACACCTCGCCTATCGCACGGCCAACAAGCAGATTTCGACCGTGCGCGATGGGCGCAGGGTGTTGTACACCCTGCGCGAGCTGCGGCGCTACGCATACACCAACCGTTACGACAGCCCTCGCAAGAAGGCCATGAACTAGCAACGGGCGCCGCAGGCCTGCCTGGCTGCGGCCCTGCCCTCAACCGCCTTGAATTCGCATCGAAAGGACTGGATATGGACTTTGACGTTACCTCGATCCTTCAAGAAGAGGATGTCCTGAATACGGTGATCGGCATCAGACTCCGCAACCCGATCACCAGCGAGACCACAAACTGTTTCGTGGCTTGCCGCCCTTACCGTGAGCGCGTGCAGTGCATCATCGTGCACAGCATGGCCCCGAACTCTCCCTTTCCGGACGTGATTCCGGAACTCACCCAGCACGTTGCCGTGGAACTTGAGGTCTACGGCTATTACTCCTCGATCTACATGGTCGATGCGGAAGTTTACCGCGACCTGTTTTATCCGCGCCGCTACGAGATCCATAACGTAACCATGGATTTCTCTGGCGACTCTGTGCTGGCTGTCATGTCCGATGTCAGCGTTTCCGAGTTCGACGATATCGCCGCACTTCTTGATCCCATCGTCTGGCTGGCGCAGCAGTTGAACTTAATCTAGCCAGGTCCACCACCTGCGTGTGCGGCGCTATACGCTGCGCACGCATTTTCCCTAAGAGCCTCCTCACAAATCTGCTCGAAGGCCGAGAGCGCGAGAAGTTTGTAGTCAAGATCAGACGCTTCTATAAGCCCAATCCCATTGCGGCATTCTCGGCAAAGATTTGCCCCCTACGGATATACCTCCTCACCATTGGTCTGGATTTGTGGCCTGTCTGGCGCATGATAGTCAGTTCACTGATTCCGTTCCGGGCGGCCTGGGTTGCGTGGCCGGCACGCAGGCTGTGGCCGGATATGCCGTCGACGGACATGCCCGCGCGGGCCGCAGCGCGCTTCAGCAATTTGCTGATCGAGTCCGGATAGAGGCGGGCAGCCGAAATGTTTCCATGCCTGTCCACTCGGCGGAAAACCGGACCTCCCACAATCCCGGCCTCGGAGAGCCACTCCTGTAGCGCACGGACCGGACAGGTGCCTGCGCCTCTTCCTCGCGGAATTCCAACCTCGCGCCCGGCAGCGTCCTGGTCGGTTTTGGACTTCGGTAGCGTGAGCACAATCCCTTCCTGGCACCAGCGGATGTGCGAGACATCGATTGCCGAGATCTCAGACCGACGGAACGCACCGCTAAACCCGACCAACACCAGTGCACGGTCGCGTAACCCAAGGAGTCGTTTCGGACAACAAGAGGCAAGCTTGCGAATATCCGCCGTGAGGAGCGGGACCTTGCCGTGTTGAGCCGTGCCGACCACCCGCTTGATACCCTTCAGCGTCATGCCCACGAGGAAGTGCTTCGTGGTAGCAGGCGTTGTTGGATGGCCGGCGGCCAGATGAGCCTTGGTGATGGCGGTCAGGCGCCGGGTGATTGTGCCAACAGAGCACGCTGATGCGCAATCGGCAATGTACATGGCCACAGTCTCTGCCGTCGCGGGAAGGGCGGCCAGGCCGTGATCGCAGCACCAGCGCTCGAAGTGACTCCATTCGCGGCGATACGCCTTGACGGTGGCCTGGCTGCGGGAGGACAGGACAAAAGCCTTCACCTTATTGGCCAGGTCTGAGATGTTGTTGGTTCGTGTTGAAACGCAGATATCCTTTTGCCGCATTTTGACTTCCTCCTTTAGAGCGTGGCGGGAACAGGCCTTTGCCTGTTCAATTTGTGCAGTCTGGACGTGGTGTAACGACAGAGTGGTAGGGTGCTTCTGAGTGGTGGCGTGTACTCACAAATCGTGCAACCGGAAAATGGGGCTTCCAGGGATCCATCAGTTGAGGCCGCTGATCTGAGCGGCCCGCCCGGAAGTTGCCGCTTTTGTCATTGGGTGCACCCGGGCTCATCCTGGTGCACATTCATCAGGCCAGTGAATTGGGGGAGAAACCTGTAGTGAGATTCTCGAAGCAATGGGTGTTCTTGCCTTGCTCACGCGCCATACTCCGAAGGAGATTGCGGACGAACGGGAACGCTTTCAGGAGATGCTCGACCTGCATCGCCAATTTTCAGAGGAGACGCAACAGAAAACACTGACATACGTGCATCAACTTGAATCAAGGCTCACTGAATTACCCAGTGAAATCGAAGCTGGTCTCGATCCTCAGCAAATTGCCAAGCTGTTGGGCGAAAGTCTACGACAGCATTTCGTCAAATCTGGTATGCCGGATGCAGTGCAAGCTTTACACACGACCACTGCTGCGATGACAGGCG
>JBMFHB010000128.1:0-6402 GCA_049977045.1 Occallatibacter sp.
CGTGCGCCACTTTACTCATGGTATTGCTACCACTTTCTCGTTCGACTTGCATGTGTTAGGCACGCCGCCAGCGTTGATTCTGAGCCAGGATCAAACTCTCGTTTGAAACCTGATGTCGTCCACCTCGACGGAGGTCTAAGTGGATCGACCGTGCTCCGCGCTCGCTTTCTCTCGAAAGGGGGCGCTGAGCACCTTACCTTGTGAGATAGATCAAGCCAAACCTGATCGCATCTCACGACTGGCACGTTCAACCAATTTGTCAAAGATCCTTGAGAGCTGCTCGCCTGAGCGAGGCCCCTTGGATCGAGGCCCGAACCAATGGTCCGGATTGTCCTCGAACTTGATGCGCGACACTGGTGCTGCTATTTCAACAGCACATTACAGCGTTTTGGCGCGAACTTTTTAAGAGTATCAAACCCGCGATGTCCTGTCAAGCATAACTTCAAACAGAATCAGGATGATCAACCCGTTCACGCTGCGCAAAAATCAAAGAGCGGCCAGCGCAACGCGCCCGAGCCACCAAGGCTCGCGGGAGATCAACTCCCGGGTCGTGCAATGGCTTGTTCTCTCCAGGGGGATTTCCCTACAGGGGCCATCAGAGGGGTTTCAACCAGCCTCGACTAACCCAACGAACCAGCTTTCCATCTTCCTCGATTCAACTCCTGCTTCGTTGAATCAGGCAGGCCATCAGGCCACCGGAAAGATCCACTGCTCACTTGCAACTTTTCTAGAGTAGCACAGGGCCGACAGGTATGCAAACGTTTTGACTCTTATAACCCATTTGTTTGCAACAACTGGAGATTTTTCTTTCCCACTCCTTCACAATATCGCGTGACGCCCCTGTGGAAACCGCGCCCTTCCTGTGGGAAATCGTCGCCGCGGCCGCCCGCGAGAGCCCCGAATCTTCATGATTTCCTCCGCCAGAATCAGTCTGTACTTGGACAGGTAGGTAGCCATGCTGCTTCAGCGCGTCAGGGATGACTCGATGTGCAAGGCGGCCCCTGGGTCGGATGGGACCAGATGGTCTACGAGCGGGAGATGATGCCCAGGTCGGTGAGTCCGTTCACGAAATACTGCATAGCCAGAGCCACCAGCAGCAAGCCCATGATGCGCACCAGGATACGGATGCCGGTTTCGCCCATCATCTGGCGCACGCGGCCGGCCGCAGCCAGCACGAAGTAGGCCACAGCGCAGGTAATCACGATGGATCCGAGAATCGCGCCCATCTGCCAGCCCAACATGGACGGCACCTGGCCGACCAGCACCATCACCGAAGAGATGGCGCCCGGCCCGGCGAGCATGGGAATTCCGAGGGGTACAATTCCCGCATCTTCTTTGTTTGCAGCTTCCTCGGTGTCGCCCGAGGTTTCCTGTGTCGGCGATCGGCGCGCCTCCAGCATGTCCAACCCGATGAGCAGCAGAATCAACCCGCCGGCTATCTCAAAAGCCGGAAGCGTGATGCCGAACATGCGGAAGATGAGCTGCCCGGCGACAGCAAAGGTCGTGAGCACGATGAAGCAGGTGATGGCGCCCTTGCGCGCCATGCGTTTGCGGCGCGCGGAATCGGCGCTCTGCGTGATCGCCAGGAACGACGGAATGGCCGCAAATGGATCGACCAGAAAGAAGATTGAACTGAACGCCAGCAACGAAAAACGCACGATGGGCGCATGGCTGAGTTCATTCAACGCGTTTGCGGCTGGATTGGAAAGGAACACATACTGAGGCTAGAACATTCCGCCCAGAGTTGCCAGCAAAGGCAGAGGGGAATGATGGAATACGGGACAAGTTCCAGCCGCTGGGCCGGAGATTGCTGCGTCTCGGCGGGTTCGATTTTCGGCTACAATCATGCCTTGCTCACCGAAGCCCAACGCGATCACATCGAAGTCGTCCTCGTCTCCCCGCGCAACCCTCTCAATATAGGCGCCGCGGCGCGGGCCATGACGAACTTCGGCTTCTCCCGGCTCTCGGTTGTTGCGCCTTACGAGCCGCACTGGCACGAGGCAAAGTCGGCAGTCGGGGCCGAGGAGCTTTTGAAAAACGCCAGGAGAACGGAGTCTTTGCAGGAAGCTGTCACGGAGTGCACCCTGGTCATCGGTACCGGGACTCTTGCGCATCGCCGGCCGGAACAGCCAGCACTGGCGCTTCCCCGTCTGAGACCGCGAATCGATCAGGAATTGGAACGTGGCGGAGGGGTGGCTCTTGTCTTCGGGCCGGAGAAACACGGCCTCACCCGCAAGAATCTTGCCCTATGCCACCTGCTGGTCGAGATTCCCACCGATCCCCGCCAGCCTTCGATAAACCTCGGCCAGGCAGTCGCCGTGTGTCTCTACGAGCTGGCGGCGGAGCGCGGCGCCAGCCCGGGCGCTGGCGGGAACGAAAAGAGCGCCGCGCGGCTCATGCACGCAGATCCGGATGAATCCGCGTTGGCGCCCGCATCGATGCGCGACCTCGATCTTCTGGCCGAGGTGATCGCCGAGACCATGCAGGCCGCGGATTATTCTCCCGCGGCCATGCAGAGGGCGAATCGTCACGATCTCGATCTGCTTTTGCGCCGTCTAGTGCTCACGCGCGGCGACGCACGCCGGATTCTGGGACTTTTCCGGCGCATTCTGTGGCGGCTCAGGCGATAGTCGAATCGTATTCCGCGCCGGTTGTTACTCTCGTCATCTTTCTCATAGCAGCAGAGCGGAAATTCCTGCTAGAGTGACGTTCATAGGCTCCCATGCTTGTGCTCAGGGTTCGTTCTTATCTTTGGTCATTGGCAACATCCATAACGCGGTCCGCAGTGCGGTCCGCAGTGTTGTCAATCCTGGGAGCAGCAGCGCTGCTGCTCACGCCGGCCGCGCTGGAAGTGCGCGCGCAGCAACCGGCAGGGCCGTCTTCGCCGTCGCATCAGGCAAGCCCGGCTCCGGCGGCGTCCCTCGCCACCACGCAATCTTCGGTTTCCACCGGCATCGCGGAGGACGAACTGCGGCGCGAACTCGTGGGCAAGGATCTTTTCCTGCGCGGAGACTATCTCGACAACACGCTGGCCTTCGATGAACACGGCGCGCTAATCGGCCAATCGCCGCGGGGATCGTTCACCGTGTGCGACATCCGCATCAACAAGGTGCATCTGCTCAAGCGCAAGCTGGAACTCGAAGGCACACGCTACGGCCTGCACTTTCTCGACGCTCTGGCGAGCGAAGATCCGGCCATGAACGTGGAGCGGATCAACATCACGCCCAAAAAGAAAGCGGTGCACATCACCATCGCACGCGAGCGCGTGGTGCAGCCGAAAAAAATCAAAGGCAGGAAAAAGGGTGCGTCGGCCGCGGCAGCAGGCGCGGAATCGGGCCAGTCGGGCGCGGCTGGAACAGAGGCCGCCACCAACCCGCAGGCCGAAGAACTCCCTGGCAGGAAAAGAGCCGCGATGACCCAATCGCAGGCCCACGCCGACCAGGTTCTCAAGACCGCGATCGGCAACGTCTTTGCGCAGGGGCTGGATGAGCGCGCGATGGCCGCGATGCCCGGCTACTGGAAGCCCTACCATCAGAACGCCTTTGGAAAGGCCGCCTCCTGGCCCGACGATCCCGGCGTGCTGCGCCTGAGCGCCGTCGACCAAAAGGCGCGAATTCTCGCGGTTTCCGAACCGGCCTCGAACCAGTTCGCGCAGGACCACGGCGTAGCCGGTCCGGCGGAGTATCGCGTGGTAGTCGGCGCCGACGGCAAACCACGGGAGATCGCCGTTGAGCGGCCCATCGGCCTGGGCCTCGACGAAAACGCAGTCGCCACCATCCAAAGGGCGGTCTTCGCGCCGGCCATCAAGGACGGCAAAACCGTTCCCGTGGTCGTCGATGTGACCGTCGAGTTCCGTATCTACTCCAAACGCACCGCGGCCGAATCGGGGTCCGCGCCCAGGCAGGCGCCGGAAGCGCCCGTTCTGCCGGGCCCCTACAGCGTGCAGCACTGATCGCGTGCGCAAGAGCATCAGGCCGTCCGTCATCCCCGGTCCCCAAAGGCCGGGGACCGGGGGCACCCGCCGGTGCCGATCCCTGCTCTTACGTCCGCAAGACAAGCGCAAGGCGGCGTAAGACATGGGATCGCGCCACCACGGTGGCGTCTTTCATCGCATCTTACAGTCTTGCGCCGTCTTACACGCGTCTTACGCCCGAATGCGACTTTCGCCGCAGGCGGTTAAGGGTCGTCGCGCAGCAGGTCCTGGAGTTTGGGTTTGTGTTTGGCCTGGCGGCCGGTGCGCGGGGTATCGGCGAGGGCGCGCGAGGGTTTGGGCTGACCGACGCGCTCGCGTGCGTTGGCCTTGACGGCTTTGGCCGCGGAAAACCGGGCTGGCTTGCGTTTCGCCATGGCAAGAACGAGTATGGAATAGATTCGCTCTCGGCGGAAGTACCTGAGCCGGCTCCCATGGCCGGCGGCAGGGGGACGCCGCGGTGGCAGGCGGAAGGGTCGGAGGGGCATGGAAGAGCGAGAGTTTTTCAACGAGACGGTGGAGCAGCGCACGCACAGTTTGACCTGCCCCAAGTGCGGGCAGACGGCCGAGTACAAAGTGACATGGGTGGTGCGCAGGAAGCGCGCGCAGATACCACGCGGGGCCGGCGAGCGCGACCGCGCCCGCTTCGCCAAGGCGCAATCGTACATGGTGCGGCGCGACGACAAGCTGCAGTGCGCCAACGTCCGCTGCCGGAAGCCGTTCGAGATTACGACGCTGCAATCGCTGGCGTTTCTGATGGAGTAAGGCGGGGCGCGCCTTCGCCAGCGGATTGCGACGGGTTGTGCTTTTCTCTCAGGCGCTTTTTGCCGGAAGGCCGTTGCCGCCGCGGGGCGAGGCCAGTTTTGCCGCGGCCTCGATGCGCCGCCGGGCGCGCTGTTCGCTCGATCGCCGCTGCTGCCGCCAGGTGGTCATCGAGGTGACGGCGAAGTTCCACACCGCGGAGAACATGAGGCCGATGAGCGCGGCCAGCCACCAGGGCAGGCCGCGATGAAAGACATCGCTGGCGATGGCGACGTTGGCCACCACGCCCAGGCCGCAGGCCAGGCAGAAGGTGACGAGGCCGCGCAGGAAGCTCCAGCCGCGCAGGCGGCGGTCGCGATAGGTGACGGTGTTGTTCAGAACGAAGTTGCAGACCATCACCATGAACGTGGCGAAGGTCTGGGCTTTGGCGAAGCCGAGGTTGCCGGCGCGCAGCAGGGCGCTGAGGATGAGCAGGTGAAGGCCCACGCCGAAGGCGCCGACCAGCGCGAAGAGGATGAAGCGCAGGTTCACCAGGCTACCGAGGTGCTTGTCGACGAGCAGCTCGAAGTATTCGAGGCCGACCATCATGTCGAGCTTGCTTTCGCCGTGTTCGCGGAGGCGGAAGCGGTAGGGCAGCTCGCCGATGCGCAGTTCGGGCCCGGCGGAGAGCACGATGTCGAGCAGGATCTTGAAGCCGATGGCGGAGAGGCGGTGGGCGAAGCGATCGAAGGAGTCGACGCGCACCATGAAGAAGCCGCTCATGGGATCGCTGAGCTGGTGTTCGGCGCCGATGAGGCTCAAGCGCCGGCCGAGCTGGCTGAGCTTGACGCGCCAGGCGGCGAACTGTCCCATGCTGCCGCCCTGGATGTTGCGCGATCCCACGACCAGATCGAGGTTGTCGCCGTGGATGCGGCGCAGCATCTCGGGGAGGATGCTCTCGTCGTGCTGCAGGTCGGCGTCCATCACGGCGACGACGGGCGCGGCCGCGGCCAGAATGCCCTCGATCGTGGCCGAGGCCAGTCCGCGGCGTCCGATGCGATGGATGACGCGCAGGTTGGGGTGGTCGCGCTCGAGGCGGCGCACCAGGTCCGCGGTGCCGTCGGGCGAGTCGTCGTCGACAAAGATGACCTCGTAGCGAACGCCCGCGAGCGCGCGCTCCAGCCGGTCGATCATCGGCGCCACATTCGCGCTTTCGTTGAAGGTGGGCAGCACGATCGCCAGATCGTAGGCCATTCGTTCCTCCGCGGCGCTGGAATGCGGTTGCACCCAGCACCCCCCGTTTCCTCATCCCTTATACCATTCCGCAGGGCCGCGCTGGCGTGAATCGATGCCCAGTCCTGGTCCGGCGCGTTCCCCCGGCGGAACTTCCTTTTTGAAAAGAGCGGAAATCGGCTTGCAAGTGATTGAAGGGGTTCGAGATGCTCCAATCCGCAGTGTTGAGGGTGTCTGCCTACAATCTGGGTAGGCTGACATGCAACGCTTGCAGAATCTTCCTTTGGACGTCATTGGGATGGGGAAGCTTGGTGACAACTTCTCCACTCTTGGCTGCCTGGTAATTCAACAGGCACAAGCGGCCAAGCGCGGCCATGGCATCCGGCAGCGTGACGGCGTGAGGGTTGTCGCCGGTGGTTCCGAAGGCGGCACGCAGCCGTTTCTCCATCTCCCGCACC
>JBMFHB010000129.1:0-6366 GCA_049977045.1 Occallatibacter sp.
GCTGATGCGGGTGGACGAAGCTCGATGGGCAGGTGCTGTGGCTCGATCAACTCGCCGCGGCACAGCACAAATGCCTGTTCGATGATGTTCTCCAACTCCCGTACGTTCCCGGGATAGTGGTGATCCATCAGGCGATCCAGCACTTCCTGGGAGACGCTGGCGATGTTCTTTTCCTGGAGATGGTTGAATTTGGCAACCAGATGATCCACCAGGGAAGGAATGTCTTCTCGCCGCTCTCGCAAAGGGGGGATTTTAAGGTAGATCACTCGAATGCGGTAAAAAAGATCTTCGCGGAATTTTCCTTCGCGTACCAGTTGGGCCAGGTCTTTGTTGGTGGCCGCCACCACCCGGACATTGACCTTGATCGACTCGGTCGACCCCAGCGGCTCAACGCACCGCTCCTGCAACACTCGCAGCAAACGGACCTGCATGGCTTGGGAAACATCGCCGATCTCGTCGAGAAAGATTGTGCCCCCATCGGCCAACGCGAAACGCCCCGGCTTGTCCTTTCGCGCATCGGTAAACGCACCGGCTTTGTAGCCAAAGAGTTCCGATTCGAGCAATGCATCCGGCAAGGCCGCGCAGTTTACCGCGACAAATCGCTTCTTGCTGCGTGGGGAGAGGTTGTGAATGGCGCGCGCAAACAATTCTTTCCCAGTGCCGCTTTCTCCCTCGATCAAGACCGTGCTGGGGCTGGCGGCAATCTGCGGCACGATGTCGAACAGACTCCGCATGGCCGGACTCCGGCCGACAATATCTTCAAACGTGTACCTTGCTTCCAATTCCTTGCGTAGTTGCTCAACGTGGCTGAGGTCCTGAAAGGTTTCAACGCCACCGATGATCGCGCCGTCCTGGTCGCGCAGCAAGGCCGTGGAGATGCGAATGGGAATCTTTTTCCCGCTTGCGTTGATGATATTGGCGGTTGCGCCGACCACCGGCTTGCCACTCGACAAGGTGCGCCGCAATGCGCATGACCCTTCACAAATGCTTGCCCGGAACACGTCGCAACACTGCCGGCCCAGGGCGTCCTGCTTGCGTACTCCGGTAATCCGCTCGGCGGCATGATTGAATGCCGAGATCCGCCAGTCGTGGTCGACGGTAAAGACGCCTTCATTGATCGAATCAAGAATCGGATCGTTCATGTGTCGCC
Organism: Occallatibacter sp.; assembly: GCA_049977045.1. Classification (GTDB taxonomy): domain Bacteria; phylum Acidobacteriota; class Terriglobia; order Terriglobales; family Acidobacteriaceae; genus Telmatobacter. The sequence continues at coordinate 1,151 of JBMFHB010000129.1, forward strand.
CACATTCAGTGTAGGTTCGGCAGTTGCAATATGCAAGAGATGTCGATTTCCACTATTGCAGTATGCACGACTATTCGACATCCCTGCTCTTCAACCTCCTATTGTTACAGCAAGATAGAGTTTTGGCGCATTGGGTGCATCATCCGGGTGTGATGAGAATCGCAATTCCACAGTGGCAAGGCCGCGTCTCTCCGGTGTTCGATGTCGCAGGCAATCTGCTGTTGATCGATATCGAGAACGGCCGGGAGATACGGCGCGAAGAGCGGCGGCTCCTTGGAACGAACCCATCCACTCGCATGACCGAGTTTTTAAGCTTCGGAGCCGGGATTCTCATCTGCGGTGCGATTTCCGCACCGTTGCAGAGCGGATTGAATGCCGCCGGCGTGCAGGTGATCGCCTTTGCCTGCGGGATGGTCGACGACGTATTGGCCGCTTATCTGAACGGCACACTCCGGAGTCGGGTATTCGTAATGCCCGGTTGCCAGAGATGGCGCCGTAGAGGCAGTGCCTTGCATTGCTCAGGCGGAATTCCAGCTGAGCCGCTACCGTCAGAAAAAGGAGAAAACAAGATGCCAGGAGGATTTGGAATCGGTGCCGGCCGCGGGGGCGGTCGGCGTGCGCGAGTTAGAGGGCAAGGCGCAGGAGGCGCAGAAAGGACGGGTGGACCTGCTGTCGCAGGGCCCGGCGGTTTTTGTGTCTGCGCAAAGTGTGGGGAGAAGGTGGCACACGCGGCCGGTCAGCCCTGCCTGCAAATGCTGTGCCCAAAATGCGGCCAGCCGATGACGCGAGGCCAGTAGTAGTTCAAATCAGCAGTAGTTCACATTCGTTGTACAAGGAGAAATTCATATGCCGTATGGAGACAAAACAGGTCCCCTGGGACAAGGTCCCAGGACTGGGCGAGGAGCCGGCCTTTGCGCCGGGTCTGTCGTGCCGGGAAACTTGAATTCAAGCCCAAGCCCTGGAATGGGCAGAGGAGGCCGGGGTGGATTCGGTCGCGGTTGGCGGCATCGGTTCAATGCCACTGGCCCACGCGGTTGGCAGCGCGCGTCCGAGGCGCCGAATGCGGCAGCCCCGGTTCCATTTGCCCCAGCGGCCGATGAGCGGCAAATCGCCGCTCTGAAAGGCCAGACAGAATCGTTACAGAAGTCTCTTAACCAAATGCAAAAGAGGATTGAGGAACTTGAAACCAGACAGAAGCCGGAATAGGTGTGCGGCTTGGGGCGCGTTGCTTGATCGGCACGGCATCGGAGGCTGACGTGCCGACCGTTGGGCTCTCAGGAAAGGGTATGAAATGAATTGCATGTCGCTCGGCGTATTTAGTTTGTTGGTTTCGGGGTACATGTTCTACGTCGCGCGATTGTCCTGGATTGGCTTTATCCGGGCCTGGAAGAGCTTCCCCAAGCCGCTGCGTGCTGGCGTTAGTCTCACCTACGCCGCTCCCAACGATAGGGAAAATTTCGATGAGGAGTTGCTTTGGGAAACGCAATTACCCGCGCTCGCATTGCTCAGCTCGGCGGGGACCAGCGGAGTTTCAGAGGCGCGAATGACAAAGCTTTATAACGACTTCGCTCGCATCTATCCAGAGCTGTACGACGGCTCGACTTTCATGGATTGGATTGACGCGTTGCAGAATGCGGAGGTAGCCGTCCACTGTCGCGCGGGAGACAGGATCGCAATCACAGAGAAAGGCCGGTCTATCCTGGCCGGTCTTGAGCGAAAATACGTGATCCAAAATGCGCCGCTCCCATTCCCCAGATGACCTGCAGACAATGTACTGAATCCAGCGGCGCGAAACAAGAAGCGGAATAGGACCAGGAAACGGAGGACTCAAATGAAAATTGTGCAAAGCTTGCGAATCATCGCCATGCTGCTGGCCGTTTGTTTGGCCGCTTCGGCACTTGCCCAAATGGGTAGCAGCGCTCGACGATTGTATGACCCGAACACAGAAACAACTGTCAAAGGCACGGTAGAGAAGGTAACAGAGATCGGCGAGCAGGGCAGGACCGGCACCCATCTTACGCTGCGTGCTAATGGGCAAACGTACGACGTGCGTGTCGGTCCGACTGCTTATGTCGCAGCGAGCCGATTCACATTCTTGGCGGGAGATCAGATCGAAGTCACCGGCTCGAAGGTAAAGTTTGACGGCGCTGACGCAATTGTGGCGCGGGAGATTAAGAAGGACGGTAAAGTCCTGACTCTGCGGGATCGCCAGGGGATCCCAAGTTGGTCACGGGGGCCGCGGCGAACAGATTGACTGCCCTTGTAGTTCGGTAACACAACAGTAAGCGACTCGCCAGTCGGATGACCGGCGCAGCGGGGAGTCAAAGGAAAGCTTATGAGGATTGCTGTTGCCAGCGGCAAAGGCGGAACGGGTAAGACGACAATCGCGACCAACCTGGCTTGGATCGCTGCGCGGAACGGGCGTAGCGTCGCCTACATCGACTGCGACGTCGAAGAACCGAACGGGCACCTTTTCCTCAAGCCGCATATGACAGTTATGCGAGCCATTGGGCAACTGCACCCGATCGTCGACGACCAGAAGTGCGTGCACTGCGGCCTTTGCGGAGAGATCTGCCAGTACAGCGCCATTGTTTGTGTCGGCGACAAGGTGCTGGTCTATCCGGAGCTTTGCCATGCCTGTGGCGGCTGCACGCTGGTCTGTCGCCCGGGCGCAATCACGGAGAGTTTGCGTGAAACCGGCAAGGTCGAAGCGGGCATGGCCGGGCCGATCCACTTCGTACAAGGCGTACTCAACATCGGCGAAGCAATGAGTACGCCGCTCATCCGCCAAGTCAAAGCCGAATCCACGATGGCGGAGTTGCAGATCGTCGATTGTCCGCCGGGTACGTCGTGCCCTGTGATCGAAGGCGTGCGGGGCGCCGACATGGTGCTTTTGGTTACAGAGCCGACTCCCTTCGGATTGAACGATTTGACGCTTGCTGTCGAGATGGTCCGAGCCATGAAGCTGCCCTTCGCAGTACTAATCAATCGCGCCGGTATCGGCGACCGGAAGGTGCAGGAGTATTGCCGCCGCGAAGGCATCGAGATTCTGGCAGAGATTCCAGACGATCGCCGGGTGGCCGAGGCCTACTCCAAGGGACTGCTGGCGTGCGAAGAGGTGCCGGAGTTTAGCAGGCGTCTCGAAGAATTGCTGGCTCAGTTGTGGGCAGTTGATAGGGCCACGCCTTCAAACGGAACGCTGGAGGCTGCTCGATGAGCGAACTTCTCACCATTCGCACAGTGAAAACTCCTCGCGTGCAGCAGATTGCTGTCGTCAGCGGCAAGGGAGGGACGGGCAAGACCTCTCTGGTGGCCTGCTTTGCGGCTTTGTCGCGCAGTTCCGTTCTGGCGGATTGCGATGTGGATGCCGCCGACCTGCACTTGCTTACAGATCCGCACGTGGTTCGCCATGAACCATTTACAGGCGGCAAACGCGCGCGAATCAAGGCAGACCAGTGTACGGCCTGCGGCAAATGCGAAGAGCTGTGCCGGTTTGGCGCGATCAGCATCGATGACGCATGCGATGGTAGCGGCAGCAAGACCTTTCGCGTAGACCCGATCGCGTGTGAAGGTTGTGGCGTGTGCGTCTGGTTTTGTCCCGAGGATGCTGTCGAGTTTCTTCCTGCTGTGAACGGCGAATGGTTTATCTCCGAAACTCGCTTTGGCCCGATGATCCACGCCAGGCTCGGGGTTGCCGAGGAAAACTCGGGCAAGCTTGTGAGCCTGGTCAGATCGGCGGCCAGGCAAATTGCAGAAGAACGCGGCTTGGACCTCGTGCTCATTGACGGCTCGCCTGGCATCGGCTGCCCAGTCATCGCCTCGATTACGGGTGCCGATCTGATTCTGGTGGTTACCGAACCGACGCTCAGCGGACTGCATGACCTGGAGCGCGTCACCGATCTGGCGTTGCACTTCGGAATACCGGCCATGGTGTGCATTAACAAGTGGGATTTGAATCCCGCGATGGCCGCCGATATCGAAGCAAGGGTCCTTGATCGGGGCTTTGGTTTTGCAGGCAGGGTTCGTTACGACCGCGCCGTCACCGAGGCGCAGGTGCAGCGGAAGACTGCCGTAGAGACTCGCCGCGATGGCAGCGCGGCGGACATCCGCAATGTGTGGGACAAGGTAAGGGCCAGGGTGCTGGAAGATGCCGAGATGCTGGAAGTGCATGTGTCGAATGCAGTGGAAAAAGGGATGGAAGCAAGATGACAATGGGCAGCATCCTGTCAGTGCGCGCGCTGAACATCCACTTCGGTAGTCGCAGTGTCATCCAGAATCTTAACTTCGAAGTGGATGCCGGGGACAACCTTGCGATCATTGGACCGAACGGCGCGGGCAAAACCGTTCTGCTGAAGGCGCTGCTTGGTTTGCTGCCCTACGAAGGTGAGATTCGCTGGTCGCCCGGCGCACGACTCGGCTACGTTCCCCAGAAAGTAGCAGCGGACCGCCAAATGCCCATTCGCGTGCATGATCTGCTGGCGGCGAAGGCTCATGTTCTGAAGCTGCATTCCAGGAGCATAGAAGCTGTGGCTGCCACGGTTGATTTAACGCCCGAAGTTTTGGACGCCAGCATCGGAACCATCTCTGGTGGACAGCTCCAGAAAGCTCTGATCGCATTTGCATTGCTCGGCGAACCCAATGTGTTGCTGTTCGATGAGCCGACCGCGAGTCTCGATGAACTTGCAGAGGAACGAATTTACGACGTCGTGGAGCGATTGCAGCGGGAGCAGCATCTCACGGTGCTGCTCGTCTCGCACGACCTCAGTATTGTTTATCGGGCTGCGAATAAAGTCTTGTGTTTGAGCAAAGACATGGTCTGTTTCGGTCCCCCGAGAGAAGTATTGACCCCCGCGGCACTTGAGGCCATGTACGCTGCACCGCCGAAGTACTACCTGCATCGGCATGGCATAGATACGGAGCCATCAAGCCAGGGGGGAAGAGCATGAATGAGGCGGGAACGGTCTATGGCATCATCCTCGCGCTGTTGTTCGCCGTGGCGGCTGGCCTGGTTGGAAGCTTCGCGTTAATGAAGCGCATGATCCTTGCCGCCGATGTCATCTCTCACGTCGCGCTGCCAGGCCTGGGCTTGGCATTCCTGCTGCATTTCAATCCTCTGCTCGGAGGGGGAGTCACGCTCTTTCTCGGAACCCTGCTGATCTGGCAATTGCAGAAAAAGGAAAGCCTGTCTACCGAGGTTGCCATTGGCGTGGTGTTCG
>JBMFHB010000130.1:0-6128 GCA_049977045.1 Occallatibacter sp.
CGGCCTGCGCATCGAACGCCATCAAACATACTTTTACCTCATGCGAAATCCGCACGGATCTGTTCTCATTTCCAGACTGCTCTTCAACCCTGCCCGCAACTCCACTCCGCCTGCCGTCCCTGCCAAAAATCCCGAAGGTGAACATCATGAAAAGTTGCGATTGGCTCTTTTGTGTTGCGCCGGCAACTAAATCCTCCTGCGCGTCTGCTCTATACACTGTAGCCGCTTCCCACCTTTGCCCAGACCGCAAGCGCCATCCGGCTTCTGTGACTTCAGTTACAGCTGGGCGGAATGCTTGGTCTCTCAGGCTCTGTTTCGCAAGGCAAAAATGGTTCCGAATCGAACGCTCCCTGCTGCAAACCCTTTGCACAATCGTGTGTGCCAAGGATAAGATTGTACTTCGCCGGGATACTCTGTCAAGTCTCTTTCCAAACAGGCGCATGATCGGCCGTTCTCTAATTCAGGCACGCCCTCGTGGCGTTTGCGCAACCCCGGACCCACAGACGGCTTGAGATGGTAACTCCATTCTGACTAAGATCAACAGCGAGCAGTATGTTGCGGGGCAGAATCAATCCTTCTCATCGATAAGTCCGCTGCGTCTTTTCTATACCTTGGATCGCACAAACGGCTCCGTGGCGCTTGAGCCGGATGCCGCCACGCAAATTTCGGAAGTAACGCTGCTTTCCGGCGTGACGACCGACGAAAGAAGTAACGTCACAAGGATAAAGCGGTTGAAGTCAGACTCGATTTGGACGCGATAGCCATTTTCGCCGCAGCAGATCGCCACTTCACGCTATCTGCTGCCTGCTGCTCCGTGAGTCCGGCCATTTTTCCACCCCCCAGATTTGCTTACGCTCCCTATACTGTCAGCATGACTCGCGTTACGAAGTGCGGATGGGCGCTCGAAAGCGCCGCGCGACGGCAGGGTGCAGTACGCATCGCCGGCCTTGATGAGGTGGGCCGCGGGCCGATCTTTGGGCCTGTGGTTGCCGCCGCCGTCATCCTTCCACTTAGCTGCCGCCTTGCTGGCCTGACGGATTCGAAGCAACTGACGGCAAGGCAGCGCGAAGCCTTCGACGCGGAGATTCGCGGCCTGGCCGAGGCGTGGGCCATCGCAGCCGTCGATGCGGAGACCATCGATCGCATCAACATTCGCCGCGCCTCGCTGCTGGCCATGCGCTTGGCCGTGGAACAGCTTGCCCTTGCACCTGACTATTTGCTGATCGACGGACGCGATACGATTGATTGGCCGTGCGCTCAGCAGGCGGTGGTCAAAGGCGATGCGCGCAGCCTTTCGATCGCGGCCGCAAGCGTACTGGCCAAGGTACATCGCGATCGTCTGCTGGTCGAGTTCGATGCCGTCTATCCCGGCTATGGACTGGCGCGGCACAAAGGGTACTGCTCGGCCGAGCATCTCAATGCGATCGGACGGCTTGGCCCAACGCCGCTGCACCGCAAAAGCTATGCGCCCATAGCGCAGAGGGGGTTGTTCGCCTGAGGCAGTGAGTCAGCGCGCTTTATTACGCAAGTTCCCAAGCCTGCGAGTTCGCACGAGCAGCTAAACTCGAGCAGCGGCTTTACGCGCTTTGCGTCGGCGATTCCATGCCAGGATCGGCCTCGCTCCCAGAAGGATTGCGAGAACCAGCGTCAGCGGGGCGGGCGTGATGACGCCTGTCTTCACCTTCCACCAATAGTGCGCCACGGCGGTCAATGCGGCCAGATAAATCAGCATGTGCAGGCGGTTCCAGTTCTTGCCGCCAAGTTTGCGAATCGACCACGTGGTCGACGTGGCGGCGAGCGGAAGGACAAGCAGGTACGTCGCGACACCCATGAAGATGAAGCGCCGCTTCTCGATGTCCGCCTCAATCGTGCCGGGGTCAAAGCCCGCGTAAAGACCCAGCCACGTGAGCATATGGACCGAGGCGTAAAAGAACATGAGGAGTCCAAGCAGGCGGCGGAACTTGACGAGCCAGCTCAGGCGCGGCGAGAGCGCGCGAAGGGGCGAGACGGCGAGCGTGGCTGCGAGGAGCCAGATGGCCGTCAATCCCGTGACGGAGGCGATTTCGGCTGTTGGATCGGGACCGAGCGAGTTATTTACCGCCCGCCAGACAAGAAGCAAAAGCGGTGTGAGGCATCCGATCCAGACGAGCGTTTTGAGAAGAACGAGATTCGTGCGATTCATGGTTTGCAGGGTAGCGGCATGAACGGTGCAAACGGAGTTGGCGGAGTCAGGGTTGTTCCTGCCCTTTCAAAACCCGTCTTTCACCACAGGCTGATAAGGGCCGGATTAGTAACGCCGTTGAGTCCGCCAACCTCACTGACTGCGCTTCAGAAATCTCTCCGCAGGTCCATTCCTTTATACAGGTAAGCCACCTGATCGGAGTAGCCGTTGAACATCAGCGTCGTGCGGCGCTGCGCGTAGAAGGGCTGCCCGATGCGGCGCTCCGTCTTCTGGCTCCAGCGCGGGTGGTCGACGTTGGGATTGACGTTGGCGTAGAAACCGTACTCGTTGGGAGCCTGATCGTTCCACGTAGTGCGCGGCTGCTTCGACAGGAATCGCACCTTCACGATGGATTTCGCCGACTTGAAGCCATACTTCCACGGCACAACGATGCGCACTGGCGCACCATCCTGGTTGGGCAGAGTTTCACCATAGAGTCCGAAGGTGAGGAGGGTGAGCGGATTCATGGCTTCGTCCATGCGCAGGCCCTCGGAGTAAGGCCAGTAGATGGTGGCGTCTTCGTAAGACCACTTCTCAACCTTGGGGTCAAAGTAAGAGAGGAACTGCACGTACTTGGCACTGGGGAGCGGATTGCACTGCTTGATGAACTCCGAGAGCGAGTAGCCAACCCAGGGAATCACCATGCTCCACGCCTCGACGCAGCGATGGCGATAGACGCGGTCTTCGAGTGGGCGAAGCTTGAGCAGATCGTCAATGTCGAAGGTGAGCGGCTTGGCGACTTTACCTTCGACCTTGACGGTCCACGGACGCGTTGGCAGGCCACCTGCATTCTTGGCCGGGTCGCTCTTGTCCACGCCAAACTCATAGAAGTTGTTGTAGTGCGTGATGTCGTAATAACTGGTGAGCTGCTCGCCTGTCGTGGTCAGCGGGCTCTTGACCGTCTGCAGCGTGGTTTCCGCGTGGACGGCTTGCGGCACGGCGAACTGCGCCAGACGATCCGCGCCAAGGACCGCGGCGCCTGTTGCGGCCATGCCCTTCAGGAAGCGGCGGCGTGAGAGATAACGAAAGTAGTCGTCGCGAGGCGTGATCTCGGACGAAGAAATATCCGATGGTTTGCCAAGAAGCATGGATGACCTCGCCGGGGAAGGCGTGCTGCAATCATTAGACACCATGCGGCGATCAAGGTTTCAGGAATTTCGAGAAATTGAGGCGGCAACGCCCCCGAGCTACCGGCTCTGTGCAATGGCGCGCTATCTTTCGCTTCAGACAACAACCCCGGCCGAAGCCGTGGTTACGGTCTTCTCCCGGGTTGTCTGCCGAAGATTCCGCCGCCTGAGCGGGGCTGATCGCCACCGCCCGATCTCTGGAATCCGGCCGTACAGTTATACGCGAACCTTGCCGGTTACGCGATCGATCTCCTTGAGGCGAGCGGCCTTGCCGCGGAGTCCGCGCAGGTAGAAGAGCTTGGCGCGACGCACCTTGTAGCTGCGGACGATCTCAACCTTGTCGACGACCTTGGAATTGAAGGGGAAGATGCGCTCGACGCCCTGGCCAAAGCTCATCTTGCGCACGGTAAACGTGCCCTGGGGGCCCTTGTTGACGGCGATGACGAGTCCTTCAAAGGCCTGCAGCCTTTCCTTATCGCCTTCTTTGATCTTGACTTGCACGCGAATCTGGTCTCCGGGCACAAAGGCCGGCAAATCGGTGCGCTTGAGCTTGTCAGCCAGGCGCTGCATTACGGGATGGATGGACATGATTCTTCCTGCGATGGACTTTCTAGAGTGATTCCTGCGAACAACCACAGAAACTCCAGTTTATCAAAGAATTGCGAAGCGAGCCTGAATTTTCCTGGCCAACGGATCCATTTCATTCAGCGCGGGTCCAGATCGCCTCACTTTCCGTGGACCGTAATCCACTGTCCCACAAGGGGTTATCCTGACCGCTACACAAGGAGCCGGGAAGCCTTGATTTAAAATGAATGAGTGCGGCACCGATGCCCGCGCAGGATCGAGCGGAAAAAGCGATGTTTGAAGTTACCGTGGAGGCAGATTTCTCCTCCGGCCACTATCTTCGTAACTATAAAGGCAAGTGCGAGAACCCACACGGCCACAACTACAAGGTCCGCGTGACGCTGGCCGGGGCCGAACTCGACCCGGCGGGGCTGTTGCTCGACTTTAAGCTGCTCAAGCAGGTGCTGCGTCCGGTGATCGAGCGGATTGACCACCAGATGCTGAACGATCTGGAGCCGTTCACGGTCTTGAATCCTTCGGCCGAAAACCTGGCCCGGTATTTCTACGACGAAACCAACCGGCATCTCGCGGATGTGACCGCCGGCCGCGTGCGAGTGAAAGACTGCACGATCTGGGAGACGGACACGACGACGGCTACTTACTACGAGTAGCCGCGGCGCTGAGGACAGCATCCTCTGTCGTACTGCGGAAGATTAGTTGCGCCAGTGAACCTCAGACGGGCAATTCAAAAGGCGTGCTTGGATTGGTCCTCGTTCTCTGAATGATCGCGGCTAGGCAATAAACCAGAGCAGAGATCAGCAACAGCGCCCTCATGCCGAAAATGAATGAAAGGTTCTGAGCCAGGCCGCCTGCAACCGCCCCAAGCATGTTAGCGCCAAAGGCCCAACTGTTCCCTGCCGCACGGCGAAAATTCTCTGTGAAGATGATTCCAGCAAAAAAGATGGGAACGCAGTAGGCGAAACAGATAAGGATTCCCACCAGAATCCCTGAACCGGGAATGCGATACCATGGGACCACGTAATCCACAATCAACATACCGCACAAAACCACGTAGTGGAGGTGAAGCTTTTCAGGCCGATGGCGCCTGACCCAGAGGTTGGCCGCGAGCAATACTACCAGGATACCAGTCAATGCGACGCAGTTGACAATCCAGGTTGTTCCAAAGTAGAGGCCAAGCCGGTTCACCAACTGCGTCTCCACCAGGAGGAAGCCCGCACCGAGCAGGAAGAATTGCCATGTCGAACTCTCTTTCGGCCTGATCAGCGGACCCACCAGGTAGAGCGCCAGGAGCAGCACAACAATCGAGACAGAGTAATACGCGCGCGGGATCGAATGGCCGTAATGATAGATGTAGGGCCAGTCGTCCGTTGTGCTACAGGGAGCGCCGACGGTTGTGAGCTCAAAGTTGGGAGGCCTTGCGGCAATGAACGCCAAATTTGGCGGATCCTGAGCGCGTTTCCACAGCGCGGGAGATTTGGATTCCAGAAAAACTGTTGCGCTTGAAAACATGCCGAGAGTGCCGGCATGGTAGGCAACAGGCTCGTGATTGAAGACCTGTGTCAGCATCGAATAGAATCGCTGCCCGATCCAGGTCCAGGGTGGACGGACCTCGAATTTCAGCATCAGCACTCCGTCGTCGGTCAGCAACTGCTTTGCTTCCTGAAGAGACTCTCGCGTGTAGACGTAATTGTCCACACGCATGTTGCTGTAGCCGGAGAACTCAGTGTGCGAGTCGAGAAGCGCGAAAATGATGACGTCGTACTTACCCTTGCATTGCCGCATGAAGTTTCGGGCGTCGTTGTTGATGAAGCTAACTTTTGGCGAGCTATACGGATGCTCGGGGTGAAGACGTCTTCCGATCGATGCGACGACGGGATCGATTTCGACAGCGTCAACGTGGTCGGCTCCATGGCGCAACGCTGCCGCCACATCGTTTCCCGCACCCGAGCCAACCACGAGGACGCGGCCCACATGGCGCACAAACTGGAATGGGCTATCGTAGGAGCTATTCAAATATTGACTTTCGAGATATGGGTTCCGTGATAAATAGGATGGGGTCGCATTTGCGATCGTCATGTACCCTTCATTGTTTACGTCGATGCCATACTGGCTGTTGCCCTCATCGAACACCGAAAGTTTCTGGTAAGGCGACCAGTAAACCTGGGCAACATCGAATTGCCTGAGCGCAATGAGCG
>JBMFHB010000131.1:0-6121 GCA_049977045.1 Occallatibacter sp.
TTCACGCGCCGCTGCGCGTAGCAATACCATGTGGGGACCCCCCACAACGGTATATGCCGCCAGCGCCGCACCGGCAACCGGTCATACCCCGGCGATGGCCGCTGGCACACCGAACAACGCCCGCGGATGCCGCCATGCGGCGCCACCGTGATCTCGATCTGTTCCTCTTGCCCCTTGCTCACGCACATGCGCACGTCCTGATAGACAAACCCAACAAAACGTTGCACCCGGTTCAGAATGGTCTTAACCTCAAGTTGAATCGCTGTTCTCCCCGGCCCGGTTGGCCACTGTCTTCTCAAACAGCAGACTAAACCGTACTGGCGGAGATCAGCGGTTCTTCTTTATCCTGGTCAAATCGAATATTCAACCCGCCGCCGGGCGGTGGGAGAAGTGGGAATCCCGCCGCCCTTGCGGGATTTCCAAGCGCAGTGGAAAAGTCCCGCTCTTGGACTTTTTCACACAGCGGCATCTTCCACCGCCAGTTCACACCCACAAATTCTGCTATAGAGCCGGTTTTCTATCACCAATTCCGAAGGCTTTTTGACCCCTTACCGAGTTTTTCCGCAGCCTGTATAGCGCAACTCAACCGGAGAGGCCTGCGCGTCGTTGTTGTCTCCAACCAGCGTGGCATTGCATTGAAACTCTACACTGCCGCCGACGTGCAGGCTCCACTCACGGCTGCAGGATATGCTGGCGAGCCATGGCGCACGCGTCGACGCGTTCTACATCTGCCCTCACAACAAGGGGGAATGCAACTGCCGCAAGCCGTTGCCGGGAATGTTCGAGAAAGCTGCTGCCGAATTCCCCGATATTTCCGCCGCCACCAGTGTGATGATCGGCGATTCGCTTTCCGACATCGAGTTTGGCCGACGCTTGGGAATGCAGACGGTTTTCATTGAAGGCACCGTCGAAGGCCGGGAAAAGGACGGTGAGGCTGAGGGAAAGTTGGCCGATCTTCGGTGTTCCTCGCTTGTGGAGGCGGTGGATATTTTGCTGAAGAATCTAACCTGTTTATGAGGTACGTCCAGCGCATGTCAAATCCAGTTTCCATTTGTGTGGTCGGGTCGGGATACGTGGGGCTTGTTGCGGCAGTGTGCTTTGCTGAAATGGGTCATCAGGTCATCTGCGTGGACAATGATGAAGCCAGAATCAAAACCCTCAGTGAAGGCGGCGTACCCATCTTCGAAGAGCACCTGCCCGAGCTTCTGGCTAAGCATCGGGGCAGCGGCGTGACCTTCACAACCGATCTAGGTGTGGCCGTAGAGCGCTGCGAAGCCATCTTCATCGCTGTAGGCACGCCCCCCCAGGGCGACACCGGGGCCGCCGACCTCTCCTATGTCGAGGCCGTGGTCTCTGAGATTGCCCGCGCCATCAACGGCTACAAGTTGATCGTGGAAAAGAGCACCGTGCCGGTTTATACCAACGATTGGATTCGCCGTGTGCTCCACCGTCATGGCGTTGACCCTAAAAGCTTCGACGTGGTTTCCAATCCAGAGTTTCTTCGCGAAGGCACGGCTGTTATCGATTTTCTGCATCCCGACCGCATTGTGGTTGGGTCAAACAGCGAGCGTTCCGCCGAACTGCTCCGGCGCATCTATGAGCCGCTGACCGGGGGTAGCTATTACGCCCAGCCCCACTCCCTGCCAGGGGCTTGCAGCGCCTCTCATCCGGCTCCTCTGCTTGTAACTTCGGCGCAGAGCGCCGAAATTATCAAACATGCTTCCAATGCGTTTCTGGCGATGAAGATATCCTTCATCAACGCCGTGGCCAACCTGGCCGAGGCCGTGGACGCGGACATCGAGGACATCGCCGCCGGCATCGGCATGGACAGCCGCATTGGGCCCAAGTTTCTGCACGCCGGGCTGGGCTACGGGGGCTCCTGCTTTCCCAAGGACGTGGCCGCGTTTTACTGGGTGGCACAACAGCGGGGCGTCGATTTTCAACTTCTTCAGGAGATTCGCAAGATCAACGAAACCCAAAAGGACATCTTCCTCAATAAGGTACTCTCGGCGCTGTGGACTCTGCGGGGCAAGCGGTTGGCAGCGTTGGGCCTAGCTTTCAAGGGCGATACCGACGACATTCGCGAGTCTCCGGCCATCAACGTCATCAGAAAGCTGCTGGAAGCGGGCGCCTCGGTCGCGGCCTATGATCCGGCCGCAATGGAAAACGCCAAAGCAGTGCTGCCCCCTTCGGAGAAACTCCATTATACCGGGGATGTTTACGAGGCGGCCAAAGATGCCGACGCGGTTCTGATTCTGACCGACTGGAAGGAGTTTGCCGACATTGACCTGGTGCGGCTCAACCAGGCGGTCCGCTTTCCGATCGTGATCGACGGCAGAAATCTCTACAAGTTGCAAGATATGCTGGACCATGGCTTCACGTATGTGAGCGTGGGCCGGCCGGCAAGTCATCTGGCGCAGCAAGGGAAGCCGCGCAGATTGGTTGTGTAGGAGTCGGCATTGAAGCCGACCTACAGCGAGATGCGGTCGGCCCGCCTGTTTTTGAGCTTCGGAGTATAGACTTTGACCATGCGCGTACTTGTCACCGGCGCTGCCGGATTTCTTGGTTCTCATCTCACCGACCGCCTGCTGGGCGAGGGCCACACCGTTGTCGGCGTCGATAACCTCTGCACCGGCAACCAGGAGAACCTCGCACATCTCAGCAGTGAGCCGCGCTTCCGGTTTGAAGAGCGGGACATCTGCCAGCCTTTCGATCCGGGTCCAGTGGACTACGTCTTCAACCTAGCCTCGCCTGCTAGCCCGCCTGAGTATCTCCGCCTGGCCATCGAGACCCTGCGGGTAGGCTCCGCTGGCGTCGAAAACACCCTTGAAATTGCGTCCAAGTACGGCGCGGGCTATTTGCACGCCTCCACCTCGGAGTGCTACGGCGACCCACTCCAGCATCCACAGACTGAAGACTACTGGGGCAACGTAAACCCAGTCGGTCCCCGGTCAGTCTATGACGAGGCCAAGCGCTATGCCGAGGCGCTAGTGATGGCCTGGCACCGTTCCCGTGGCGTGAACACGCACCTAGCCCGCATCTTCAACACCTATGGTCCCCGTCTGCACCCCAGCGACGGCCGTGTGATCTCCAACTTCATGATACAAGCCTTACGCGGCGAGCCGTTGACGGTATATGGAGACGGCAAACAGACCCGCAGCTTCTGTTACGTCGACGACTTAATCAAGGGAATCGTGCGCCTCGCTCGCTCAAGCGAACACCTCCCGGTTAACATCGGCAACCCCAACGAGTTCACCATCATCGAGTGCGCGCAGGCCGTATTGGAGGCCACCGGCTCAGCGAGCGAACTGCGCTTTGAAGCCTTGCCCCAGGACGACCCAACCCGCCGTTGCCCCGACATCACCAAGGCCCGCACCCTGCTTGGGTGGGAACCTCAAGTTCAACTCAAGGAAGGCCTGCAAAAGTCACTGGATTTCTTCAGAGGTAAGATACATAGTCAGGTCTCTGACAAATGTAAAGGGAACTTTTCCGATATGCGCGTTTTGCCTAATGGTAGCGTGAAAATATGAACGCAAGCAGACGTTTGGCCATGCCTCCTGTTATCCACTGCGCAGCGGTGTTGGCAGGAATTTTCCTGATGACCGCCTCCCCAGTCGCGGCCCAGCCGCCCGCCGCGCCGACTGCCGCTGGGCAGTTGGATCACGATTCCAGCGGCCCGGCGGCCGTTTGTGGGTCTTCCACGCAGGGTTCACCGTACATCCCGGTCGATAGCTGGGTCTATCCGGCCGTGCTGCGGCTTTACTCGATGGGCTATGCCGATCATGTTTATCTGGGTATGCGTCCTTGGACGCGCTCCAGCTTGAGTCACATGCTGGAAAATGTCGAGGCGCAGATAGAAGATGCAAATAAAAATGATGACCCAACTGCGGGCGAAGCGCAGGACATCTACGCCGCATTGGCCCGGTTTCTGCATTACGATGCGGGAATGCAATGCCTGACGGACCAGAGCAACTTGCATATTGAGGCGGCCTACTCCGTGGCGCGCGGCATCAGCGGTACCCCGCTTCGCGACAGTTTCCATCTCGGCTCGACCATCATCAACGACTACGGACGTCCTTACGAAAACGGATCCAACAACTACACGGGCGCCAGCGGCTATGCTACGGCCGGGCGGTTCACACTTTATGTGCGCGGCGAGTTCCAGGGCGCGCCCTCGGCCGCCGGCTACTCCCAGGCGCTGGCCCAGGCCCTCAGCACGATTGATGGCACGGCCTTCCTCAATGCTGCCACAGGACTTCCTTACAACCAGGCCACCATTCCCATGGGGCCGATCGCGACCGTTACGCAGGGCCGATTCCTTGAGGCTTATCTTTCCGCCCTCGTTCTCAACCATGAAATCTCTTTCGGCAAGCAGGACGAGTGGCTGGGGCCCGGGCTGGGCGGCGGCATGGCCTACTCGAACAACGCGGAAAACATCTACTCCTTCCGCATCAACCGCATCGAGCCGCTTTACATCCCGCTGCTCTCCCGGATCACTGGATCGTTCCGCTACGACTTTCTGGTCGGATCGCTCAGAGGGCACACCTACATGCCGAATCCGGCGAATCCCGGCGGCGCCAACCCCAATTTACCGAATGTGATCAACCCCGGCGATCCCTGGGTGCACCTCGAGAAGATCAGCTTCCGTCCCACCGATAATCTTGAATTCGGCTTCGAGCGCACCGTGATCTGGGGCGGCCAGGGCCACGAACCTATCACGCTGCACACCTTTCTGAAGAGTTTTTTCAGCGTACAAAATGTCTCTGCCACAGAGAAAGACGGGCGCAATGACCCTGGAGCGCGCTTTGGGGCCTTCGACTTTTCTTACCGGCTGCCCTTTGTCCGTAAATGGCTCACGCTTTATACGGACTCGGAAGTGCATGACGACGTCTCTCCCGCCGACGCTCCGCGGCGCGCCGCCTACCGGCCCGGCATCTATCTCTCCCATTTGCCTGGCGTTCCCAAGTTGGATCTGCGTGTTGAAGCCGCCTCAACCGATCCGTCCAGTTCAGGCGTTGCAAGCCAGTACGGTCATTTCATGTACTGGGAAACCATCCAAAGGCAGGGCTATACCAACCAGGGCCAGCTCTTCGGCGACTGGATCGGGCGCGAAGACAAGGGCGGTCAGGCCTGGCTCACCTATCATCTGAGCGGCGACGAGCAACTCCAGATGGGCTGGCGAAACCAGAAAGCCGCCACGTACTTCATCCCCGGCGGCACCACCCTGAACGATGCCAACTTCCAGGCGATGAAGCGCATTGGCAAGAACTTCGAAATTAACGGCAACTTTAGCCTTGAGCACTGGAAGGCGCCGATCTATCCCACAGGGACCCCCACCTACCCCGCTGGCGGCCACACGGTGACCATCACGGAGATTCAGCTCACCTGGTTCCCATCGAAGAAAGTCCACTTTTAGAAACGAACAACGGTCCGCCGATTCATCCCGCAATCCGGCAGTGGTGTCTTCGGCGCTCACCAAGAATTTACCAGGGCTGCTCGGCAAAAACTTACCAGACTGAGAACAGGCTTGGGAACAGCAACAAGGACAGCAGGGCCGATAAAACAACATCATCATCCCTCCTCGCCGAAGGCGTGGAGGCCGGTCTCGTTCGTTCAGAATTGTGCTTCCTCAGCAGTATTTGTGGGCGGACTCGGGTTCAGGGAGCCGTCCCAGCGTGTGATAAAGGGCCATTTCCATGGCTTTGTAGGTACGAAATCCATACGATCGTCTGGTCACCACTCGAATTTTATTGTTGAGGCCTTCCACGACGCCGCTGGAAATCTCCCCTTTGGCGCGGAACCAGTTCATCATCAGTTCCTCATGGGTGCGTAGCATGCAAGCAACTTTCTGCATCGGTCCCAGGCGGCTGCGCATGGCCCGCTGGCACCAGACGTCTAGAAAGGCCCCGGCCCAGAGTGGCGATTTGTACTTCCAGAAATGCAGGAATGCTTCCTTCAACTCCCATGCCCGGGCCGTGGCCAGTTTGCTGGCCAGCAGGGCGTTGAGCTTCTTGCGGGCCCGGCCACGCACCCGGCTCCCCTTGCGCAGCAACGGCCAACGCATGTTCTTCAGTCGCCTGGCCTCGTCCTTGCTCTTGGCCTGCAAGCGGGTGCTCTCGGC
>JBMFHB010000132.1:0-6038 GCA_049977045.1 Occallatibacter sp.
GCATCGAAGTCGCGCTCTATCACACGCTTGGACGATTACCCGAACCAGAGACTACCCACAGATTTTGCTGACGAGGCTTACGTGCAAAGTGGTTTGAGTCGGTCGGAGTTCTGCCGTCAGCAGGGCCTGCCATTGTCTACGTTCAACAAGTATGACCAGCGGGCACGCCAACGGGATGCAGTTGCGTCCAGGCCCCTGGCTCACAACGCTGTGGCGCTGGCGCGGGTCGAGTTTGTCGAGAAGTCTGCAACGCACACCGTGCAGCACGCCGCATTACAGGTCGAGCTGGTCGGTGGGCGGCGCATCTCTGTGCCTTCCGGTTTCGACGCGGCCTCGCTGACACGGCTGATCACCGTGCTCGAGCAGGCGTAGCGCGATGCTGGGTCTGGGCGCGGCGACGCGCATCTATGTGGCAACTGGCGCAACCGATATGCGGCTCGGCTTCAACGGTCTCTATGCGCTTGTCGTCGGCAGGCTGCAGCAGGATCCGCAGAGCGGCCATCTGTTTTTGTTTGCAAATTCCAGACGTGATCGCATGAAGATTCTCTTCTTCGATGGCAACAGCCTGTGGGTTTGCGCGCGCCGCATGGAACAAGGGCGATTGCATTGGCCGACATCGGAAGAGGGTCGCGTACAGTTGACGCGCGAAGAGTTTGCGCTGTTGATTGGAGGCATCGATCTGACCGCGACGACGAAGCGCAAGTGGTATCGCAGAGCGGTCACAGAAACTGCTGATATATTGCGAAAGACCGCATGAATACAGGCGATACGATGACATATCAACATATTTATTTGAGATAATAGACGCAGGATGAATCCTGCTTTCAAATCGTCTTTGCCCATTGCGCTTGACCCGGTTGCGACCGCGATCCTCGAGCAATTGACGGAGCAGTTGGCAGAAAAAGACACGCAGCTTATGCGCGCACAGCAGGCGCTGACTCTGTCCGAGATGAAGATCCAGAAGCTCGTAGAAGAGCTTCGTTTGGAGCGGATCAAGAAGTACGGTCTGCGCAAGCCTGGCCGTTTTCCCTGTTGCAGGTCAGGTCACCTCCCCTGAAGGTGGACGTCGAAGCCATCAAGCAATTGCCTTCAATGCCTCGTACTCTTCCATATCTGGCGAGAAATCCAGAATGAGTTGGATGGCCTCCCCTTCATGTTGATTCTGGTTGTAGCTGTCCACATCTGCCTTGAGGTGACGACAATCTCTCACGATTCCCTGGCGGCGCTGCTGGAAAGAGCGTTCCATGTGATCGCGGGAAGCACTGCGCACGTCGGCTAATTTCTACCTCAACTTCCGGTACTGCTCTGGGGTCAAATTCAGCCAGACCGCACCTCTCCCTGCCAGCAAGCCGTGCTCTAAAGATTGGCGATCTTCGAGAATCAGCTTGGCTCCTCCACGCTCGGCCATATCCACGATCTTGCGATCCTCTTTAAAGTTGAGTTGCCGGGGTAGGGCCGTCTTCAGGTCGTCATCAAGGAATGACACCTGCCAGCCTGGTCCAACCCGGTGAAACTTCATGTAGACGCGGTGCCGGGGAGCGCACCTGTCGCAGTACCGTTCCCCACCCTGCCAAGGGACGGAGTCCAGCGGCAACTTGCAGTTGCAGCAGATTGTGCCCGCTAGTCTCTGCCTCGTTGTGGATGACCGCTCCCCGCCCATGACTCCGATTCTAAGGCGAACGTATGGCGAATGTATCCACAGGGATGGGCTTATATCAGCCACGCCCGACGATCAACTTCATCGCCACGAAGGCTTTGGGTCGAGCAATTTCTCTCCTGAACGAGGAAAAGCCTGCCACACAAAACAAGGTGTTCCTTATGGCATCTCTGCTTGACGCAACTCCCGGCGGACAGCGCGAAACGCCGTGTCGAACTCAGGCAGGGTCTCCATCTGATGGCCAAGCCGACTATTCCATAGAGCTTTGAGACGGGCTTCTTTGGCGACGATTCGATCTTGTAGGCCGGCAATCTCCTTGTTGCGGAAACGGAGCTTCTCTTCGATTACGGGCAGCAGCGGTTGGAGTTCAACTCCGGCGTGGGCTGTGAGGAACCAGAGATCGTAAAGGTCACGGGGTTCATTCCGTGCCCGGTCTCCAAGGGCGACTACCTTCTCGGTGGCGATTTCGTTCAGGCTGTAGACGGCCACTGCGCGGCCCTCGGGAATGTCGTTGAACTCCTCGTAGGCTCGCAAAATTTCCTTCTGCTCGACGGGAAAGAGCACGATCTCCGCGATGGTGATGTCCACCTTGACTGTATTCGGATTCGGGAGCGGACCTTGATAGCTGAGGTAAAAAGTGTGGCTGTTGACATGGCTCTGCCGGTCTTCCCGATCAAAGACGAAACGAATCCCGGATGCTTGGGCGACGTGCTGGTAGACCTCTTCCAGTCCATCTCGGATTTCAGCGAAATCCGCAGCCCGGGCAAGGGTGAAGTCCAGATCTTCCGAGAAACGGTAGTCGCCGAAGTGGCAGCGTTTGAGCGCGGTGCCACCTTTGAAGATGAGAAGTTTGCCGAGCTGACTCTGGCTCAATCCGGCCAGAAACCATGCCAGACAGTAGTCCCGTTCCAACACGGATTCGGGAATGCGGCGGCCACCGCGTTCTTTATGGAGCCGGTTTGACAACAGCGAGAGATTGCGTTGTGGGATCATGTGTGACGAATCGCCTCAAGTTCCTCGGAGTCAATGTTAAGCTGCAAACGCCAGCGCGCCTGATACGGGCCGACTTTCGGGAGCGTCGGGTCGAGCCGGTCATAGGTTGAACTGAGTGCGGTGCGCAGTGGCGCAAGCTGCTCCGGCGAAGCCATTTTGTAGAGTTCCAACAGGAATCCAACCCGCCGGGCGAGCGCGCCAGACTGGAAACGCTGCGTGTATTCGAGCAGGCGGGGGATATTGATCTCACTGCTGCTCATCCAAAGTGCTTTGGCAACCTCTGGGACGCCACCTGCGTACTGTGGATGTCGCAGACCGTCGGCGATGGTTCGCTCCCGGTCGCTGACCATGACGGCCTGCTGTTTGGTGATCCAGACCTGCGTGAGCCCGAAAAACTGCTCCGGCTTGACCGCGACGAAGTGGTATTCGTAGCCGTGGATTGTCCGCGACGGTTTGCGGAGGGTTGAGCTGACGTAGAGGGTGAGTTGCGGCTGGGTGACCATCCGATGCAGTTCCATCGCCGAGGCGTACGAGAGGAAGTAGTCCTGCCCGCCGCATAGTTCTCTGGCGATGACATAAGGATCGCCAACGTATTCTGTCGCCCTTCCCAGCTCAAACGGAACCAGGTTGTACAGGCCGGGGCGCAAGCGAGTGACGACGCCCCTTTTTTCGGCTTTGTGGATGAGCGTGCGCGCCGAGGAACCACGCAGGCCGGTGATCTCTTCCACGTCCCGGAGGTTGAACGTGGCCTTGCTCCTTTCGTTGAGTTCAACAAAAAGGGTGGAAGTCTGTGGACCGAGCGACTTGGTAGAGTGGTTTTTCATGTATGAGTTGTTCTTTTCTAAGGAACTTATAAGACATAGAATAACATGATTGATTGAAGCTGATTTGTTGCCTGAAAGGGAACGTTCCGCGCACACAATAGAATCCAGGAGCTAGTAAGCGGACGAAGCCGCATCCGGGGCGGCCGATGCCGCTACAGGCGACCTGCCTCCTGCTGGCCAGCGTGGAGCTCAGAGGCAACTGCGCTGGCCACGGCTTCATAGGAAGGTGGCGGAAGGATACGCAGCCGCCGCGGCCGCCGCAGCCATAGGACTCAAAGCCGCGTTGTGAAGCCGGGGGCAACTTGTCGAGCCTGACAGGAAAGACCGTATCTATATATAGAGAGGCGGCACACTCCTGCCTGCCCGATGCGCCGGCGCGGGTCGGAACGCACCTCTAACGATCGCGAGTTTTCTCCGAAGCAGCCGTTCCTGAGCGCGAGCGGCGAAGTGCAGCGAGGGTCTGAGGCCCGATAACCTATGCTTCTCGGGCCTCAGAGCCGGTCCCTGTGCCCTGTTTTGTTACAGCCCCAGCCGTCCTGCAGCGCTCGAACGGAACAGATTCGCATCTCGGATGTACCGTTTCACTTCACGCGAACGATGTCCGGTGAGACCTGCAATCTCGCGCTCGCTGGCCCCCGCAATGGCAGCGGCGGTCGCGGTTCCAGAACGCAGGCTGTGTCCGGCGATCTTCGCCGCCTCCTCCTTATCCATGCCGGCGCGGCGAGCGGCCTTCTTCAGGATGCGCGCGATCGAGCCCGGATCGAGCGGTTGCGAGGAGAGGTTGCCGTGGCGGTCGACCGACCGAAACACGGGTCCCTCGACAATGCCGGCGGCCTCGATCCAGGCAGCGGACGCCCTCACCGGGCAGGTCTCGGGATGTATCCCGAAGGCCATCGGAACCTGGCGGCCCTGCTGTTCCTGGTCCGTCTTCCCGCGCCGAACCGTGAGTATGAGTCCCTCGGAGGTCAGTTCGAGATCGCGGATCTCGATCGCCGCAAGCTCGGCTCGCCTGCAGCCGCAGGCGAAACCAAGCAGCACCAGCGCGCGGTCTCGCAGACCGATCAGCCGTTCTGGCGACGAGGCGACGATCCTCTCGATGTCCGCGATCAACAAGGGGCTCTTGCGTTCCTGCGCGATGCCGAGGGTACGCCGGACGCCCTGCAGGATCTCCTTGACCAGGAAGCTCGAGGCCGGTGTCTCGCCGTAGCCGCTGGCGCGGTATTGAGTGGCGATCGCAGCCACGCGGCGACTGATGGTCGACGGCTTCTTCCCGCCGCTGGCGAGATCGGCAACATAGAGTGCCAGCACCTCGCCGCCGGGCGCGAACATCGGCTGGCCTATCCTTGCGCAGAAAGCGCGGTAGTCGCTGAGATCCGCTGCGTACGCCTTGCGGGTGGCCGGGGCCTTGGCGGCCTCCAGAAAGCGGGTGGCCTGTTCGACCAGGCCCAGGAGATCCGTGTTGGCCGAGGGAAACGAGAGTTCCAAATGCTGCATAGTGCTCTCCTAAAAAAGAAAGGGCCCCCTGAACGGGGCCGCAGTTGTCTGGCATGAGTTGGGGAAGAGGATGAGGCCGAGGACGGCTCAGGGTGCTGGCTTGCGATAGCTCAGGCAAGGAAAGCGGGAAGGCTGCATTCTCCTGCGGTACGGAGCGATGACTTTTCGCGCACAATTTGACCGGATGACCTGGTCGCAAAAACGTACTGCATCGGGTATGCCGATCGACTCTGCACTACAAATCCAATGGCGGCCTTCGAGAGACGCACGCTCCCTGAGCAGGAAGAGCCGCTCCACCTGGACGAAGACGCCCCGGAGTTGACCCGCCGCTGGTGGCAGATCTTCTGGAAACAGAGAAAAACAGACCAGGACGACTAGAGAAGTTGTCCTTGATCGGTAAGCCGACGAGTGTGCCGCTGCCGTTGCCGTGGTTGACGGCGTCCGCACATCGTCGTCTTCTTCGGCGAGACTTCCCTGCAGATGAACCGCATCCAGGAAGAGATCGCCAAACGACCCTGATGATGTTGGTGGCGGGCATCCGGGGGTCCGTGTATACGGCCGCAAACATCGTTCAATGGGCGCTCGCGGCAGGGCGCAAACCGTCGATACTCGGGCGAAGAAACCACTGAACTTTCAGCGTTTCCTCGTGTGGCGGAGGGCAAAGCCGGCGAGGTGCTTGCCGGTCTGTTCCAGGTTCAATAGGCGCTGTCGCTGAGGCCCCAATTGCGCCTCACACTGCGGTCACGAGGCGAAAGAACCGCCCGCAGAGCTCAGGAGGGCACCCCAAAACCGTATGGCGAGTGGGCCTCTCCTACCATTATGGCAGGCTGCCATGATCAATATTGATCGGTCATCTCCTGCAATCCTTTGCCGATGACACCATCCATGCGATTGGACATTGCAATCCGTGCATCGCTGATGAAGTTTCACGATTGTGAAGCCCCCACCCTTAGCATTTGAAATTCTCACTTTTTTCAACTTTTTGATGGAACCTTAGTCAAAATGGAGTGACCGGTCCAATGCGCTGACCGTGGGTTAGGCTGTGCTCAGTAGAGAAGCACAACTCAGAG
>JBMFHB010000133.1:0-5537 GCA_049977045.1 Occallatibacter sp.
CAGTCGCTGCGCACCAATGCTTATAACGAGGCGTTTGCGCCGCCCACAGCCTCTTCAGCGCGGATCGCGCGGAATACGCAGATTTATCTGCTGGAAGAGACGGGCATCAGGCATTTCATCGATCCGTGGGCAGGATCGTACTACGTGGAGCGGCTGACGCACGAACTGATGCACGAGGCCTGGCGATTGATCCAGGAGGTTGAGGAACTTGACGGCATGGCCAAGGCAATTGAGACTGGCCTGCCCAGGATGCGGATTGAAGAAGTTGCAGTGCGGAGGCAAGCGGAGATCGATTCGAGACGCGCTTTGATCGTGGGCGTGAATGCATATTCTGCTCCGGAGGAGTCTGAGACTCCCGCCCCCGCTAACGATCGCGGCGCGGTACGCGAGGCGCAAGTGAAGAGGTTGGAAAAATTGAAGCGCGAACGTGATGCGGCGGCCGTTCGCGGTGCGCTTGCAGTGCTGGAACAGTGTGCGAAAACAGGGGAAGGGAATTTGCTGGAGTGCGCGGTTGAAGCTGCTCGGAAGCGTGCAACCGTGGGCGAAATCTCTCAGTCGCTGGAAAACGTTTGGGGGCGGTACGAAGCAGAGGCACAGGCGATTGCAGGCGTGTATTCGGTGATGATTGCCGATGACGAGGCGTTTCGCACGGCCCAGCGCATGGTGAAAGAGTTTGAACGCGAAGAGGGGCGGCAGCCACGAATCCTAATGGCAAAGATGGGCTTGGATGGGCACGATCGCGGTGTCAGGGTGATTGCGGCGGCGTTTGCCGACATTGGCTTCGTGGTCGACATCGGGCCGTTGTTCCAGTCGCCGCATGAAATAGCGCGGCTCGCTGCCGGTAACGACGTACATGTGGTGGGTGTGTCGGACCTTACGGCAGAGCTTAATATCCTGGCGTCTCAATTGATCGATGAGTTGAGGGCTCTGGGACGAGAAGACATTCTGGTGGTGGTAGGCGGCGCGATCCCGCCGCAGGACCACGATTTTCTTTTTGACGCTGGCGTGGCCGGGATCTACGGGCCCGGAACCGCGATTCCCATAGCAGCGCAAAAGATTCTGGAGATGTTGAGCGCGAGCATCGTGTGTTAGCAATACGAGTGCGCACATGCCATGAAAAGCGGATGGCATGAAGCTGCAAGGATCACGCTGGCGCGCACGGTCCGTCATGCCCCGGCCGACTGCGTCCAAACACCAGATTATGGAACACGCTCCGCGAACGATGCAGATAGTGTTACGGCTTGCTGTGGCTCAGGCAAATTGGCGTAGCCGCCAATGACACGACCCTTGCGAAAGATGCAGATCCCGCCGAGATACTGTGCCTTGGCCGTAAATGCCTCATCGCCTACCTGCGCGGCAGTTGCGTTGGGAAAATGCTTGCGCACAGCCTTGAGCACAAGTTCAGCAGATTCCGGTGTAGGCTCGATCACAACAAACGCCTGGCCAGTTTGGTACTTGGCGACATAGCCCTGTTTGAGCTCCTGAAGGCCAAGGACACTCTCCGGCACCATGCGCACCGGCCCAACGTTGCCTGCGGGAAACCAGTGCAACTGCGCGGGCGGCGTCACGCGGCCGGCAAGCCGCATCTCGAGCGTAGAGGCTATTTGGCGTAGAGTGGCCGAGTCGTCGGCATTCGGATTAGCGGCAACTTCGGTAATCTCGACGTAGTGATTCCCTTTGGCGAACGTTGCGCTCTGCGCCTCGACCTGGCCACCCATTCCGATCTGCGCGACAGGTGCGTTGGGATCGAGGTTCGCGGCGAAGATTCCGTAGGCGGCATCGGCGCCGGACATCTCGGAGAGATCGATGGTGAGGGTGTTCGCGCCCGATTTGCAGTCGATCGTGCTCATTCGGACGAAGCCGAAGATGAGGTAGCCTTCAGCGCCGCCGTCTTTGTAATCGAAGAGATTGCTGGCATCGTAATGACGAATCGATCCGGATGGTTCCCAGCGCGGAGCGATGTGACAGTCGAGAACGTCTTGCGCTACGGCCGAGCCGCAGGCAAGCAGCACGGAAAGCAGCAATGCGGGAGCCTTCATGCGAAGATCTCCTGTGCGCGAGCCATGCGACTGGCCACGTGCACGCCATGAGGACAATTCACCGTGCAGTTGGCGCAATCGGCGCACTGCACTGCGGCCGGCAGCGCGAGTTCGAGATAGCGCTCGCGTCCCAGCGCGAACTGGCCGTACCCCTCGGAATAGGTAAGGCAGCGGAGCACGTCGGCGACAGGCAGTCCCTTTTGACATGTACCCTCGCAGGCGCCGCACATGCGGCAGTAGAAGGGGCGAATCCGCTCGAGATGCGCGGTGAGAATCGCGGCGTCGGCCGAGGTGTAGGCATGATCCATGGCTTTCAGGTTTTCGTCGAGCTGATCCATGTCTGTGATGCTGGGGATCGTGGTGGAGACGTTGGGATTCCTGACCACCCATTTGAGTGCGGCGAGCATGGCGCCGGGTTGCGCGAGCTTGCCGGCAATGGGATCGCCGGGCTTGTGGCTGCGAGTTCCGCCGGCCATGACCTTCATGGCGACGACGCCGAGGCCTCCTTTGGCCGCAGTTTCCACGGCCTGGTTCATGGCGGGCTCCATGGTGAAGTTGTAGGCCGCCAAAACCACATCGAAGGCCTTCTTTTCGACCATCCAGGGAATCAGTTGCGGTTGGCCGCTGTGGGTGCTGACGCCGGCAAAACGAATTTTTCCCTGTTGCCTGGCAAGCTGCTGAACCTCAATGTGCTCGTCTGGAATATCCGCAGGGCTGCTGCGGCCATGAAGATACCAGATGTCGATGTAATCGGTGTTGAGTTCGCGCAGGCTCTGCTCCAGATGCTGCATCATTCCGGCTTTGTCGGGTGCATGAGTCTTGGTGGACAGGACAACCTGCTTGCGCTTGGCGCCAAGAGCCGCACCCACCATGCGTTCGTTGTTACCGTGCTGATAGCTGCGCGCGGTGTCGAAGTAGTTGATGCCGAGATCGACGGCGCGCTCGATGACGCTCGGATCGGAGGTGATCATGCAGCCGAAGCCGACGGTGGTGACACGGAGACCGGTGCGGCCCAGCGTCCGGTAACTGAGCTTGGCCTCCGAAACGGCGGGCGAATCGCCAGAGGGTGGCCTGAGCACGCCAGCGACTGGAGTGGCGCTGGCAAGCGGGGAGAGCAGTCCGGCAGAGACGCCAGCAACGAGAAAATCACGGCGGGATGTTCTGGAAGGCATGGAGACACCTCGGCTATCTGAAGTGCGGACAGTGTAGGAAGCCCGACGGACGCTTGAATAGGACGGGCGTCACACTGCAATGGTCAGAGACAAAGGCGCCGGAATCAACCAGAAAACCATTGGTTGAGGCTCATCCGGCGTTGCGGAGGACTTGGAGGGTGTCGTCGAGGGCAGCTTCCCAAGGCGGGAGTTCGATGCCGAACCGGGCCTGCAGCCTGGCATTGGACAGAACAGAGTAGAGCGGGCGAACGGCGGCAGTGGGATAGTCCCTGGTGGCGATCGGGGTGACCGTGGGCGCTTTGGCCGCAAGCATCCCGGCGGCGCGGGCGAAGATGGCCTGGGCAAAGCCGCACCAGGAGACTGCCCCGCCGCAGGTCATGTGATAGAGTCCGGCCCAGTCCTGAACGGCGCCGAAGCGCCCGGCAAGGATGCCGGTGACGATGGCGTGCGTGGCCCGAGCGAGTTCTGTGGATGTGGTCGGCGCGCCGATCTGATCGTCAACAATGGAGAGCCGGTCGCGCTCGCGCCCCAGACGAAGCATGGTGAGGAGAAAATTGTTGCCGTGGGGGCCGTAAACCCAGCTGGTGCGGAGGATGAGGTACTTGCCGCCAACCTCTTCCACGGCCCGTTCGCCGCCGAGTTTGCTGGCGCCGTAGACGTTCAGTGGATTCGGTGCGTCGGTCTCAATCCATGGCGAGGTTTTGCTGCCGTCGAAGACGTAATCGGTCGAGTAGTGGATGAAAAGGGCGCTGCGCCGGTGGGCTTCTTCGGCCAGCACGCGCGGTGCGCCTTCGTTGATGGCGTAGGCGAGATCGCGCTCGCTTTCAGCGCGGTCGACGGCCGTATACGCAGCGGCGTTGAGAATGATGTCGGGCGCGGCGCGGCGGACCAGCTCGCGCGTTTGGCCGGGATCAGCGAGATCGACCGATTCACGATCGACGGCGACCATGGGACCGATGCCGGCAAACAGTTTTTCAAGTTCGCGGCCGAGCTGGCCAGCGTTGCCGACAATGAGGATACGTGGGTGCGCCGCAGCCGTTTCGATCGAACCTTCAGTCATGCGCTATAGCTCCGAGAGAGACAAATTTGCGTCTCTCGCATTCTAACTCCGAGGGCAGTTTTCTTTGGTCTTCTCTGAAGCCAGGCAGTTTGTCTGCGTGGACCCCCTGCGAAGCGCTCGCATCCGGTATACGCTGCCGATCGAACTTGCCGCGGTGCAATTCCCGTCGCGCTATTGGCTCAAACAGCGGTGGATGCCCCATCCATGCGGCGTATTTGTTTTTGCCGCATGGGTGGGATAGCACAAAATTATGCGGTCACAGACCTAGCGGCCATCGCTTAAGATCCGGGCGTAGCCACCTTCCGCGCAGCTATGGCAAAGAACCTGACCGTTGCGAATCGTATTGCGCTGGTTGAGGATTTCTTCACCGCAAACGGCGCAATTCACTCTGCCGCCGGGCCGCGCAATCAGCGATTTCAAGTCAACCTGCAAGGCAATCGGAGATACTGACAGCAGCTCCGGCGCCGGCATCACCTGATAGCCTTCAAACTGCGCCCGCCACGAATTCGGCGCCGCAGGCGCATACTCTTTGGCAAGGGCGCGGCATTGCGGACTGGGCCAGATGCGAATGGCCTCTTCCGTTTTTGTATCGACAAAGCTTGCGGCAACTTTACCGTAATCCATCAGCCGCAGAGTTCGATGCCCAACCGAGCAGCCTGTCGATACCGTAACTCCATCGGCAAAACAGCCATCCGTTTCGACGAAGGTGAAGAGCCGCTTATCGTGCTGGGGCAACTCCAATCCAAGCAGTTCGCCGGCATAAAGGCCCATGCGCACACCTAATATCTGCCGTGGGCACAGGTGCTTGTGCATCGCGCCTAATTTTTCCAGCAGAGGCTGAAGGTCAGGAACCGGGTCCGCTGAATTCATGGTGCAATCCTCGATCTTCCATATATTGCTGTGCAGTCCCATTTTCGCTGTTTCTCGCCGCGTGAGTCGAATACCACGTCAATGGGGCTTGAATGCACGAATTTTCGAGAAGATCCAGAAAGTATGTCTTCGGTGTGACAAAAGTCCCTGATTTACCTCCGCTCATTCGCTACGCTGAGTGCATGGAGGTTGATATGACATTGGCTGTAAAACAGGTGCGGGAGATCGCTCTCGAGAATCCAGCTACGTCGCGCGTCTTTGAACAATATGGAATCGATTATTGCTGCGGAGGGCATAGGCCGCTTGCCGACGCTTGTCAGGACAAAGGAATCGCTGTCAGCGCCGTTCTTGAAGCGATTGAAAATCTGCAGCCCGCGGAGCCGGCGGCAACTGAAG
>JBMFHB010000134.1:0-5507 GCA_049977045.1 Occallatibacter sp.
CGAACAAGACGCGGCGAAGCCGCCTCCATATCAACTTCTACCCCTCGCCTTACCCACAAATTCTGCCGAAGAGCCGCAATTGCCAAGCGTCCATATCTGGCAGGGTTCAGGTTTGACTGATGCAAGCTGGGAATCGACGATTGCCTTGCGACATTCAAGATCACCGAGCTATTCAGAACAAAATTCAGATACTCGGAATCAAATCCAGACTTTGGTCTCAACCGAACTAGGTATGAGGCGAAAGTTACAGGAGTATTGTGGCCTCTGAATATTCCGACCTTCCCAACCAGAGCCGCACTATTGGTCCTGTTAAATAACAAGTCCCCATCTTTCAAAAATAAAGACGGATCTACCGTGTTTACCCCACCGTCTTCTGGAACAGTGATCTCTCCGTCTTTGATTTGACCCATACCGAGCACACGAATGCGCCCAGCATCGAACGTAGGATCAGAAATCCCATAGTCCATCGAGGTAAATGCGTGCTTGAGAGGCATTACTGTCCAATGGGCCGGGACGTCAGCGAGCCAAGGGACGCCGGATGGCCTGAGGGGGACGGAGGGATCGAGGCCGCGAGTGACGGCGCGATGGATGATGGCCTGCTTCTGCTCATTGAGCAGCGCAATCACCTTCCGCTTCGCCCGGATCGCCCGATCCAACCGCCCGTTCGCCCAATCCAGAAACCTTACAATCGCTGCCTGCTCTTCAGGCGAGGGAAGAGGTATGGACACACCAAGGATTGCCCCGTGAGATAGACCGTAACGTGTAACTCCATTTGCTTCGATACGAAGCTGAGCAGCTATGTAGTGACACTGAAGAACTCGATGCAGGAATGCACCAATCAGAGCCATCCTTGGACGGATCATTGCTAAATGATACCCACAGACTAGGTCTGGAGCCTCATATTCCACCAACGATGGCACCCCAATATCTTTCCAATCCTCCGAGTCTTTCGTAACGACAACATCCATTTGTCGAAGACGAAACCGCATAAGCTCGTCTTTTGTCGCACTTGCTGACATGAAATGCAATGATTCTTTGATGCGCTCATTCTTGTAAACATCCACGTAGTTGCAAAGGCGAACAGGATTCTCACCTTTCTTCGTGTGCTTATCTATATTACTTACTCGCATTTCGCAGGCATGACGCAATCTTCGTGCATCCCAATGTGCTGGCATCGTCCCGATCCATGGAAGATCCGATTCCTTATATTCTGCATACGGTTTGAGGTCAGCGATCATGCCTGCCCTCCGCCGCCAACCTTCAGCAGCCCATCCAGCAGCCCCTCGGACTCTCTTTCAATGGCCAAAATGTCGGCGCTGATCTCTTCGAGCGTGCGAAGTGGTTGCGGCTTGTAGAAGTGCCGCGTGAAGCTGACCTCGTATCCGATCCTGGTGGCGTCTTCCTTGACCCATGCATCGGGCGTGTAGGGCAAAACCTCACGGCGAATGAACGCCTCGATGCCGCCGTCTTCGAGTAGCGGAATCTGTTCGGTGTCGCGCAGATCGGAGTCTGGCTCGTATTCGAGCACCAGTTTCCTGTCGCCTACGGGCGAAGCATAGCGGCCATGAAGGGGATCGACAGTCGCCTTGCCAGGCCGGTGGACCTTGGCGATGACGGGCGGGGCGGTCTCCACGCGCCAACTGACTGCGCGAAGGATGAGCTTCAGATCAGCGGCGGACAGCTTGATCGCCAGCTTCTTTAACTCGTCGTCTACTCGGTCTCGGAAGATGTTGTGATCTTCGAAAAGCATCTCTCCAAGCCCCGCGCGCAACTTCGTGGTCACTTCAACTAATCGGCCATCGCGCTCCCACGTCTTCGGGTCCAGCAGCTTCTTCTTCTTCTTTTCCGGCAGTCCTTTCTTTGTGGCGCCGCTCTCTTCTTCGTCTTCGGCGTCTTCGTTTGTGTCGTCGCTGCCCCAGTCGGCGAGACGTTTTTCAAGCGCGGCATACACCTTGTCGAATTTCGTGAACAGATCGTCGCCGAATTCTTCGTACAGAGCGCTGCGCAGTTCTTCATCTCCAGAGTTGAACCGCAACGATTCGATGGCGGCGAGCGATATCTTGCTGTGCAGGCGGAGTGGGCGCTCGACGGTTACCTTCCAGTATCCGAAAGCGGCATTGGGGAAGATCTTCGACTCTGGAGTTTCCTTGAACTCAAGGAACGTGCGGCTGATGCGTTCGATGTCCTCGGGCGAAAGCTCGAAGTTCTTCTTACCCAGGTTCTTGCGCAGGGGCTGCGACCAGGAAGTGGCGTCGATCAATTGCACCTTGCCGCGGCGATGCACCGGCTTCCGGTTTGAGAGCGCCCATATATAGGTTGCGATGCCGGTGTTGTAGAACATGTTGAGCGGCAGGGCGATGATCGCCTCCAGCCAGTCGTTCTCGATGATCCAGCGCCGGATGTTGCTCTCGCCCTGGCCGGCATCCCCCGTAAACAGAGATGACCCGTTGTGCACCTCGGCGATGCGGCTGCCCAGCGGCGTGCCCTCTTTCATCTTGGAGAGTTTGTTGACAAGGAACAGGAGCTGCCCGTCGGAGGAGCGCGTCAGAAGATTGAACTCGTTGTCGCCGCCGTGAGAGATGACGAACCGCGAGTCGTTGATGCCGTCTTTGCCGCCCATCCGTTCGAGATCGGTCTTCCAGCTTTTG
Source organism: Occallatibacter sp. (assembly GCA_049977045.1). Taxonomy (GTDB): domain Bacteria; phylum Acidobacteriota; class Terriglobia; order Terriglobales; family Acidobacteriaceae; genus Telmatobacter. The sequence continues at coordinate 2,649 of JBMFHB010000134.1, forward strand.
CCGTAGGGTGGATTGGAGAGCATGAAGTCGAACTGGTGGGTGCGGAATCCATCCTGCGAGAGCGTGGACCCGTAAGCCATGTTCTCGGCCTCGCCGCCCTCGCCCTGCAAAAGCAAATCGGCTTTGGTGATGGCGTAGGTTTCGGGGTTGACCTCCTGCCCGTAAAGGTGGATGGACACTTCCTTGCCATGCTCGCGGGCCAACTCCTGCAAGCGCTCCTGGGCCACGGTCAACATGCCGCCGGTGCCGCAGGCGCCGTCGTAAACCAGATAGGTGCCGGACTCGATCTTGTCGGCAATGGGCAGCAGGATCAGGTCGGCCATGAGCTTGACCACGTCGCGCGGCGTAAAGTGCTCGCCTGCCTCCTCGTTGTTCTCTTCGTTAAAACGCCGGATCAGCTCCTCGAAGATTGTGCCCATGGCATGGTTGTCCAGTGCCGGGAGCTTGACCTCGCCGTTGCCGTCGAAGACGGGCCTCGGGCTGAGATTGACGCCGCCGTCCAGGAACTTCTCGATCAGGCTGCCGAGGATGTCGGCATCGACCAGGGTTTGAATCTGATTCCGGAACTTGAACTTTTCCAGAATCTCCTGCACGTTCTGCGAGAAGCCGTCGAGGTAGGCCTCGAAATCGGCCCGGAGTTGCTGTTGGCGGGCGCGTGCCTTGAGGTCGCGCAGGGTGTATTGCGAAGCGTTGTAGAAAGCCTCGCCGGCCGCCTGGCACAGCGCCGCGTGCTGGTTGGCAACCTTCGCCGCGTCAAGGCTTTCCTTCATCTTGAGCACGGCTTGCTTGGACGGCTCCAGGATTGCATCGAGCCGCCGGATGACCGTCATGGGCAGGATCACGTCACGGTACTTGCCGCGCACGTACACGTCGCGGAGCACGTCATCCGCAATTCCCCAGATAAAATTCGCAATCCAGTTCAAATCGCCGTTTGCCAAAGCCGCCTCAGATCGCAAAGTGATGTCGCTCTTGAGGATAAACCTTTGAGCGTCTCGCAGAAGAAGTTGTTGATTTTCCTGCTACCAACGAGCGCGCGGCTTCAGCGGTGCGGCTTTGGCACGTCAATGCACCTACCTGCGGAGAGCTGGCAAAGCTTGCCGTATTCGAACACAACACCAACCAAGAAAGGCAGTCCGAAATGAAAGACAAAAGTTTGACTCTGACTGGATGGCAGGCAGTGCCTGTCTTCCTCATGATGGTGGGCACGCAGGTGCTTACAGCACTGGCCATGTTGTTGCCACTCACATGGTTGGTGAATCACGTGTGCACTGCCAGTTTGTTGCACGCGATCTTCGTTTGCTCGCTTCAGCAAGGATCGAGCAAGGATCGCGGACCGTTCATCGGGACGGTTCTCCTTTAGGCCAACCGCAGGACGATCTTGCCGATATGCAGGCTCGACTGCATGCGCTCGTGCGCCGCTGCGGCGTCTTCCAGCGGAAAGACGGAATCCACGATGGGCCGGATCCTGCCTTCCCGCAGCAGCGGCCACAGATACTCTTCGACGCCGTCACGCAGCGCGGTCTTCTCCGTCACGGAGCGCGAGCGCAGCGTGGACCCGGTGAGGATCAGCCGTTTCGCCATTATCGCCCGCAGGTCCAGCTCCACTTTGGCGCCGGCCGCGGCGGCAATGTGCACGAGGCGACCATCCCTGGCCAGCACCTTGAGATGCTGCGCAAAGTAGTCGCCGCCGACCATATCCAGAACGGCGTCCACGCCGACTCCGCCGGACCACTCCAGCACGCCTGCCGCCCAGTCCTCCTCGCGATAGCAAAAGGCGCGTTCGCAGCCCAGCTCCAGCAGGAACCTGCACTTATCCCGTGAACCGGCCGTGGCGGCCACGGTTGCGCCAAAGGCCTTCGCCGCCTGAATCGCAAAGGTTCCGATGCCGCTGGTCCCACCCTGCATCAGGAACCGGTCGCCCGCGTGAATGCGCCGCGGGCTGAAGAGGTTTGCCCACACGGTCCATGCGGCCTCAGGCAACGATGCCGCGGCCACAAATTCCATCTTCTCCGGCAGGGGCAGACAGCATCCGCTGTGCGCCACGCAATACTCGGCATATCCGCCGCCCGGCACGAGCGCGCAGACCTTGTCGCCAACTTTCCAGCGATCCTCCGCCTCTGGCCCGCACGTCGCGATCTCTCCGGCGACTTCCAGCCCCGGAATCTCCGAAGCTCCGGCAGGTGGAGGGTAATGACCTTGCCGCTGATACAAGTCCGCTCGATTTACTCCCGCGGCGGCCACCCGGATCAGCACTTCTCCCTTGCCGGGCCCCGGTATCTCCGCTTCTTCGACCCGAAGCACATCTGTTCCGCCAAATCCCGCCAGTGCAATCACTCGCATGCATCCAGCATAGTCGCCGGAGGTGCGCTGACGGCTTGTCCTGGAATGCGCCGCATCGCTGCGTGAAGATTCGCGCGCGCTTCCACTCGCGCCGCCGGATGCGCCCTTGCACGCCAGCGCCCCGGCACAGCCGAGGACTTCCTCTTCCTCTCGATTGAAGGCGAGACCGGCATCGCCAACGTCATCGTCGCGCCCGATGTCTACGAGCGCAACCGCCTCACCGTGACCCGCGGCAGGTTTCTGCTCGTCGAAGGCGCGCTGCAAAATCAGGACGGCGGATTCAACATCCAGTGGAGCACCGACGAGGAGGCGATTGCCTACGACAACAAAAGCGATGGAATGTATCCACTGATGACCAACGATCGAAGACTTTCATTGGCCGAAGTACTGCAGGCGCACAAAGGCCAGCCCATGATCGAGAAACGGTTCGAACAGGTCAAGACCGTGCATGAGATCGCTCCCATTTCAGACATCCTGATGTCACCGAGGGATTGCAGGGGTTTTCAGGCGGGTAGCGGA
>JBMFHB010000135.1:0-5491 GCA_049977045.1 Occallatibacter sp.
GAATAACGCCTCACAATGCAACGACTGGGGCTTGGAGAGCGCCGCATGAGACAAAGAGAACCTGGCACTGTCCAGTTTCGTAGAGGGCCTTGAGAAATGCCGATGGACCCAGCGCGGTAATCGCATGCGGAGCAAGGGTGCAGGCGGGAAGTCCTTGCCGTTGTACGTGACAATGATTTGCGCTTTTGCCCGCACCGCTGCAGCCAGTACATGACGGTCCTTGGGATGATTCGTCATCTTCGGAATCAGCTTGTCAAAGCCTTCGACCCAGGCTTCTGAAAAATGACGCCTGATTTCCTTCTCTCGATACTGCGCTTTCGCGGCGGAAAGACCAAAACTCTCGCGAAGAGTCCTGCTCACTTCGAGCATGATTGTCTCGGACCACTTGGGCTGATAGAGGCCCTGGGCCGCAAGCCGAAGCAATATATCGGCGAGCGGCATCGGGATGAGGACGCATGCATCGAGAACAGCGATCCGAGGTTCTTTCACTCGTCGGATCTGCCTTCGGGAATCCGGTTCTGATCATACAATCCGGCTTCAAAGGCATCGCGAGAAAGTTGGTCTAATGCCGCATCCCGCTCGGCATCGCGCTTTCTTCGATAGGCGAGAACGTCGCGAAGGTAAACGCGCCGTTGATTGCCTACCCGGTGATGAGCCATTGCGCCGGCATCCAGCAGCTTGATGAAAAAGGGACGCGAAAGCCCGAGCAAATCCGCGGCCCGCTGCGTTGTGATCACCTGATTGTCCGGAATAAGCGTGACGGCCCAACCGTGAGAAAGGTAGCCGACAGCTGTTCTGAGAACTTCCACGATAGGATCTGGGAGGTCGATTCGGTCCCCCGCAGAGGAGATGACTGTCAGCGTTCCACGGTCCATCCCGCGGTTCAGGAGACGTTCCAATGCTTGTGCTGGAGGCTGCTCGGCACGGGAGAGCGCAATCGGTTTGAGAGCAGGAGACGACATGCAAGAAGAATAGCATATACTCGGAATACTCGAAATATACGAAATACTCGACTTGTGGCCAGGCGTTGCTCATCCATCCATAAGTCACTTTTGAATCAGATCGTTATCAAGCCTTCGAGGACAGTCAGAAAGGCGGGAACCCCATGAGAATGGCTTTCGATTCCAGGCCGCGCCGCCGCGAAGATTTTGCTGCCGCCGGAGCCGGAACGGCTCTCGGCACCCGCATCGCTACACTGGCGCCGGCTTTCAGCCAGGCTCTGCCTTCCCTTGACGGCGTGTGCACCGACTACGCCCACGAAACCAACCGCGAGCTGCTCTTTCAGTTGTGCGCCGCGCTAGCGCGTGAGGGGCTGGGCGGCTGGGATACTTGGAAGCAGGCTGGCGGCAGCGCAATCCGATTCGCACAAACCTCGATGGCTAGCGGAATCGGCGACGAGCGCGACAAGCTACTTACGCGCAATGTCGAGTATCACCTGCTGGTCACGGATGCGCTGGAGCGGTACGGCGACGACGTGCAACTCGGATCGGGAAGGCTTGCTGTGCTCATCGAGTGCGGTGGATCGGGCTATTTGAAGATCGGCCCTGCCATCGAAGCCATGGAAGCGGATGCCGAAGGGCTGGGCGCGGCATTCTACTGGACGTTGACCCGCGCGCTCTACAAGGTCATGCGGCTCTACAACCATGACGACGCGCTGATGTACGAAGAGCAAATGCGTGAATGGGCCGCACAGGACGACGAAGGGAATCAGGGCCAATATGAGTTCCCGGAGGTCGAGAAAGCTTTGCCCGCGTGCATCCGGAAGACCTTGAAGCGCGACCACCGCGAAGGCAAGGCGCATGACCGGGCGCTACTGCGGCAGCATCGCAAAGGGCGCTTCAAAGATTGGATTGTCCGGCTGCGCCGCATCGAACAACTGGCGCGGCTTCCCCTGAAGCAATCGGGGGAGTACATCGAAGAAGGTTACTACGACCAGCCGCCATTACCGTGCCTGCTGGTCTGCTTCAAGGAGCAGGACGCCATCGTGGCCTGTTTCGACGAAGAAAGCCAGTCGATGCTCGAAGCAACGTCGGAGCCCGCGCTCTGCGTCATCTTCTCGCCGACCAACGCGGCAGAAGTGCGTAACGCGCTGCGGATCGTGGCGCGCTTCATCCAGATCAACATGGAACTGTTTTCGCTTGTCGAATCGATCCATGAGTCGGAGGCCCGTCGTGGAGATCCATCTTTCGATCGGTCAGAATCACTGCTTCGAGCTGCGTGAGGCTCTGCTCGTCTACCGCGACCGCCAATCGAGTTTCATCACCAGGCATGACGTTCTGGTCCAAAAGAGCGGGCCACCCATGCTCGGTCCGGCACAGCCTCTCACCCTCGCGTTCGTCGAGTCTCTGATGCGTTCGCTCGGCGGCAACGTCCAGGCCGAGGTATTGCCGGCGAACATTCTCGCCAAAGGCGACCGCCTGATCGTCTGGTGGACTCCGGCGCGACGCCGGCAGATGTTCTACGAGAACGCTGAAGGCAAAATGGCCGATCTCAATGGCGGCATCTTCTCTCAGCCGCCTCTGGTCTGGAAGGTCGCAAACGGCGAACTGACGATCCGTGCACTCGTCGCAAACAAACGGCCACAGGCTGCAACAACGCTTGCCATCGCTCCATTCTGGAATCTCTCGGACGATGGCCGCGTCTGCACCGGCACGATGCGCAGGCCGGATAGCGCAACAGTCGCGGCGATCCCGGCCTGGGAGCGCGGCTTCTACGAGAGCGCCTTTACGCACGCTAACGTAGGCCGCCTCACGCGCCATGAGGGCGGATTCGAGGGCCTTTGGGAATCGCTCAAGGGCAAGCGCAGGCGCTTCCCAACCGAGTCCTTGATTCAGTTGCCGCAGGCGCTTGATCAATTCGTGCGCGGAGAGCGGGGCAACCATGCGCATTGAACACTTCCTCTCCCTTCGCGCCGATGCGCGCAGGCCGGTGCGCGTTCTCGTCGTTGGAGCCGGAGGCACGGGAAGCGCCATCACGATGGGCCTGCCGTATCTTGACCAGGCTTTGCGCGTCTGGGGACGATTCGCCGGGCTTGATGTCGTCCTGATGGACGCCGATACCGTCTCCGAAACCAACTGTATCCGCCAGCCGTTTTCGATATCAGACATCGGGCAGAACAAGGCGACTGTCCTGATCAATCGCATCAATTTGTTCTGGGGCACACGGTGGCGGGCCGAGCCGGCATACTTCGGCGAGCGGACATTGGACCGGGTCAACGACACGTCCCCCGATCTACTGATCGGCTGTGTGGACACACGGGCGGCACGAAGCATCATCGCGCGGGCCTTGACAAACACCAGTAACCGCACAGCATATTGGCTCGATCTCGGCAACAATGCCGCCAGCGGCCAGTTCGTTCTCGGCCAGCCACTCAACGGCAGAAACCGCCGCAAGGCGGAGCGGTTGCGAACCGTGAGTGAGCTGTATCCCGAGATCATCAACGCAGAGGCTGGTGAAGACCCGTTACCCAGTTGTTCCGGCGTCGAGGCACTGGACCGCCAGGAGCCCTTTATCAACCAGACTCTTGCGTCGGCCGCGCTGGCCATGCTGGCGCGCCTGTTCCGCTACGGAAGACTCACACACCACGGCGGCTTTTTCAACGCTCAAACTAGCCATATGAGCGCATTGCCCATCGATCCGCAACTCTGGTCGAAGACGAAGAGACGCGCCCGGCAAGTGACAACGTCTGCCAAGAGGGATTGATATTCCATTTCTCAGCTGGGTGTATCGTTGGATGGCACCGGAGGCTGTCCATGGAGATCAACCTCGACCACACCCTGGCTATCGAAGCGAAAGCGATGGTTGCGTTGGCCTTTCGCAACGGCCCTATCGAAGCCTTGCACGCGGGAAAGCCCTGCGCTGTTTGCTGCGGCAATCCGAATGTTTTCCACATCTCCGACGAGGAGATGAAGGCCATGATGAAGTCGGCGGTCGATACTCTCTACCGCCTTCTATGGCAGCGAGAAAACGATTCCGCGGCTTATCTCGAAAACCTGGCGCTAGGGGAGCGTTACACCATGCAATGGGATGATCCAGAACTCAAGAAGCCCAGGAAAAGTGGATCAGCAACCAAAGATCAGAATCCATGAGGAGGAACTTCCATGTTCAAAGAACTTCTACCAGTCCTGCGGGACCGCGCGGTTTTACTGACGGTCACTCTTGTAGAGACAGACCAGATTCGGGTGAACATTGTGCCGAAGAAGCTCAAAGAGGGCGACAATGACGCTCTCACCACCCCCCTCAGCGTGACCGGCACTGCCGGAGATCTCGACGCCGAGTTGTCCTCGACCATCGTCGGCTTTGTCGGTTCCCATCTTCAGATGAAGAACACGCTGGAAAAGGCAAAGGCCGAGATGGACGCGGCTTCCAAGGCGGCTCAGGCGGAGGCGCGCGCGAAGTCGAAGACACCGACAAAGACAGTGCCGCCGAAGACGGAAACCACGCAGCCTGTCGCAACCGTCAAGCCGGCCGAATCTGTGAAGCCTGCGCCGCAGAAGACCGCAAGCCTCTTCGATCTGCCTGCACCGGCGGCCACGCCGACCGCTGTGCCGGACGAGTCGGAAGAGGACGATGAACCCTTCGTTGAAATTGAGGACGACGAGCCGGTGGACAACACCGACGAGCTGGATGACGCGGCCTGAGCGTTCCATTTCCAATGCTTTCGATGGATTGGTTCGGAATGGCTGGTACCCAAGCGTTATGGCCTTTTGATGAATACTGCGGCGGCTGCTTGCCCCAGAACGCGATCCAATTCTGCAGTGCAGGACTGCCAAGGGAATTGGCGAAGACAGAAGTGCATGGTTCGGTTGAAGAGTCATCTTTCGGAAGCGGGCCAAGTGGGTCGCGAAGGACCTTCGCGCCTGTGGGGCATATTTCAGACTTGCTGCCAAGGACCGTCCGGCTCCCACTTGAGATCTGGCACGTTCTCTGAGGCTGAGGAGGGCAGCACAGGGATAACAAAAGCCTGAATGCTGGCGGTCACCTCCTGAAGGGTAATCGGAGCGATATAGAGCTTGTTCTTTGAGACGAAGGCATCCCATTGCTTCTGCTTGGTGGCGTCGTTGTAGAACTCAGGAGAGAGAGCGGTAGGAAGAACTTTTTGGGGCAAGGGTGTTTGTCTTCGCTCGAATGTGCGCCTTATGGCTTCAGAGAGGGAAGGCGAGGAAAAAGGGAAGAGGCTGGCCAGCGTCTTGAGATCATGAAAATCCTTCATCCGCGTGTTGGCAAAACCGAGCTTGACCATAGCCTCAAACTTCTCAGCGACAACGGTTTCGCGGGGATAGGCAAGAAGAATCGGTGTGGGGTTTTCCAGCAGCGTCGGAAAAGATGTCCAAACAGGTTCGGGTGTAATTGCGTCCCCGAATCCGATATCAATTTGAACCGGAAGGCGCGAGTTTTCAAGATAGCCAAGGAAGGTTACTCGGATGCCTTCGTAGTCCTGGTCCTCTTTGATCCGTCCCACCTTCACAGAAGCGGCGTCAAAGCGCATGCC
>JBMFHB010000136.1:0-5458 GCA_049977045.1 Occallatibacter sp.
GCTTCTCGCAGGGCTTTGGCGGATTCATTGGGGCTGTGCGCCGCTTGCAAAACGGTGATTGCCACCAAAACGCGGCCGATTGTGCTCTCGTCGGCCTTGCGAAGAAAGGACGCAAGCAACTTGGCCGGGGTGTCTCCCGCTCCGTTGGCCTTGCCGATGCCGTGAAGGCGAAAGATGACCGCCAGACGGCGCTCGTCCAAGACGGCGGCAAGGCGCTCGGTGATGAAGAGCAGGTCGCGCTTCATCAGGCGGACGGGAACCGCATCGCTGGTTGCTTTCAGGACGCGGAGGCCTGTCGCTTGGGCGATGGCCTCTTCGCGGCGGCGCTTCTCCTGTTCGGCCTTGAATGCCGCATCCGTCGCGGTCTTCTGCTTGCGGGCGTGGTGGATCGGGCAATCGGGATTCGCGCAAATCTTGCGGAGTTCGCCTTTCTCCGTGCCTTCGGTAACGATGGCCTCGGTAGTGAACTTGCAGGTTTTGTACTCTGGCCAGTCGCGCTGCTTCTGGTTCGTGGGCTTCTCGGTGTGAATCTCGACGTACTTGTTGCGCGGCAGGGCGGCGCTGCCTTCGGTCACCTGTCCGTAGGCCGATGAGATTTGAACCAGCTTCGGCTTGGCGGCGATGGACTGTTTCACAAAGCCGTCCACTTTCGCCTGATAGCAAGCCGGATCAGTACAAGCGTCCTGCGCGATGTCGGCAAAGAGCAGCGCGTTTGCGCCGGTGCGCTTCGGGCAATCGACACAACTTCCGGCGGCGGGGTTGAGGGTGGCGTCGGATTTCGAGAATGGCGCGTCCTTGAGGATGAGCAGAATGTTCTGCTCGATCCACTCTTTCAGGTGGCGAACGGGGAGCAGGATACGGCGGGCCTTGCTCTGGTTGCCGTTCCAATCGCTGCGGAAGCAAGCCGCGAGGGCCTGTTCCTGCTCGGCGGGTTGCAACTTGGCCAAAAGCAGCGCGTGGCCGATGCCGATCTCGTCCTTGGCGAATGCCTCGGTCACGGCGGCGGCAAGCTCGGTCAACTTGACCCGCTGGAGGCAATAAGACGGTGATTTGCCAGTTTTTGCGGCAATCTGCTCGATGGAGTATTTCGGCTCGTCAAGATTGAGCAGGGCGCGGAATCCCTGCGCCTCTTCGAGCGGGTGAACGTCGCGGCGCTGGAGGTTCTCGATCAGTTCGCTTCGAGGGCCTGAGCATCGGTCAGCGGAACGATGCGGACGGGGACGGTATCGGCCTCGGCCATGAGCGCAGCGCGATAGCGTCGCGCTCCGGCAACAATCTCGAAGCGATGTTCGGCGATAGGCCGCACAAGCAAGGGCGACAATACGCCCTGGCTGCGGATTGACTCGGCCAGCTCCTTGAGGGCGATTTCGTCAAAGACGCGGCGAGGGTTGGTCCTGGACTCTTCGAGCGCAGTGAGTGGCACATTGCGGTATTCGGTGGTAGCTTGATTCGTCATAGTAGCTCTCCTTGTGAGCGGTTGAGGTACGGTTAGGGCAAGCGGGCGGCGCGTTCGGCGCTGCCCGCCGGAATCGTGCGGAGCAGAGGCGGCTTAGGCCGCCGCCTCTACGGGTCGAGTGCTGGTTTCTTCGGTTGCCTCGACGGACAGAGCGCCGAGAATGACAGCGGAGGTGCGCTGGATAACTTCGAGGCTCTCGGTCAAGAGCACGGCGTTTCCTGCGTACATCTGGATGTAATCGCTTGACGCGGTTCCCATCTCCAAGCCGATGGCCTGTCCAACGATGAAGGCCACGGCCTCGGCTTCCGTCTCGCGCACGGTGGCGGTGGTCATGGTGCGGCGCTCGGTCTTGTGCAAAAGCTCGTGCGCGCACTCATGTACCAGCGTGGTGAACTCCTCGGCCTTCGACTGGCCGGGCAGCAGAGCAATTCTTCCGCCGTAGCTGACGCCAAGCGCCGGGGCAATCTTTTCGTTGTATTCGAGTTTGATGTTCTGCTCGTCGAGAAACGCAATCAGGCGTTCGCGCTGGTCGCCCACTTCGTCCGTAATGCTGTGCTCGAACTCCGGCAGGTCTGCGCCTTCGGTCTGCGAGCAATCGAAGACGTAGACGGCGCGGAAGCCAATCAACACAGAGGCGGGCTTTGCTTCCTGATTGGCGCTCGTGTCCTGCTCGTCATTCCTGCGCCGATGGCCAACGATGGGGGCAAGAATCTGAATGCCCTTCTCGCCCTTCCTCACAAACCGGCCCAACTCGTTCCAAGTGCGGATACCGGCAACGCGGGTAGCGGTTGGGCGCTGCCGTGCGATGGCGAGAATGTTGCCAAAGCTGTAATTGTGAAAACGGGCCATAGCGCCGAGATACGCGGTCAAGGCTTCACTCTTGCCTTCCTCAAGCTGCTTGAGCAGAAATTCAACGGCCTGTTTGATGAGTTGCTGTGCGGGGTTCTCGCGCTCGGTGGTGCGCTGCTGATAGGGGGAGTTGCTGCGAAGCGCCGCATTCTTCCTGTGCGGCGCGGTGGTTGAGTGGTTGCGGCTGGCGTTGCCGTTGGTGCTGGTGGCTGCGTAGGTCATGATTCTTCTCCTTGGGAGTTTGAATTTGCCGTTTTTGAGCCCTGGGAGGGCTAAAAAAAGACATTCGTTTCATAGTTGCGAATTTGGGTGTAGAGAGGCGCTGTCCACCCCGCAGCCCGAAGGGGCGCGGAAGCGAGCACGGCGCGCTTTTTGCCGCGCGGAGCTGCACAAGCGGGATGGACAGAAGGAGCCGAACGAAGCCTATAGTTCGCACGGAAACGAATGTCGAGACGGGATGACCAGCCGCAGGCTGCACCTTACAAGGAAGGGCCGGCGTTGCGGGCAGGAACAGGCCCGCATGGATGGGGACCGGAGAACGCCGGCTTCATTGGCGGTCGCAGTGAGGGAAGGGCGGAGCACCTTCCCCAAAATCGGGAAGAAGAATAGGCGAATGACTGTGGAGTTAAGCGTAAAGAAGCATAAGGCGTTCAACGTGAAGAACAAATCCCTCGGACTCTGCGAAACAGTTTGAAAGAAACCGCGTCTATTGGAATGTACAGCTCATTACTGAAGGTGAAGAATGGCAGCTATTAGCGCAGTCGAGATGAGAACCTCGCGGCACCCCGTAGAGAAAAACAGAGAAGCCGATCCTGTTGTTGCTGAAAACAGCCTGCTAAAACGCTATGGGCCTTTGATGAACCTGGTTGATCTGGCTTCTATGCTTGATCGATCTCCCGACGGACTTCGTGTTACGTTGCGCTCCTCTGGTGAGTGGGTAGGAAAGATCAATGCTGCGCGTCTGCAACTTGGACGTCGCGTCTACTTTCGCACCGCCGAAATCGCCGAAGCACTCGGTATCCGGTAGCGCGTTGCGTGGGGTCTGAACTCACCTCCGTCCGGTCGATTCTCGGCCTCCAGCCCGATCCTGCCATCGACGATCTTCCGACCGGCGGAAGTTCATCCCGGTCCATGGCAGCATTCCCACGCGCCCGATCTTCACGCCGCGTGATCCTGAACCAGGATCAACGAATACGGCTCGATGGCGTCACGCTGCCGCTGACTGAAAGCGATCTATGCGAAAGCGCTTATGACGCCGGAGCCATCGGCTTCATCGCCAAGTTTCTCGTTCAAACCACTCTGCCACACCGCCGTCAATCGGGTTCACACTACACGCGCACAGATGGCCGCTTCACGCTGCGCATCACAGATGTCGGTGGCGCGGGGCTGCCCTTCGGCAGTTATCCGCGACTGATCCTGATTTGGATGACATCGGAGGCCGTCCGCACGGCGAGCCGCGAACTGGAACTCGGCGCGTCTCTGTCACGCTTCATGGCAGAGCTCGGGCTCCAGGCCACCGGCGGCCACTGGGGAACGATTCCACGCTTCCGCGACCAAATGCGGCGGCTCATCGGCGCGGCAATTTCGATGCGCTGGATGCAGGAGACAGACGGCCAGCAACAAGCAGTTGGCGAAAACCTGCTACTGGCCGACCGCTTCCAACTGTGGTGGACACCGCAGATCCTTCCTACCGTGCCGTCGCCAGCATCTTCGATCACGCTTTCGGAGAAGTTCTTCGAGCAACTCGTGGCCGCGCCCGTCCCCCTCGATCTCCGAGCAGTTCGCGTGCTCAAGCAATCGCCGTTGGCGCTTGATCTTTACGCCTGGGCGACGCGGCGCGTTAGCTATCTGGAACGGCCGACGCTGATCTCCTGGGATGCCCTGCGCCGGAGCTTCGGCTCAGGATACTCTGAAACGCCGCAGGGCCGCGCCTGCTTCCGCGCAAAAACACTCGACGCCCTCGGGCGCGTCTGCCGGGTGTATTCCGCGCTGCGCCTTGAGATTGAAGACGGCGGCGTGCTGCTCCTTCCATCCGCCCCGCACATTCCCAGACTGACCCGCTGAACTCCGCAGGCGCCTTTCCCCCGCGAGGGGGCGGAGGTTCTCACCGGTCTTCGGCCAATCCTTTTTCCACAGCGCGCGCCACTGCTACAGGCGATCCATATAGGTATTCCATATAGGTATATAGGGCGTCGCGCATCAATTGCAGAATCAACACGATGGCGCTGATCCGTACACCAAATATGCGTAAAAATACACCAAATATGCGTGGAAAACTCGGCGATGTACACCAAATATGCGTGAACAGATACACCAAATATGCGTGGAAAACTGCCTGGCTGCACAGCGGCCTGTGGATCGTCGCTATGGGTACGGTGCGTATTCCGGTTAGGTGCTTAACCACTCAGAACTCAAATTCTGGCTCGGAAAGTGACTTGACGGATTGGCGTAAATCGAGAATCCATACGAGATCCTTGTGCGTTTAGCCGTGCAGAAGAACCGGTGACTTTTCGCCGGCGAAGATGAGGCGAATATAATCGATAGGGTTAGGTATTCAATGGCGCGGAGGCCGCATTCCAATGGTGAACCCATTCCCGTGGAAACGCTTTTGGTGCCGCCGAGAGAACATGTTCTTTCTCGGTGATCGAGGATTCCTGTCCGACCCAGAAGGAGAACGCGGGAATATCCTCAACCCGAATCTGACCACTTTTGATGAACTTCAATCGGTCGCGTGCCTCGCGCTGCTTGGCGAACCCGGAGTGGGCAAAAGTTGGAGTCTTTCCGCCGACGTGGATGCGTATCTCCAGCAGTCGCCGGGAATGCCGACCATACGTCTTGACCTTCGGAGCTTCAGTAGCGAAGATCGCCTGTATCAGACACTATTCGAGGAGGACACTTTTCTCCAATGGGCCAAGGGTGATTATGAGCTGCATCTGTACATCGACAGCCTGGATGAATGCTTGCTGCGCATCGACTCAGTGGCAGCGCTCCTAGCAGATGGGATTCCCAAATATCCACTGGACCGGCTGAAGCTGCGGATTGCCTGCCGCACGGCATCGTGGCCGCCTTTGCTGGAAGTGGGGTAGCTGCCTGAGTACAGTAGACTCTACATATAGTGGTCACTGATCCTCCGACTTCGGAAATTTACCCGCC
>JBMFHB010000137.1:0-5313 GCA_049977045.1 Occallatibacter sp.
GCCGGCGTGCGATCGGACAATCACGGAGGGACCACTTGGGGGATCAAGGGCCAGACTCCGGTGGTGCGCTCGACCGGTGGGCGCAGCGCGGTGAATATGCTTTCGGCGATCAGCGCGCGTGGCAAGCTGCGCTTCATGCTCACGCATGGCAAGGTCAACGGGGCTGTGTTCGTGGAGTTTCTTCGGCGCCTGATGCACAACGCACGGCGACCCGTCTTTCTGGTCCTGGATGGGGCCAGCTATCACCGCAGCTGCGCGGTGAAGGACTATGTGGCCAGCCTGCGCGGCAAGCTGCGGTTGTTCTCGCTGCCGCCCTACTCGCCAGAGCTGAATCCCGACGAACAAGTATGGAACTACGTCAAGCATCATGGTGTTGCGCGCGCCGCGCTGCGCGGAGCGCGCGAACTCCGGCAGTTCGTCCTGGCGCGGCTGCGCAAGCTGCAAAAACTGCCTTGGACGGTGCGCATGTTCTTTCTTACTTCGCACACCCAGTATGCCGTCTCCTGATCGGCGGCGATTCTATGTCTACTTACTTATGAACTGGTTAATATCAGCATGAGCAGGCGTACCTGCTGGCGAAGGGCAATCCGGCGCTGCCAGAGCGCCTCATCGCGGACGTCATCGACATGCCCTACTCCGGCAACAAGCTGCATCCGACACAGAAGCCCATCGCGGCGTTGTTACCGCTGGTTGAAACATTCTCGCAAACAGGCTCTGTGGTTCTCGATCCGTTCTGCGGTTCCGGTTCGACGCTGGTCGCAGCGAAGCAACTGAACCGGAAATATATCGGCATCGAACTTGACCCTGCGTATCATGCCATCGCCGCCCGCAGGCTGGCGGCGACGACATCTGGGTTTCATCTTCCCGCTTGCGGGTAACTTTACCCATTGCGGCTTCCGGTCGCCTCAAGCCCACAGCCGCCGCTGGCGGTGCGCCCCCTGGCGCAGGCTTGACCCGCCTGCCGCAATGAGATGTCTGCTGCTTATCGCGGGAATATGTCCCTCTCTGCGCAGAGGCGCAGAAGCCGTTTCATTCCACCTTCAGCGCGTTGCAATTGCCACCCGGCGAACTATTCCTTGCAGGCATAGCAACGCACCAATCGGTATTCGACGCCACTCCCTATCTCTCATAGATTCGCAGTGAGTCCACGGCAACGCCATAGCACGCTGCCAGGCAGGAGAAGACGGATGAAAATCAGAACTTCCCACTCGAAGATGGAAAGCACGACTGCTGAAGATACACGCAATCCAGAAACGGAGCAGCCACAGTCAACAGCACCGGCGCATTCCGTCAAAAGCGATAACGACCGATACATAGACCGTTCCGACGATCTGGTCGCGCGTGTCCGCGCCGCAAGAGAAGCGGCGCAACGCAGGATGGACGCGTTTGGGGATGTCTCCGAATATGAAGTGCGCGTCGTCCGTGGCCGGAAGGCCGAGTTGCAGACACAACCATCGGAGGCCAAGTCTCAAAGCAGCCGTCCGGATGAGTCGCATTGATGAGACTCGATATTCCCCAGGACGATGATCCCCGGTATCTCCGCCGCAATCCCGCGCCGGAGCTTCCCCGGAAAAAACCGGAACCTCTGGTCGAAGCCGGCCCGCTGGACCGCCGTGCGGTGGAACTGGCCGACCGTGCTGCGCAGAACCGCTTCCCGGAGATTCCGCGACGGCGGTATGGACCGAAGCCGGTTCCAGACGAGCGGCAACTGGCTCGCAAATCTGGCGAACGCCATGTCCGCAGCCGCCATCACCTGCCGCACACGGTTCCCGGCGTGAAATTGCATCGGGAAGAAAAGCAGTTGCTCGGCGAAGTAGGACGTTTCCGTGTTCTCGGGTTGAAAGACGCCGCGCAGACCATCTACTCCGGCGATGAACGTGCCCTGCGCAGTGACTTGCGCTTTCTGAAAGAACAGGGTCTGGTCTCGCTCGATATCGTGAATGCCCGCCGCGACGGGCGCACTCGCCCCGTGGAACGGCTTGAGGTTGTCACTCTTACCCGCGACGGAGAAAAGCTGGCCCGGTCCGTAAATGAAATCGATCAGGAACAGAAGCTTTATCACGGTCTGGTCAAGCCACGCGAGGTCGAACACGATTCTCAGATTTATCGCGCGTACCTGCAAGAGTGGAAAAAGATCGAACGCCAGGGCGGTACGAACCCGCGCGTGAAGCTCGATTTCGAGATCAAGTCCGAAGTCCAGAAAGCCATCTATGCCGCACGCAAAATAGAACCTGAGCACGATCTGAATGAGATCAAGCGGCAGGTGGCACAGGAACAAAATCTTCCATTTATCGACCGGCAAATCCAGATTCCCGATGCCCGCATCGAGTACGACCTCGATCAAGGTTCACGCACCGGCTCCTCCGACATTGAAGTTGTGACCGCAGCCTATCGTCCCGGTCATCTACGCGCCAAAATGCAGTCCGGTTTTCATCTCTATGCATCGGGCCGTGATGCTGCTGGGCTTTCCTTCCAGGTCGAGGACGAACATCACCTGCTCGATCAGGTGTTCGCCCTATGAGCGTCCTTTACGATCCCATTGCTGAACTCAGAAAATTCGGCTACACCGAGCGCGAGGCTGCGTTCGTCTATCTGGTGGGAATGCACTCCGGCTATTTTCTCCGCCGCCAGTTCCTGCAATTTCTTGAGCGCAAAGATGGCGCAATGGCGCAGCGGTTTCTAGTGAAGTCGGCGGAATTGGCACATGTCCATGCCATTGAATACGCGCATGGACGGCACATCTATCATCTGAAATCGAAGTTGATCTATCGCATTCTCGATCAGGAAAATTCACAGAACCGCCGCGCCAAGGCGGACACCGAGATCAAATCCCGGCTGATGCAACTCGATTATCTGCTCGATCATTTGGGTGAAAGGATTCTCGAAACCTCGGAACGCAAGGTCGCATTTTTCCATGACAAACTTGGCATTCCGCTGGAGTCGCTGCCACGGATTGTCTATCGCGGCACCGGCAACGCGGACACTCAGGCCCGGTATTTCGTAGACCGCTTTCCTGTTTCTGTCGAGACAGCGAGAGACGCCGCTCCGCTTGTCCACCTGACTTATATCGACGCTGGCCTGCGTTCCATCTCGTCCTTTGCGCGTTGGCTGGAAGAACGCGCTGCACTGCTTCGGACACTGAAACGCGCCGAGATTGTTTATACCGCCGACACCGCCCACAACTTCATGGCAGCGGAACAGGAATTTCTTCGCAGGTTCCCGTCACAATCGAACGCGAAAGAGAACCCGCAACACGCTGTCGTCATTCGCGGCTATCTGCTGGAACACGACTATCCCGTCTGGAGCATGAAGTACCGGAGGGTCGTGCTGTGAGAAGTTCCGACGGAGCTGCATGGCTTCTCGAACGAAATTCGGACAGTGCTCGCACAGGCTCGAACATTGTCGGAAATAGTTCGAGATGTGTTCGAGGGCCGTTCAGCAGTCCTGCTGGCCTGTGTAGAAAGCAGCGCCTCTGGAGCATCCTTCGCACTTCGTCTGCGGTTTCCCCTCTACACGAAGACAGCATAAATCATTGCGGTTCAATAAGGTGCCCATGTGCATGGGGTCATGGATGGGTAGGGGTCTGGGACGGGAGCGACGCCCTCACGGGCTACCGCGTCGGACTTCGCCGCGCTGGTCGCTCCCGTCCCAGACCCAAGTGCAGCAACACACAAGCAAAGGCAGAACGAAAGCCAGTACCAAACCAGGGCCGTACATCGGCCCACAAGGAGAACATCGTATGACCAAGCTGAAGATTGAACATGGAGCCAGCAAAGCCCGTTGGGTGCTGCTCAAAACCACCATCGAAGAACCAACGGCTGCCGACATCGATCTTCTCTGTCAGTGGTCGGAGAATGACCGCAGGTACGTCATCAATGAGCTGCTGCGATTCGCATTGGCCCATGCCGAGGACTTTCAGCAGTACAAGACATCTTTGAATTGCGGCGCAAGCAGAATTTCATCTGCTTCATCCATTGATCGGAAGAAGGCCGCTGTATTGGCTGCAACCAGCGATACAAAAGGCGCACGCACAACATCCGCACAGGGAGGTCAGTGATGCAAAGTAATGTTCTCTCGAATCTGCGCTCGTGGTCGCGGCATCTCGTCGAGCATCACTTGCTGCTGTCGTTGGGACTGAGCGCGGCCTGCGGCATTGTGTTGCAGGCACTTTATCCGGTACACGAAACCGATCCGATGTTGCGCCTCGTCGCGCTGGAGCGGCCCGCGATCTATCAAGCGCTGGTCTGGAGCTATAGCTTTTTTCTGTACAGCACGCCGTTCCTGATTTTTTCTGTCCTGTTCTCCTTCCTCTACGTCCACTTCTATCGGGCAGCCATCGAACACAGCGCGGGACCGCTTCCACCGTATCCCGAT
The DNA here is from genome assembly GCA_049977045.1 of Occallatibacter sp. GTDB lineage: Bacteria > Acidobacteriota > Terriglobia > Terriglobales > Acidobacteriaceae > Telmatobacter. The sequence continues at coordinate 4,375 of JBMFHB010000137.1, forward strand.
CCGCGTACTCGGGCTGACTTGTCTCTGGTCATTGGCGAGGTCCATCGGCAGCTTGTGCCTCGGCCCAGCGCGCGACCGCGCTGGATGGTCATCCCGGAACGCGGCCTCTATACCGGCATTGCAGTTTTCGGCTCCATCGGTTCCGGCAAGACGCTGGGACTGGTCCTGCCTGCCATGCGTCAGTTGTTCGCATATCGCTCCGATGATCCCGCACGGAAGCTCTCCGGCATCGTGCTGGAGGTCAAAGGCGATCTCTGCCGCCATCTAAAAAAGATATTGAGAGAATGCGGACGGGAACAGGATTATGTCGAAGTCTCGCTCGACGGCGATCTCCGCTACAACCCGCTGAACAATTCACTCGACCCCTATGCACAGGCATTCAATATCGCCTCCATCATCACAGCCATCTGGGGCCGGGGCAAGGAACCGTTCTGGCGTGTGTCACGAACATAAGCGAAAGCTTATGGTGCTGTACCAAAGATGGGAGTAGGCCTCCCGGAACCGGCTTACAGGAGCAGGTTCCAAACCGACCGGTGCTGCTGCACTCGAAAGGATGCGGTAGTGAACAACCGGAGAAAAGGCATCCAGTCAGGATGTCAGGTGAGTGTTGAGGAGATGAGCGAAAGCAAACCGTCCGATGACGCATCGTTAGGTTCTCAAGGTACTGTCAAAACCGGAGCCGGTCAGAAGCTCCGGGACAAATCGGGAAGGTGCCTGTTTATTGGCCCGGTGACAGTCGGTGTATAGGCGGCATGACCTCAATACAGGCTTTGGTATGGAACGTGAGAACTTCGTTCTGGATGAAAAGGGAAATGACAAATGGCAGAAACCATGAGGAAGAATACCGATGCCAGAACGAGGGGCGGAGCTGCTCGTAGTAGCGATGAAGCTCTTGTAATGAGAGGGGAGCGAAGGGGCAGCGTTGTCCGGTTGACGAAT
>JBMFHB010000138.1:0-5301 GCA_049977045.1 Occallatibacter sp.
GCTTTAGCCCCTGCTTCGCTCCATGCGCGATTCAAGCCGATTTATCGAGTTTTTCCGCAGCCTGTTCAGCCGTGCCGTAAGGGCTGCAAAATCAACGCGGCCGCCGAGGGATGTTTTTCGTGGCATCTCGACTTTCACCACAGGCTGATAAGGCGTAAAGCGGAAACAGCAGACTCAAGTCGGATAGACGGCCCGGACGAAAGGCCTCAGCCCACTGCATGATTCCTAAAAGAATGACAGCGACAACCCAGTAAGCCACGACAACGATCCGGCGCGTGCGGCGACTGGCAGTTGAAAACCAGGGAATCGGCGAGGATTCGGCAATCATTGTGACGCTCCTGTGCCTGGACCGTAGATCTGCCGGCTGAGCAGTTCGAAGGGCCTGGTGAAAAAAACTGCCTCGACCGGCAACCCGAAGTATTCAGCGATCTGAAACGCCAGCTTCAACCACCCAGCGCAAAGGCGCGCGCAGACTCCAATAGCTTCGCCACGGACTCCTTCGAGCAGGACTCGGTGTAAATCCGCATCAGCGGCTCGGTGCCGCTGGCGCGCAGCAAGAGCCAGGTTTCGGCGGCGTTGGGCTTGGTCTTCGCTTCCGGATTGTCGAGGTAGAACTTCACGCCGTCGAGGGTTTCGGTGCGCAGGATCGGCATTCCGGCGAAGGCCGTCTCGCCGGCCGGCAGTGCACGCGCACGCGCGATGGCGGCATTCTTCACATCGTCGGGAATGTGCAAATCGATGCGCCCGTACTGGTGCTCACCGTACTCGGCCTGGAGATCGGCCACGAGCTGGCCCAGCGTCTTGCCTTCTTCGGCCATGACGTTGGCGAGCAGGAGGCAGTTGAGCAGGCCGTCGCGCTCGGGGAGGTGGCGCTGGAAACCGATGCCCCCCGACTCCTCGCCGCCCATCACGATCTCGCGCTCCAGCATGTAGTCGCAGACAAACTTGAAGCCGATGCCGTGCTCGATCAGCTCGCGGTTGTACTTTTTCGCGATGCGGTCGAGCATCTTCGTGGTGTTGAAGGCGCGCGTCACGGCGCCCGGCCAGCCCTTGCGCTTGAGCACCCAGCTGAGCAGCACGGAGTAGATCTTGTGTGGATCGACAAAGCTGCCATGCTCGTCGGTAGCGCCGATGCGATCGGCGTCGCCGTCGGTGCAGAGGCCGGCCTGACAGTGGTTGGCGACGGTGGCTTCGCCCAGGGCGCGAATGTGCGGCTCGATGGGCTCGGGGTTGATGCCGGGAAAGAGCGGATCGGGATTCGATCGGATAACTACGTTGGCCACGCCGAGCGACGAAAAGATGTCGGAAAGAATTGTTCCGCCCGCGCCGTACATCGAGTCGATGCAGAACTTCATCCCGGACTTGGCAATCATGTCGAGATCAGCGAAGCTCCTGATGGCCTTGAGATAGCTCGGCAGAAAATCCACCTCGACGATTGGCGCGGGTTGCGCGGCGCGCGGGGCAGGCTTGCCAAGATACGTCTCGATGGCCGCAATCATGCTTGGCTTGCCCGAGCCGCCGTACCAGCCCTTGTACTTCACACCGTTCCACTGCGCCGGGTTGTGCGAGCTGGTGATCATGATGCCGCCGGCGGCGCCGCGCTCGCGCACGCCAAAGCTCAGCGCGGGCGTGGGCGTAACTGCGTTGGCCAGTTGTACGGGGATGCCAGTGGCCGCTGCCACTTCAGCGCAGGCACCGGCGAAGGCCTTCGAGCCGAAGCGCGTGTCGTAGGCGATGCAGAGGCCTTTCTTCGGGTTCTCCTGGGCATGAACATAGGCGGCGATGGCCTCAGCCGCGATGCGCACGTTGGCAAAGGTGAAGTCGTCGGCGATGACACCGCGCCATCCGTCGGTGCCGAACTTAATCACGGGATGAGGCATGGGATGTCTGCTCTCCTTGCGAAACAAAGGACTACGATAGCAGGCGGACCGTGGTGGCTGCACGGGGTAGCAGACGTTTCTGCCGGGCAGCTCCATGCGGTGCGGCGGCGTGGACTCCGCATTTTCAACCCGTCTTCCAGCCGGTGTTACAAAGATGCGGGGAAGCTCATGCAGGCGGCGAACTCCTCCTGAAATCCCGGGTCGGCGGCGAGGCTCACGTGCTCGATCGGCGGCAGCGCGGGTTCGCCGTTCAGGAGCAGCATTTTGGCGCCACGCAGTGCGGTGTTGCCGGCGGCGTGAATAATGCCGTGCGGCGCCTCGATCAGCCCGACGCGGCGCGCCGACTCGATCTGCACATAGTTGCCGAAGGCGCCAGCCAGTTGAATCGCGCGCAGCGCCCCCACGCCGGCCCCCAGGCGATTGAGCAGCAGCCGGAAACCTGCGGCAATCGCTCCCTTTGCCAGTTGCAGCTCGCGAACATCGGATTGGTAGAGGACGACCGGCGGCGCGACGGAATACAACTTGGTGCCGTCGGCAATGCGGCCGCTTGAAAGAATGGCGCCTGTGCGCAGGCCCGCGGCGATTGCGTCGACCAGGCCGCTGCCGCAGATGCCGCGCGGCGGGGCGTCGCCAATGACGACAGCGCGAAGCTGATCGCTGTCGAGCGCGACGTAGGCAACGGCGCCCGTAACGGCGCGCATTCCCATGCGGATGGCCCCGGCTTCGAAGGCAGGTCCGGCGGCGGTGGAAGCGCAGACGATGCCGCGGCGGTTGCCGATCGCAATCTCGCCGTTGGTGCCGAGATCGATGAGCGCGGTGAGATCCTCGCCGCGCCCGACACCCGCGGCGACGATGCCGGCGAGAATGTCGGAGCCGACAAATCCGCCGATACAACGCGCAAAACGAATGGAGCAATCGGCGGGCAGATCCCAGCCGAGTTCGCGAGCAGTGAATCGCTGTTCGCCCATGCTCGGCGAGGCAAACGGTACGTGCGCGAGCGGCTCGACATCGAGACCGCAGAACAGGTGATGCATGACGGTGTTGCCGGCGAGGAGCACTTCGTCAACCTGCGGCACGCGGCCGCCGGCAAGGCGTGCGACGAGCTCGCCAAGCGCGGCGCGGGTGTGCGTTGTCAGATCCTGGCCGTCCAGCACGGCGCGGATGCGGCTCATCACGTCGGAGCCGAAGGCAGCCTGCGGATTGAGCGCGGTCTCGACGCCGAGCACATCGCCCGATGCGGTATCGATGAGTTGCGCGGCGATGGTGGTGGTGCCAAGATCAATGGCGATGGCGTGCCTTTTATGAGCGTGGTCTCCTATCCTTTCCCGCGAAATAATCGCGGGAAAAGATAGGGTGCCCGCTTGATTGTCGGCGAGGATTTGCATGTGCCACTGGCCGCACTCCAGGACGAGCGGCTCTTCAGCGCGGGCCTGGCACGCGAGACGCCAGCCCCGGGCAAGCTCTTCGGGCGTGAGGAGTGCGGCGTCTGCTTCGGTGACGGGCAGCGCGCCCGAAAGCACGCGCACCTGGCAGCCACCGCACTCGCCCACCCCGCCGCACGGGAATTCGACACCGTGCGCAACAAGGCCCGCAACGAGCGAGCCGCCGCGCGGAACCTCAAACTCGACCGAGAGCGGCTCCAGACGGATGCGGACGCGCTCCGTCGATGGCGACGCCGGCGATGATGGGTCGGAACTCATACGGCATCCACAATATCGTCATTGAGCGTAGCGCGGATCGCGGCTCCGGCCGGAACGGCAAGAAAATCGGCAGTGTCCCAGGGGCCGTTGATGAGCCGGTCGAAAAGGGTCAGCGAACCTGTGACCTCCTCGAACTTCCAACCCTCTTTTGCCGCTTCGGCGCGCGCCTCGTTGCGGCAGGATTCGTCGGAAGCGATGCCGGTTGAGATGTAAGTGAGGCCGGAGTAGTGGCGGCGAAAAGCGGAGAACTGCTCGTAAAGGTAGCGGCCGTTGTCTTCGCCGTATTTGGCGATGAACTCTTCGAGGGTAGTTCGATCGCCCATGGGATTCTTCTGCGCGGGAAATGCGGGCTGCAGCTTGAGGTCGGGAGTTTGAAACTCCACCCAGCCGGGCGAACGGTAATAGACGCCGGGGTGGTTCTGAAAGTAGTCGGCGTAGCGATGGCGGCTGCCCATGAGCACGCCGATGCAGTCGTGAGCGCGTGGAAGAATGAGTTGCGTGCGGCCGGCGCGAAGGCCCTCGGTGCCGCGCCCGCACAACGCGTAACCGAGCAGGATGGCGTCGTAACCGAGCGGATCGGCAGCGTCGATGCACTCCTGCAGATGGGGCCGCATCTCGACGCCGAGCGAGTGCAGTCCCATCGGGATCGATTCAATGTCGACCCCATGCGCGGAGCGGGCAACGATGTGCTCGATTTCGCGCGTGAAGACCTGACAGTGGATGAGTTTGAGATGCATAAAAGCAGCTTTCAGCCATCAGTGATCAGCCGTCAGCGATACAGTACCAGAACCAGCGGGGATCGACGCCGCCATCATCGCGTCCACCTTCTTCAGAATCGCATCCCGCGCTTCGGGGACAAACAACACGTCGCACTCCGAGCCAAGGATGAAGGGATGGCCGCAAGCCTTCATCCGGGTGAGCAACTCCTCCGCGCGGCGCACAACCTCCTCAACCGGCATCGCGCCGTCGGAGTAAAACGACTTGGTCGGAAGGTTGCCGTAGAGGACAACGTCGGCAGGCACGAGGCGCGCGTCTTCCCATAGCTTGCGCGAGCCGCCGAGGCTGAGGACCACAGGATGAAGGCGATGCGCAAAGGCCTCCACCATCGAGTCGATGAGTTCGCCGCAGTTGTGGAAGATGAGGTCGCAGCCGCCTTCATCCAGAAGGGCTTTGAGGCGCAGGTTGGGCTGCATCGCCAGATGCGCGAAGACGTTCGAACCGGCGCGCATCTGGCGCGGCGAAAGAAATGCAATGTTGGCCGCAGGCTCGCAGATCATCATGGCGCGAGCGCCGTGGGCAATCTGGCTGCGGATGCTCCGTTCCACGGCAGTTTCGGCCATCAGCAGACACTGCATCAGCAATTGCACTTCGCCGGAATCCTCAGCGGAGATTCCGCGGCCGGCCAGGGCGACTGCGGTGATGGGATCGGCCATCAGGCGCGTGACCAGCGAGAACGGGCCGATCGCCATGCCCGCGGGCAAAAGGCCGGGAATCGCGGCAATGTGAGCAAGCGCACGATCGCGCGCCGTGCTGCCGGAGCATTGCGGCACGGCGTCTCCGCCGCACAGCGTTGCAAGCTTCGCATCGTCGAGCGGCTCCGTGAAGTGAAATGCATCCGCATCCTTTGGGGAAACGCCAATGCGCGCTAGGAGCCTGTCGGGCATAGATTTCATGCCATTTAGAATCAACAACTTACAAAATCTACCATGTTTGGTATGTTG
>JBMFHB010000139.1:0-5003 GCA_049977045.1 Occallatibacter sp.
CGTTCCGGGTCCATCTTATTTTCCGCTACCCGCCTGAAAACCCCTGCAATCCCTCGGTGACATCAGGATGTCTGAACATTCTCATGATCGGCCCACCCGGCTCCGGAAAGACCATGCTCGCCAAGCGGTTGCCTTCGATTCTGACGCCGCTCACCTTCGAGGAGGCGCTCGAAACCACGAAGATCCATTCCGTGGCTGGAGTGCTCGATGCCGGCGCCGGTCTGGTGACGCAGCGGCCGTTCCGCGCGCCGCACCACACCATCTCGGATGCCGGCCTGATCGGCGGCGGGGTTGTGCCCCGGCCGGGCGAGGTATCACTGGCGCACAACGGTTTGCTCTTCCTCGACGAGCTGCCCGAGTTTCCGCGCAACGTGCTCGAAGTCATGCGCCAGCCGCTCGAGGATCACAGCGTCACCATCGCTCGCGCTTCCATGTCGCTGAGTTTCCCCGCGCGCTTCATGCTGGCGGCGGCGATGAATCCCTGTCCCTGCGGTTACTTCAACGACAAGTCGCGCCAATGCCAGTGCACGCCGCCCATGATCCAGCGCTACGTGGCCAAGATCTCCGGGCCCCTGCTGGATCGCATCGACATCCACATCGAGGTTCCTGCGGTTCAGTACAAGGAGTTGCGCGGAGGCGCAGCGGCCGAAGGCTCCGCGCAGATTCGCGCGCGGGTGATGACAGCCCGGGCGCGTCAACGCGAGCGATTCAAAAAGCACAAGGAAAAGATCTTCGCCAACGCGCAGATGAACACGCGGCAGATTCGCGCCTACTGCGAACTGGGCGCGGACGCCGAGCGGCTGCTGGAGCGCGCCATGCAGCAGCAGGGACTCACGGCCCGCGCGCACGATCGCATTCTCAAGGTCGCGCGCACGATCGCAGACCTCGAAGGCGCGGAGTCGCTCAGCGTTGCGCACCTGGCCGAAGCGATCCAGTACAGAACGCTCGATCGCAGTTACTGGGCGTAAGGACGAGCGCCCGTCCAAGCGAGAGAGCAGAGCCTTCGAGCCCAGAGCGGAAGCTGTAGCCGATTGCCGCAATGGTGGTATTGTCTGGGCGATCGGATCTCTGCTTACCTTGGAACATAAATGTTTTCTAATTTCTGTCGATATTCCATGGGGAACTTGAAAACATTCACATCCAGGAGCTTCTCGTGCAGGACACGATTCTCCAATCCGGCTGGGAAAATGTACTGCTTGCGATTCCCTTTGTGGGAATCCTGCTGGTGAACCTGTTCCGGCTGGATGAGATCATCGCTTCCCCCAAGCGTTCGACGCCCGCAAGACGCCCTCCGAGCGGGTGCGACGAAAATGGAGACCCGCTGCTCTGCGATCCTGACGGACGCCCATCGAACACGCCGCGCAAGTCCCGCTAAATTCGCTGGCCTTTGGGCCGCTTGCAAAACTTATACGCAAGGGATTTTGGATATGCTGAACCAGCGCGGCGTAACTGAAGCTCGCTCAAAGACAACCGCAGATCCTTCGATTCCTCCCCTTCGCGGTGCTCAGGGTCGTCGCTCAGGATGACAGATGCCGGAATTCTGCAAGTGGCTCCTTGGAATGTGCTTTATGGCGTCCGGGTCGATCGGAACTCCCTCGGGGATGGAGCACTCCAAGTTGCGCAAAATCAATCGGATTCGAGTGCGGTACGCCTTTGCTGGCCACTCAGGGACAAGGCTCCAAATCATTGAGAAGGCGTGAAGGAGAGGCAGCCGGCGGTGTTTAGTAACCATGTGGGTTTCCTTTCGAGTAACCGGTAGAAAAATTTGCTTCGGTAACTCGCCGCAGGTGTTTGGCAGCCTGTTGCATTGCCTGTGAAAGCGCCGTATCCGCGCCAGGAAATCTCTTGTATTTCATTGAATAAAGATGGTTTATAGCCACCTTTCAAGAGAGATCCGGGTCTCTGCGCGGCGATTCCCAAAACTCAAAAAATGTCCCTGGCGCGACGAGAAAAAACTATTGACCCCGGCGGACGTTGGTTATACTCTCGACATAGTCATCCATAGAGGGCGGATTGCGCAACTGCGAACAGGCGTATCTGTCAGTCTATATTCAGCATCTAATTGTGAGCGAGGACTCTTTAGATGTTTTGGGTGTGTGCTTCAAACCCCCGGAAAGGCCGTGAAGGAGCCAGGGTGTTGGGGCGCGATCCGCAGCCAGCTATGGTATGGCATCCATCTCAAGTCGTGCGAGTGCAGCCAGTTTTTTGAACTCGGAGCCGTAATGGCGCGTCTAAAAGATGGAAGCACGAATTTGGGGTAGCCCTCGCCTGTAATGGCTCCCCTCGCTGCACCAGTGGGCACAGAGGGTATTTCTGGTGCAGGCAATTGAAGTAGAAGGAGAAACCAATGCGTTCCGATCTTGTTTTCAAGGCACTGTCTCAAGTGACCAATCGCTACCAGCTCTGTCAACTGGCAAGCAAAGCAACACGTAAGCTACACAAGCCGAATACACGGCTGCAGGACACCACAAACGAGGTTTTGTGCCGGTTTGAGACGACCAATCCGGAAGGCCAGAAGTCCGAAGCGATGCCTGCGATCCAGCCGGTCGAAAGGCGCCGAGCAGCCTAACGGCATCGCAATACTCATGCAAGGCTCAGTCAGGAAAAGATTTCAGGGCAGTCTCCCTCAAGCAATCGTAGGTTCCTCCCGGCGCTACGCTCCTCCATGTGTCGAGTTTCGTGTGGAGCCTGGTTTGCAGGTCGGTTGCGCCGGTTGAATCTCTCTATGCCGCTAAGGTCTTCTCCCCGGAGAACTTCCCCCCTCTGTATCCCACCGATTACATTCCGCTTTCGCGCAGGTAAACATGACCATTGCAGAACTCAAAGAAAAAAACATCACGGAACTAAGCCGCATCGCACGCTCCCTTGAAATTCCGGGAACCAGCGGCCTCCGTAAGCAGGATCTGATCTTCAAGATCCTCCAGGCGCAAAGCGAAAAGGAAGGCCACATCTTCGCCGAGGGCGTCCTCGAGATCCTTCCCGACGGCTATGGTTTTCTGCGCTCTCCCGACTACAACTATTTGCCCGGGCCGGACGACATTTACGTTTCTCCGTCGCAAATTCGCAAATTCGACCTCAAGACAGGTGACTCAATCAGCGGCAATGTGCGCCCGCCGCACGAGGGCGAGAAGTACTTTGCCCTGGTCAAGATTGAGGCCATCAACTTCGAGTCGCCCGAGGAGACGCGCAACAAGATTCTCTTCGACAACCTCACGCCGCTCTACCCGCAGGAGCGCATCAAGATGGAGACGGTGCGCGAGGGGATCAGCGGCCGCGTGATGGATCTGCTGACTCCCGTGGGCAAGGGGCAGCGCGGACTGATCGTCGCTCCGCCACGCACCGGCAAAACGATGCTGCTGCAATCGATCGCCAACTCCGTTACCTCGAACCATCCCGAGGTGGTTTTGATCGTGCTGCTGATCGACGAGCGCCCCGAGGAAGTTACCGACATGCAGCGCTCCGTGAAGGGCGAAGTGATCAGCTCGACCTTTGACGAGCCGGCTGCCCGCCACGTGCAGGTGGCCGAGATGGTCATCGAGAAGGCCAAGCGGCTGGTCGAGCACAAGCGCGACGTTGTTATTCTGCTCGACTCGATCACGCGCCTGGCGCGCGCATACAATACGATTGTTCCGCCCTCGGGCAAAGTGCTCTCGGGCGGCGTTGACTCGAACGCCCTGCAGCGGCCCAAGCGATTCTTTGGCGCGGCCCGCAACATTGAGGAAGGCGGCTCGCTGACAATCATCGCTACGGCCCTTGTTGACACCGGTTCGCGCATGGACGAGGTCATCTTCGAGGAGTTCAAGGGCACGGGTAACATGGAGATCATTCTCGACCGCAAGCTGGTCGACAAGCGTGTCTTCCCGGCCATCGACATCCAGCGATCCGGCACGCGCAAGGAAGAATTGCTGATTCCGAAGGAAGACCTGCAACGCGTCTTCATTCTGCGCCGCGTGCTGAATCCGTTGTCGCCGGTCGAAGCCATGGAACTGCTGATCAGCCGCCTTGAAAAGGTGCGCAACAACGCCGAGTTCCTCGCCAACATGAACCAGCTATAGTTCGTTTCCAGGGCTGTGGGCAGCTTGAGAGCTGATCCGGTTCCTGGAGGTTCTGCTTGCGGGCCGCCCTTTCGGGATTTTCGATCCGCTGGTAAACTAATAGAGTCGTGGGGCTGTAGCTCAGCTGGGAGAGCGCCTCGTTCGCAACGAGGAGGCCAGCGGTTCGATCCCGCTCAGCTCCACCAAAGAATCGACGAGATGCGGCATACCCTCCAAGGGCTGCCGCTTTTTTGTGTCGCTGTTTGTCTCGCGACCCCCTGATATGTCCCTCCCCAAAAATTGCCCATTGAGGGCGGACATCCCAGCGTCGGGTGGAGCACAGCTTGCAGCACTATCCACCTGCGCCCCTCACAGCGCCAGACCGGGTGGGACGATTGATCCGGCTCCGAGCCTGCATGGCGTTTGACTTGCCGGCCCACAAGCGGCGACAATAGACCAGTTGCTCCTTCCCGAGTGGGCCTGTGGCGCAGTTTGGGAGCGCGCTTCCATGGCATGGAAGAGGTCGTCGGTTCGATCCCGACCAGGTCCACCAATAAACCATTAAAAATCAAAAACTTAGTTCACTATACCCCCACTGGGTATCCGGCGCTTTTGGTGTCAATTGGTGTCAATTTTGCGTTTTTTGCGCACGGGCTTGCGCTGCTTTTTTGCGCGCCGTTTCGCCGCGATCATACTCGTCTCTGCTGCTGCCGTGCTCGGCTTCCGAAGCTCGACATGGATTGAGTCGACCATGTTCTCGACGCCTTCCGGAATGACCTGCTGGTATACATCGGTGGTTGTTGCTACGCGAGAATGCCGCATCATGCCCTGCGTGGCCTTCGGGTGTCCCTTGGTCTGGCTCAGAGAAGCAATGGTCCGACGGATTATCTGAAACGTCAGGTTCGGCAGATTCAGAGTATCGGCCAGCTGTTTCAAAACGCGTTTGCGGTAGTTGCCCGTGTCAAGAAA
>JBMFHB010000140.1:0-4981 GCA_049977045.1 Occallatibacter sp.
CCTGCACATGGAAGAGCGAACCCCAGTGAATCCAGGGCCAAACAAGCCATATAGCCACGCCCATGAGTGCGGCGATACCGGAAACCAGCCAGAAGGCTGTCGTGGCATAGGTGGCAGCCAAATCCCTATCCCTGCTGGCAAAGGCCTCCGAGATCAGGTTGGTAAGCGTGGTGGCGATGCCGATGTCGAGAACGATATACATCGTGACCGCGCTGCTGATCGTGACCCAGAGGCCGTAGCTTTCGCTACCGAGATATCGGACCGTCAGGGGGATCGTAATGGCGTTGACAATCAGGCTCGTTCCCTTGCCTAATAAGGCGGAGAGCACTGCGGTCAGAATACTGCGATAACGCCGTCGGGATGCCTGACGCTGCTCGCCAGGAGCGCCGAGTTTGCCCAGTTGCGGATATGGGACTGGGGACGTGTTCTCTCGATCGTGGCGCCAATTCATGATGGGGTCCCTTCAGGAAACGGACAAAATAGCACCTTAAGCCGAGGCGGCGGCCGGAATCCACCTATAGAGCGTTGGAATGGAGACGTTGAGGTTCAGGGCCACATCTCTGGGCGGCATACCGTTGGACAGCAGTTTTCTGGCGGATTCGATCTTGCTGTCGGTCATCCGTCGTTTGCGGCCTCCTTTGCGGCCTAGTTTCCGTGCTGTTTCCAGACCTGCGCGGGTACGTTCGATGGTCAACTCCCGCTCCATTTGCGCCAGACTGGCCATGACGTGGAAGAAGAACCGGCCCGAAGGCGTGCCGGTGTCGATCGCATCGGTGAGACTCTTGAACTGAACGCCTTGCTTGTGGAGTTCGCCAACCAGGTCAACCAGGTTCTTGACGCTTCGGCCCAGCCGGTCCAGCTTCCAAACAACCAGCGTGTCGCCCTGGCGCATTGTCTCCAAAGCCTTTGAGAACTCCGGTCGAGCGGCACGAGTCCCACTCATCTTTTCCTGAAAGAGTTTCTCGCAGCCCGCCTTAGTTAGAGCATCAATCTGCAGATCGAGATTCTGGTCCTGGGTGGAAACGCGAGCATAGCCAATCAACATAGAGTGCCTCTACTTGTTCTTTCGCAGCGGCAGAAGCCGGAGCCGAGTTCGCTTTGGGTCAATCGTGACCAGTGCACCTTCTGCCAATTCAGCTTGCATTTGCCGCAAAGCCTGAACAACCTGGTTTCCAATGGACGCGGATCGTAGATCATCTCCGCGGATTTGTACAACACTCGGCTTCTCCGTGTTTGCTGTGGCCAGAGCAATGCCGAAGTCAAGATCGTTGGTCAGCACGATAAACTCATGCTCTGCAGCCCAGATCATGAGGGCTGAATCAGGAGCGAAAGCCATCCCGACTTCGGACCAGTGAAGAGCCTCGACGCCAGCGCTTTTCAGAAATCCTGCCCACTTGGGCGAGAGATTCATGTCGATCAAAACCTTCATGCGCTGGCCAGCATAATTTCACGTTCTTCGGAGCGCCAGGCGGCATAACGCAGGGCCTGTACGATGTCTTCGCGTTCCAGGTATGGATAGTCATCCAACAGCTCATCAAAGCTGATGCCTGCGCTGATCTGGCCGACGATCATGCCGACGGTGACGCGCATACCCCGGATGCAGGGGCGTCCGCCCATCATCTCGGGGTTCTGCGTGATGCGGTCTAAATCTGCCATGGGCCACCTTTTCTCGAAACTCGTTGTCAGAATAGAGGTTTGAGAAGTATATTTCAAGAAATAATTGCGAGAAGGCTAAGTGCCTGATTACACGTTTTCGCCGAGCTGAGGCTTTTGTCTTCTCGTAATCCCTCGTTTACGAGAGGAGCGCCAATGCCCCGCCGTTCGATCCTATCTGCCGCCGAGCGGGAAAGTCTGCTTGCGTTGCCGGACACAAATGATGAGCTGATTCGGCACTATACGTTCAGCGAGTCCGACCTTTCCATCATCAATCAACGGCGCGGGGCTGCAAACCGCCTTGGGTTCGCAGTGCAACTCTGCTACCTGCGTTTCCCCGGAATCATCCTGGGCGTTGACCATCCACCCTTCCCGCCATTGTTGAAACAGGTTGCCGACCAGCTCAAGGTTGCGACAGAACGCTGGGATGAATATGGGCAGCGCGAGCAGACGCGGCGCAATCACCTGGTCGAATTGCAAACAGCATTTGGCTTCCAGATCTTCGCCATAGGCCACTACCAACAAGCTGTGCGCACGTTGACCGAACTGGCCATGCAGACAGACAAGGGCATTGTGCTGGCGAGCGCATTGATTGAGCATTTCAGACGGAAATCGATAGTTCTGACTGCCAGCAACGTCATTGAACGCATCTGCGCCGAAGCGATCACTCGCGCCAATCGGCGCCTCTATGCCGCCCTGTCCGATCCTCTTTCAGAGGAGCACCGGCAACGCCTCGATGATTTGCTCAAGCGACGCGATAACGGCCGGACGACCAGGCTTGCGTGGCTGCGCCAATCACCGGCCAAACCGAACTCACGACACATGCTCGAGCACATTGACCGCCTCAAAGCCTGGCATGAACTCGATCTCCCCGCCGGCATCGATCGCCAGGTTCATCAGAACCGCTTGCTGAAAATTGCTCGCGAAGGATGTCAGATGACATCCGCGGATCTGGCGAGGTTTGAACCGCAGCGGCGCTATGCCACTCTCGTGGCGGTGGCCATCGAAGGAACGGCCACGGTCACCGACGAAATCATCGACCTGCACGATCGCATCATCGGCAAGCTCTTCAATACTGCCAAGCACAAACATCAGGAGCAGTTCCAGGCGTCGGGGAAATCGATCAACGAAAAGGTCCGCCTCTACGGACGAATCGGCCAGGCGTTGCTGGAAGCAAAGCAATCGGGCCGCGACCCGTTTGCCGCCATTGAGGCGGTACTGTCCTGGGATGCCTTTGCCGAGAGCGTCACCGAGGCACAGAAACTCGCGCAACCCGAGGACTTCGATTTTCTGCATCACATCGGCGAAAGTTACGCCACGCTGCGCCGTTACGCGCCAGCATTCCTCGATGTACTCAAGCTGCGGGCTGCGCCCGCCGCCAAAGATGTGCTCGATGCCATCGAAGCTTTGCGTGCAATGAATGCCGTAAATGCCCGCAAGGTTCCCGCCGATGCGCCGACCGGCTTCATCAAAAAGCGCTGGGAGAAATTGGTGATGACCGACGCCGGCATCGACAGGCGCTACTACGAACTGTGCGCACTGTCGGAGTTGAAGAACGCGCTTCGGTCGGGCGATGTCTGGGTGCAAGGCTCCCGGCAGTTCAAGGATTTCGACGAATATCTGATGCCCGCGGAGAAGTTCACGGCGCTCCAGCAGAGCCGCGAGTTGCCGCTGGCCGTGCATACGGACAGCGATCAGTACCTGCGTGAGCGCTTGGAACTGCTAGGGGAGCAACTTGCCACGGTCAACCGTCTAGCGCTGGCCAACGACCTTCCCGACGCGATCATCACCGAATCGGGATTGAAGATTACGCAGCTGGACGCGGTCCTTCCCGACGCTGCACCGGGTTTGATCGACCAGGCAGCGATGCTGCTGCCGCACATAAAAATCACTGATCTGCTGCTGGAAGTGGACAAATGGACAGGCTTTACACGCCACTTTTCCCATCTCAAGAACGGAGATTTGGTGGCAGACAAAAACCTACTCTTGACGGCCATCCTGGCCGACGGCATCAATTTGGGCCTGACCAAGATGGCCGAGGCGTGCCCTGGCACAACCTACGCCAAGCTGTCATGGCTGCAAGCCTGGCACATCCGCGATGAAACCTATTCGGCCGCGCTGGCCGAGTTGGTCAATGCTCAATTCCGGCATCCCTTTGCCGGTTACTGGGGAGACGGCACAACATCATCCTCGGATGGGCAACGCTTCAAAACAGGCAACAGAGCCGAGAGCACCGGCCACATCAATCCGAAGTACGGCGCTGAACCGGGGCGGATGTTCTACACGCATCTCTCAGACCAGTACGCACCGTATCACGTCAAGGTGGTCAACGTCGGCGTGCGCGACTCAACCTATGTGCTCGACGGATTGCTGTACCATGAGTCCGACCTTCGCATCGAAGAGCATTACACCGACACCGCTGGTTTTACCGATCATGTGTTCGCTTTGATGCACCTGCTTGGCTTTCGCTTCGCCCCGCGCATCCGCGACCTGGGCGAAACCAGGCTCTATGTTCCCAAGGGACAAGCCGCATTTGCCGCACTCAAACCCATGATCGGCGGCACCTTGAACATCAAGCAGATTCGCGGCCACTGGGACGAAATCCTGCGGCTGGCATCCTCTATCAAGCAGGGCACAGTGACGGCCTCGCTGATGCTGCGCAAACTCGGCAGCTATCCGCGCCAGAACGGCTTGGCGGTGGCGCTGCGTGAACTGGGGCGAATCGAGCGCACCTTGTTTATCCTGGACTGGCTGCAAAGCGTCGAGTTGCGTCGACGAGTCCATGCCGGCCTGAACAAAGGGGAAGCCCGCAATGCGCTGGCCAGAGCTGTCTTCTTCAACCGGCTGGGCGAGATCCGCGACCGCAGCTTCGAGCAGCAACGTTACCGGGCCAGCGGCCTCAATTTGCTCACTGCGTCTATCGTGCTCTGGAATACCGTTTATTTGGAACGAGTTGCGAACGCCCTGCGCAAACACAGCCCGGATCTCGACAACGCTCTCTTTCAGTATCTGTCGCCCCTCGGTTGGGAGCACATCAACTTGACCGGGGATTACCTCTGGCGCAGCAATGCCAGGATCGGCGCAGGAAAATTTAGGCCACTACGACCGATGCAACCGTCTTAAGGTGCTATTTTGTCCGTTTCCTGAAGCGGCCCGGGCATCGACCGGGGCCAGCGTCAGGCGCGCAACCTCCACCGGATCGTCCGGCAGGGACCCGTGGAGATTCAGCGCGCACCACATTCGGACCAGGAGAGCTTGCACTTCAAGCGGCAGTTTATCTACAGCCGCATCGGTGAGATAGTCTGCGCTCCAGAACTTAAACCAGGGT
>JBMFHB010000141.1:0-4935 GCA_049977045.1 Occallatibacter sp.
CGAGTACCTGGGAATCGCGTCTCAGGCATTCAGCAATATTAGACCGAGCATACGCCACGATCTCTTGCGTATTCCGTATACTCACCTGATTATGGAATGTATCCGATGATAGGTTCAACATTCCGCTTCATTCCTCAAAATCGCAACGCGAATCTCAATATTTACTGCCTGCTGACAGAAGAACTCACGGAACGCCCGGTGCTTATGAGGTGCCCGGGAAAATGCAGATTCTGAGATGGATTACCAAATGGAGATTCTGGTAAAGACTGCAGTCACGAGAGATCCCGAAACACGAAAAGCTGTCTCAGCAGTCGCGGTGCTGGCCTCCGCCTGGCCGGCATTGCTCCTCGCCGGCATTTGCCTCTTGCCGTTCCTGAACAAGCCTTTTCTTATTGACGATTCGTGGTATCTCACAATGTCGCGGCAGATTTTGAAACACCCTGCGCATCCAATGGATTTCCTAATCTGCTGGAACGACTCAGGGATGTCCGGTGAATGCAGAGAAGCCTCTGATTTTGCGTCTGGAAATCCTCTCTTGGGACAAATCGGACAAGGTTATGCGCTTCTGCCGACTGTCTTGGGCGGTGCGCATGAGTGGATAGCTCACCTCACGCAACTGTCGCTGGCATGGATCGCGCTGCTGGCAATGACTTCGCTGACGCTCCGGCTTGGATGGAGTCGGAGGTGCGCGATAGTTGCTTCTCTACTTTTGGTGGCCATCCCTCCATTTCTCCCCATGGCCAGTACCGCGATGCCGGATATCCTAGCGACTGCTCTCGCTATTCTCGCGATGGAGCGTCTTGCTGCCTGGAAGTCGGAAGGCCGGTGGACCCAGGCGGCAGCGGCTGCAATCACACTCGGACTAGCGGGTTTCGCACGTTCCCACCTTGTACTGCTCCTTCCTCTCGGAGCAGTTTTTCTGCTCGACGGCCTCGATCCACAAGAAATTCTGGTTCAGATGCGACAGAAATTCTGGCTGTGGGCTCCGATCTTCGCAGGCGCTTGTATAGTGGCTGTCATCTTCCTCACTCTCCGCGAGCACAATCCGGGCAGTAGATTTGTACCCCTCATCGCAAACGGGCGCAGTTCCGTGCGCAACCTTTTTACCTATCTGCTGTTCCTGGCATTTCCTCTGCCCCTTGCAGCCGTCTGGTTGGTGAGCCGCGTGGGGATTGGCCGATTAATGACTGCGGCCCTCACTACGGCAGCAGCCCTTATCCCTTGGCTATTCCGCCTGTCCATACCGCTCGCTGCCGCTTACTGTTGTGCGATTCTTGGCTTTGGGGCACTGTTTGGCCTGGTACTTGAGACATTAGAAAATCGCGATCATACCAACTTTTTTCTCATACTGTGGCTTCTGATTCCTCTTCCCATCGTCTATTACGTTCAGTTTCCGATAAAGTACCTGCTTCCCTGCATCCCCGCTGTCATTTTCTTGTGTCTCAGATTGATGATGAAGAGTGTGCCATTTCGTTTAGCCCGAATCGCAGCCCTTGCGGCGATCATTGCCGGCACAGGCTACTCCATACTGATCCTTCGCTCGGATGAAGAGTTTGCGACGTTTGGCAGGGAGGCAATGTATCATCTGATTTCGCCGCAAGTCGCCAGAGGCAAAACGGTCTGGTTCGATGGACAATACTGGTCGTATTGGTATGCGCCGCTGGCTGGAGCTCATCTTCTCTTGCCCGGCGTTTCCGAGCCAAAGACTGGAGATCTATTGATCGTTGACGTGCTCGCGGGGGGCAACCAGGCGCTGGCGCGTTTCCCGCATCGAACCTTGGTGGATAGGATTTATCATAAGTATCGATTCGGAAGGACCATGGGAGCCGGAAAGGGTCTCTATTCCAATATTTTCGGTTACTGGATATGGGGATTTGGCGACAGCCCTGACGACTGCTACGAACTCTGGAGACTTGACTAGAGGCTCACTGTAGAGATCCTACCGCCCAATCGACTAGCAACCATGGCCTGCCTCGGAATAATAGCGGCTCTGCAACCTTTTCCCGCCGGGTCTATAGCGAGTTGTGCGATGAATTCCCATCTTGTGTGCGGCAAAGCTCATCGTCGTTGCCAGCACGCCAAGCCCATATTTCACACTGCGTTTGAAATTGATCGACGAAGCCTCTTCAAAGTATTTTGTGGGGCAGGAGATCTCGCCAATCCTGAAGCCAAACATCACAGCCTGCGCGATCATCTGGTTGTCGAAGACGAAATCGTCGGAGTTCTCAAGCAGCGGCAGCGTCTCCAGAAGCTCACGCGAAAAGGCCCGGAACCCGGTGTGATACTCGGAGAGCTTCACGCCGAGGAAGAGATTCTGAAAGGCCGTGAGCAGCCGGTTTGAGATGTATTTATACAGAGGCATGCCGCCCTTGCGCGCGCCGCCGCCCAGAATGCGCGATGCCAGAACCATGTCGTAGACGCCGCTGGCCACCATGCCTGCCATTGCCGGTACCAGCAGCGGCGTGTACTGGTAGTCGGGATGCACCATGACGACAATGTCCGCGCCCGCCTTGAGCGCCTCGCGATAGCAGGTCTGCTGGTTGCGCCCATACCCATAGTTGGCGTCGTGAACGAAGGTCTGCACTCCCAGCCTGCGCGAAAGCTCCGCCGTGTTGTCTTTGCTCGAATCGTCCACCAGAATCTTGATGTCCACCACATCCGTGAGTTCCCGCACGGTCTGTTCGAGCGTCCTCTCGGCGTTGTACGCCGGCATCACCACCGCGATCCGTTTGCCGTTGATCATGGCTTTGACTCCTGAAGCGGATAGGGAGCAATCCGCGCCGGGATCGCATCCGGCTCAACCAGCCACACGCTTCTATTCCGATAGTAGCGGATCAGCTCCGCATCGCTGGCGGGGCCTCCGTCCCTCGCCCAGATGACCTTAGATCTGTCAATCTCTGGACCGTTATAGACCCATTCATCGAGCGGATTGTGATCCGCCCCGTAGCGCACAATTGCCAGTTGCCCACCGGGAAGCTTGCTGAGCCGAGCCTCGATCTGTGCCCGCTCTACGCCGTAATGCTGGGGCCCGAACCACACCCAGTTCCAGTTGCTTGCGGGCCATTCAGAAGACGCGATGCCAAGAGGTTGCGCGAAGGCCCGAATGCCGCCGAGCAGAACACAGGCAACCATTGTGAAGCGCACGATCGCCAGACCAGCCGGCTTTCCCTCCGGCCGCCATACCCGCAGATGGCGCATGGCTTGCAGACCAAGGGCATAAAACGCCGCCACAAACGGCGCCACATAATGTGCTAATACATAGATCTCAATGACCATTCCTCCGGCCAGGACCAGCACACTCACAACCAGGAAACTAATGCGGCGATCCCGGAAGACTCGCCCTATCATGATGAGCGGAACAAGAAACGTAAAGCCGGCATAGAAGAGGAACACGAAGGCGACCTTTTCCAGCGTACGCGGCACAAAGCCAGTCCAGGAGTGGATCTGCGTATAAAAGCCCATCTCCCCTTTCTTCTTCTCATAGAAGCTGCGCATCTCCCGATAGCGGTAGTGCGGCTCAGGGCGCGGAGACTGCCAGACGTAGTAAGGCGCGATCGCATAGGTACTGCGGTTCACGGTATAGGGAAGTGTCAGCGGGTTTCCGAAGGCACGATAGTCGTAGTAGCCAAGCCAAATCATCGCCGCCATGCCCATAAGAAGAGGTACTGCGGCCATCCGCACCATCGCCGCTTTGCCTGGCCGGCTCTTCCCCTTCCACATCCAGAACGCCACTGCGAACCCAACCGGCAAGCACAATAAAACGCCCTCGTAAGGCCGCGTCAAAGCCAGAATTGCAATGCCTGTACCCATCAGGAGCCCATACCGGAGTCGCGCCGTTCTCGTGAGGCGTGGCAGCCCTCCGAGAATCAGCGCGCCGCCTAATGCACTCAGCGACCCGGCAGCGTGATAGGTGTTGGTCCAGTAGCTGAAGACGCCCAGCCGCAGCACCGCAATCGCCCCGCCCAGCAATGCCCAGCTCGGCGGCAGCCATGCCTGCAGCATCCAACAGAGCGCCGAGCACATCAGTGCGCTTACCAGCAGCAAGCCAATCCAGGGATTCCCGAAAAGAACCTTGCTCGCCGCCAACAGCAACCCTTGGCCAGGAAAGTACATCGACTGATAGGTCGGCCGCATCGTGATGTGGATACTTTCAAAATGCGTCCACATCGCAGGCGTTGGATTGGTCAGCCGGCCGTGCGCAAACGTGTCGCACGCCAACAGAAAACTAAAGTCGTCCGGAACGAACGGAAGCGGCACGGGAAAGAGCGGAAGAATCGCAATGCGCAGTACAATTACGCTCAACCCAACGCAGACCGACGCCAGCCCCTTCCTTTGCGCCAACTTTGCAAACCACCGCTCCAGACGCGAAAACCACGTGCTGCCTAGCCGCGGAAATGCAAAGGCCGATGCCACCGCAATTGCGGCCATGCCACATTCAAGAATAAGTAAATCGTGATTGGCTTCGTTCGCATTGGGCAGCAGCATCTTGGTCCAGTTTCGCTTCTGCGGAATTCCGCGGAAAGGCGCAGAGAATCACTGCGATTCTACGGCATGACGGAGGGCTTTCATCCCCTGGATTCAAACGGCTGAACCCCTCTTGTCACCTTCCATCACGGCACCAGACGCAGAAAAGGCTGGATGGCGCGGAGCATCCGCAATCATCCAGCCTCTCTTGTATCGACAATCCCTTGAAGATACGAAAGCGATCCAGGATTGAAGGTTGAACCGATTCGGCGCCCACCCGAATCCATCTCTCGCGCAACGCTCAGCGCAAAAACTGTGCCGGCGATGCGCCCATATCAGGAAAAACAACACATTCCAGGCTTCATGTGGCTGGGAGGCAGGGAGAACGTATTTCAGCCTCGTCAGCAAAATCTGTGGGTAGTCTCCGGTTCAGGTAATCGTCCAAGCGCGTGATATAGCGCTACTTCGATG
>JBMFHB010000142.1:0-4865 GCA_049977045.1 Occallatibacter sp.
GGCGAGGTGTGGGCAGCCATCCGCGCAATGTAAACACATCCCAGCCAAACAAAAAGGCCCCGACTCGTGGAGCGGGGCCTTTGGCTATCCGTGGTGGTGGAGTTTAACACCCAGCCACACGCTCATCCCACGGAAAACGACCTGACCAGCGCACCTGGACGTGCTTGGGCGTACCCACTCACCCCGTCCTGCAAGTTCGCTCTGCCACTCGCATTTCCCGACAGCAGTCCGACGATGCCCGCGGACTTGGCTAGTCGCGGAAATTCGACCTGAATGCGGGCTCCCTTTAACAACCAGGAGCACTGCCATGCAGAAGATCGCCATCAACGAAATCGAACTCGCCCAACGCTGGGGGATCAGCCCCAAGACACTCCAGCGGTGGCGAAGCGAGGGTCGTGGCCCCAGGTACTTCAAGCTCTCGAAGCGAGTCTGCTACCCCCTCGACCAGATCTTGGCCTTTGAGAACGGGGCGCTCTACGAGTCGACCTCGGAACGGTGCACTGCCCGCGATTCTGTCGATGCGAAACTGGTGTCGGCAAGAGAGGCTGCGGCGGCCATCAACTTGCCGATGTACCTGCTCACGCATCCCAAGGTTCGTCAGTCCATGGGAGTGCCGTTCGTCTATGTTGGGAAGCTCGTGCGCTTCAACCTCGACGAGGTGACGGAGTGGGCGCGCCGCTGCGCCAGTGAAGTGGATGATCACGGGCTCGACGCGGCGCAGAACTTTCAGACAGGCAGCGGAACGTACGTTCAGGCCATCGCCAAGCTCCCGGCGTGAGTTTGACGCCGTCTCCGGATGACGATGGTCTGCGGTTCGATCCCGAGGGACGGAATCGAACTGGACGGCGCGGCAATGTTCCGTTTTTTCGTTGATCCTTCCGATTCGACGAACAAACGGAACAAACGTCCTACATGCGCGCTGTCGCCGGAGTCGATCTACCGACCAGGTACGTGTACCGGGCGCGCCACCCTTGGCCTTCGCGCCTGGCTGGCGGTCTGGAGGTTGGCTGTCCGGGAGAGGATCCGCAGCATTGCCTGATCGTGGTGGTAGGTCCGGAACGCATCCGCCACCGCGCTGTCGATGAAGGTGGCCGTCATCTGGCCGTCGGCCGGTGCGGACACGACGCCGTCCGGGATGTCCCTTGACCAGCCCCTGGCTGCGCGAAACCCGCTCACCAGGTGCGAAAAGTTCGGCCACGCGTGGTCCAGGTGGGCGTCGTCGCTGGTGACCATCACGCCAGTCAACTCGCACTCGACACGCCCCTGGTCGTCCCCGTACTGGGCGAATGCCTGCTTCTTGGCCTGAATGAGGTCGAGTGCGACGGCCTGCCGGCAGGCACCATAGAAGTCCTGCGACCGGCCCTTGGGCTTGCCCTTGACCGCGTCGATGTACGAGAAGTCGGTAGCGGTCCCGTCCTGGCGAACGACCCAGAAGCCGGAACTGCTCCAGCCGGTCCCGGTGTTCAGGCGCCGCTCGAAGTGCGCGATCTGGCCGTCACCCTTGGTTGGCTCACCGACCGCGTCGAGCACCGGGTCGTACCGCTCGATCAGCGCCATGAGATCGGCGTGGTCATCCTGATCGGAGACGCGCTGCCCGTCCTGGTACCGGTGCAGCACGGCCTTGTAGTGTTCCAGGGCACTACTCTGGGTCCGGAAGCTCCGGGAACCGATCTCGACGGGCTTTGCCATTCGTTCTCCGATACATCAAGGCCGCCAGGGCCTGTTACGTCTCAAGGGGGAGCACCCCGGGGGCAAGCCCCGCTTCGTACATCAAGCGCTGCAACTCGCCGGCGCTTGATGAAGGAATGGTCAACGTGAGCATTCCGCCTGCGACTGCCTCCCACCCGCCGCCCAGAGAGTGCAGATGCCGCGCAAGCTGATGCTCATTGTTGAAGCCGCCCGAGGTAAGAAAGCGGAAATGTGCATACGGACGGGGCACGCATACCGAGGCCAGTCGCAGTGTGCCGTCTTCACCCTTGTCGGCGTTGAACTCGTCGCCCCAGTGCAGCCTGAGTCCAGAAAACGGTCCCATCCTGCGTTCGGCAAGGCGATAACGATTTCCGCCGAGAGGGACAACGCCAACCTCTTCCTGGTCCCATTCTTTGCAGCGTACGAGATCGAGTTGCCCATCGTCATTCCAGAAGGGACCGCCGGAATCATCATCAACCGGAAACTCCAGCACGGCGTCCACCGCATCTTCGACCAGCAGGTAGAAACCACTGGGGAATGAATGGGTTTCAGTGGGCATGGCGTCCATTTGATTCGATCTTCATCACAAGACGCCGCGACCGGTCTCGGACTTCAGAAGTGCAGCAAGCTGGGAGCCTGACTTCAACTTCTCAATGAAAGTGCAGCCCGCGTTATTGGGCTGCCAGTACGGGCACGCGAGAAAGTACGCATCTAGGAGGCCCGTCGCGTTCTGCTTTCGGCGCAGCACCATGTTCTCGCCGTGGACCGGGCAGGTGGCCAACTCCACGCCTCGATGACCTGAAGTTAGATCCGACTTCAGGTCATTGATGCGGGTATCGATGATCTTTTCCGTACCCTTGTCGGTGAGGATGATGCCGAACTCCTCGGCCGTCATCGAGAACTCCGGCGCGGTTGTGTCCGTCATCAGGCCATAGTCGTTTCTCTGCAGCTTCTCGGTATGCGTGCAGGCTCGTCGATCACCCTGCTGCACGTACCATCCCGTGCAACCCCAGTAGAAGTCTTTGGGCTCTGCCACGGACAGGTCCCGTTTCCACTGCAACTTCATCGGCCGACCGCAAACGCGACATTGCTTGCCGAGAGTGTCGGCAAACGCGTTGTACTGCAGGACATGCGTCGTCTCGAGGTCGATCTCAACCTTATCGATGACACTCTCGGTCTCAAAGATCTTTTCGGCTGCACGTACCTCCTTGCCCTGATTAAGCTCGGAGAGGATTTGTTCGCGCTCGGCCCGCAGGTCTTCCCACCGCTTCCGAGCGCGGTCAGTGAGACTGCCGCTCGACATGCGCTGGTTCCGCAGATGCATGATCTCGTCGTTGACCGAACGCAGGCGGTCCTTCTTGCGCGTGATCTCATCCACCACGTCCGCGCCAGTGGCACCACCTTGACGCTTGTAGGCTTCATAGCCTCGCTTGATCCCGGAAATCACCTGAACCGTGGTGTCGACGAGTACTCCGAGCAACGTCCCGAGGCCATTGGCAAGCCGGTCAAAAAAACTCATATCGCCTCCCCGGAGAGCAGTCGGCTTTGCTGCGCCAGGCGCATCGACAGCAGTCGGTTGGTGTCGGCACGATACGAGGTGAGTATTGCCTCCTGATTCCAATACCGATCGAACAGGAGGCCTCCGGCGAATGCAGCTGGAATTGCCAGCAAGCCACCGCCAACGGCATAGACCGCTGCTCCAGCGAGTTTCGCTGCAACGATGCGCTGCCCTCGGCGAGCGATTGCAAGCTTGAATTTGTCGAGCGATTGCTGCCCAACCGACACCTTGTACCCTTCCCAGGTGGCAATGGCTACCAGAGGGAAGAGCGGGCTGAAATAGTCGAGAAAGCGCTCCGTCACAGAGTCATCCATGACGTCGATGGCCGACGACACGTGATCGTGCAAATCGCTCTCGGTAATCCCGCTATCCAACACCACACCGGAGTGGGCTGCCTCATGCGTGGCCAGGATTTCAATGTCGGGGTAACGATGCAGCGCCTCTTGAATATAGCCGGCGCTGTCCGTGGCCTTCAGCTGCAAGTAATCTGCCGTGGCGCCATCAGGGCCAACGATCTGCATATCCCAGCCAGGCTGATTCATGGAGTCGGCCAATACAGCGTGGTAGCCGTCCGGAAGCAGAACGGGGCCCACCTGCTCGCCAGCGTTCAGGCGATCTGCGACCAGATACTCAAAGTACTTTCCCTTGGCGGTGTTGACGGCCCCTTGCAGTTCCTCGCCACTCAGTCCAAATAGATGCTCGTCGGACAGCGATGGATTCGTGACACGTATTGCCTCTACAAGGCGTGGATCAAGGTCGTCGATGCCGTGATCAAGAAGTACCTCCGCCGAGGCAGCGGCCAGAGTCAGGTCGAACAGCGACTCCCGGTTAGCCTTCAGATAGCGCTGAAAGGCGTCGTAGAACCGCTCGCCGGTCGGCCGACCACCTACGTCACCGTAGTGGTGACTCAGCTGGTTCAGTCTGGAAGATGCCACTGGATTCATGATCATTTAACCAAATTACGAATCGCGGACAGCTCGGTCTTGGCCCGCTGCAAATCAGCGACCCAACCAGACGCCGAAATACCTTCGGGTTCGAGTCCCAATCCCTCTTCGATTCTTGAAACTCGTTTTTCGAGCCGCTGAATGAAGGTATCCATGCCGCCTAATACCTCCTCAACCATCAGTAGATGTTGCTCAATCTGCGAGCGCAATTGGCTCATCGTGAGTTCTTCAAACATATTCTCGGCTTCCCTTCGCAGTATTTAGCATCACCGTAACAGCACATACGCAAGGACGACGATTAGCGCTGCCCAAAAAAGGAGTCGCCCACCACCGCGTCTCGTCCCTGGTTCCTCGGGCGTCGCCGGGTTGTCCAGCGACTCGCGGTACGACAAGCCGGTGCCAGGTACCCCCACGTTGCCGGTGACCTTGTCGCCCCGGAAGTTCACTGACGCGCCCGGCCGCCCGACCGTCCACGACGAACCCGATTTGCTCAGGTTGAGCGTCAGGCCCTTGAAGATGCGGATGCGTTTTTGGAATCGGAAGCCCATGGCAGATCACTCCAATCTGGTGAAACGCACGTGCATTCCGTGCCCGCGCCACAAGGGCAGCCTCTCTGTAATCGGAGCCGTCATCGCTTGCCTTCCCCTGTCCAGAATCCGGTTGTCGTTCCCGGC
>JBMFHB010000143.1:0-4807 GCA_049977045.1 Occallatibacter sp.
GTGCTCCAGATCGAACGGCAGACCTGCAAACCGCTGCATCTTCCTTGGCAAAACGCTATGCCCGACATACACCTAGTCTCTTCTTTCTACTTTGTTGTTCCTTGGGAGAATCCTCATCATGGTGCCCCCGAACGTGATTGGCAGGTATGAAATAGTCGAGGAGTTGGGCAAAGGCGCAATGGGCAGCGTCTTCAAGGCGCGCGACCCTGTGATGGGCCGCATCGTCGCCATCAAGACCATCCACGCGTCGGCGCTCAACGGAGAGCAGAGCCATGAGTACCGCGCGCGATTCGAACGCGAAGCCCGTGCCTCGGCCGTGCTGGCGCATCCCGGCATCGTGCCCATCTTCGACGTGGGCGAGCATGAGGGGGCGCCATTTCTCGTCATGGAATTCGTCGAGGGCCGCACACTGGAGCGCGCCATGAGGAAAGGCGAGCGATTCACCCTCGACCGCGTTTGCGAGATTGGCCAGCAGATTGCTGAGGCTCTCGGCTACGCGCACCGCCAGGGTGTGATTCATCGCGACGTCAAACCCGCCAACATCCTGCTCACTTCGCGCCAGGTCTACGGCAGCGAGCGGCCCCGCATTACCGACTTTGGCATCGCCAAGCTGGCACAGAGCGAACTTACCACCACCGGTCAGTTGCTCGGCACCCCTGCCTTCATGCCTCCCGAGCAGTTCACCGGGGCTTCCATCGACGGCCGTGCCGACCTCTTCTCGCTGGGCGTCATTCTCTATTCGATGGCTACGGGCGAGCAACCCTTCGGCGGCGAAACTGTGACAGCGGTCTCTTACAAGGTCGTTCACACTGATCCCATTCCGCCCGCAAAACTCAATCCTGCCATTCCCGCGGCCCTGGAAACGGTGATTCTTAAGTGTCTGGCCAAGAATCCCGCGGACCGCTATCAGACTGGCGACGAGTTGGCGCAGGATCTTGCGGCTCTGCACACCCATCCCCAGGCCACCTTGATACAGACGGTGGCTACGGTCGTTACCGATCCCAATGCCACGCTGGCGGCTGCGCCCAGCCGCATCTCGCACCCGCAGGCCAATGCCCCCGCGGCGGTGCAAAGATCTCTTGCCGCAGCGGGGAAGACGCCTTCCAGCCCGCGAAAGCGCCTGACTGTGGCTGCGGCGTCAGTGCTGGCGCTGGCGGCAGCAGGCGCCGGCGGGTGGTTGCTGCTCCATCGGCATCGTCAACAGCCCGCTCCCCCGGCGCAACAGCAGGCTTCTGCCGTGCCATCCTCGCAGCCTGCCACTCCCGTACCGTTGCCGGTGAATCAGCAGGCCGTGTCGTCCAGCAGTGAGCCTGTCGCCATGGCCAAGCCTTCGCCAGCCAGACCTGCCGCGGCAACGCCCAGGTCCGCCAGCAAGTCCGCTGTCACCTCCAATGTTTCGCCCTCGGCAGCCAGTCCTGCTCCCCCGCCCGCAACCAAGCCACCCACGGCAACGGCGCCGCCGCCCGCCACAGTCCCCGCGCCCCAACCAGCGGCGCCGGTCTTCGTTGCCTTCGACCCCCACAAGCTCGATTCCAGCGCCAATTCCAGATTCAAGATTGAATTGAACCATCTACCCAGCGGATTGCCCATCACGGTGGAGATGAACCGGGCAGTTTTTCTTCGCTTTGTTACTGGCGATAGCACCATCATCGACAGTCTCTTTGTTCCTCCCGGCATTCAGACCTTCCAGGTCATCATCAAGAACGGCAGCCAAATGATCCTCTCCAACGTTGTCTCCACCGAGTTCAAGGCCCGGAAGCGCAAGAACCTCAAGATCGAACTCCGCAACCAGGGCAAAGTTCCCGCCGGCTCGCCGAACCCGCTAGGTTCCGGCACACAGATCTTCATCTCGCTGTCGAACCCGTTCTTCTGATACTGCTTTCACGATCGTCCGATAGGATGGGCTTTGCCACTGGCCGGCCTGATCTGTTCCCGCGCTCGCTGTTCCCGGTTTTTGTGCGCCCCTTCGGGTATCATTACGTCTATAAGGGATGCGCGGCCGGCTTACCCCTTGCGGCCCGCCCGGTGGTGAGTGTGTCACGATTCTTTCAGCGTTTTGTCTTTGTTGTTTCCGTAGTGATCTTTGCCGCTCTCGGCATGGGCTATATTCTTGGCGAGGCTGGCTGGCTCGGCGTGCATGCCGGTGACGAGCACGATGCCGCATACCGCCAGATACGCGTCTACGCCCAGGTTTTGCGCAAGATTCAGAACGACTACGTCACTCAGCCCAATATCCCCGATGTAACCGACGGCGCGCTGCACGGCCTTCTCGACTCGCTCGACCCCGACTCCAGCTACCTCACTGCCACCGAGTACAAGATTTACAAAAGCCATCCCGCCAACGAAAACGCACAGGTCGGCCTCACCGTCTCCAAGCGTTACGGCTACGCCACCATCGTCAACATCCTGCCCGGCTCGCCCGCGGACCAGGCGCATCTCCAGGATGGCGACGTGATCGATCTCATCGAAGGCCAGTCCACGCACAGCATTCCGCTCGCGCTCGTCCGCTTCATGCTCCAGGGCAAGCCCGGAACCTCGGTGACGATCTCGGTCGTTCGTCCCTTCAAGCCCAACCCGGACAAGATCGTTCTCACCCGCGCCGTCCTCAGCACGCCTCCGCTCGGCGAACAGTTCTACGACAACGCAACTGTCCTCTATCTCAAACCCGGAGAACTAACTGCTGCGCGCGTCGACGATCTGGCTGCCCGCATCAAGGCCGCCGGCAAGGACCACAAGATTCTTCTCGACCTGCGCGATACCACCGGCAATGACCCCAGGCAGGGACTGCGACTGGCCAACTTCTTTATCAAGCAGGGAACGCTGGCCACTCTCGGAGGCCAGAAGTTTTCCACCCAGACCTTCGCGGCCGATCCCGCCGCCTGGCTCACCGCGGCTCCGGTGGTTGTGCTTGTCAACCGCGGCACCTACGGCGCTCCTGAGCTTGCCGCGGCAGCCATTGAGGATCTGAAGCGCGGCGATGTCGTCGGCGAGCGCACCTTCGGCGAAGGCTCCGTGCAAAAGACGATCGACCTGCCCGACGGCGCGGCGATCATGCTCACCGTCGCCAAGTACAAGGATCCCGCCGGCAAAGAGATCGAAGATGAAGCCGTCACACCCACGGTCATCGTTCCTGGCCCTGAAAACAGTGGGTTGCCCTTGCCGCCTGCAAATAGCGATGAGCAGTTGAATCAGGCCCTCTCGCTGCTGAAGTCCAAAAACAGCTAGGTCTCCGACCGCATGATTCTGTACCTGTACCGCCGGTCTCCTGACCGGCTGTGGTGCGGGTCTCCAGACCCGCACCTGGTACGAGTTCATACGGTCGCTGCCCTAGGAGCCTGTCGGGCATAGATTTCATGCCATTTAGAATCAACAACTTACAAAATCTACCATGTTTGGTATGTTGTTGATTCCATGTCGGTTACAAAATCTCAAATGCTTATGCCCGACGCACTCCTAGTACCCGGATAGCACGGGCTTGAGCCATCTCATACCATAGCGTCTCCCGACCGGCCGCAGCCTGGGTTCCCTGACCCACGCCTGTGGCTGCCCTCCCCTGTTCGCGCTTCCAGCGAAAACATTGGGAAGCACAAGCCCAAATCGCAACCCTCCAACCGGTCTCGCGACGGTCACACTCCGCACATCCTCCTTGCAGGTATACTTTTCCGCAAAGGACAAGTGCTCAAATGGAAGACGCGACGCTCTTCATCCCTGGTTCCCTGCAAAACGCGGCTGTCTTTACCATCGTGCTCGCGTTTGCGGGTTATCTGCTCACATTCTTAAGCAACCGCATGATGGCGCGCCGCGCTGACCGCCTGCGCCTGGTCAACCAGCGCATTAACGACTTCTACGGCCCCCTTTATGTGGCTACCGTAGCCGGCAATATCGCTTATAAGGCCTTGCTCGCCAAACAGGGTAAGACGCACTGCCATCCCATCCGCGACGAAGACCTCGGCGAGTGGGTGCTCTGGATGAAGACGATCTTTATGCCACTCAACGACGTGCGCGAAAAAATCATCATCGAAAATGCGCACCTGATCGTCGAGGAAGAGATGCCGCAGTGCCTGCTCGACTTCGTCACCCACGTCGTCGGCTACAAGGCGCTCCTGCAAAAGTGGGGCGAGGGCAACTACACCGAACGACGCTCCATGATCGGCTGGCCGCCCGAGTTCGATCTCTACGTCGAGCAGTCCTACCGTGCTCTGAAGGCCAAGCAGACCCGCCTGCTGCACAACTCACTCTGGCTTCTCTGGCGGCGCATCTCCCGCCCTTCAAAGTAACCGCCGCAACCCGCCGAGAGCCTCTATTGTCCCACCGATCCGTTGGGATGTTCCCTCTGTCCCTGGAAGAAGCGGTGGTGTACCATGCTGAGTCCGAGCAGCAGAATCAGAACAAAGAGAACCGTCACAAGCAGAAATCGCAAAATTCCTGCCCGCCCCGGCTCCTGCTCCACGTGGGACGACAATTTTGAGCCGATAACCATCGCATCCCCCTCCTGCGTCTGCGTCGCGCCCAATGCCTTGCAACGCCCCTGGCGCTCGCCTGCCCCGGAAGATCTCGCGCTTGTGCGCCGCGCGCCTTCCTCTTCCTGCTTAAGATGCGCCTCTTGTCCGCACTGTTTTACGTGCCGCGGCCACTATTCTCTCGTGCTTGAGATCGTACCCTCATTGCCGGACTCGATCAAGCAACCTAAATCCGGCAGTTGACGCTCTCAAGTTGGGTTTAGGACCGGCGGGCGGCTGGTCGCGGCTTCCATGCGGGCTTGGGGTTTTGCGGCGCGGCCATACCAGCTCCATCAGTTGTAGACCAG
>JBMFHB010000144.1:0-4726 GCA_049977045.1 Occallatibacter sp.
TTTCCGGGCACTGACCTGCGCCTGATTTACAAAATCGGCCCATGTTAATTTCCGCCCACTTCAGGATGTCTGACCTTCTTTGCGAAACCGAATTGTGAGACTCGCTGCCTTTCAAAACCCTGAGTTCTACCGCGCGCAGTCCATGCATCTCTCGACTTACGGCAAGCCGCGAGTTATTGCGTGTGCTAGAGAATACTCCTCGCATATTGGCGTGCCTCGTGGTTGTGCCGAAGAACTTTTGGATCTGCTGGTCGGTCTTGGCGTGAAAGTTGAACTTCGCGATGAACGCGAGGCCGGTCGGGAACTGGATGTAACCTTCCATGGAAAATTGCGGCCAGAGCAAGAATTGGCTGCCGAAGCGATGCTGCAACACGAAATTGGCGTGCTGTCAGCCACAACAGCGTTTGGCAAGACCGTTCTGGCTGCTTGGCTGATTGCCAAACGCCACGTAAACACTCTTATTCTTGTGCACCGGCGGCAACTGCAGGAGCAGTGGATTGAACGTCTATCTACGTTTCTAGGCTTGTCGGCCCGGAGTATTGGTCGGATCGGTGGCGGGCGCAAGAAAGCAACCGGCTTTCTCGATGTTGCCGTTATTCAAAGCCTGATTCGAAAAGGAACAGTGGACGACGCAGTTGCGAACTATGGACAGGTCATCATCGACGAATGTCATCACGTGTCTGCAGGCAGTTTCGAGGAGGTGATGCGGCAGGCGCGCGCCAAATTCGTCGTGGGACTCTCCGCAACTGTCACCCGAAAAGATGGACACCATCCGATCATTCAGATGCAGTGTGGTCCCATACGTCACCGCGTAAGTGCCAAAGAACAGGCGTCACAGCGGCAATTTGAACATCTGGTGTTCGTTTGTCCGACGGGATTCCAGCCGCTGCGCGCCGCCAATCCGGACGTGCGTATGCAGTTTCACGATCTTTACGATGAACTCATCCGGGATGCTGAAAGGAATAGCCGTATCTGCGAAGATGTCATTGCAGCGGTGCGCGAGGGACGCTCGCCACTCGTTCTCACGGAGCGCAACGAACATTTGGATGAGCTCGCAAGCAGCCTGCAGCGCACGATTCGTAACGTCATTGTGCTTCGCGGCGGTATGGGCAAGAAGCAACTACAGGAGATTCGTGGCAGTTTGGCCGCAATTCCCAGTGGCGATGAGCGCGTGCTTCTTGCGACGGGCCGGTATGTGGGCGAAGGTTTTGACGATCCGCGTCTCGATGCGCTGTTCTTGACATTGCCCATTTCCTGGCATGGCACAATTGCTCAATACGCCGGACGCCTACATCGGGAGCATGAAGGAAAACGCGAGGTGCGCGTGTATGACTATGCCGACTTGGAAGTGCCGATGCTGGCGCGCATGTTCAATCGGCGGTGCCACGGATACGAGAACATCGGTTACACGATACTACTTCCAGCAAGCGCCGTTCCAGGATGGCCGGCGGATGTGCCTCTTCCGGTTGACCCAACTTGGAAAGAGCAATACGCGGCAACGGTACGCCGCCTGATTCGTGATGGAGTTGATACCCGGTTGGCGAATCTGTTCGTGGATACTGCGCGTGTGTTTCCCCCGGACGTAGAGGGGTCTATGCGAGCCAGGAGCGCGGCTGAGAGATTCCTTTTCCGCCGTTTAGAGACGCTGCCGGAACTTGCGGGGAAATTCCGGTTGAATTTCGAACTGCCGATTTCCTTTGACGGTTGGGGAAGAATGGAAGTCGACCTGTTGTGTCAGGAGTCGCGGCTGGCGATCGAATTAGATGGAGCACAACATTTTGGAGATCTTGATACATACCGTCGGGACCGCCGGAAAGATGCATTGCTGCAAGAAAATGGCTACTTCGTTTTGCGCTTCTTGACAGAGGACGTGAATAAACGTCTTGACGAAGTGCTGGACGCGATCCATCGCGCCTTGACGAATCGACGTGATTAGCCGTGACTGGTCGCTGATTCGATAAGCAATCAGGTTGCCACGTGAATTCAGTCTGCCCGCGTGGGCGAGATGCCCTCTACGGCTTGCATCGTCAGCTATTGTTCTCCTGTCCAACCGATGTTCCTGCTCTTGCAAATGCAGTGAGCAATGCGGATACTGCGCCTGCAATCCGTTCCTGGGTTACCGAGTCGGGCAAAGGAATCGTCAGGGCCGGTCCGTTCGTCCGGGCGTCCCGCGTGAACAGCGCGGAGAGAGTCTGATCCAAACGCTTTGCAGGTGCGCCGGCCTTCCCGTTGGTCGCGTCCCCTGCGAACGACTCGATCAGCTTCAATCCCGCCTCGATAAACGACGCCGCCGCAAGTGCAATGCCGTTGCCGCCTGGCGCATGTGTGGTTGCTGGAGCAGCGCCCGCCGACTCCGACACCATCGCACCGGCCACACTGGGAGGCTGTGCCTGAGCACTGGATTGCGGCGGCATGACAGCCACCGGAACGGAAGGAGCGTGGTCAAGTACCGGCTTCGGCCTGCCGGGCTGTTCGGCGAAGATCTCCTTCACGGCTTGCATCATCGTCTTCCGGCCAAGTTTCTCAAAGCTCACCTCGCCAGTAGGTGAATCGAACACACCTGCGAACAGCGACTTCTTGAGGCGCAGCGTCTCCCACACGCGCTCTTCGATGCTCTTTTCCGTGAGCATGTGAATCACGTGCACCGGCCGCGACTGGCCCAACCGATGCACACGCCCGATGCGCTGCTCCAGCCGCGCCGGATTCCATGGCGGCTCGAAGTTCACCACGACCGAGGCCGATTGCAGGTTGAGGCCAACGCCCCCCGCATCGGTGGAAAGGAAAACCTTGCACGCGGGATCGTTGCGGAACTTCTCCATCAAGGCGCCGCGCTGCCGTGAAGGCACGCCGCCGTGCAACGACACAAACCCGATTCCCAGCTTGCGCAACTCCTCGCCGGCAAGATGCGTCATCCGCTCATATTCGCTGAATACAACCGCTTTGCGATCTTCATCCACCACCAGATCGGTCATGATCTCGCGAAACTCCTGGAGTTTGGGCGAATGATGGGTTTTCTTGTCGAAGAGAAACGTTGAGTTGCACAACATACGCATGTTCTGAATGCAGCAAAGGATACGTTTCTGATCGATCTCAGAGAGCCAGCCCTGCTGTTCCCATTTGCGCATGAGCCGGGCGAGAATGTCGCTCTGCTCGTAGTAAGGCTCCGCCTGCTGGCTGGTCAGCGGCACGCGGAAGACTTTGTCCGTTCGCTCCGGCAGCTCCTTCAGCACCTCCGGACGTGTGCGGCGCAGCAGGATCGGGGAGAGCTGCTCGTGAATGCGGTCCAGGCCGCGATAGCCGGTCAGCCGGCCCTTCTCGTTAACCACGCGATGCTCTTCGAGGAAGCGGAATGCCGGGCCCAGTCTGCGGCCGTCGACAAACTCGACAACGGAAAAGAGCTCCTCCAGCTTGTTTTCTAGCGGCGTACCGGTGAGCACCAGGGCGTAGCGGCTCTTCAATTGCTTAATGGTGCGCGCTGTTGCCGTGGTCCAGTTGCGGATGCGTTGCGCTTCGTCGAGAATGATCAGGTCCGGTCTCAATTCCTGCATGTAGCGGATGTCTTTGAGAACCAGTTCATAACTCGTGAGATTGAAGAATGCCGGAGCGGCATACATCGTCTTGCGGCGCGGCAGTAAGCCGTCGATCACCTGGGCGGCGCGGCCTGTGAACCGCTCGATCTCCGTCTTCCATTGATATTTGACCGACGCAGGAGCGATCACCAGCACGCGTTCGATGCCGCGTCGTTGGCGCAGAAGCTCCGTCATGGCCAGCGCCTGCACGGTCTTGCCTAAGCCCATGTCGTCGGCAAGGACCGCGCGCCCGCGGCAGGCTGCGAATACGGCGCCTCGCGCCTGGTACGGCAGGAGCCTTGTTTTCAAAAGCCCCGCCGTCGGATCCTGGCCACGCTTGAGCCTGGCGAGCAACTTCCGCTCCACCTCCAGGCCCTCGGCCAGTTCGTTTTCCCGGTCGATGTATTCCAGGGCATCGCTGTAGACAACCGCATCACCGTCAGCGTTCCGCAGCGCCTCCAGCACCTCGCCGAAGCGCCGGTAACTCTCGCGCCGCAGCAGGCTGTTGGCATCGAAATGCTCCGCCGCAATTGCCCGCAGCGCTTGCGATGGCGATGCCGGCAGGCGCAGCCGCACCTCGATTGAATCCCCATATTGAAGCGAGATGGAAGCGCGCGTGCGTTCAAATTTCACCGACTCCAGCGCCTTCCGGTGTCGCTTCCGCAACTGGAACAGCAGCGCCTCTACATGCTTGCAGGTGCCCAACGTATTAATTGCGAAGTCCGGGCAGGAGCAATAATTTTCGAAGAGGCCAAGACCGCGAATTGCCACGCGATATGTCCGGCCGCTGACCGACTTGATGGTGTAATCTCCATACGGGCCGCCGGCTGGCCGTTTCAGGATTTTGGGCGGCTTTGCAGCGGCTCTCTCCCGCCGCGCGGCAATCTGCTGTTCAATGAGCATGAGAAAGCCCTCTCTTCAGAAGCGTAAAACACATCCAACGAGGAGTTCGGTGGAAAAGACGCGCTATTAAGCGATGCTCAGCATGTCCGCGTCTGCGACAAGATAAAGCCGCTCGGCAGGGTCAGCACACCTATAACAGCCTGCGTCGAAAGTAGGGTTTTGAAAGGGCACGGCTTCACAGGCTGCTGAAAAACTCGCAGGAAGAACGATTTGTAACAAGGGCACGACTTTAGTCGGGCTGCTAAGTCGCTGAT
>JBMFHB010000145.1:0-4662 GCA_049977045.1 Occallatibacter sp.
TTCTACAAGGTGGACGTGGCCGCGATCACCGCCAAGGTCAAGCAGGAGTTCGGGTCCAAGGAAAAAGCGCAAGCCGCCCGGAAGGCTACGGAGAGAGCGAAGCCGAGCCAGTCGCCCACCGCAGCCCCGATGAAGGCAAAAGCGGCTTAGCGTAAATTCATGAACCTTGAATCGAGGGGTCTGCTGAGGCAGGCCCCTGTTTTTTGCCGGCGCCCGTCTTCCCGCCCTGTGATGTGCTGCCGCTTCGCGCCAGTCTCGTTTGGCCCACCCGACGGGCTTGTGAAACCATTATTATCCGGCTGGTCCTTAATGGTTCCCCTATTATGAGAAGGAGTCAATTGCGATGGTACTCCGAGGGTTTCTATGCGTTGCATATTCTGCAAAGTTAGCTCAGATCATTCGCGAAGCCGGGAACACATTGTTCCAGAATCGCTCGGGAATCTCACACATATCCTGCCTCCAGGTGTAGTCTGCGACTCCTGCAATAATTACCTGTCGCGCGAGGTTGAAGGCCCATTCTTGAATTCAGAAGCGGTGAAACTCCTGCGATTCGACCAGGCAATTCCAAGCAAGAGAGGCAAAATACCAAGCATGAATGGCGTGATAACGCCAATCAACGCACCCGCAACCTTTTTCGAATTCTTCGAGGGAAGTCCATAGTGGACGTTCTCGACGTTCCTCCTGCCGCAATTTCATCTTTGTTGTCGATGCGCGAAGGGAAGCTTCTGTTTCCTGCGATAGCCGCGCCTCCTCCGAGTTGTTTCTCGATTTCTCGCAAAAGTAGCAGTTGAGGTTATCGCATCGCGTCTGGTTGCGGTTTTTGGCAAGGCTGATTTTCTTGTCGATGAACAACAGCTTAACTTAATTCGTGATCACGCAAGGCCAGGACCACTCGGGAATGGCCTTATCATTTCTTAGTCAAGAATTCGGGAGGAATCCCCGGTGGGCGCGAAGCTCCAGCCGCAGTTCTTCTCTCAGCGCCTTGCTCTTCTTGAGGCGCGCGAAGAACTCTTCGAGGAGGCTGACGACGATTGCGTTGACACTGACACTTTCGGCTTCGGCCCAGTCTTTGAGCTTGGTGCGTGCCTCCGCACCGACGTGGAGGAGTTGAGGATTGGTGAGATCCATGCCGGCCTTGCGGGTCTGCTGAATATCGACCTCATCTTGATCCACGTGGCTTAACGCAAAAAGGACGATCCTGGCCAGATCGCCCTTTACACGGGATTCTTCAGTAATGGCTTCGCGGAGATCGAGGGGAAGGCGCAGCGTCATTCCCGGCCGGTCTTCCGTCCACCGCTGCCCCTCACGGTTCACCTTGCGCGTTGCCGCCTTTTTGGCTGCTTTCTTTACTGACTTCTTGACTGCCACCGGCATCCCTTCCTGCTGTTACGGTAATTCTGCTACTTCGACCACTTGCCCCCGTCATCGGTGAATAGGGGCCGCTGAATCTCACGTCTTTCTCGACCCTCACGAAGAACCTGTATCCGGGTCGCACGACAATCGTGGGCTGAATATTCAGGTTTCGGCGCGTGACTTCCGTGCCAAGTTCGCCGACCTGCTGACCAACTGCCTATCCCACCGTCTGGCCGACGCTTTGCGATTGCAGGACCGAGGAGTTCGTTCCCTGGCTGACCTCGATACCGGCGGCGAAGACCGAAGTCAAAAGCGCGCCGGAGAGGAGCCGGCCCCAGTGATTGTTCACCTGGTCCCGGAACCCGGCAGCGCCCGCGCTATCGTCCCCTTCAAATCCGCCAAGAGCGAGGCAGGAACCATCCGGGAAGACGATCCTTCGCCAGACGGCCTGCAAGGCGTTTTGTCCGTAACCTACGTGGGAGTTGTAAACCCCAATTAGTGTACTCCCGGAAGGTATTAAAATGTACCTCCCAGTAGCGGAATCATACACATTTTCACGGACTAACGCACGGATCATGCCGGGAAGATCGGAATTAAGCTGTTGTTCAAGAACAGCCGGGATCAGCCACCCGGCCTTGACCTCGTATTGGCCCTGGGCTGGCTGGCGTGTCGCAGTCAGGTACTCCGTCTCTTGTTTTGAGTGTTGCTGGCCGAAGGCTGTTTTTTCCTCCTGATCGTTCTGGCGGTCATAGTCTGATCGCTGCTCGGCTGCTCCGGTCGTACGAGCCTGAGCGAGGGCCGACTGCGGGGAGCT
Organism: Occallatibacter sp.; assembly: GCA_049977045.1. Taxonomy (GTDB): domain Bacteria; phylum Acidobacteriota; class Terriglobia; order Terriglobales; family Acidobacteriaceae; genus Telmatobacter. The sequence continues at coordinate 2,168 of JBMFHB010000145.1, forward strand.
TCCGGTTCCGCCCCCAAGCATCGACCGGGCGTTCAACAGAGCGGATTGAATGGCGGACAGTGGATCGGATGTAGCTGAGGGTGTCTCTTTGACCGTGCCGGGCAGGTTGTCCTTGACCGATGTAGGAGCTTCCATTGCTTCGCGCTCTCGGTTGTATTCGTCGAGCCGCCGCTGCTCGGCAAAAGATAGTGAACCGTTAGCGGCGGTCGAGACCGGGGTCTGCCGGTACTCCAGAGGCGGGATGGAGGCAGTCTTCGAGGAATTGCCCGGCGCCGACGGCTGAGCCATTCGGCCTGCCGGAGTCTCGCCAGTCAATATAGATGAACGGAGCGTGGAGGAATCGGGGACGTGGGTTTGCCCGGTGTTCAGGCCGCTACGCGCCTGATCCGATAGAAGCCCCTTTTCAACGGTCGTCGCCGGACCCGCGCCGACCTTCTCCGTTTCGGTCTGCTTGACCGTCTTCTTGTGGCGGTTGGCCAGTCCATGCCGCATATAGGCCGCGGCCAGCACTACAAGCGCGATCAGAATGATTCCGGCCAGAGGGCGTAGCTTGCGAGCCTTTGGCGTGAGCGAGCCATTTACACCGCGCACGACCTTTTCGGTCTGTGCCGCTTCAAGAAGCTCTTCCTGATTCTCTTGAAGCGCGCCTTCGAGATTCACGGACTTGGGATCTTCGTCTGGCTTAATCATCGTCAGTTTTCCTTTCCCGCCTGGGAGTAGGGCGTCTCGCGCGTGATTGTGACGCGGGTCTGTTTCTTTCCCACGCCGACGACGAGAACCGCTTTGTCGAAGAGCCTGTCCACGATGTAGCGCGAGCCATCCACACGGAAGTTGACCAACTCCGACTTGCCATTGACCACCAAGAGCAACGTCGGCAGCTCACGGAAGCGCCCATCGTTCGGATAGATCAGATAGGTGTGCTGGCCATCGTCGAAGACATGATCCGGGCGAAGATGCTCATCGCCGGAGAGCTTGTAATCGAGGTAGAGCCGTTCCACTGCATTGTCGGCCATCGGCAAGACGCTAGCTTTCTTGTCCTTTTCGCGCCGCACCTCGGCTACGGTCTCGGCGTTGCGCTTGGCCTCGTCCTGCCGGGCTGCGAAGGCTACCCACTTTGCGCGGTCCTCATCGGGATATTGGAATGCCAACCGGGAAACGAAGCGCGTGGGGTCAGAGATTAGGCGCACCACATAGGTGCGCTTATCCGTGGGCACGATCAAATCAGTGTCAAGGCCTGCTTCGATGGGTTTGACGATCAGGACAGGCGTCTCATCTAAACCTGATCCAGAGAGAACCGGTGTAATCTCCCAGCGGCGGGAATCGCCGATCTGTGGCTGGCTTTGGAGATGCTCGCCAGATTGCAACTCGATTGCGCAAACACGCAAAGGGGCGCAGACAAGTACCGGCATTCCCTGGCCATAGATGTAGATGACCTTGCCATTCGGCCCAGGTGTGGGCATTGTGACGCCAGCCTCCCAAAGGCGCGAGACCTCCGCCGCGCTGAGGCCCACGGTATTCAAGTCAACGCGAGGAGCTTTCCAATTCAGAGGAACGGCTGAGCCCTTCTCTGTTGGAGCCGTCGATTGAGACGCCTGCCCGACAGCAACGCTGCTGACAATCGGTGGCACTTTGAGCGCCGGAATCGGCGTGAGCGATTCCTGTTTGGTGGTTGGCGCCTTTGACTGCGCCTGAAGCGCGGTTTCCGCACCTTTGAAGTTGTAACCGGAAAGATCCTGCTTTTGCTGGGGCGTTAACGCCGGAGCGTTCTGCGCTCCCGCCGCCGCGCCTGTGAGTGCAAGGACCACTGCGATAGTTACGAACCGTGTCATTGATTCTGTCCTCCGTTCGGCTTCTGAGCGTTGCTGCTTTGCGTGCTGTTGGATTGCTGGTCCGTGGCCGTCGAGACCACTTCGCCCCAGGTCAGATTCGTAACGTAAAGGCCAAGCGGATTGACCAGGGCTTGCCGCGCATCCGTCACTTCCTGCGTCACGACGGAAACAAAGGCCCGGTATCTGTGGCTCGCCATCAGGTTGCCGTTCAGATCGCGCGTCACTTCCGTCCACGCAACTTCATAGGTTTTGGGCGACTGCTGCACGATGGATTCGACCGAGGCGTCAACGGTCTGCTTGGTCAGCAAGTCGAAGGGCGAGTTCTTGGAATAGAACTCCGTGATGGTTGCTGATGCCGGCGAGTTCTGGCCGGTTTCGGCGTATACCTCATCGACCAGCCGCCGCTGAGCTACGGCATCGGCAATGACTGTACGCAGATTTGTGACCCAACGGGCGACGACCGCTTCCTGCAGACGCACATCCTTGACTGCGACCTGCTTCGCCGGAATCACCGGAACCGCCCTCCCTACATCGTCGAGGGCGACGACGTAGGGTACGGTGTTGGAGCGATAGCCGATGGCAACCATGCCGGTAACGCAAACCAGCGCCGTCGCCATCGAAAGGAATGCCGCCAATCGCCAGTTGTTCCGGCTCTTGATTTGGTCG
>JBMFHB010000146.1:0-4638 GCA_049977045.1 Occallatibacter sp.
GGGGACTAGCTAGCGATCTGCAATTTGGCCACGTCCTGCTGGCAATTCCGATGATCCTACTCAAAATCCTTTTGTTCACTTTGGTTCTGGTGATGATTGAAACCTCACTCGCCAAACTGCGTCTCTTTCGGATCAGCGAGTTTCTCGGGGCCGCATTCATCATTTCCGTTACAGCAATGATTGCCAGCATCTTTTCGTCCGCAGCCGTTTAGAAAGGGGGCGGAGAATGGCTGATACACAAGCAGGACTGATCTACGGGTTGAATGCCTTGGCCGCGGGGCTGGTCCTACTGGCCGCATTCGCCATGCCGGTTGGACCGGTCTACGAAGGCGGCCTTGGAGAACCCCTGCATTTTTTGCTCGAAACGGTTGGCGAGGACGTGATCCGCGCTGCGCCACGCCTCTTTTACAAATTCCGCGCGGTCGAAAAGATCGCCGAGGGCAGAAAGACCAGCGATGTTCTGCTGCTCGCCGAGCGCTTTGCGGCGACATCCGCCTTCGCGCACTCGCAGGCATTCTGCCAAGCCATCGAAACCATTGACGGAGCCGCGGTTCCGCCGCGCGCGCAACAGTTTCGCGTCCTGCTCGGCGAACTGGAACGTTTACGGCATCATGCAGGCGCCATCGGCGGCATCTGCTCGTCCACCGCGCTGGCGGTTCCGGCCGCGCACGCCGCCATCATTGAAGAAGAGTTGCTTCGCTCCTCCTGCGTTTTTACCGGCCACCGCTATCTCTTCGGGCTCAACGTTCCCGGTGGGTTGAGCCGCGACTTTACACCGGAAGAGTGTAACCATCTTCTGTCCGCCGTGGACAAAGCAGTGGAGGAACTGCGCGTTCTCGAAAGCCGGCTCCGTTTGAGCAGCAGTTTTCTCGACCGTCTTGAAGATGTTGGAGTCGTGACAGAAGAGGAGGCGAGGGATCTCAATCTTGTGGGACCGATCGGCCGCGCCTCCGCGCAATTCTGTGACCTTCGCAAAGCAAGCCCGTATACGGGCTATCAGGATTATGCCTTCGATGTTGCGCACGAAACCGAAGGAGATGGATATGCGCGGCTGCGCGTGCTGTTCGCCGAAGCGGCTCAGTCGGCGAAATTGATGCGCCAGGCTGTCGAGCGGTTGGAGCCCGGAGCGATCCGAGCTTCCTGCGACGGAAGCACTCCCGGCGCAGCGCTCGGATGGGTGGAGGCTCCTCGGGGTGCGGCGCTGCACTGGGTAAGCGTCAATGAGCAGGGCTTGGTGGAGCGATACCGCGCGATAACGCCATCGTTCAACAACTGGCTTGGATTCCATGTCGCTGCCGAGAATTTTGCGTTTCAGGATTTCCCGATCATTCTTGCAACATTTGGCCTTTCTCCAACCGAGTGCGACCGGTAGAGGTGAATAGAGATGAGCTTTTGGTTCTGGCATGGCTTGCGGCAAGGGATTCGGTCGACCCGCTATCCCGCAAAAGCGGAGGCGGCGCCGGGAATTTCTCCCGGCCGTCCGGTCGACACGGAGTTCGATTCCGCCGATCAGGCGCAGTTTGCAGCGGCAATCTGTCCGTCCGGCGCGATCTTCGCCGAAGGCAGAACGGCGATTGTGGACCAGGGAAAATGCGTGGATTGCCGCCGCTGCCGTCTGGAGCTTTCTCCGCCCATGACCTGGGAGGCCGGATACGAATGGACACGGCCGTCTGGGAAGCGAACTGACTATCCATCGCTGCCTCCGGCTTTTTCGCGATCCATGCACGTCATGGTGGTGGATGCCGGCGATTGCGGCGCCTGTCTTCATGAAGTCAAGCAACTCAATAACCCTCTCTACAATATGCACCGGCTCGGCTTCTTCTTCACAGCCACGCCGCGCGCAGCGGATCTCCTGCTTGTCGTTGGAGCTGTCAGCGAAAACATGCGCGGCCCGCTGCTCAAAACATGGGAAGCGATGCCCACGACAAAGCGCGTGATGGCGGTCGGCAGTTGCGCCATTTCGGGGGGAGTCTTTGGCCGCAGCTTTATTTGCGCAGGCGGTGCCGGGTCGGTTCTCCCCGTGGACATGGAAGTGCCGGGAAATCCACCGCCTCCGCTGGCGATACTGCACGGCCTGCTCGCTGTTGCTGGCCGGAAGCCGGTCCTGAGCATGGACCCCGTTTCGGAAAGGAGGTCGTAGCTAGATGTCTCCGCTGCCTGGCATATCGATGATCCTGGTTTTTCTCGTCTGCGCCGCCGGCATACTCCTTTCGGCTTTGGCCGGCAACAGGCGCGCTCCTTTTGTGATTGCAGCCGCAGGTACGGTTGCATCGCTGCTGATGATATTTATGTCCGTGACCATCCTTGTGACCGGCCAAAGCTACGCAGCCTTTCTCTGGATCATCGATGGATTCGGCCGGCTTTCCCTCCGCGTCGATGCGCTTTCGGCTATTTTTCTATGCGCCGCGGGGATGGTCTATTTTCCGGCTTCACTCTTTGTGCGACATTTCATCGCTCACCGTCTGAATGCCGAATACCCAGCCCATCGTTTTGGCATCCTCTACTTTGCCCTGATGGCTTCCGTGGTTTTGATTCTGTCATCCGGTGACGCCTTGCTTTTTCTTCTCAGTTGGGAGTGCATGTCGATTCTGTGCTTCCTGCTCATCAATTTTGAAATGGAACCGCAATCCGACAAGCGGGCCGGCTACATCATGCTGGCCATGAGTGAGGCAGGCTTTTTGGCTGTGGTGATCGCCTTCCTGCTGCTCGGCAGGACGGCCCCAAATCTTTCCTTCGCTGCCCTGAGTGCCGCCGGAGTCTCGCTTTCGTCTGCCGGGCTTTGGAGCGTATTCCTCCTCGGTCTCTTCGGGTTCGGCGTGAAGGCGGGCCTGGTCCCTGTCAATCTATGGCTTCCCCGGTCCTATACGGTGGCCCCATCTGTCTTCATTCCAGTATTCGCCGGCGTCACCCTCAATCTTGGTTTCTATGGAATCCTGCGGCTCAACGCAGACCTGATCCACGCCGGTGTTGGGGCCGGCATCCTCGTCTTGATCCTTGGAAGCGCCACTGCACTCGTGGGCATTCTCTACGCGACGACAGAAAACGACATGAAGACCATGCTCGGGCACAGTTCCATTGAAAACGCCGGCATTATCGTGGCCGGCATCGGAGCGTTCCTGATTTATCGCGCGTCCGGTCATCCAGTCGCTGCCGCGATTGCCTTGTCGGCATCGCTCTATCACATGCTGAACCATTCCATCTATAAGACGCTCCTGTTCGAGAGCGCAGCCTACGTAGAAGCGGAAACCGGGACTCGCAACATAGACCAACTCGGTGGCCTCTCGCGCATTCTGCCTGGACTGTCGATTGTCTTCCTGTCCGGCTGTCTTGCAATTGCTGCAGTTCCTCCCTTCAACGGCTTCGTCAGCGAGTGGCTGACCTTACAATCGCTTTTGCGCAGCGCGGTGCTCACGTCCACCTCGATCCGAATTGTCTTTGCGATTTGTGGCGCGGTCCTTGCGCTCACTGCGGCATTAGCAGTGACATGTTTTGTCAAGGCATATGCCATGAGCTTTCTCGGACCGCGCAGAGGGACGTGGGAACGGCACAGGTATGCTCATAGCGGCGCCGGATTTGCGCCCGCATTCCTCGCCGTAGTTTGTCTACTCCTCGGAACCCTGCCCACCTACATCCTGCCGGTGCTGAATTGTGCTGTGGAGCCACTTGCCGGCGCCTCCGCCACCGCTTCTCTGGTTCCGCCGTTCTTCACGGCTACAGCGCAGAACAAACAGCTTCCGGCGGGGTTTCTTCAGGACTTTCACAACATCGGCGCGCAATCAGGCCGCGGCTTGCTTCCGGGCAAGGGCCTTGTCGTGTTGCTTCGCGGTCAGGCGCAGAACCCTGTCGTGTTTGCGATGTCTCCTTCTTACAGTCTGGTCGCTCTTGCCGTCCTCGTCCTGCTCACATGGTTGGTGGTCACCCGGCTGACGCGCAAACGCTCGGTCGCTCGGCGCGCTTTGTGGGCTGGGGGCATTCCACGCCTCTTGCCGCAGATGACTTACACGGCCACTGGCTTTTCCAATCCGGTGAGGGTGGTGTTTCAGGCAATCTTTCAGCCAAACATCACAGAAGACACTCGCCAGACCGTTGCCGTGCATTTCCGGACCGCGATTCATCGTCAGCGCGAGGAGACGCACGTGATGGACCGCCTATTCCTGCGACCGGTTGGAACGTCTTTTCGTTGGGTTGCCGATTCCCTGGCGCGTATGCACCACGGCCGGCTCAACGCCTACGTCACGTATGTGCTCGCATTTTTGTTGCTTATTCTATTTCTATACCGTGTGACGTAGGGAGCAGCGATTCACAGCCGCCGCAAAAAACCATGCGTACCGGCATCAAACAAACTGCGCGGCACCGGATTCGACGAGGGCCGAAACCTCCTGCTCGATCCGGTCGAGCCTTTCCAGCGCCGATTGCACCGCTGGAGTTCCTTCTTCTTTGACCTTCCGCGCCCGTTCCAGCGCCTGCTCTGCAATGCGACTGATTTCGTGCAGCAGCTTGCGAATCTCCGCCTCCAGGCGGCCCCGGCTATCTTCGATGCGTTTCAGAACATCGTTCTGCACCCGCGAGCTGTTGACTTCCAAAAGATGCCGCAGAAATTCCAGCGCTTCCCTGGTGATGATTTTTCGTCCACCCACG
>JBMFHB010000147.1:0-4466 GCA_049977045.1 Occallatibacter sp.
TTCTCCACAATGAGCAGATAGGTTCGGGAACCGTTGGTTTGTGCGCGAACGAACAAGCTAGCCTCTACGTGTCACCATCATAGACGACTATCTACCACTTAATCAAGGCAATAATCTAGCTAAGTGGACTTATCGTGTCACTAGGTTTTCGTCGATTTGCTCGGCGCCTCCAATGAAATCAAGGAGTTATAGACACTTTGCGCCGCAAACTGTAGAAGATGAGTTTGGATATAGGCCTGGCAGCGAAGATTGGCGACCTGCGCCTGCGCGGTGAGAAAAGGATTGGAGCCGGGCGTACTGACCGCAACCTGATTCTCCATCTGGTTGGCTGTTTGGAGGATGACGTCCGCGCCCTGGTCGGCGATGAGTGTGGTCTTCAGGTTTTCTTGTCCCAGTGCGTCGTCCACGTCCATCATCACGCGGTCCTGCGGCGAGGCTGTGTTGATCTGCGGGATCGCCCCATAGTTCGAAGTGAAGCTCGTCTGCAGGGCAAGGATCTCAGACGACAACCGGCTGTGCAAGATACTCTCGAACTGTTGCGGGCCGGGAGTCACCGCGCTTGTGAAGGGCGTGTTGAAGATTTGGTTCATTTGACCACGAAAGCTGTTGATCGAATTCACGACGAAACCACGAGCTTGGTTGAGAGCAGCCAGCGGAGCCAATACCGTCTGATAGAGCTTCTGTGTCTGCTGAATGACCTGATTGATCGAGCTGAGCGAGCTGCCGATGTCGTTCTGAATTGAGCTGAAGATCGAGTCGAAAATGCTAAGAAACTGCCCGTGAGCGTACTTCGGCAGAACGAAGCACATCTCGATCAAAAAAATGCCAACAAGTAGTCTCCTTTTCCAGCGAGCACGGAAGCGCGGCGCACGGCGGCTCTTCGGGGCAGGATACGGTTCGCCGTTCAGGAGCAGTTCGAGTTCAGGCTTGTCATTCATTGGCTCATCGCCTCCTGCATCTCTCCGGAGAGTTCAACCGGTAGGGGCGCCAGTTCAGCCAGTCCGCGCGGATACCTGGCGGCTAGTTCCTCGTATGCCTGGATCAATTGCAGTTGCCGATGCTGACGCAGCCACCACTTTCGAAACGACCGTTCCCGCGCGTGCGTCGTCGTGATCCAGTAATCCACAGGACTCGGAACGATTCGGATCGCGTGTGTGGATTCGGCCTTTTCGCCAATCGCAATGAGGAACTCGGCGCTATGCCCCTTCTTGGGTTGGGCGAAGGTCTTGATCTGGTTGAGCGCTGTCTCGTTAAGGTGAACGTGCTCCCGGAGCGCGGTCATGTCGCCCGGCTGTTTGCCGATGATCTTGGTGGTTGCGTTCTTCACGATGCCGGCGCCGTGCTCGTTGGGTTTGTCGGGCGTGCCGACAAAGTCCTCGGGCGTCTGGCTGATTCCCCATACGCTGGCATTGCGCTTGCGCGCCGTGCGGAAGAGCTGGACCACGACTCCGGCGAGGATAGGCGATTCGAGGAGCGCCCAGCACTCGTCGAGCAGGACAATGCTTGGCTGTCCCGTGGTCCCCGACGCGCGGTAAGTAGCTGTATGCGCGATCAACAGGCTCATCGCGCGCTCGAGGCGCGGATCGTCCTTCAGCTTCTCTACGTTGAAGTAGAGCCACGGATTGTTTAATTCGACCGTTGTAGGACGGTCGAAAAGTCGAGCATAGGGTCCCTCATCCACCCAGGCGCGCAATTTGGTCGAAGCCATCTGCGCCATGGCGTTGATCTTCTGGTTGCGGTCGCGGTCCTGCCAGTGCGCCAATTCCGCCGCCAGGTCTCCGAACAACGGAATCGGATTCGAGGACTTCGCACTGCAGCGTTTGTACGTCGACGCAATGGCTTCGAGTAGCACGCTGTCGAGCAGATCGATATCGAGATCTGGCGGTGTATTCTCGCCCAACATATGACGGGTCAGGTTTTTGAGAAACGAAATCTGATCGTTCGAGGGTTTCATTTCACCGCGAGGCAGGTCCCAGGGGTTGATCGTCTGATCGCTGTCGAGCGACATCTCGATCATTTCGCCGCCCATCAGCTCGACCAGCGGTTGATAAGAGTCGCCGCGTTCAAGGATGGAGATAAGCGGGTTTGCACGCGCCGCCATCAGCAACATTTGCTGCGCGGCAAGTGTCTTGCCGCCGCCGCTTTTCGCCATCAGGAGACCGTTCGCATCGGAGAGATCGGGATCGAACATGGAAAACGGGATGAGCTGGCGATAGGGAGTCTCAAAGAGAATGAGCGGACTCCTTCGCGTCCCGGTCCACGGCATCTCCACCGGAACGAGGTCCGCGGCATTGGACGTGAGCATGTCCTGGTCGCGCTTGTCGGCCTCGGCCATGCCCGGTAAGGTCCCAAGGAAAATGCGCCTCTTGGCGATTGTTTCGGCTACAGCTTTCGCGCCATTCATGTGCGTGAAGGCGTTCAGAACTTCCTGGGTGCGATTGGCGAGTCCCCGCTCCGACCGTTCAAGATCATGAAGAGTGATGGCCGGCTGCGAGGTGCGAACCACCACGCAGAGGCTCAGCTTCGCCGTCTTAAGCGACGAAGAGATGATGTCGCGTTGTACCTGGATCAGCTGCGCCTGCGCGACCTCTGCCTCGGGATTCGATTTGAAGTTGCCGTTTGCGTCTTTTTGTGCGGCTGTCATCTTCTGCAAACGCTTCTTGTAGCTCTTGAGCACCTTGACCTGATCGGGGATCACAACCTGGCCATTGATCACGACTGGGAACCCAAGTGTCGAAAAATTCTGAAGCATTCCAGGAAAAGTGGCATCAGGAAGTTCCTTCAAACTCACGACTGCATACAGGTATCCGTCGACATTGAGGTAGGTCTCAGTCTCATTGAGGATGCTCGCCTCGGTCGCTTGTTCGCGCGCGCTGCGGTACTCGATCATCTCCTCTCCGGGCACATACGGCCTCCGATCGCGCCGGATGGGATGCTGCGCGTGCTTCAGCTCCTCGAACAATTCCTGGGTTAAAAGTCTCCGGGGCCCGAGTCCGGCCGCCTCCATCGACCCCTCGATGCCCCGGAGGATGGATTCGAACTCGGCCAGATAGGTCTCATGTTCCTTCCGAGCACGCTGAATGGCCTTTTTCTGACTAAGAGTGAATCCACCAAGGCTGCGGTTCTGCTGAACGGAGTGGTAGAGCTTTGCGTGAATGCGCGGATCCCATATGAGGTAGATGTGCAAGCGGTTTTCGAAGAAGAAACCGCTGCGCTCTTTCTGCCGCCACATATTCAGGCGGTGCGTATCGAGGGCCATCACCTCAGACTGTTCGGTCCGCTGTTCGTGGCTGTAGCTATCGAGGAGATCGCCGAGATGTTCGGAGATTTCGTACCGGAACTGAATACGCATGCTGACATCGGGAACGCTGCGGAACAATGCCTCAAGCATCGACTTATTCTGATTGCGGTCGCCGTCCGTGGCGAAGTATGCGAGGATCCCCCTCAACTCGTAACCAGCGACGAACGCTCCGTTGGTACGGACCATCACGTTGTCACCCATCGGAAGATCGCGCAGGGGCAGCAACTCGCAGACGGCGGGCGCTTTGAGCCTTCTATCGTGTTCTGCTTGAGTCACCGGCATAGCTGACGTCTCCTTCGATCTGCAATTGCTGCTCCACGATCCGTGCGAGTGGAACGATCTCCTCATGGATGCGGGCTGCGAAGATCACACAGGCGAACGTGACTTGGGCCGCTTCGCAGTCAAGAACAGCAACAACCGTTCCGTTCTTCTGCGTTGTGATCGATGCCTTCACGGCATTACTCCTCGTCCTCGACCAGGTAACTTTCCTTCAGTTCTGAATCTCGCTCAAGCGCACACCATGCCTTTGGAGCGAAGAGAGACCGGACCAGGTCGGTGAGATAGCCACGGGGTCGTCCGTACTTGAAGAGAATCAGAAATGGGACGGCCAGAGCGGGCACCACGAATTCCATGAAAATGTTGAGCGGCACACCGAACACATGCGCGTTGCCACTCACGAAGTGCGCGAGGAGGTTCATCACCGCGGCCAATGCGAGCACGAGAATCAGGTCCTCGAACTCGAGACCAAGAAACGTCACCTTGGTGTGGAGGTTGCGATGAACGGGCGTCATATTGAGACTCATGGCTTTACCCTCCCACTCCGTGCGCTTGCGTCACCGTGAGCTCAAACTGAATCGAAACCGAAATCGGCAGCCAGAGGCGTGTCCAAGACAGTTGAGTCATCGCATGCTGCCATGGTTTGGGGATTCCTGGGCAGCGATCCTCCCCGCATAGACATTTTGGTGGACTTGACACCATAGCCAAGCGCGACTATCGTGCAAGGTAAAGCAGGAGACCTTGCAGGTAGGTGAGTGGTGGGAGTGAACAGTTATTTTGGCTCCAAGGCCGCCTCCGGTCTGTGCCAGACGATCATCTCTCTGATGCCGCCGCACGAGACGTACATCGAGACGCACTTGGGTGGCGGGGCGATTATGCAGCGCAAGGC
>JBMFHB010000148.1:0-4302 GCA_049977045.1 Occallatibacter sp.
ATCGAAGTAGCGCTATATCACGCGCTTGGACGATTACCTGAACCGGAGACTACCCACAGATTTTGCTGACGAGGCCAAAAATTCTGGCGTCCCTGGGCCAGCTCCGAACGCATGCTGCGATTTTCCAACCGCGTCCGCGTCGGCTCCAGTGTCTTTTACACTCTCCTGCGGCCCTACAAAATGGGTGCGGTGCGCGGCCGACTGGCACTCTGTCTCAACGAACGGCGCCAGCGGGAGACGCGTGAGTCGCGCCGGGATGAAATCTTGTATGCGCAGAAATTACTGGCCGAAGGCAAAGCCATCAAGCCCGGACTGCGGCCCTTCTTCGATACCCAGGGTCGCCTACGCCAAGACAAGTTGGAGGCCGCCGAACAGTTCGACGGCTACTCGTGCATCTTCTCTACCCGCTCCCTGCCGGCAGAGGAGATGCTTTCGCTGTATTTCAACAAGGACTTGGTCGAAAAAGCCTTTCGCAGTCTCAAAGGCATTACCCAGTTGCGTCCCGTACGCCACTGGCTCGCCGAACGCGTGCGCGCCCATGTCTTCCTCTGCTATTTGGCCTATCTACTACTCTCGCTGCTTCGCTATCATCTGCGAGATATAGATTTCACACCCGAGAAAGCTCTGAGCGAACTCACCACTATGTACAAGGTCTATCTGCGCGATGATCAACACCGCTTCCGGATCTGGCGTACAGTGCCGCTCACCAAAAATCAAGAACTCATCCTCAAAGCCATCGACAAGTCACTGCTGAAGGACCTAACGTAGTGTACATTTTTGAGGTGGAATTCAGGGCTGTATGCTTCGAACATGGCGCGTTCAGCGTCATAGCTCATGGTTTGCGCCATACGCCCGTAATCGGCGGCGGACGCTGGCTTGGCATAGATGGCCGCCATGGCCGCGTCGAATGCCTTCAGTGAGGTGAACTCCCCGCCTCCGTCATGCAGAACCCAGTCGGCTGTTGGCGGCCACGCCTCGGGATCGGACAAAAACTTCTTGCGGCTGGCCAGCGAAGGAATCGCCGGGCCGGGACTGGTTTCAGTGTTGAAGCCGAAAGCGCCTCCATGCACGCGGTCGAGGTACCAATAGCTCGGTTCCACATAGTCGTAGGGCCCCGTCATCTTAACGCCCGTTGGACCGGAGACTGGGGTATCATTGGCCGAAGCCGCGGCCAGTACAGGGTTCGGCCAGTGTGTCCGTGCTTCCACGTCAAGATAGGCGCGCTCCACATTCGGCGGCGGCGCATGATTGCTGCCGTTGAGCCAGACCAGGAGGCTCGGGTGCGCGCGCAGCCGCAGCATTTGCGCGCGCAGTGAGGCGGTGGCAATCTCGAGATCGCGGGGTTTCCATGTCTCCCATCGTTCCCAATGGTCGCAGCAGCACCAACCTGCCAGAATCAGAATGCCCTGTTGGTCGGCCAAACGGAAAAACTCATCGGTATCCAGTTTGCCTTCGATGCGAATGGCGTTCAGGTGCATGTCGCGCACCATGCGGAACTGTTCGCGCAGACGAGTCGAGTCGGGGCGCAGCATCATATCCTGCGCCCAGCCTCCGCCGCGAATCAGAATGCGCTTGCCGTTCACGAGAAACAGCCGGCTGCCATTGACCGCGGTCAGTTCCGTGGTCACCTCGCGGATTCCAAACTGGACGCTCTACGCGTCTTCGACCTGCCCCTTCATGGTAAAGCGCATGGCCAGTTGCTCAAGATTCGGCTGGCCCATTTGCCATGGCCACCAGATATGCGGGTTGTGAATGCGCAGTTGCGGAAACTCCTGCGGCGTGAAGACCACGGTGCGGCCTTCGTGCGCCGCCAGAGTAACCGTCTGCGTGAACGCGGCTCCCGCGGCCGAACCCGAGACCTCGCCCTTCACAACTCGATCCGTTGCGTTCTGCAGTTCCGCGTAGACCGTCAGATCGGCGACGTCCAGCGAGTTGTCTTCAAAGTGCGTAACCACCATCGGCGAGCGCAGTGCGACGGCGCCGGTTGTGACCAGATCGACATCGCCCCACAGGCCCATATCCTTATCGGGCGGCGCGGGATTCCAATCGACCCAGTTGATGCCAAGGTCAAATTCGGTCGGCGCATAGGTCTCCACCGCGAGCACGTTCTTTTGCCCTGGCTTGATGGCGCCAGTCGCATCGAGATCGTAGATGCGGTAAGCGCCGGCAACGTCGGCCGAGTCAGCGATCTTTTTCCCGTTCAGCCATACGTCGGCGCGGTAGTTGATGCCCCCGAAGTGCAGCCAGAAATGCTGGTCCGCGCTTGTGGCCGCGGGCGCCGTGAACTCTTTCCGATACCACCAGCCACAGCGGTAGGGGCTGTTGGCTACCATCGGTTCGTTGGCATAATTCGGCTGACATGGTGGCTGGATCAGTTGCCAGCGTAGCCTTTTTCATAGTGCCTGGGTAATTGCCTCCTCCGTTCGGGTTGTCCCAATTGAAGTTCGCGGCCGAGTTCGATCCCAACTGAGGAGCAAAGCTGTCGGGAACGCCTCCGAAGAAGGTCACGCCTACAGGGTTGAAGATCAGACCGAAAGAGGCGCGCACCACCACCTTGGGCAGGAACTGGTAAGCAATGCCGAGGGTCGGCCCGAAGTTGAGTCCGTACTGGTCTCTCTCAAAACTGTCACCACCGCCATTGGCAAAGACTAAAGATCCCGGTATGGCCGCTCCATAGATAGAGGCAAGTTGTGGGTTGACAACAGTGGGATCAAAGTTAGCCCAGTTACCGTTCTTTTCCTTAAAACGCGTGTTATACGTCCAGCGCAGGCCCGGGTTCAATGTCAACTTGGAAGTGACCTTGTAACTGTCCTGGGCAAAGAGGTCGATTGTTTTCTGGCGGCCGTAGAGGTTATATGCGACGGTCTGGCCCGCTTGATTGACGAGACCCAGTTCATAGGTGGCAAACGCAAAACCGTCGTACGGATAGCCGGCGCCGGCCGTGTTCAGGTAGCTGAAGTTGAAGTTGTACGCGCCGCTGCCGGAACGGTAGTTGACGTCGTGGGCGATGAAGTCGCCGCCAAAGCTCAGATTGTGACGCCCTTTCGCCCAGGTAAAAATATCGTTCGTCGTGGTCACGGAGCCGGCAACATCCCCCTGCCAAGTATTGCCGATAAAGGTCTCACTGATTCCCGTGGTGTTATCTGCGAAGGAGATCATCGGGAAGTTGGTTGCCCCGGTGTCGGCAAACCCAACCTGAGGGTTATAGTCGGCGGGGACAGTCGGTGTGCTTCCGTTATCATCAAAGGCGCTGGTGAAGTTTAGAACGTTCAGCAGGTTGGGGCCGAAGGCATGGGACTCGCTGATGCGGTATTATTGTTGCTGGTGGTAAAACTGGATGCGTGCATTCGACAGCGGACCGCCCGTGGTCGTGCCATTCTGCCATACGCCCCCGCTGTCGTCCAGCGTGCGCGGCTTGTGATCGTAGATCCAGGAACCGGAAAGGTGGTCCTGTTCACGCAGAACATGATCCAGTTTCACCACGAACCAATTGGGAGTCTGGCTCGGTGTGTTGGTGAGCAGGGGTGCGCTCGTTGTTGGTGACTCCGCCCAGATTGGGAGCATAGTTGGAATAGAAGGTGTTTACCTTTTTGGCGACGGCGCTGAGCCTGCTGGACGGAATGATGTTGCCGGTAAATTGATTCCCCGTGATCGGGTCGTAGATCATCTCTTCCTGTGCCTGTAGGCTGTTGCCCGCGTTGTCCTTTACTTCGATGGGCGTCAGGCCGGTGCACCCGGTCGTACAAGGAATAACATCGCCATTACTGTCGGTCCAAAGAGGCTGTCCCAGTAATTCGCTGAAGTCGCCCGAGAGCATCTTCGCCGTAGGAACAGTGGCGCCTCCGCTGTTCAGCCGCCAGTCTTCCTGCTGATATCTCTCGAAAGTGCCGAAGAAGAAGGTCTCAGCGATGTGCGCTTTGGCGGCAAGCTCAGTTCAAATCTCTAACAGAATCGCTGGGCACAGCCCGAGGCCCGCTTCCTGAAATACTTCGATCTTGTACCGTTAGTCGTTTTGTTTCTTACATGAGTAACTGGAATTAACGCTCCAGATAACCGTTAATGCGCAGCGCTTCCGTGGGAACCGCAATCCGTGGCTAACAACAGGGCGCAGATGGCAGGGCTGCGCGGAAGCCTTGTGGAGCAAACCGACGCGGGTTGCACGCGGGGTTCACTGCATTCTTTTTTCCGCACCTTTCCGGTGTGGGTTGCAGGTAGGATAGTGTCGCCTAGGAGCCTGTCGGGCATAGATTTGTGACGGCGCCTACAGCGTGGGCGACGGATTCTGTTTTAATTTCGAGCCAT
>JBMFHB010000149.1:0-4260 GCA_049977045.1 Occallatibacter sp.
AGTGGCCATGATGATCGTCTCCTCGCTTGCCCCTGGTGGGCGTAGTGTTTGAGTTAAATTGTTTCTGGCCTTCAGAACAGGCTGGCCTGAATGGGAATTCTTTCGATCACAGGCGACGACGGTTCAACTACGGCTAAATCAGCGGTTGTCGCGTCGGCATCGTCCGTTCGATTGACGGAAACACAATATTTGGTTTCCAAACGCCTGAGCGTCTCCATCTCGCTCGCGCGCTCCGCTTCGGCCACGCGCAGTTGATAGCGGGCCAGAAAGTTCCGCTTGCGCACTTCCTCTTGAATGGCGCGCTCGACATCGGAGAAGGTGTACTCCGGATCGCCCCAGCACGGCCATTTGAGTGCCTTCTCAAGGAAGCGCAACCGGTCCTGATCGGAGGTGAACCAGGTTTCGTAGAATGTGGCGCGATCGCAGTGCGCAATATGGCCGAAGCACATCGACAGGCGGTGATAGAAGTCTTTGGTGAAGAAGGTCTGCGCCCACTCGGACTCGATGAAGCGCAGAAAGTGATTCCCGAATTCCGCTTTGTCGGACGCGGTCGAGAACTTGGTCGGCGTGAATTCGTCTGGGAGGAATGGTCCCTTCGGCATGAGATGTCTCCGAAGACGCCCATGGCCAGCGATAGCTGGCCATGGGCGTTGCCTTGATTGCGAACCGGCGTTGACCGGCGCCGCTCGAAACTACTTCTCCCTGCTGGGAGAGTATCACTGTCGATTTTTCACGGGAAGAAAGATTTCGAAATGCAGGCATGATCCGTCTGCGGAGAGGAAGCTAGTTCCTGTTCTTCCTGCCATTCCTTCGATTGGTTCTGCGCCTACGCTTGAGTTCCCGGTGAAAGTCGGTCAGTTGATCGACGGTGTCGGCTCCGCTGATCTGGCCATCTTCTTCTTTGCCGAGCCACGGAAACCGCTCTTCGAGCAATTGGAGCACCCAGTCGACAAAGGTCTGCGATGGGCAATTCTTTGGACTCACAAGATCACCTCGATCGTCGTTGTTGTGAAATGGAAAGGAGATTTGCAATTCCGCGCATTCTTAACCGAAAAGGCTGAGCTGCACAGGAGCCGCCGTCGCCGGCCAGGGCGTGTTCTTGATTTCGGTCCTGACAGGTTCGGCCAGATGGATGCCGTCTCGATTGGATGACGGACTGGCGACCGCGAACTCCGGCAGGTCGAGCAGAGAACCACTTTCCTCGATGACTGGAGGAGGAGCCTGAGGAACAACTTGGCCGCGTTCCTTTTCAAGGCTTCTCCAGATTGTGTCTGCGGATTCCCCGACCCCGGCCTTTTCGACCAACTCGCGCGCCATCGCACTCATCAGGTCTTCGTCGGCATCGAGCGCCATCAGGCCTTCGCCGGAGAACTTGCCCTCCAGCATCAGCGCGACGAGCATCTTTTTGCCCATCATCCGCAGGCATGTCTCCTGCATCGTGCCCGAGTAGGTGACGAATTTTACACGGACGGGATGGCGCTGGCCGATCCGCCAGGAGCGCCGGCTGGCCTGCCGCAGCGTGTGCAGCGAATAGCCGGTCTCATAGAAGTAGAGCGTCGGAAAGGCCAAAAGATCCAAACCCGTTTCGACCAGTTTGGGATGGCAGATGACGACCTCGACTCCAGCCTGCAACTGCCGCTCATACCAATCCTCGCGTTTCTCCGTTGGGACCGAAGAGCGCAGCACGGCAACCCGGAATCCGGCCTGGCGCAGAATCGTCTCCAGACGCAGCGTGACGTCCTTTTCGCCAGTGTAGGTGGCATAGACCAGGCAACGCCGGCCCTGGCGCAACTCCTCACTTACGTCGGAAATGAGCGCACGCTCTTTGGCAAAGAGCCGGTCCTCGGAAAGATTGACAGGCGTGGCGGCCAAGAACCGTACATACTCTCGCGTCTGTGGATCGAAAGCCCGCGCCCAGATCGCATCAAATCCATAAGGGTGGTCCGGGTACAAGAGCAGCGTGTTGAGCAGAATGCTCATCAGGCTCTTGTTGCCCCGGTGCTGGCGCATCGCCGAGCGAATATCCTCCTCCAACTCCTCGTAGGCTTTGGCAAGATCGGAGTCCATCTCGACCGAGACGACGCTCTCGTCGTAGCGCGGCAGGTTGTCCGCGATGTCTTCAAGCGAAAGAAAGGCCGTCGTATTCATCAGAAACTTGCCGAACAGAAGCGGCGATGCTCCCGGCTTCCGTACCACCTGAATGGTCTTCTTCGTGGACCGCGAGCAGGCGTTGTCCTCCTTGCGCACCTTCTCGATGGTTTCGAGCACGCCGTACTGCTCCTGAAAGTCGCGCCGCCCCTGGCCCCCGTAAGCAAAGCCCTCGCTTGCCATCGCGTGCGGCTCCATGCGGTAGAAGATGTTGAAGAGATCGTCGGCATAGCCGCCCATCAGCGTTCCGGTCAGCGCGATCAATTTGCGGGCCGCGCGTTCCAGCACACCCAGTCCATTGCCCTGCGCTGTATCCCCAGCCAACTGGTGCAGTTCGTCGGCAATGGCGAAATCGAACCAGCGTCGCATGTAACGGCCCACAAATTCCATCGGCGCCATGCGCTGGATTCGATCACGGTCGGCCTGCCACAATGCCGAGTATCGCGTCGTTCCGTCCTGCGGCCGGGTCAGCGTCTCCGAGAGCTTCACCTTGTCTCCGAAGTCGAGATAGGTCAGCTTTTGCCGTTCGGAGTCGAGGATCGCAATGCCTGAGTCGGGATTGACGACGCCGCCCAGGTTCGGCCCCGACTTCGCCTTGAGATAAACGTGCTCCCAGAAGTAGCCGAGCTTGCCTTTGTCCTTGCCGGTGATGAAGAAGGCCGGCGCCGCGCATTTCATTCGCCACTCCCGGCGGCTCATCCGCCGCAGATCGGAGAGCGACAGCCGCATCCCGTCATAGACGATCCGGCCCTTGCGCAGCTTGACCTCGCAGACGCCGTGCGCTTTTCTTGGATCGCCGCCGTTGCGCAGATCCTCAATCAGGAAAGCGCGGGCACGCGGAATGGTCACCAGTACCTCGCGCGCCCATTTGTGCGTAATGTGCGAGGGGCACATCACCAGCGTCGTCGAGGGTCGTCCATCGGCAAGAACGTGGATTGCGCCCAGCGCCATGTATGTCTTGCCCGCGCCGCACTCGGCCACGATCCGCGCGGCCTTGGCCTTGCGCAGATACTTTGCCGTCCCGGTAATTGCCAGCGCCTGCGCCGGAAGCGCCTTGCGCAGCAGCGTAGCGATGCGCGGGGCAACGGCATCGGTTGTGTTCTGCAAAGGGGGGAAGGTACTGAGGATGCGCGATCCCAATTCGTTGGCGTTCGCGCGCAGGTAAGAAGCAATATCGACTAGGCTCTCTTGGCTCATGCATGGAACCTCATGGCGGGTCTATGGAGCGGAATCAAGCACGGAATTGTTCTGAAAGCGATTCGGCCGGAGATCTATTGTTCGTCCTTGTCCCGAATCTGGCGCAACGTCTCGAACAAATGGTGCTTCGGCCACTTGACCGGCCCATTCTCTTCGGGAAACGCAATCGCACCAGACTTCAGCGCCGCAGAGATCCATGTGAGCATCTCATCGGCAGTGGCCGTAACTAACACTGGTTGACAACCGATGCCATCGAGTGGCTGGAAGCGGCCGTCGGCTTCAAGGATTCCGCAGATGTGCTCTGCCCAGTCGGGGACAGCGGGAAGGCCAAGAAAGTTGGACAACCACGCCCAGACCTCATCGGCATTTTTGCGGCAAAGGATGGTCTGGCCCGCGCTGCCATTTGCGTGCAACTGCTCGGAGATTGCAATCAGATGCCGCACCGGATGTTTCCGGCCCGGCAGGGTCACCGAGCCGCGATAGCACGAGGCGTGTTCACCGAGCGTGATCTCCTTGATGGCGCCATCGGGAAAGGTCAGCGTGAAATACGCCTTCTCGTGAACGGCAGCCGTAATGGCGCCGATGTCGGAGTCGTTCCCGAAGACGCCGATCAGATGCGCCTGCTCGTCCTCTCCGATATAGGAGGAAACCCTCACGCGAATCCTGGTTGATGTCTTCTCTGTGATGCGATGGTACTCAAGCAGCCCGAGCCGCAGGTGCGCATTCTGCATCCGATTCTTCCTCCTGCCGGATCGGCGTTTCGGTCAGCTTCAGCGTTCGTCCGTCGGCGTAGACCAGCCGCAGTTCGTTGGCCCACCGCTCGCGGTGATGGACAATTTCGCTTTCCTCGTCGTGCTCGACGAAGGTGGTGACATGCTTGACCGACCGCCAGCGCGCAATGTGACGGTCGTCGCC
>JBMFHB010000150.1:0-4202 GCA_049977045.1 Occallatibacter sp.
CACGTCAATAATCGCCACCTGTGCGCCGCAACTGGCGAGTGCGCCGGCAATGTCGCTGCCGAGAATGCCGGCGCCGCCAGTGATGGCCACCGATTTACCGGCGAAATCGTACATCTTCATCCATGCTTTTTCATCGAGAGCGCCAGTCTGTTGTCCGACCTCGCCCGCTCCTGCTGCTGCCATATTGCACCCTTTCTTCGGCTCTTCTGTGCCGTTGAGACTGTCATTTGCCACTCTCTGCATGATGCCACACGTGAGAGCGCCTTCGCGAATTGAGTATAAAAGAGCCGGCAATGGTCTGACCAGTGAAGCCGGCCCATGTGTATGCAGGATCTCCCGCCGAAGCATCATACCTGAGTATGATTGTGGACGGCTGTATAGTGCGCGTATGCTATTCGGCGTGGAAGTGCCTCCACGCGCCTGAATTGCACAATCGCTCCGGCAGGCATCCTGCAATACCGGGAAAACAGATGCCCCGGAGTTGTTGCAGTGACCGAATGGGAGTAGCCCAAAGGTGCACTCAGCGCGATGGCTGGATGATCTGCAAACCTGCGTCGCTGTTTTGCCGCAACCTTGGATTCTGGTCCTTCGGGTCTATTATCAGCGCAAGTACGAGGGAAAACTCGCTGAAAACAGAGTTTTCCCTCGTGCTTGTGCTCTGCCGCTTCGCGTTTCCATCACAACTTCGTACACTGTCTCTTGGATTCGAGGAAACAACATGCGTTTTTCAAATTGCTTGAGATTGGTAATGCCGGTGCTCATGGGGTTGGCTGCCTGCCCAACGATCTTCGCTCAGTGGGCGCCAATGGTGGCAGACGCGAACGCAGCGGCTCGCATCGAGTGGTGGCAGCAGGCTCGCTTTGGGATGTTTCTTCATTGGGGGGTCTACTCGATTCTTGGCCGTGGCGAATGGGTTCAGTGGAATGAACAAATTCCGGTGAGTGAGTACGCAAAACTGGCTGACAGATTCGATCCTAAGCACTTCGATCCCAATGCCTGGGCCGCTCTAGCCAAGGAAGGTGGGATGAAGTACATGGTGCTCACCGCCCGTCATCACGACGGGTTTGCTCTGTTTGACGATCCTGAAAGCAGCTTTACGTCGATGAAATCGGCGGCGCATCAGGACATCGTCGCGGAATACGTGAAGGCTGTTCGGCGCGCGGGACTGCGAGTCGGCCTGTATTATTCACCTCTCGACTGGCGTTTCCCAGGATTCTTTTTCCCGGGGATTTACCTCGACAGCGCAGAACAGCTACGCGCCCAATATCAGCGCCAGATTGACGAACTGGGATCGCACTACGGGAAGATCGATATTCTCTGGTTCGACGGTGGAGGCGATGAATGGCTCGGCTTTGGCGGAATCGAGCATGGAAGTTTGGGATGGATGAGCCGTCCCAAGGACAAGCCTTACACCGGCAAGTTCGATTGGCAGGATGTAAAAACGGTTTCGCACCTGCGCGAGTTGCAGCCAGATATTGTGACGAACGACCGAACCGACGCGCCGGCTGATTTTCGTTCACGCGAGGGAGATCGCGCGCTGGGCGATTTCGAAAATCGTTACCCCTGGGAGTTATGCACCACAATTACTGAGGGCGCCTGGGGCTATCAGCCTGGTGCAAAGGTAAAGCCGCTCGCGCAGATCATTCATCTGCTTGTGGGAGCGGCAGGGCGAGACGGCAATTTTCTGCTGAATGTTGGTCCGGAGCCAGACGGGCAAATCGATCCTGCTCAGGCGGAGCGCATACGCGAGATAGGGCGCTGGCTGAAAACAAACGGTGAGAGCATCTACGGAACGCGTGGTGGTCCCTGGCTACCAGCGAACTACGGCGTTTCCACGCATAAGGGGAAAACGGTCTATATACATCTTCTCAAAGTTCCGAATGCCTCCCAATTGTCGCTGCCTGCTTTGCCGGATCGTGTGGAAAGTGTCTTGCTGCTGAATGGCAGACATCTGAAGTTTGCGCAGGACAGTCATCGCCTCACGATTGATCTCTCTGCCGATTCAATCGATTCGATCGACACGATTATCAAAGTAGAACTTGAGCAGCCATGGAATACTTTAGCCGTCGTCCCTGTTCCGGCAGCGAAAAACCTGATGGTCCGGCATCGCAATGCCAACATGGAAAAGGAGTGAAATTGCGTACGAGATATCTGCAGTGGATGACTCTTGCCATATTGATTTGTGCAACGGGGCGACTGCTTGCGGCCTCTGGGGTGATCCGTCCCGGCAAACCCTGGCTTGATCGGCACGGCGCGCGCATCCAGGCGCACGGTGGTGGGATCACATTTTGGAAGGGCACGTACTACTGGTTTGGCGAGGATCGCACGTCCGCCAACGATCCTGGGAAGCGCTACGTCACCTGTTACTCCTCGCGCGATCTGGTGCACTGGAAGTTCAAGCGGCAGGTGCTGGCGCTTGCCGATCCCGAGCACCTTGGACCGCGCTGGGTGCTGGAGCGTCCCAAGGTCTACGCCAATGCGCAAACTGGCAAGTTCGTCATGTACGCGCATCTCGATGATGCGCACTACAAGCTTGCCCGCGTTATGGTCGCAGTGAGCGATCGCATCGATGGAACTTACACCTACGTGAAGAGCTTCAGACCGCTTGGCGAGGAAAGCCGCGACATCGGCCAGTTTGTCGATGACGACGGTTCGGCCTACCTGATTTTTGAGTCGCGCCCCACGAAGGGCTTCTTCATCGCCAGACTGACCGGCGATTTCATGAACGTGGAGAGAACATGCTTTATCGCTGCCCCACTGGAGGGTGGCGCGCTGGTGCATTACGGGAACCTCTATTACGTTGTTGGGTCGCACATGACCGGTTGGCGTCCGAACCCCAATGTTTATGCCACCGCGCCGGCGCTTACCGGCCCATGGACAAAGTTCAGAAACCTGGCGCCGCCGGAGGCGAATAACTACGGCTCGCAATCGACCATGCTTCTGAAGGTGACTGGGACGAAGAAGACAACCGTGATCTTCATGGCCGACGAGTGGCGCCCACGCGCGCTTTGGGATTCACGCTATCTCTGGATGCCGCTCGAAATGGGCGATGGATCGATGCACCTGCCGGCGCCGCAACCATGGAGTTTGAATCTGAAGACAGGTGAAGCCACGATTCGTTGAGACGCAAATCGGTTGGCCATCGATGTGTTCGTGAGCCGAAATTCGAAAGTCCGTATAGAGTCTCTTGACTGGCGATGGCGGACCGGCCGGCAACTGGAAGATCTCGCGTTGCGCTCCGGCGCTCTACATGTGGTGCGCAAAATCGAGTTCAAAGCGTACTGGCTGACGCACGCCGTTACCAGAGTTCGCAATCAAACGGTTTGCGCATTCTGATGCCGGATAATTCTGCCGCCTCATTTCAGGGACTCGCCACTTCTCCGGAGCAGATACCCTCCTCGATATTGTCGCGCAGGTCATTTTCAACCGGCATGTTGGCAAATGGGCCGCGATTCGCAACATTGCATGTAGCCTGGACTTTCGAGCTGGACTCAGCGGCAACAGCGCTCATCATCTTGTTCTTCTCAGCGGTCTCCATGTCAGGCATCGGCGTCCACCAAGGAAATGACCGGGAACGGATTCGAACTCGACTGGATCGCCTGCAACACAATCATCGCCGAGCAGCCTTGCCGGCGTGAAATTGCCGGCGCTTCATCAGCAAAAAGAATACCGGCACCAGGATCAGTACGTGGATGGTTGACGTGATCATGCCGCCTACAATCGGTGCGGCGATCGGCCTCATCACGTCGGAGCCGATGCCGGTCTCCCACAGAATCGGCGCAAGGCTGAGGATGACGGCTGTGACGGTCATCAGCTTGGGGCGCAATCGCTGCACGGCGCCATCGACAACGGCCTGTTCCAGATCTTGTTCGGTGATGAGCGTGCCCGCGGATGCGCGGTTCTCGAAGGCCTCATGCAGATAGACGACCATCACCACGCCGGTTTCGACGGCAATGCCAAAGAGCGCGATGTAGCCGACCCAGACGGCGACGCTGAAGTTATAGCCGAGCATCCATTGCAACAGCAGGCCGCCTGACATCGCGTAGAGAGTTGGAAAGATGAGGACAGCGGCTTCAAGCGCGGATTTGAAGACGAGGTAGAGCAGCACAAAGATCACAAAGAAGACGGGCTCTTCGGCAGAATTTGTGGGTAAGGCGAGGGGTAGAAGTTGATATGGAGGCGGCTTCGCCGCGTCTTGTTCG
>JBMFHB010000151.1:0-4017 GCA_049977045.1 Occallatibacter sp.
CTCGAAATTAAAACAGAATCCGTCGCCCACGCTGTAGGCGCCGTCACAAATCTATGCCCGACAGGCTCCTAGGCGGCACAGATGGCACAGTAAGACACTTTCAGGCACAGTTGGAGCGGGTAATCGGACCATTATCGGACCATGATCGAAAGTGCTCTGGAGCCATTGAACATGGAACCAGTGCTTCAATCCTTCCTCGAATCGCTTCCACCAAAATCCCCGCGCTCAAAACTCGAACCGCACCGCGAACTGATCCGGGAACTGCGCCGCAAGGGGCGGACATACCGAGAAGTCGTCCAGCTCTTCCATGAGCGGCTAGGGCTGCACGTCGCGCCCAGCACACTTCATTCCTTCGTGAAAGTCCGCGCCAAACATCGCAAGCGCACACAGTTCGAACTCCCACCCCTCGAATCGGTGGACGCGCAATCGGCAGGGTTCGCCTCGATCTCCGCTCTCAAGATAAAGCCGATTCTTCAGAAGCCGAAATCGGCGCACTTCGTCTTCCAGGAAAATGAGCCACTGACCCTGACCGCCACTGGGGGTGAGCAATGATGGAGTTTTCAAAGCGCGTCGTCTTTACCATGGGCGGCAAAGGTGGCGTCGGCAAAACCGGCGTCGTGGTCGCCCTTGCCGAATGGTTTCAGTCCAATGAGATTCCCGTCACCCTTCTCGATCTCGATACCGAGAACAAGGCGCGTGGATCTTTGAAGCATTTTTTCAACGGGACTGTAACCAAAGTCGATGTTCATACCCCGGCGGGTCTGGATGCCTTCGTCGATCACCTCGACGGCGGTACTCCGATCATCCTTGCCGACATGGGAGCTGGTGCCGGCCAGGTTGCCGCGGGCTGGTTCGACTCGATGTATGAAGATGTCGCGGCGACCGGCGTCCGATTCACGGCGGTCGGAATCATAACGCCTGACCCGGCCAGCGTCGAGAGTGTCCTGGCGTGGGCGAATCGGCTGCAGGATCGGGTGGAGTATGTCATCGTCGAGAATGCGACGAGTGCGCTTGCGGATTTCACCTACTGGCGTTCAACGAAGCAGGCCAATCAGTTTCGTGAAGTCTTCGCGCCAGCAATCTTGCAGATGGAATTTCGCTTGGCCGAACTCGAAAACCCACTCCGACAGTATGGTATTCAACTCGGCCAGGTGGCGGACCGCAAAACGGTGGTCGATGAACTGAAGAGGGCATCGCTTGTCATGCGCGCGCAGAGTTATCGACGACGACTCTTTTCCGAATTCGACCGCGCTCGGGAGGTGTTCTTGCCATGAGCGCAGTTCCCACATTGCAAAGCCTTGAAGTCGCGCCAGCGGGGGAGCCGACAATGTTTGACTCTCTCGCCCGGCTTGTGCCGGACGAACTTCAGACCGCATACTATCGCGTCCTCGCCCATACCCGGACACTCAGCCCCGACGATGAAATGCTGCGCATCCTCGAAGCGATGGGCATTCTGGCGCTACTCACACGCCATACCCCGAAGGATATTGCGGACGAGCGGGAACGGCTGCAGGAATTGCTTGAGGCTCATCAGCAACACTCAGAGGAGGCCCAGCAGAACATGCTGGGCTATGTCCACGAGCTAGAATCACGGCTCGCCGATCTGCCAAGGGAGATTGAAGCTGGCCTCGATCCGAAACAGATTGCCAAGATCCTCGGTGAAAGTCTGCGCCAACATTTTCTCCGCTCCGGCGTGCAGGACACAGTCAGCGCGCTGCAAACCACGAGCGCCGCCATGACCGGCGCACAAAAGCAACTCTCTACCGCTCTGCGCGCGTTGTCAGATTCGCATGGCGGTGTAGTCGCGCAAGTGGAGCGCGCCAACAATCGCATTGAGTATTCACTGGAGAGCCGGGCGAAAACAATGGACGCGCTTCTGCATGAGTGGAAGAGCGATCTGCTGCGCATTTGGATTCCCTTGGTTGCCGGGGCTTGCATGCTGATCGGGCTGTTCGGTGGCATGGAGATACAGGGCTGCCGCGACGCGCCTGCGGTGACGCAACCACTTACAGCGGCGGAGCCAACAATTCCGTCTGTGGCCCCTCAAGCTCCGGCAAAGATTCCCAGACACGCCGGGGAGCCAAAAATAAAGCACCCAAAATGAATAAGTTTGCTCCACCTCAACTGCCGTTCTTGAGTTGTCTACTCATAGGTTGACAACTCATAAACTGACAACTCAAAGGTGTTCAAGTTTACAAATATGACGTATATATCAATTTGCACTTGAAAAAAGCGTTTACTTGACGTATAAATCAATTCATGAAGACGCTGCAGGAACTCGGAGAAGCGGTGGCATCCGTAAGGCGGGAACTTCGGCTGAAGCAGAAGGCCGTGGCTGAGCAGGCCGGTATCACGCCGGAATCGCTTCTGCGCTTTGAGCGCGGGCAAGTCTCAGAATTCGGTTCCCGGAAGCTTCTGGCTGTGCTCGCCGTTCTCGGCATGGAAGTCACTTTTGTGAAGACCGGCATGTCTGGCTCGCTCGATGAACTCCGGCGGGAGCGGGGTGGCTCATGAAACTCTCGGTCTACGTGCTCGGTCGTGAAGTTGCCGTTCTGGAATCTGCCGGCGACTTCAAAAGCGTCCTTACCTATTTGCCGAACACAACCGTCGAGGACTTCGTCTCACTAACAATGCCTGTCCGAACGGAGTCCTGGGTCTGGGACGACCAGCTTCCTCCCATATTTCAGATGAACCTGCCGGAAGGCTACCTGCTACAGGTACTGCAGGAACAGTTCGGCCCTCACGTTGGCGCCAGCCCGCTCGCCCTCTTATCGGTCGTCGGCAGAAACATGGTGGGCCGCATCCAGGTAGCCGCACACGGTGCTCAATTGGAGGAGCCAGCAAAGCCTATTGAAGTTGCACACCTGCTACAGGGCGACAACTCGGAAGAGGCGTTTGCGGAATTGGTGCGACAGCACGCAACCAGCGGTGTTTCGGGCGTCCTGCCGAAGTTTCTCGATGCCCAGGAAGAGGTCGAACAAGAACCGACAGCCACTGGCCGGCGACTTGGCCCGCATCAGAAAGCCACTCTGCTGACTCGCCGGCACATCATTAAAGGTTCTTCCGGCAGGCTACCGTTTGCGGCGCTAAACGAGTACCTCTGTATGCAGGTATTGGCCAAGGTGCTTCCCAGCGCAAAAGCAGAGGTGTCGCGAGATGGCAATGCTCTCGTCGTCCATCGCTTTGACGTGAACGATGAAGGACAGCTGTTGTGGGGGATGGAAGACTTCTGTGCTCTACTCGGCCTTCGTCCCGCGCAGAAGTATGAGACCACATGGGAGCGAATCGCACGCGCCGTTCGCGACCACGTACCCGGCAATCGGCAGTACGAAACCTTCCAACACCTGGCGGCAATCCTGCTGCTAACGTATGCACTGCGCAATGCGGACTGTCACGCGAAGAATATCGCTCTACTGTACACAACACGAGCGGATGTACACTTCTCGCCTGCCTACGATTTCCTCACTACGAGCGTGTACGCGAGCTACCAAAACAATCCTCCGGGGATTTCCTTTGGCGGCAAAAAGACGTGGACGCCGGGAAAGAACCTGTCGAAGTTCATCGCTGCAACCTTCGGCATACCCCTCCGAGAGCAATCCGAAATGGTTGAGCGCATCAGCGATTCAGCCGCGGATGTTGTTCCTCTGGTCCGAAGCAAAATGTCAGATCTTCCGGAGTTCAAGGACACGGGCAAACGGATGCTGCTGGCTTGGCAGGAGGGTGTAAACGGCCTGCGAGATCGCCGCGTGTATTCCGTTGGAGAGTGGCCGGCGGGCAAAGTCTTCGAGGGAATCTCCGATGCGCCA
Organism: Occallatibacter sp.; assembly: GCA_049977045.1. Classification (GTDB taxonomy): domain Bacteria; phylum Acidobacteriota; class Terriglobia; order Terriglobales; family Acidobacteriaceae; genus Telmatobacter. Next base: position 3,807 of record JBMFHB010000151.1, read on the forward strand.
CGGCTTGAATCGCCGCGATCGGTAGTCGGTCGCTCGCCCCTGCTTGGTGGGCGATCAAGAGAGTCACGGAAGAGGATCTAATCCCCCACGCCCAAAGCTTTTGAGCATCATCGGGGCACAGGTCGCCAGCCTGCCTAAGAACTTATCCGTAAATAGACGTGGTCTGTCTCCAACAGATCAAGGCCGCGGCCAAGGAAAGCAAAGCGACGTA
>JBMFHB010000152.1:0-3959 GCA_049977045.1 Occallatibacter sp.
TCGAACAAGACGCGGCGAAGCCGCCTCCATATCAACTTCTACCCCTCGCCTTACCCACAAATTCTGCGGTAGAGCCTTTTTTTTGAAGACTGCGCTTTTGCCAGAGCCGGCAATGATTGCGCGCTGTTGTCTGTTCCGTGCTTTTCGCTACAATCCGATCTGTGACGACAAGCCTCTTCGACCTTTACAAGATCGGCGTTGGTCCCTCCAGTTCGCACACGATGGGGCCGATGCGCGCGGCCTGCCGCTTTGTCCGGGAACTGGATCGCGACGGTCTGCTGGGCGGCGCGATGCGCGTGGAAACGGATCTCTACGGCTCGCTGGCCCTTACCGGCAAGGGCCACGCCACGGATCGCGCGATTCTGCTCGGACTTGAGGGAAACGAACCCGCGGCGATTGACCCAGCCGCGATTGAGTCCAGCGTGGCAGGGATTCGCGACTCGCGGCGTATCCAACTCGCGGGGAAACACGCAATCGTATTCGACGAGCCAAGCGATCTTCTCTTCCACCGCGATCAGATGTTTCCTCCGGGAGCGCGGATGCAGCATCCGAACGGTCTCCGGTTTACCGCTTTCGGAGGGGATGGAGCGATCGTTGCGCGGCGCACCTACTTTTCCATCGGCGGCGGATTCATTGTCGAGGATGGAGAGGCCGAAGCGCCGGCGCAAGCGTCCGAGGTCGACCTGCCCTTTCCGTTTCACAGCGCGGCGGAACTGCTTGAAATGGCTCGCACGCACTCGCTCACGATCGACCGGGTGATGCTGGCCAACGAATGCGCGCGTCTGCGGGCGCTCGATCCCGGCGCGAGCGAAACATCGCTGGAAGCGCGCGTAAGAGCGGGCATCGAGGAGATCCTGCGGACGATGCGGGAGTGCGTGGAGCGCGGCATGGCGGCTGAAGGGATCTTGCCCGGAGGTTTGGAGGTGCGCCGCCGCGCGCGGCGGCTGGCCGAACGCTTGCGCGAACGCGACACGAGCGGCAAGCCGTGCGATCCGCTGGCGCCACTCGATTGGGTGACGGTCTACGCCATGGCGGTGAATGAAGAGAACGCAGCCGGCGGCCGCGTGGTGACTGCGCCGACCAACGGAGCTGCCGGCGTGGTTCCGGCCGTCGCGCTCTACTATCGCAACTTTGTCGAGGGATCGAGCGATGAGGGCCTGGTGCGCTTCTTCCTTGCGTCGGCGGCGATCGGCGCTCTCTACAAGGAGAACGCCTCGATCAGCGGCGCGGAGGTGGGATGCCAGGGCGAAGTGGGTGTTGCCTGTTCGATGGCCGCGGCGGGACTTGCGGCTGCTCTGGGCGGAAGCGACGGACAGGTCAATAACGGACGAATCGAGCACGCCGCCGAGATTGCGATGGAGCACAACCTGGGCATGACGTGCGACCCTATCGGCGGTCTGGTGCAGATTCCGTGTATCGAGCGCAATGCGATGGGCGCGGCCAAGGCCGTGCAGGCAGCGCGCCTGGCGATGAACGAACCGGAGACGCACAAGGTCTCGCTCGATCAGGTGATCCGCACCATGTACCTGACCGGCCTCGATATGCAATCGCGCTACAAGGAAACGAGCCTCGCGGGCCTTGCGTTGAACGTGATCGAATGCTGAAGGCGATGCGGCGGAATCGAGCAAACACGCGGGAAAGAGCGATGCTGCGGAGCGGAAAAATTGCAGCGCGCATCCATCGATTGCAGTGCGCGCAAGAGAAGATTTTCCTCCGCGCGTCGAATTTCGACTTCGATTTCCTCGGTGAGTGGAATCATCGGCGGGAAGCGTGTTGATCTTTTTTTCACTCTTATGTCGTTTTTTTCTTGACATCGATGTTGAGTGAATCTATACCTTTTTTCAACTGCAATTTCTAAATTGCAGAATCGATGCAACCCATCGAAAAGGGAGAATAGGCAAATGGCAACCAAGAAGGCACCCGCCAAGAAGGCAGCCGCCAAGAAGGCACCGGCCAAGAAAACGGCCGCCAAGAAGACCGCGAAGAAAAAGTAGCGGATCGAACAACCCAAAAGGCAACACTCAAGGGGGACGCTTCAAAGCGTTCCCCTTCGTGTTGTTTGCCATAGAATTACGCACGCAGGGCAAAACGCCGTACACTGCATGTGGAAGAACACGGGAGAGCAAGATGGCCCGCCGCCGCTGGATCGCCGAGCATTGGGATGAGGCCACAGCAACCATCGAAGGCGCGCAAGCCGAGCACCTGGCACGGGTGCTGCGCGCACAACCGGGCATGGAATTCGATGTGGTTGCCGGAGGGCGCGTCTTTCATGCCCAGGTTGCCGCAGTCACGCGGGCGGAAGAGAAAAGCGAGGTTCGCTTCAATCTGACCGCAGAGGTCCAGGCCGATCCTGCGCTGCCCGTAACGCTGGTGCTGGCCGTTTACAAGTTCGATCGCATGGAGTGGGCGATCGAAAAAGCGACGGAGCTGGGTGTGGCGGCGATTGCGCCGGTGTTGGCGCGCAGAACCGAGAAGCACCTGGCGCAAGCCGCGGAGAAGCGCGCCGAGCGATGGCGCCGCATCGCGCATGAGGCCGCGCAGCAGGCGCGTCGGTCCGACGTTCCACTGATTCACGATCCTGCTCCGCTTACGCATCGAGTGCGCGCGGCTTCAGCGGCTACGCGCATCGTGCTCGCCGAGCAGGAGCGCACGACGACTCTTTATCGTGCGATCGAAGAAGCGATGGCCGGGACCAGGGACGAGATGCCTCAACTCGAGGTCGCCATCGGACCCGAAGGTGGATGGGCTCCGGCCGAAGAGGCGCTCTTTGACGCTAACGGCTGGCGCGCAGCGTCGCTCGGGCCGCGCATTCTGCGCGCCGAGACGGCCGCTATCGCCGCGTTGGCCGTCATCGCGGCGTGTCTGGAGTAGCCGCGGCGTTCGCTGTGGAAATCGCGAGCGAAATTCGCGCATGGCAACGCACTTAAAAGTGCGCGCAGTGCACCAGCAGTCCTGCGAGCGCCCCGCCGGTGAGTGGGCCGAGGATGGGGATTGGCGCATAGCGCCAGTTGGATCCACCCTTGCCGGGAATGGGAAGCACTGCGTGGACGATGCGGGGCCCCAGATCGCGCGCCGGGTTGATGGCGTAGCCCGTGGTTCCACCGAGCGAGAGACCGATGCCCCACACAAGACTCCCGACCAGCCACGGTCCGACTCCCGCGGCGGGTCCGGCGATCGCCACGCCGTGCGAGAAGATGGCATCGGCCACAATGACGAGCACCATGGTTCCGATCACTTCGCTCAAGAAGTTCGCCAGCGGGTTGTGCACAGCTCCGTTGGTTGAAAAGATGCCGAGCTTGGCCGCGGGATCGGGAGTCAGCTTCCAGTGTGGCGCGTAATGCAGCACCACCAGCGCGGCGCCGCTCATCGCACCCAGCATCTGCGCGGACCAGTAAAGGAGAACCTGCTGGTAATTTCCGCTGACGATGGCGGCGGCCAGCGTGATCGCCGGGTTCAGATGCGCGCCGGGACTGCCGAAGGCCTGCGCCACCAGCACGCCGCAGAGCACAGCCAGAGCCCACCCGGTGGTGATCACGATCCAACCGGAGTCCGCCGCATAGGATTTGCGCAACGTGACGCCGGCGACAACACCGTCGCCCAACAGAACCAGAATCATCGTTCCCATAAACTCACCGAGCCAGACTGAGTGCATCGAACCTTCCTTGCCGGATATAAACTTGCCGGAATCCGCGCACAGGTCCACGCGTTGGCTTTGGATCGAGAAGCATTCCGCAGCTTGATTTCCGGATTGCAAGCATTTTCTACTGTTGAGGCTGCGTTCGCCAAGCGGAGAAATTGGATAGGCCGCTGGTCGCACCGTGCTCTCCCATCCTTTCCGCCAAAAGTGCGGAAGGGATGGGCAGGGGAAACGCATTTCAATTCGCTGGACGCTTTACGAACCATGCTCTTTGCGCTGTCATTCTGAGGAGCGCAGCGACGAAGAATCCGCGGTTGCTTTT
>JBMFHB010000153.1:0-3957 GCA_049977045.1 Occallatibacter sp.
TCGAACAAGACGCGGCGAAGCCGCCTCCATATCAACTTCTACCCCTCGCCTTACCCACAAATTCTGCCGAAGAGCCCTTATGATTAACGGGGCTACCGGGGTCTATGCAGATCGTGGCGGCGTGGACGAGCATATTGCGCTCTCCACGCCATATACCAACGACCGCTTACAGGCTGCTATCGAGCGTGTCGCCCGCCTCCTGGGGCAAGACCTTACCAGCCAGAATCCCATCCTGAATACCCGCCTTCCGGACGGCTCCCGCGTCGCCGTCGTCGGCTCTCCATCTTCGATCAATGGACCGACGTTTACCGTGCGCAAATTCAATCGTTGGTTTACATCGGAGGAACTGATTGCATCGGGCAGTCTACCGGAGGAGATTCGGGATGCGGTCGTGGGCTTCATCGCAGAGCGAAAGAACGGCATTATCAGTGGCGGAACTGGCAGCGGAAAGACGACCCTGATGAAAGCCTTGCTGGACCATGTGCCGCTTCATGAACGCCTCATTCTGATCGAGCAGCCCGCCGAACTAAAGATCGCCCATCCGAACGCCGTTCGGTGGGAGGCTGTCGATGCTATTCCTGGTCAGGTTGCCGTCACTCCAAGCCAGCTTGTAGCCGCCGCGCTCAGGCACCGCCCCGACCGCATCATCATGGGCGAGATACGCGACGAATGCGGCTACGACCTGTTGCAAGCCATGAATACAGGTCATGGTGGCACGCTCTCCACCATCCACGCCAAGAGCGCGTGGGATGCCCTCAATCGGCTATCGGACCTTGCCTTAAGTGCGAGACCAAATCTGAACCACTCCTTCATTCGTTCGGAGACGGCGGAGGCAATCGACTTTGTCTTGTATTGCGAGCGCGATCATGCGGGCCGACGCCGGGTACGCGAGCTTATTGCCGTGAGGGGCTACAGCTATGCAGACCAGTCCTTCGAGACAGAGGAAATTTACCGCGCTCCCTCTGCGACAGCGGCGGCATGAGACACGGATGGAACCGGAATCGTTATGGTGCTTCTCACCCACAACACGGAGCCGAATCTTTCGACCCGAAGGTGTGCGCCTGAGCTTGGCGCAGGCCGCACGAAGACATGCGGTTGCGGCGCTGACTTGCGGTTCTTTCCGCGACCCTGGGCGGGAGTGAGTGAACCAGATTTGCCGGTAAGGCGCATCGCGGGGAAGCGGACGAAGAGGATTGTTAAGGCGGGTGTTTCCCGTATGTATCCCGCTTTCTGCACGGTCACTGCTTCGGGGTCTATCCGACGCCCGGCGGCAAGCTCGTTCTTCTGCTTCGGCTTCCACCCCACCACGCAACAAGCGCGTGCCGGGGACCCCGGCATTGCGCCGCCCTACGGATTACGGTTTCCATCTGCGATGGACCCACCGTAAATGCAGAACTTCGGCCTTGGGAGTCGGACCCACTCGCTAGGCTCCGCCAGGTGTGACCCGAGCAGATCGGGAATTCAAAAACGGAGACACAATCATGTACCTGAACAAGGTAATCCTCATGGGCTTCCTCGGCGGCGATGCAAGTCGTTCGCACCGGCAAAAACAACAAGCAGTTCACCACGCTCTCCCTTGCCACCAAGGAGTCGCGCAAGGATAAAGAGACCGGCAAGTATAACGAGCGCACCGAATGGCACAACCTCATCGTCTTCGGCAAGCTGGCCGAGTTCGCGGCCAAACTCAAGAAGGGCGCTCACATCCAAATCGAGGGCAAGATTCAGCACTCCGAATACAAGGGTGTGAAGACTGACACGATCCGGGTGACTTCCATCCTCAAGCTCGACCGCGCAGAGGCGGTTGCCGCCGAGGATGAGTTCGATGAGATCACCGGAGAGGAAGTGGCCGCATAGGCCATTTCCTCCAGCGCGGAAGCCCGGCACTCACCGGGCTTCTTTTGCTACTAAGGCCCGCATGATCGCACTCGCAAGAGGTGCCGCTATGAATCAAACTTCCATCCGCTTTCTCAACCGTTGCTTCGCTCCGGCTGAGACGATTGCCCTCCTGCTTCGCAGGGAGAATCCAGCCGTTCCGACACAGCGCGTCGTCACGCTGGAGACTGCGCTTACCCCGCGCTATCGCGCGTGGCTCGCCTATGAAAACGGCACTGGAGCCAATATCTATGTCGCTGCCAATCCGCTTCACCCCGGCAGCCGGAAACGCACGAAGGAAAGCATTGCATCTGTTCGCCATCTATATATAGACATCGACACCGACGGGGATACCCAGCTCGCTGCGCTTCGAGCATCGGATCTGGTGCCGCAGCCTACCTCCATCCTGTCTACCTCTCCGGGCAAATATCAAGTGCTCTGGCGTGTCGAAGGCTTCGACTTTGCGCGTCAGGAACAGATGCTCAAACTGCTCGCCATCGCCTTCGGTGGCGATCCCGCTTGCACCGATTGCAACCGTGTCCTCCGCGTCCCCGGTTTCCTGAATCGGAAGTACGCTCCAGCCCACCCTGTTACCGCCGAATATCCCGACGATTCCATCTGGACTCCCGATGACTTCCGGCTGGAAGCAGGCGCGGTTGATGCGATGCTATTCGCCAATGTTATCGCTTCCCGAAAGCCACCATCGAAGCGCAGCAATTCGGAGAGCGATTGGGCATGGGTTTCAGATCAGCTTGCTCATGGCAAAGACGCCGCGAAGCTGACGCGGGAGTTGGCTTCGCGCCGCTCCGACAAACCCAATCCTCTCTACTATGCGCAACGCACTGTCGATGTCGCTTCGGCCCGCCTTTGGCTCATCGAAGGCATCCGCTTGGACGACGTCATTACGATGCTCGAATGCCGCCGTCGTTTCGAGATTCCCGCTGCACTTTGCTCCGCTCGTGCACGGGAAATTGCAGCCACCGCACAGCGCATGATTGCCCACAGAGAGTCTGCCTGATTTCACACCCAAAGGAGAACGCAATGCCACTGCTTGAAGTCACACAAACCCGCCACCTCAGCGCCTCCATTCGGCTCACCGATACGACTGCTACTCAGGTCGATCAATACGCCGCTTTCATTCATGCTTCCGCAAATGATGTCGTGGAGCAGGCGCTCGCTTACGTCTTCTCCAAAGACCGCGACTTTCAGGAGTTCCTGAAGTCGCCGGAAGCGCAGCGGATTACGCCGACGCTGCGCGTGCGCAGAGCGTCCGCAAATGAGGCAGCGGAACCGTCCTTGAAGAAGCCGGTTCCCGCAGCATCTTCAGCATCCCAAACACCGGCAGTTGTGGCGGGATCGAGAGCATGATCCGCCATCTACATCCGTGGCAGTGCCAGAACGGTGCTTCGCACCGGTTGTATCTCGACACTCCACCCCTCACAGGGTCGTGCAAGGTGCACTTCGGTGCACCTGTTTAGAAGCTGCAACATAGCAAATTCAGGTGCACGTGGGTGCACCTGAGAATTTGAGGTGTTTCATGGCTCTTCTTGATGCCGAAACCGCCAGCAATTCTGAGGCAGAACGCGCAGCCAATAGGGTGTGTCCAGTGACCGTTAAGCTCACGCAGGAGGAGCACCGCGAAGTCACGGAGCACTCGGAAGCATTAGGCCAGGCCCGCAGTGAGTGGATGCGGGACGTGATCCTCCGCGAGCTGCGCAACTCGTCCAGCGACCCGCTACTGGAGGAGATTTCGACCTGTCAATCGGAAGGAAGACGAATTCCAACTTGGTGTTCGGGTCCGCCAGCTTGAGGGGAGGATTGTCTCTAAGACCAAAAAATTGATTCCTCGCTTCCTTGTCCCCTGCAAATATGTAGGTCCGCTTCGACAGTTGAAAGCTGGGGACGAGGGAAATCTTGGAATCGAGCGTCACTGTCGTGCCATCGTGCAAAGCCAGATGCTCAATGGCAGAAAAGTACCGCTTCAGGAATTGTTCGAGCTTTTGATAGTGATCGAGATAGAAGTCTTCATTCAGTCTCCCATTCTTCTGACTGAGGCTAAGTTCCAACCTTCTACGGTCGGGTAAT
>JBMFHB010000154.1:0-3892 GCA_049977045.1 Occallatibacter sp.
CGCCACAAGAACCCAACTTGTCGCGTTTCAGAAAGCCGCGTAAATCGATGACTCTTACACTTTCTCGTCAAGAGCCGGAATTTCTGAATGCCTTTAACCATCCGGCTTGGGTCGGCATGGATTCGGGGGTACAAGATACGACGTTCGGGACGACATCCAGTACAGCGAACGCTCCGCGTAACATTGAACTGCGTGCGAATTTTCGCTTTTAATTCAACCCCACATGCAGCCGCTGGCTCTTGAGCGAGCCGCGGCTGCACAACAATCGGTAAGCTGAAATCTTCACCTGCCGGGCTCAATAAATTGATGCTCCGTCAGTGATGCTAGCAGCCTGTGGTGAAAGTCTGGTTTTGAAAGGGCACGGTTTCAGCCGTGCCGTAAGAGCCGCAAAATCAACACGGCTTTAGCCGCAGAGGGACGTCTTCCGCTGCACCTTGACTTCCACCACAGGCTGCCAGGGTTGCTCAGCAGAAGGACGCATACGGAGCCGAGGCTGAAAACTGCCAAGTGGCGCATCGGTTCTCGAAATGTGAAGGGTGCGGAAAGTTCACGGCCCACCAACGACCACGCTTTTGCCAAAGAGCAAGAAACAATGGAATCGACAGATTTCGGGAGAACACGTAGCGCGAAAGCATCAGTTGGCAGGGCCGAATACGGCGACAGCGCGGGGAAGGCGTTTCAACAGATACGCGATCTGATTGTTCACGGCAGGCTCGCGCCAGGAAGCTGGATTGTGGAAAGCGACTTGTGCGAGCATCTGCGGATGAGCAGGACGCCGGTGCGAGGCGCGCTCTACCTGCTGGAGCGCGAAGGTTTTGTGCGCGAGCGCCGCAACGGTAGCAAAGCGAAGATGTTCGTCGCGCCGCTGACCAAGGAGGATGCCGGCGAATTGTACTCGATGATCGGGCGCATTGAGGGACTGGCCGGAAGGCGCGCGGCACAATTGCCAAGAGCAGAGCGAGAGAGTCTCGCGGGAAAACTAACCGACATTAATCTGAAACTCGATAGAATCGCGCGTGAACAAGGCTGCGATGGGCCGGCTATCTTCGATCTCGACCACGAGTTTCATTGTCTGCTCGTTGATGCAGGATTGGGACCGAGGCTGAAGATGATGCATCGTGCGGTCGAGCCGCAGGCGGAGCGCTATTGGCGTTTGTATGCCAACTCGATTATGCATCAGCTTCACGTTTCGGTAGCAGAACATGAGGAAATCGTTGCCGTGCTCCTCAAAGGCGAACCGGACCAGCTTGACCGGGCGCTCTGTGCCAACTGGGAAAACGGTTGCACGCGCCTGGCTGCGCTCATCGATCGATTCGGTGAACGCGGCAGTTGGTAAAAGGGAAGGTTGGCGTCGCTGTGTGGAACTAACGAACTGAATCAGCCGCCGAGGGTGACAGTATTTTCCTCCGTGGCAGAATGAAAGATCTCATGGAGGATTCTTGAGTTATTGGAGCAAGTGTGTTGGTTTCCTGATGGCGGGTGTGCTGGCGTCTGTCTGTGCGCTGGCGCGCGCTCAGTTCTATCCTGCCGGCCGCGATGCTCGGCTCGGCTCCATGCTCGATGACGGGCTGACAAGTTATGCGACGCCACAATTGAAGCTGCGCCTGGTGCGATCGTCAGGAACCGCCGCTGGACTAGAACCGAGCGACGGCAATGGTTTTGACTTCGTTCCTTCCGAACTACTAGCCGCGCGCTCGACCGACGGCTATTATCATCTGGGCGATCTCGATCTTCGCTTGCGGGCAGTGGGGACCGAAGAATGGCGCGGTTACTCGACCGCGCTCGCTCGCCATCCGGTACGGCCGCTTCCATCAGAAACAGGGGAGTTGCGTCGCGACGACCTGCGGCCAACCTTGCCTGCCGATTTTCCGCTCGAAGTGATGCGGAGTTGGAGCGTCGTGAACGGCGCACTGGCACTGCGTTTCACGCTTCGTAATCCAGGCAGGAAGGCGATCGAGATAGGTGCGCTGGGCATTCCGCTGATCTTCGACAATATCCTAAGTGGCAAAGACCTCGCACAGGCGCACACGATTTGCAGTTTCTCGGATCCATCGATCGCGCTTGATGCCGGATACGTGCAGGTCACGCGGCTTAACGGCCACGGACCGGCGCTGGTCGTTGTGCCGGACGGCAGAACGCCGTTCGAGGCCTATAAGCCGATCGCAGGGCCGAATCGATCCGGACATCAAGCGGAACTCTTTCACGACCTGACGCCGCGCAGCATGACCTTCGAGGGTTTTTACGAGTGGATGGTCGCTTCGGCCGCCTACCAGCAGAACGAGTGGAAGAACGCCGAGCCGTGGAATCCGGCAACCAGCATCGTTCTTGAGCCGGGTGGGGAGCGTACAGTGGGTCTACGTTTTCTGACGTCGAAATCCATTGAGTCGATAGAGACTACGCTTGTTCGTGCCCACCGGCCAGTGGCAATCGGGATTCCCGGCTACATTTTGCCCGAAGATATCGATGCCAGCCTCTTCCTCGATTATCCCAAGCCGGTGAAAACGATCATCGTCTCCCCAGCGGGCGCAATTGAGGTAAAACCGGATGGAAGAACCCCGCATGGCTGGCAACGATACGCGCTCAAAGGCAAGCGGTGGGGCCGCGCGCGACTTACCGTAACGTACACCGACGGATTAGTGGAGACCGTGCAGTACAAAGTCATCAAGCCCGAGACAGAAGCAATCGACGATCTCGGCAACTTTCTCTTTACAAAGCAGTGGTTCGATCAGAAAAACGATCCGTTCCACCGCGCGCCTTCTGTGATGAGTTACGATCGTGAAGCAAACGCCATCGTAACACAGGATAACCGTGTGTGGATCGCAGGCTTGAGCGACGAGGCCGGTGCGGGGTCGTGGCTCGCGGCGGCTATGAAGGAGTTCGGGCGGCCTGACAAGCATCAGATCGAACAGTTGGAAGACTTCGTCGATAACGTACTCTGGGGCGGCCTCCAGTACAAGGATGGCCCGAAAAGGTACGGCGTACGCAAGAGCTTGTTTTACTACCAGCCCGATAAGTTGCCCGCTGGCTACTACCGCAGCGATCTAAATTGGCATACATGGGAGAGTTGGAACGAGCAAGCCAGTGAGGATGTTGGACGCTCCTTCAACTATCCACACGTTGTGGCGGCTTACTGGGCGCTGTACCGGCTGGCCCGTGATCACCAGGGCCTGGTAACGCATCACGACTGGCGCTGGTATCTTACGCAGGCCTATGAAACCACCATGGCGATGACGCGCTATGCGCCCGATCTTGCCCAGTTCGGCCAGATGGAGGGTGATGTCTTTGTCGCGGTGCTTGACGATCTGCATCGTGAAGGCATGACCGCCGAGGCCACGCAACTTGAGGCTGCAATGCACGCACGAGCCGAGGCATGGCAAAAGCTGCCGTATCCGTTCGGCAGCGAAATGCCGTGGGACTCGACCGGACAGGAAGAAGTCTACGCCTGGTCGCGCTACTTTGGCATGGACGCGAAGGCACAGGCGACGCTCGACGCCATTGAAGGTTACATGCCAGCCATTCCCAATTGGGGTTACAACGGCAGCGCCCGCCGCTACTGGGATTTTCTTTATGGCGGCAAGTATGAGCGGCTCGAACGGCAACTGCACCACTACGGCTCGGGGATCAACGCCATTCCCGTTCTCGATGCCTACCGCCGCAACCCTGCCGACCTGTACCTGCTGCGCATAGGCTACGGCGGCAACATGGGTGCCATCAGTGGCATCGATCGGCAGGGATTTGCCTCCGCGGCCTTCCACAGCTATCCGGACATGATGAAATTCGATCCGTACAGCGGCGACTACGGCCCGAACTTTTTCGGCCTCGTCAGCAAAATCTGTGGGTAGTCTCCGGTTCAGGTAATCGTCCAAGCGCGTGATATAGCGCTACTTCGATG
>JBMFHB010000155.1:0-3758 GCA_049977045.1 Occallatibacter sp.
CTGCCCGTTCTTGGTAAGGAAGCTGGTCAGTTCCTGTTCGTTGACTTTCCCTTGCTTGCGTATCGTATGGTACGTTTTCTTCACGGCGGTTCTCCCTTCAAGGTTTGGCAACCCGATTCTAAGGAATCAGGCTGAACCGCCGCTCAACTTTCAACTATGGCTGGGACATCCTCTGTCCGCCGGCTGCGCACGTAGATATTGCAACGTCCGCACAGCGGCAGAAGCGATGTCCGAGCCGCTCCGATTCTCGATCAAGTTCGTCGAGCAGAACGATTCGAGGTGCGCGCACGGAGCGACAATTCAATGCGAATGAGATAACGAGCAGGCCGCTCTGGGATGCGGTGTTACGATAAACAGGTGAATCGCCGGTTCCACACATTTGTCTCGGTTGCCGCCATCCTCCTGATAGCGGCCTCGCAGATGTGCGATCTTTTCGATCGGTGGGACACCATCGCCGACGTTGGACATGACTCCGAATTCATGTTCTTTGTGATCGGCATATGCATTGCGTTGTGCGTCCTCTTGGCGTTGCTGATCATCAAGCTGGCCAGGATTTTCTTCTCGCTTGTCGCGCGGCTCTTACGGGGTGTCTCGCCACCCGGCCAGCCGCATTCTTATGGAACCGGCTATTTGTTGTCGCTTTTCTCACCTCCTTTGAGCTTCACCTCCCTCCGCATCTAGAACTCCCATCGCTTCGTGGCTCGCGTCCGCGTGCATGCATGCACTTGCGCGCGCATTTTCCCGAACTGCGATTCCCTGGGAGTGCCCATGAAAATTTCCGCGCTGTTCGTGCTGCCGCTCTTGCTATTCGCCAGCGGCTGCGCTCCGTATCGATATCGTGCTGCACCGGTTTCGCCTCACGTGCTCGCCGCAAGTCTTGAAACACGCAGCCTGGACGATTCCGGTTTGCGGAACTGGATGCAACAGGCGGCGGGCTTTCAGCCCCCTTCGTGGCCGCTTGCGTCGTGGGATCTGCGTGCGCTAACGCTGGCTGGCTACTATTTCACCATGGACATGGATGTGGCGCGCGCCAACGCCGCCGCAGCAATCTCTGCTGTCAAGACCGCCGCGATGAAGCCCAATCCCTCCGTCGGCGCGGACGCGGGCTACGAGACGGCGGCCGAGAGCCCATATCTGCTGGGATTCAATTTTTCGCTGCCCATTGAGACCGCGGGGAAGCGCGGCTATCGCATTGCCGAGGCCGAACACTTAAGCGCCGCGAGCCGCATACAGATCGCCGAGACAGCGTGGGCAGTGCGCAGCCGGGTACGCGTGGCGCTCGCGGACCTTGTGTTTGCGCGGCAGTCGGCCGCCGCACTACGCCGGCAGGAAGGGCTCCAAAGCGAATATGTGAATTTACTTGAGGCTCGCCTCCGCGCCGGTGAAATTCCGCTGCCGGAGGTAACCACAGCGCGCATCGATCTGACTAATCTGCGCCAGGCGCTCAGCACCGCCGAAGGTCAGATGGGAACCGCCCGGGCGGGGCTGGCTGCCGCGATTGGGATTCCAGTGAGCGGCCTCGCTGGCAAAGCGGTGAGTTGGGTTGGGGCAGATGAGCCGCCTTCGCCGGTTATGCTTCCCGCGCAGGCCATCCGCGCAACAGCGGTCGACAACCGGCTCGATGTGCAGCGCGCGCTTGAGCAATACGAGGCGGCGCAGTCCCATTTGCAACTCGAGGTGGCGCGACAGTATCCCGACATCGACCTAGGGCCCGGATACGCATACGAAGAAGGTGTCCACCTGATCTCGCTTCAACTGGGAGCGGTGCTGCCAATGCGAAATCATAATGAAGGCCCCATCGCCGAAGCGGAGGCTCAACGCAAAGTCGCAGGCGCGCAGTTGTTGAGAACGCAGAGCACAGTGATTGCCCAAACCGATCAGGCGCTGGCCGGCTACGACGCCGGCTACGCAGTGCTTGAGGCGGCGCGCCACTCCGTTGCAGAAGCACAACAGCAGAGCCGCACAGCCCACGAATGGCTCAAGGCAGGAGAGGCGGACGAGTTGACAGCCCTTTCCGCGGACATGCAGACCACCATTGCAGAACGCGCGCGTCTTGACGCTCTTCATCAAGCCCAGCTCGCACTGGGTTTGCTGGAAGATGCGCTAGAGCGGCCCATCGAGCCCAACACAGCGCCCGCACTGCCGAAGACGGCGCCACGATAGGAGGAGTCTTTCCGTGAAATCCACGCTACGCATCATCGTCGTTTGTCTGGTTGCTCTCGGCATTGCCGGCGGTCTGATTTGGGGATTCCGTTCAGGCCGGACCGAACAAGCCGCAGAGGCTGACAGTGACGCGCCCATTGAAGCTCCATCGCGCGTGACACAGGAGGCGGGAAGGACCGTTCTCACCTTCGATGAACAGGCGCAACACGCCAACGGGATTGCGGCCGCGACGCTCACATCCGAGAGACGTAGCGCAGAGACGCAAGCCAACGGGGTTGTTTTGCAGTTGCAGCCTCTTCTCGATCTGAAGTCAGGTTACGAAACAGCACAGATGAACATCGCCAAAGCGCGCGCCGCCGCGCAGGCCTCGCAGGCCGAGTACGCGCGTTTGCGGCAACTGAATTCAAGCGAAGAGAACGTGGCCATCAAGAGCGTGGAGATGGCATCCGCCACGGCCGCGAGCGACGCGGCCACTCTAACGAACGCGGAGCAGGCGCTGGCCGTGCTCAAGGACTCGATGGAGCTGCACTGGAGCGGGACAGTCGCCCGCTGGCTGGAACAAGGGTCGCCGCAACTCGATGCAATGCTGGCACAGCGCGAGTATCTGATTCAGGTCACGGCCGTTGGCGCATACAGTCATGCAGTTGCTCCGGAGGCGATCGCGGAATTGCCGGACGGAACTCACGTTCCGGCGCGGCTCATCTCCGCGCTCCCGCAGATTGATCCGCGCTTGCAGGCGCCAAGTCTTCTTTACGCCGTCTCCGCGCATCAGGGCCTGGTTGCTGGAATCAACCTTGCGGTCTATCTGCCCGCCGGGCCAGTGCGGACCGGAGCCGTCGTGCCCTATGGCGCAGTGGTGTGGTGGCAGGGCAGCGCCTGGTGCTACGTCGAGCCATCGCCGAACAAATTCACTCGCGTGGAGGTCTCCACGGCCAACCCGGCACCCGGTGGCTGGTTTGTCAATGAGGGAATTGGAGCGGGCGCACGCGTAGTCACCGAGGGCGCACAGACACTGCTCTCCGAAGAGTTCCGCACGCAGATCCAGGCCGATGAAGACTAGCGCAAGCGAGGGGAAAAACATCTCATGCTGAATGCCATTGTCCGTTTCTCGCTTCGTTTCCGCGGCGTCGTGCTCGCGCTTGCTCTGGCTTTTCTCGGATATGGGATCTACTCCCTCGCCCACGCGAGCTTCAGCGTCTTCCCGGAGTTCGCGCCTCCGCTCGTAACCATCCAGACGGAGTCGCCCGGCCTTTCTCCGGAACAGGTGGAGCTGCTGGTGACGCAGCCCGTTGAGAACGCGGTGAACGGCGTCACCGGCATCGAGTCGTTGCGCTCTACGTCGATTCAGGGCCTGTCTGTCATCAGTGCGATCTTCCGCAAGGAGAGCGACATTTATCGCGACCGCCAGCTCGTCGCGGAACGGCTCACCACGGTGGAAGGCCAGTTGCCGCGGGGCGTCGCGCCACCCGCCATGACCCCGCTCCAGTCGAGCACCGGCACGGTTCTGGTCATGGGTCTAACTTCAGAACTCCTGACATAGCCTATTTTTTACGGGTAAATCCGGCTCTTTTTGTTGTCCAGGGCTCGGACCAATA
>JBMFHB010000156.1:0-3682 GCA_049977045.1 Occallatibacter sp.
TCAAACCGGAGGTCCGCGTGTGGAAAGTGAACTAGAAAAGCAACCGCGGATCCTTCGTCGCTCGGCTCCTCAGGATGACAGCGCGAAGAACGCTATTCGCGAAACGTGCGGCGAATCGAAATGCGATCACCCTGGCATGGGGTGGCGGAATTCCATGGCGGGCCAGCGGTGGTTTCGCGGGAGGGTCAGAAGCGCAGCAGGTAGCTGATCTTCACGTAGATGGTCTTCCCGTCGTTCATCAATGAGGATCCCGACGGCGGCAAGATTGGGTCCATTGGGTTGCAGGCGCCACTGGCTTCCCGCGTGCACAGCGACCGATCAATATTGGCGAAGTTTCCGATGTAGCCCACATAGAGCGCCGTGCCGGGGTGCGGCATGTAGGTGAACAGGGCATCGCCGAAGAGCGTCTTTGCGTTCGTAAGATCCGTCAGATCCGGGTGCGGCAGGGTGGCGATGTACTGGCCGATCAAACTGAAGGACGCGGCCTGGGTAAGCTGGTAGTTCCAGCGCGAGATCAACTCGTGATTGTCGTAGACATCCTCGCCCGTCGTGAGGTTCGAGAAATGTGTGTAGACATAATTGTTCTGCAGGTCGAGGCCGGGGGCAGGCTTCACTTCCAGGCTCGCGCTGGGCGACGACGTTTGCACCGGCGCCGGTCCCTGTCCGGATGGTGGCGAGTAATTGACGACTGCGCCCTGGTTGTAGCCGGCGCTTACGGCCAAAAACGGCTTGGGCGCCGAATAGAGGTTGACCTGTTCGGTATGACTGTGCCACTCCACGTTGTTCTTGAGCGCGGAGTAGTCGATCGGCCGCAGGCGATCCTGGCCTAAATCGAGCGAGGCCGAGACACTGGTGTTGTGCCGGAAGTTGATCGAGTAGGACGGGTTGAAGTAGTAGTCGAGCGGCAACTCGGTGTGGTCCCAGATGCGCTCCATGTACAGGTTGGGACCGTGCGAAAGGATCGGGCCGTTGGCGGGCCTGAAGGTGTACCCAAGGTGGCCATTCGGCTCACGAATGTCAGGCCGTTGAAAAAAACCTGTGTCTGTAACGAAGCCGGCTGCCGTATCGGTATACTGCGTCCACCAATTCCAGTGCAAATCGCTGTAACTGATGGATTGCATCCATGCCTGGCCGCTGCAACTCAGCGTCGTATCTTCGCAGCTCTGCTCGCCGGCTGTGGAACCGCCAAGGTTGTGCGTCTCAGACGTGATGCCCTGTCCAGTCACCGTCCATCGGTTGCGCAGGCGCAGGCGGTAGTCGAGGCCTCCGGTGCGATTGAACGAATCCTGAAACTCGCGGTCGGCATAGATAACGCCAGCATTCGACAGCGAGCCAAGATCGCGGTTCAGGCGCCCCACCCAGTAGTGGGCGCGGGATCCAAACTCTGGATTGTTTTGAGGAACCGCCAGGCCCGGACTCCTGTCGTCTACGCCCAGTAATCCTACGGCCCAGGGCCCGACCTTACCCGTAAGCCGTGCGCCGTACTGCGGCAGGACGATATTGTCCGTGTAGTAGAGGTTGAAGGGTGTCATGAAGTAGCTGCTGTTCTCAATGAAGAACGGCCGCACCTCTGGGAAATACGGCGGAAATCGCTGGTTTGGAACCGCGGGGTTGTCGATACCAACCTGGCTGAAGTCAGGATTGAGCGTGGTATCGAGAATCAGGCTGTTTCGCAGGATAAATTTGGCATCCAGCCCACCATAGCCTTGAAGTTGTTTGTGTTCAAAGTACGGATCGAGAGGATTGACGGTGTTCAACTGGCGCAGGTTGCGGGCGAGGACATAGGGCTCGAGTTGCATGTTCTGGCCGTGCGCGACATCGCTGAAGCCTTTGATTCCCATGTCCTGCGTGAGCCGTCCGGCGATGTTGTGATTGCTGCGCGGCCAGTAGTCATTCTCATTGGTGTGCGCCACGTAACGCTTGAGGATGATTCCCCAGGTCCGCATCTCGCCCGGGGCCACCTTGGCGAAGTAGAGGCTGGCAAAGGGAATCCTCATCAGCACCACGTAGCCGGTACTTGTGCGCCTGGCCCATGTGTCCCACACGGTATCGAACGAGAAATCGAATCCGCTTTGCTCGCTGTACATGGCGTCGGCCTGGATGCCAAGCGGATTACTTTCGAAGACAAAGGCCCTGCGCTCGTCGTGGAAGGTATCCAGCATCACCCGCACATAATCGTCGTCGGAGAACGAGTCGCGCGCCAGCATGTGCCCACGGATCAGCTTTGGATTGTGGTCGTTGCAGATAAACGCAACAAAAAGATCCTTATATGTATAGCCAAGGAAGGCAGTGGTTGGCTCATCCGGCGGCTTGCCGTCCTCGGGATACCGCTGGACGAAAGTATCAATGCGCAACATCTTCTGTGCTCTGCCGCCCAGCTTCGCGCCCAGGAAATCCGCGATCTGAGGGGCAGCATTGAGGCGAGGGATACGAATATACCCGGCATGAAACGGAACGCCGCCGGCCGGCGCCGCGGGGTCGGCGGCTGGATCGGCGGCTAAAGCAGCAGGCATAGGCGCATCGGGCAGTTCCGGATGACTGGCAGCAACCAGCCGAGATCCTGCGCACAACGCAGCCAGGACCACGAGCAGAACAAACCTCTGTGCAAAACGAGAAGCCATGAAGGAGAAATATCCGATTTGGATCTGCCTATTCTTCTGGCAGACAGTGGCACTCAACTTGCGAACCGACCAACCTCTTCTCTTCCAGTTTACGACCGGCGGGTGCTTTGGGAATCCTCTGGCCGGAAGAATCGCCCATTTAGGCTCACAAGCTACTGTGCCGCACTATTCTCCAGCGGTGTACACTCACCTGCATGATGCGGACCAGAACATTTTTCCTCATGTTGGCGGCAATGGGAACATTGGCGATACCCACCACACGCGCGCAGCAGCAACTGCCCAAACCCGAAGAGACCGAGGTTTGGCAGCCTGTTCCACCCGTCGTCACGCCGGGCAAGACGCCGGGCGCTCCACCATCCGACGCAATCGTGCTCTTCGATGGAACGAATGAGAACCAGTGGGTCTCGGCGCAGGATCACACGCCGGCCCGGTGGACCGTGGCCGACGGTCTCCTGACCGTTGCCAAGGGCACCGGCAACATCGAGACCAGGCGGCACTTCCACAACTACCAGTTGCATATTGAGTGGAAGATTCCCGCCAACATTACCGGAACCGGCCAGGCGCGCGGGAACAGCGGCATCTTTCTCGCCTCCACCGGCCCGGGCGATGCAGGCTACGAGCTGCAGGTGCTGGACGGCTACAACAACCCAACCTATGTGAACGGCATGGTGGGCAGCATGTACAAGCAGTCGATTCCGATGGTGAACGCCGCGCGAAGGCCCGGCGAGTGGCAAAGCTACGACGTGGTGTGGACAGCGCCGGTCTTCCACGCTGACGGCTCGCTCAAGACGCCTGCTTATGTCACAGTCTTCTTGAACGGAGTGCTGGTCGAAAACCACTTCGAGCTGAAGGGCGAAACACTCTATCGCGGCAAGCCGTTCTACAAAGCCTTCGATGGCGCTGCCATCAAGCTCCAGGCGCACGGCGACAAGAGCGCGCCGATCAGCTTCCGCAACATCTGGGTGCGCGATCTGCCGTAGTTGCGCTAGGAGCCTGTCGGGCATAGATTTGTGACGGCGCCTACAGCGTGGGCGACGGATTCTGTTTTAATTTCGAGCCAT
>JBMFHB010000157.1:0-3654 GCA_049977045.1 Occallatibacter sp.
GCTGGATCAGTTCTCCGATCTTGTGCCGCTCGACCCAAAGCTGGATCTGGTGCAAGCCGGCCTCCGGCTTGCACAGCGGTTGCTGTTGCACCTTCCGATTGCGCGCTTGGATACGGACTTCAAGCTTCTCGAGTTTGTCGGTCAAGCGCCGTTGGATGCGTAGAGCTTCCGACTCGTTCTTGCGCAGCACGTAGCGCAGTTGCTCATGCTCGACTTCGCAGATCGTTTCGCTGAACAAGGGCAACTGCAGCACCCCTCGGCCCAGCGCACGGCGGAAAGACGCGAACCTTGATGAGCGATCCGGGCCAGAACCAGAAACAGACCGAGCTTGCCGATCTCTCTGGAACCCAAAGCGTTGCAAATGCCTATTTGCTCGGCAACCTGTTTGAGCACGTGCAGCAAGCCGAAGACAGGACCCACGGTCGGTTCGCTGAGGGCGGCGTGATCGAAGTCTCCATGCAGTGCGCGATCCAGAGCTTCGATCCGTTCCGGAGCCCAGGAAGTGATATTGGCCAGGGTGCGAGACTTCACCTTCCCACCTTCGCGGAAGGACTCCCGCAGGAGGATGGCCGGAGGCGAGGTGCGATTGGGGACGCGCGCAATATACATGCGTATTATATATCACACAAAGAAGTGCAATGCAACATTACCATAGTACAGTACATGCCTACATTAGTACCCATAAAATGCGGTTACTTCCCGGTTTTCAAACACTTACCCCATTGGAGAGGGGGAAGTTCCGTCTGGCATTTGGCTTTGTAAAGAGCTTCTCCGGTGGACTGGGCAAAGCCCGAAGTGCCTGCCATCGCAAGCACCGCCGCTAATGCCACACGTATTTGCATTCGCTTGGTCATCGTCAATACTCCAGAATTCGGTGAACTGTTTGACCTCCCGCTGCATGAAATCCTCGCCGGTTCGCACTGCTTCACTGCAGCCCGGCGAGTCCGCCCCTCTCCATTGAAGAGGGGCGGCTCTTGCGCTCAGAACTCGTAATGCATGCTGAGCACCACGTTGTTGGCATGGAAGTTGCGCGGTGCGGTCGCGCCCCATGCGGGTCCATTGAGTGCCGTTGGCAATCCCGCAAGACTCGCAGAGTTGCATGGAACCACCGGCACGGTCGGGTTCGCCGTAGTCGGATTCGAGGTGCTGCAATACGCAGCGCCCGAGGGTCCGCCTTCACCGTATCCGAAGAAGTTGTACTCCGCCTTCCAAATCAATCCCGGATGAACCGTCCAGGCGAGATTGACGTAAGGTGACTGATAGGTTGACACGAGCGATCCGGCCACGTCGCGCGCATCGTTATAGAACCGGCTGCCGTTGACGGAGCTGATCCTGTAACCGATGTTGGAGTGCAACCGTGCATTGGGAGACAGGATAATCGCCGCATCTCCATTCTGCGTCGGAGCATCCATGAAGTCCGCGACAGGCCCGAACTCGTAGTAATTGGTAAACAGAACCGATGCCCCCGGACAGATCGTGCCGCTTGGTGTAGCTGCGCCAGGCAGCTTCGGACTGGCGCCGGCGTCATAGCAGATGTTGGTTGTCGAATACACGTCGCTGTAGGCGTAGTGAAGATCCAGTCCGTAGTGCTCGTTGGGCATCAACGTCGCACCTACGCTGCCGACCCGTGTATGGTCCTTGTGATTGAGAGGACCATCATAGGTCGCACCTGTAAGGGCATTCTCGTTCGTGTTGTTATGTCGTTCCAGATCGTTGAAGGCGCCAGAGATCGTCGCCCACGGCCTGGGTTTGTACATGGTGTGCACGCGATAGTGCTGTAACTGCCGCGGCGAGACAGGAGTAAAAGCATTGTCGTCATACGCGATTTCCGCGCTGCCGTTCAGCGTCCAGTTTTCCGTGGGCCGCAGTGCGGCTGTGAAGATTCCGCCCTGCTCGTTGATGCGCACCGTTCCATTCGTCGTTGCGCCCACTGCCAGCGGTGCATTATGCGGAATTCCCTCACCAATCTGGTGTGTGCGATAACGATAGGTGAGCGAGAACCTGGCCCGCGCCGTGGCATCCCAGGTCACGATGAAGTTATTGATGACGAACCTCTGCCCGAAATAATCCGGCAAAGGCGTGCCAATCACGCCACTACCTTCCAAGGTATTCGATCCCGCCGCTCCTGTGGCTGTGGTCAGCACAGGGGAATTGATGGTCTCGTTTCCTGCCGTAGCCGGTGTGGACTGTGTCACCTCGCTGGTCATGGTTGCCGTTCCCGGCTGGTGCACTGTCCAGTAGTTGATCTGGTCGGCAATGCTGACCTTCTTCGAGGCCTGCCACACCACGCCATAGTCTGCCGCAAAGACGTTGCGCTTAGCCGAGGCGTTCGCAGTAATCGTCTGCGCCCACATCGTATTGCTCAGCCCCTGGAAGCTGTCGTAGTAGGCGGGAAGATTCATATTTGCCTGGGTATAGCGAGCATTGCCGTTCATGGTGATGTTCGGGATGCTCGCGCTCTGGAAACGAAAGATCTCCGTCGGTAGCAGAACCCGCGTGGGCTGAGTCCGTGTATAACTGACCAGCACTGCGCAGGCTGGATTCACTACCGGCAGGCCGCCCGGCGTCTGGGGCGCGGAAAGCAACGGTGAGCTACCCATGCTGTTTGTGTTGCAGGATGCGCTCGAGTAGGGTGTGAGGTTGAAATAGCTGGCAAGGAGCGCCACAGGCGTTCCGTCCGCCTCTTGCACATTGAAGTTTCCTGGATCCGCCGTGAAGTACGAATCGCCTTTATAGTGATCGACCTGCTCTTCAAAGGTCAGCTTCGTATCCGCGAGCGGCTTCCAGTCGATGCCCCCAGTGAAATCGTCGGTGCTGTTGCGCTGATATTCCTGTACGAGAATGGCGTATGATCCGGCGATTTGATACCCACTGGGCGTCAGAGACGGTCCCTGCATAATGTTTTGCGAATAGGCGAAGCGGTAGGTCACCTTGGATACCGGAAATAGGGTCAGGCTTGTATCCGTCATCCGGCGAACCGTGTTGAAAAGAAATGGAGACTGATTCACCTGCGGCCACGCAAACGAACCCGTGGGCGCAGCCGTGGGACCGATGGGAATCGACTGCCCACCCGGCACGTTGGGATTGCCCAGCAGATCGTAGTCGAAATACTGCCGGTCGCGACGGAACATTCCCGAGAACTCGTAAATCTTGTTCTTGCTGACGTCCATCCTGGTCAGGTTGTTCGGGTCGCCTCCATATCCATTGCTGAAAGCCTGAAGGTCGTCAAAAAATGGATGCTTGTTTTCCGGCAGGGCGTGCATCTCAAAGGTCTGACCCAGCAGGCGAGGACCTGTCTGCAGATTGATCATCGAGTCATACATCGCCCGGCTTCCGGTGAGACCTGCCATGCGTCCGCCCACATCCACACTGGAGTGAACGGCGTATCCATTCGGCACGGTCATGTGCGTGGACGGTACGGGAATCTGATCGGCCGGCCCTTGCGCGGTGGCAATGCCCGGCATTCCCCATAAACTGGCAACTCCAAGAGCCAGGACAAATCGCCGGCCCCTCCCTTTCGGGGGCTGATTCTTGGGGTGCGTGTAACACAAACCTAAGATCTTCATATGAAGCCTCACTTCAGACATCCTGATGTCACCGAGGGATTGCAGGGGTTTTCAGGCGGGTAGCGGAAAATAAGATGGACCCGGAACG
>JBMFHB010000158.1:0-3568 GCA_049977045.1 Occallatibacter sp.
CGATTGGTTCTTGATCGCGCTCCACTGCGTCCGTGCGGAAAAGTTGTGCAATCGAGAACAACGGCACATCGATCTTGACTGTGCGCGGCTGACCTCCGAGGTCGATCAGCCGGAGAATGGTTCCATTGCCGTCCTCTGCCGGCTTCCAGGTATCAAACAGCAGGTCTGGATCTTCCACGGAGAGAAAGCTTCCCTGATTGCCGTTCAAGCGTCCGGGTGCGTTGATCGCCTTGTCCTGAGACTGAATCTGATCCTGCTCCAGCGGCGTTACCGCCTCCCACGCCATGCGGCTCAGTGCGGGAGCATCTGTCTGCGCCGCGCTGGTGATGACATAGCGGAAGCGGAAGTGCCCGCCCTGCGCGGCGCGATAGTTTGTGTGCCAGTAGTTGTTCATCGTGTAGGAGAAGATGGTTCCGGGCCGCTGGCCGAAGCTGACCGGCCAGTCGCCGCGGTTGATGTCGCCAAGCGTCACCAGGGATGCGTCCAGAGGCATCACTGTCCCGGAAACGCCGTCCTGCTGTACTGAGACCCAGTGCTGAACGGAGAACCACTCGTGGCCGGCGCCGGGATACATGTCCTTCGCCGGGTCAACAACTCCGTTCTGGATCTCGTACTGAAATTGCGGATGCGTCATGGCAAACGGGAAGGCGAAGTAAACGGCTTCCTTCTTCAGTTCGGGTTTCTTGTCGACATTTTCAATCAGCTCAATTTTCTTTTCGTCTTTGAAGACGCAGATTTCCGTGCGAATCTGAGGCGTGTCTTGCGCGGACGAGACGAGTTCCGCGCGCCAGCCCCAGGGCGTTTGTTCGACCGAGATCAGGCGGCCGTTTTGTGCCGGGTTGAGATGAAGCTGGGGCTTGGGAGAGACGGCGCGATACTGCAAGACGCTGTTCGGCTCCGTATCGGCTCCGGTGACGTAGATATATTGGCCAAAGCGCAGGGAGTTGTGGGTGTCCACCAGTTCCTTGTTCAGCTGCTTGTCGTAGATGCCGCGGATGCTGCCTGACGACGGGTCGAGTTCGACGCGATAGAACGGACTCTCGATGGTCGTCGACATTGCCGTCTGCGGAGCAGGCTGCGGCGTGCGCGCAGTTCTCAGCTCGTAGACTTTGTATCCTACCGCCGGAACCTGGCTTGCACGAAACTCGACTCTGCGAAAGTTCGGGCCCTCATGCAGCACCTCATAGGGGACAGCCTGCTTGGTGGCGCGGTCGGCGATTTCCATGCCTTTATCCAGGTCAATCGCGACCAGGCCGTCGCGCTTCCAACTGAGTGGATTGAAGACGATGAGGCTGCCCACTCCGGCGGAGATGGAATTGGCCAGCGACGCCATGCTGCTGCGGAGAATATCGCCGCGCAGCTCAGCGGCCGCAGTGGCGCGCGAGTTCTTCACGCGAAGCTGCTGCCTGGCCTCGTTGCTGTCCGGATCGGAGACGCTGTTCCACGAGGTAAACGTGTGTTCGTCCATCAGCACCATGTTGGCCCACATGGAATCGAGCGCCTCGCGATCAGCCGCGAGACGCGGATTCACGAGCGAGCTGATGGCGGCGAGCTTTTCCGCCGAGGGCGCCCGGCTTTCGTTCTCGCGCTCCATGGCTGCATAAAGCGCGTCCGAGCCGATGCCGTCTTCCCAGTACGGTCCTCCGTCGCCACGCACCGTGGGAATCGTGTTGCCAAATTGCGAAGCGATGCTGGCCAGCGCGTTGTGAAAGCCCGAGTACACGATGTGCGGATAGGCGTAGATGCCATTCCATTCGCCGGCAAGTTCCGCCTGCTGCGGAAACAGGTCTGTGTTCTCCACTTGCGTGCCGAAGAGAATGGCCGCATTGGCGCGATAGCTGGGGTGCTCGTACATCTGAAGGAAGACCGGCAAAATCTCCTCTCCGGTTTCTGCGATCGGCGGCAGGCCGAAGAGAAATTGCATCTGCATGTAATGCCGTGAATACCACATCAGCACCTTGCCGCCATCCGGACCTTCCCACCAGAAAGGGCTGTTCTCGTTCAAATGCCCTTGCAGCAGCACGGGAGCACGGTCGTTATTGCTTCCGGCGGCGAAATACTGGATTCCGGCGGCAGCCAGTATCGACGCATACGACCATGAATAGGATGGTACATCGGTGATGTTGGCGTAGTTGAAAGGCGTGCCGTGGGTGCGGCTGAAATCGGCGCTGGGATAGAGCGAACGGATGAGCGTCTCCGCGGTTGGGAACCCTGTGAGCAGGTTGCTGGATTGCGCGGGAACAAAAATCTTCTGCTCGCGAATGGCGCCGACGATTCGTTCCTTCTCGGCGGGAGTGCGCGTCTTCAGGAACTGTTCCAGGTTCCAGTCACCGTCGGTGCTGAAACGGAAATCGGGATGTTTCTCGGCCAGGTCCATGGCCTCATCGAGGATGCGGCTTTGAATCGCCGCGACCTTCGCCTGGTAGTCCGTGTAGCCGATGTCGAGATGAACATGCGGCACAAGGAACAGCGTCCACTTTTTCTGGGGTTGCAGTGTTTCCTGCGCATAGGTTGCGTGTCCATTCACGTTCACGCGCACCGTGGCGCGCGCGCCGGCGCCGAACTCGGGAACGTCGAAGCTGATGCGCTCCTCGCCAAAGTCCTGATCGCCGCGCAGCGCATGCGTATCAGTGTGTCCCCCGATGGAAAGCTCGACTCGCCCTTTGTGCGGACGCTGGCTATAACGCACAAAAACGTCGACTCGTTCGTCGAGGGCGGAGCCCTGCCCGGTATAGAAAATTGTCGGTTCGACGCTCGCGCTGGTTGCAGGCGGCAGGCCTTCCAAGCGATCCAGTTCGACGGCGTCGTAGTTGAATCCGGCGTCTGGAACGCCTTTGGCGGCCGTGGCAACTGCCTGGAGAGAGATGCTGTTTTCTCCGGTCTTCAGCCATGCGCCCGGAAAGTCCACATCCACCTCGGCGCGCGAATAGGCGGGATAAAAAGCAGCCACCATGTCGCCCATTGCGTAATCCAGACGGGGATGCAGATAGAAGATTCCCGTGCGCCCGTTGATCCCCACGCGCAGCGCAGGAACACTTGAGTGGTCGATGAGAATGGAAACGCGCAGCCGGTAGGCACGCTCCGGCCGGCCCGTGATCGAGAATGCGATGCTTCGCGGCGCGGCAGCCGGTCCCGCTGGCTTTCCCGGCCACATGACCGGCGCGTAGGCAAACCAGTTTTTTCCCGGCTGATCGCGGTCCACGACAAAATTGACAGCCTGGTGTGGTTCCCCATCGGCAAACTCACCCGACGAGCCGTCGAAGACTCCTACGCGCCAGATTGTCTTTCCTGTGGACTGCGCAAAACATGAGAACGACAACATCCAGGCAACGGCAATGGCAACAACTCTTATCTTCATGCGGACTCCACTTGGACGGCAACTCGGCCGCTCCAGCAATACTAAATCTCTCAAACTTGCGCGCCTCAGAGGCAGTTTGAGGAAATGGATGGTTCGCGCGCAGCCAAGGCGCGCATTTTGCATGTAACTTCTTCGGTATTTGTTTAGCGGCCATGTGCCGGGATCAAGTCCAGGGACTTGGGCTGGGGTAGACAGAGCAATTGTTGGAGG
>JBMFHB010000159.1:0-3502 GCA_049977045.1 Occallatibacter sp.
CTTCGACGACCTGAACGCCTATCTGGCCACCCATTCCGGTTCGCTGCTGCAGGATATGCCGGAGGATGTGGAGCTCTCCTGCAAAGAGGAGGCGCAGGAACTGGCCTTCGACGCCATGGAGGCCCGGAGCGAGGCCGAGGCGCGCAAGCTGGCCAAGCGCGCCCTCAAGCTCGATCCGGATTGCGTGGATGCGCTGATGGTGATGGTCGATCTGGACGCGCAATCGCCGCGGGCAATGATGGAAGGCCTGCAAAAGGCGGTGGCCGCCGGCGAGCGCTCGCTGGGCGCGAAGTTCATCGACGAGAACGAGGGCCATTTCTGGCTGCTGCTGGAAACCCGCCCCTACATGCGCGCGCTGGAAGCCCTGGCCGAGGCCTGCCGCGGCGAGGGCATCCATATGGATGCGATCAATATCTACGAAAAGATGCTGCGGCTCAACCCCAATGACAATCAGGGTGTGCGCGACCCGCTGCTGGGCCTGTATCTCGAAACCGGCGATCTGAATGCCGCCGCGCTCCTGCTTACCCAGTACAAAGACGATGCCTCGGCCAACTTTGCCTGGGCGCGCGCGCTGGAGCGGTTCTTGGCCGGAGATCGCGATGGCGCGGCCGCCGCGCTGAAGAAGGCCCGCAAGGCAAATCCGCACATGGAACTGTTCCTGACCGCGCAGAAACCGCTGCCGGAGGTGCCTCCGGAGATGTACTCACCGGGCAGCGAGGAGGAGGCGGTGCTGTCCCTGGGCTATCTAAGCGGTGTGGTGGCCGAGCATGAGGAATTGGCCTTCTGGCTCTTCGAGCGGCTCGCGGAAACAGGCGGCGGCGAGGCCCGCGGCAAAATCGCGCTGCTGAAAGCTCCGGTGAAAGGGAAGAGAGTGCAATGAATCCCAACGCCATCGTCCAAAAGCTGTGGAACTACTGCAACATCCTGCGCGATGACGGCCTCTCGTACGGGGATTACCTGGAGCAGCTTACGTTTCTGCTCTTCCTCAAGATGGCCGACGAGCGCCGGACCATGTTTCCCAATCAGCCGGCGCTGATCCCCAAGGCTCTCGACTGGCAGAGCCTCGAGCGGCTCGACGGCGACGATCTGGACGTGCACTACAAACACGTCCTCACCGAACTGGGTAGAAAGCCGGGGTTGCTAGGCACCATCTTCAGAAAGGCACAGAACAAGATTCAGGACCCGGCCAAGCTGAAGCGGCTGGTCAGCGACCTGATCGGCCGCGAGCAGTGGACGACCCTGGGCGTGGACGTGAAGGGCGACGCCTACGAGGGGCTGCTGGAAAAGAACGCCGCCGACGTGAAAGGCGGCGCCGGGCAGTACTTCACGCCGCGCGCGCTGATCCAGGCCATTGTGGACGTAATGCGTCCCGAGCCAGGCCAGTCGATTCACGACCCGGCTTGCGGCACTGGCGGCTTTCTGCTCGCCGTGCACGACTACGTGAGCAATCCGGCGCACTACAAGCTGGATCGCGACGATCTGCGTTTTCTGAAAGAGAAGGCGCTCTCGGGCACGGAGATCGTCGACTCGGCTGCGCGCCTGTGCGCCATGAATCTGTTCCTGCACGGCGTGGGCGGCGAGGACTCGGTGACGGTGGCCGATGCGCTCATCGGCAAAGGCCGCCGGGACTTCGACATGGTGCTCACCAATCCGCCCTTCGGCAAGAAGTCCAGCATCACGGTGATCGGTGAAGACGGCGAGGAGCAGCGGGAGACGCTGACCATCGTCCGCGACGACTTCTGGGCTACCACGAGCAACAAGCAGTTGAACTTTGTGCAGCACGTTCGCTCGCTGCTCAGGATCGACGGCCGCGCGGCGATGGTGGTGCCCGACAACGTCCTCTTCGAAGGTGGCGCCGGGGAGACCATCCGCCGCCGCCTGCTGCACGACTGCGATGTGCACACGCTGCTGCGGCTGCCTACCGGCATCTTCTATGCACAGGGCGTCAAGGCCAATGTGCTGTTCTTCGACCGGAAAGTGGCCAGCGAAAAACCGTGGACCAAGAAGCTGTGGATCTACGATTTCCGCACCAACGAGCACTTCACCCTCAAGACCAATCCACTACGCCGTGAGGACCTGGACGACTTCGTCGCGTGCTATCACGCCGAGAACCGGCACAAGCGCAAAGAGACAGAGCGATTCCACGCTTTCACCTACGACGAACTGGTAAAGCGCGACAAGGCCAGCCTGGATATTTTCTGGCTGAAGGACGAGAGCCTGGAAGACGCCGCCAACCTGCCCGCCCCCGACGTGATCGCCGCCGAGATCGTGGAAGACCTGCAGGCCGCGCTCGATGAATTCGCGCTCATCGCCGAAGACCTGAGGAAGAAATAGAGAATCCGGCCTAATTGGGGCGACAAAGCGTTGCCGTGCTTGCCTATATTGGGTGCGCTGTCTCCTGAGCGTGGTGGTTTCGCGAATCCGTTGAGGAATCGCAGTGTTCCGCAAACGAGATCGTTCAGCGCGAAATGGCCCGCAAACATTCAGAGGAAGGCAACGACGAGAAGGATAAGTGGAGGCTGCGGATTAAACTCAAATCGTGGTCGCACTCTATCAGGCAGAACCAACTCCTTCAGTGGAATGAAGGAACAACAAAGGTCAAGCTCTTCAAAGGCGCCGAACACAATGACCTGACGGCTGAATTCACCGTTCCGAAGAGCATCACCATCCATGGTCTGTGGAATGCCGGAATGCAGAACAACGTTCTGTTTGTCCCCGAGTTGGCAACGTCTTCGGCCGCCTTGGTCGAGTCCTCATCCAGCGCAATTTGCGCAGGCGCGGTACCCGTCGCCCGCTCTCAGCCGGACCTCGAGTATTCCGGTTTGGGCGGTCGAAACCGCGCGGTGCGCGCCATGGCCGTCGATCAGGCATTCGAGTTTGGCGGAGAACTTCAAGCGGTATTCGTTTGGGTTTATGTTTCACCTCCAGGGCCGGCAGGATGCTGAGCCTGCCGGCCGCGCGTAGGGGCGCCATCTGGTTCAGGGCCGCTCAAGATTCTGGACGAACCTGATGGCAATCTCATGCCACGCGACCACCTCAGAAATATCGGGACCAGACAGGGCGTCGAAGCTGAGGCCGACGGGTTCGCGGTAGAGCACATTTTCGCCTTCGGAGACGGTGAGTTCGCCGCGGTAGGGTGCAGTCCTGGTCACCTTGATCGCGTACTTGCCATCGAATATTGCTGACCAGACGAGGAGATCGAGATCTTTGGGCATTTCAAATCCTTTCTTTTGCGACGACACAGTATTGAGCTGCGTGCGTGGTGGATAAGCGAGTGAGTTGAACTGGAGTTTTGGAAAGAGATCGATTTGGAAAGGGCAGTGCGGCGCAGAGTTCCCGGTTGCACGTGCGCCGCGCTTTTAGTCAAAATGGAGTGACCGGTCCAATGCGCTGACCGTGGGTTAGGCTGTGCTCAGTAGAGAAGCACAACTCAGAGCCACAAGCGGAGAGGAACCGGTCATGAAGGAAAAGGTACGATTTTTGGGATTGGATGTCCATGCCG
>JBMFHB010000160.1:0-3500 GCA_049977045.1 Occallatibacter sp.
CACTCCAAGTGGGAGTGCAAGTACCACGTGGTTTTCATCCCCAAGTACCGGCGCAAGAAGTTGTACAAGGAGTTGCGCCCGCATTTGGGTGAAGTATTCAAACGGTTGGCGGAGCAGAAAGAGAGCCATGTTGTGGAGGGGCATCTGCAATCCGATCATGTCCACATTTTGCTCTCGATTCCGCCCAAGTACGCGGTCAGTCAGGTGGTTGGCTTCATCAAGGGCAAGAGCGCGATTCACTTGGCACGTGTGTATGGAGAACGGAAGCAGAATTTTGTGGGTCAGCACTTCTGGGCGCGCGGGTTTCTGGTTTCGACCGTGGGCCGCGACGAGGCCGTGGTTCGGGAATACATCCGCAACCAGGAAAAGGAAGATCAGCGCCTGGAACAGTTGAAGATATGGCAATGACCTGCCACCGATAAGGTGGCTCAACCCAACCGGGGCCGCGTTAGCGACCCCGCTCAAGCCGCTTTGAGCGGCTCACACCGTAAAGCCCCCGGCTCTGCCGGGGGATATTTACTCATTATAATGAATTAAATGGTAGGCACGACTGGATTCGAACCAGCGACCTCTTCCGTGTCAAGGAAGCGCTCTAACCAACTGAGCTACGCGCCTACATGCAACACTGCTAGTTTAACAGGGACATGGTGGATGGGGAAAGACTGACTCCCTGGGCCCTTCCTTTCCCGCCGAAGATTGCACAGGCGGGCGAATCCCCCTACAATATAAAGAGCGAAGATCTGAAGGAAAGGTTTGTCTGTCGATGCCGAAGGAAAAGATTCATCCCAATTATGCCGCGGTGCGCGTGTTGTGCGCATGCGGGAACAATTTTGAAACGCGGTCGACCCATAAGGGCGACATTCACGTCGAAATTTGCTCGTCTTGCCACCCCTTCTTTACGGGCAAGCAGCGCCTGGTCGATACGGCTGGACGCGTTGAGCGCTTTCGCCGCAAATACGCGAAGGCCACCGAGGCGAAGGCAGTTGCAGCGGCAAAGGCCTAGATCGACGAGTTGGGTAGAGAGACAAAAAAGCCTCCGCCGCGGCGGAGGCTTACGTTTCTTTGGAGCGCAACACTGCTCGCTCGCCTAATCAGGAGTTGCAGGAATGCCGCGCAGAGGTTTCACCGTGAAGAAGCACTGGGACAGTCCGGTGGAGCATGAGATGCCCGCCCATGCGCGGGTTCCAGCCGAAGTGCGAATCGGCGCGGTCACGGTGCGCCCGGCGACGGTGCTGGCTCCGATGGCCGGTGTCACCGACACGGTCTTCCGGCGTTTTATCCGCCACGCGAGCCTGTTTTCCAGAACGCAGAGACCCAGGGACGAGAATCCAGCGCCCGGGATCGGGAGCGTTGATTCCAGAATCAGCAATTTTGACTCCGGCTGCGGCTTGCTGATGACCGAGTTCACCTCGGCCGACGGGCTCAGCCGCATGCGCGAAACCAAGCGCCGCCGCTACCTCACCTTCTACGATGACGAGCACCCCATCGGAGCACAGTTGTTTGGCGCGAACGCCGCGACCCTTGCCGAAGCGGCGCGCATTGTGGAGGAGACGGGCTTCGATACGGTCGACTTGAATTTGGGCTGCCCGGCCAAGCGCGTGGTGGGATCGAACGGGGGATCGGGCCTCTTGCGCGACCTGCCCCGGATCGGCGATATCTTTCGCTCGATTCGCAAGGCCGTGTCGATTCCTTTCACCGTCAAGTTCCGCATGGGTTGGAACGAGGGCGAGATTGTGTGCGTGGAACTGGCCCGCATGGCAGAGGCCGAAGGGCTCAACGGATTGGCACTTCATGCACGCACGCGCGAGCAGGGCTACAGCGGCCAGGCGCAGTGGAACTGGATCGCGGCGGTCAAGCAGGCGGTAAGGCTGCCGGTCGTGGGCAACGGCGACATTCGCACACCCGAGGACGCAGCGGCGATGATCGCCGAAACGGGCTGCGACGCGGTGATGATCGGCCGCGCAGCGCCGGCCAATCCGTGGATCTTCCGCCAGATTGCCGAGTACACTGCCACGGGCAACTACACACGGCCCACGACTGAGGATCGCTACCGCATGATCCGTGCCTACTTTGAAATGCTGATCGCCGAAGCCGAGGCCACCAAAGACCTACCGCGCGACGCCAGACTGGGCGACCCGGCAGGCAAGATGAAGCAGTTCGCCACCTGGTTCACGCACGGCGTGGCGGGCGGTGCAAAGCTGCGCGCGGCGATCTACCAGGCGCGGACCGGCGCCGATGTGCTCGGCGAGGTGGAGCGGTTCTTTGCCGCGCGCATGGGAGCGGGAGAAGACGCCGAAGCCGATGCGGACTACTCGAGATTGCAGATTGAGGATTTTCCGCTCTCGAATTGCGCAATTGGGTAACACGCCGGCGCACGAGAAGGGGAACCACGCGGGGACGGTCTTCGAGCTTCAACGAGTCTTGCGGAACAGACAAGATGCGCCTTTGGTCTTCATCGCCTGCATAAGGACTGCAACGCGGCGCTGATCGATGTTGTGATGGCTGCCTGGAACAACGGCATCGCTCACGATCGACAGGGCCCGTTCTCTGCCCTGCGCGCAGAGTCGGCAAACCATCTCTGCTGTTGGCCGCGCCTCACGAAAGTGTGCCGTGAAGCTGATCAGTTGCTCATTTATTCAGTGGCCCTTTCCCCCCGGCAGAATCTGGCTTACGATTTGTTTTGAGGATCATTAGGTACTGCGTGTCGGCTGCGACGCGGTATCGGCCAGGAAGGGCTTTGACAATCTCCCTATTCTGCTTTTGAGTTCCGAGGATCACTATATCCGTGGGCCAAGCAAAACGAGGGTCCGCGTTTCCTAAAAGCGCAGGGTAACTGGTGTCTCTAACGATGAAACTCGTAGCAAACATCGGGCCTGGCCACAGATTCTCCATGCGGATGTAAGCAGCGAACGTATAGAACCCTTCCTGCACGGGAAGCATGAATCTTGAGCCTGTTTCTGATACCGGAGCGCGAGGTTCAAA
Source organism: Occallatibacter sp. (assembly GCA_049977045.1). Classification (GTDB taxonomy): domain Bacteria; phylum Acidobacteriota; class Terriglobia; order Terriglobales; family Acidobacteriaceae; genus Telmatobacter. The sequence goes on from JBMFHB010000160.1 coordinate 2,983, forward strand.
TGGACCATGAGTAATATCTCTGAAATCGGGGGACAGGTTGGATTGCTCCATGAGAGCATAGACCTTTTCTGTTGCTATGTTCGTTCGTGCTGTGTAGTAAAACTGAAACGCGACAACCAGCAGTACCGATAAAGCAGATGCAACTCTGAGCCCGCGAATCTCTGGCAACACAGGAACCAGCGTGGCGAGAATCAGGATGAAAGCCGGCAACAAAAACCGATAGTTCAAATCAAATACGCCGGTGAATACTTCGAGCGGGAAAATGATGAAGAGCGTCAAGAAGATCAGAATAGTGATAAGCGCAGCCTTTGTCGAAGGGGATTCATTTCTTAGACGGCCAGGCAGTTTCCAGGTCCAGATACCGATAATAAGCAACACTGTGAGGACCGAGCATGTATTGAAGACAAGTGCAGCGACCTTGAGCCATAGAGGGTCATTGATGAAAATAGGAGAAAAGAAATGCAACGGTGAAAACAGAGACCAGAAGCGCGGAATCTCGTGAATAGCACACAGTACGC
>JBMFHB010000161.1:0-3466 GCA_049977045.1 Occallatibacter sp.
CGGGTGGCCGGAACTTTCGCACCGTAGACGTAAACACTCGCTGCGCCCGCTTGCTTACTCATTCGTTTCATCTCTTGGCGGACGGGCGCAGTATCATCGATGCCGTCGGCGTAAAGTTCAACTCGCACAGCATTCGGACTGAGAGTTTTGAGATCGACTTGAACCTCAAAGGCATGCCGCTTCTCATCGGTTTCAACCTTCATCTCGCCAAAGCGAAGCGTATCCCACTGCTGTTCTAATGCCTGTTGCCAATCTGAGATCTTCCGGCCCATCGTTCCTTGATTGGCGGTGCGGTTTCGATAAGCCGCTGCAGCCGGGAGGTAGTGCTCCTCGGTGTATTGGCGAACCGATCGATTGGCTGAAAAGCGAGGTGCCAACCGCGCCATGCTCTCCCGCATCCGCGCAACCCAGGCCGTTGGAATGCCCTTGGTGTCGCGGGTGTAGAACTCCGGAACTACCTCACGCTCGAGCAGACCATAAAGCGCATCGGCCTCAGTTGCATCCCATGCGGGGTCGTCACCGTGCTCCTGGCCGTCTCCCAATGCCCAACCGACTTCAGGCGTGTACGCTTCCGCCCACCAGCCATCCAACTCAGAGAGGTTAATGCCACCATTGACGAGCACCTTCATGCCGCTCGTGCCGCAAGCTTCCCACGGACGGCGCGGTGTGTTGATCCAGACATCGACGCCCTGCACGAGGTGTTCGGTCAAGAGCATATCGTAGTCGCTGAGAAATACGATGTGAGGCCGGACCTCCGGCTGGCGGATGAACTCGACCCATTCGTGGATCAAGGCCTGACCTGGCTTGTCTGCCGGATGAGCTTTGCCCGCAATGACAAGTTGCACCGGCCGCTGAGCATTAGTCAATATGCGCAACAGCCGCGCCTGATCGTGCAATAGTAGATTCGGCCTTTTATAGGTTGCGAAGCGGCGCGCAAAGCCCAGCGTCAGTACGTTGGGATCGAAGAGATGTTTTGCCCCTTCGACCTCCTCAAGCGGCGCGCCGGAAGAGGCCAACAGCAGGGACAATCGCTCACGAGCGTAATCTACAAGAGCCGCCCTGGCTGTGTTGCGAAACTGCCAGAGTTTGGGGTCAGAGACCTGGCGAATGTCGTGCTCTAACGTCTCTGCAGTCCCCAGCCAACGCTCCTTTCCACAGCTTTCTGTCCAAAGGCAGTCGGATTCCGCCGAATCCCAACTCGGCATATGCACACCGTTGGTCACATAGCCCACCGGGATTTCAGCTTCCGGCCAGCGCGGGAAGAGCGGTGAAAAGATGTTCCGACTGACCTGCCCGTGCAGGCGGCTCACGCCATTCACGCCGCCGCTTCCCCGGATTGCCAGGTACGCCATATTGAAGCTTTCCGAAGAGTCGTTTGGATTTTGGCGTCCCAGCGCCAGAAACTCGTGAAACGGGATGTTGAGTTTCAGCTCGGCATATTTGCTGAGGTATTGTTCGATGAGGCCAGGAGAAAAGCGGTCGAATCCAGCAGCGACCGCCGTATGGGTGGTGAAAAGATTTCCGGTGCGTGTGGCCGCAAGCGCGGCTTTGAAGGATTGCCGTTCCTCTTCCATGAAGCATCGCGCTCGTTCCAGGACGGCGAGCGCCGCGTGGCCTTCGTTCAGATGACAGACCTCCGGTTGAATCCCGAGCGCTCGCAGCAGTCTCCACCCGCCGATCCCAAGGAGGATTTCCTGCGCGAGTCGCAGTTCTGGTCCGCCCCCATAAAGCTCGCTGGTTATCCCCCGATGCGCGGGGTAGTTCGCAGGATCATTGCTGTCCAGCAGGTAGAGCGTGACTCTGCCAACCTGGACCTGCCAGGCGCGCAGCCAGACCGAGTATCCGGGCAAGGCAATCTCCAAGCGCAACCATTTCCCGTCAGGTTGACGCAGCGGCATGATCGGCAGTTGCCCAGGATCGTTATATGGATAGAGCGCCTGTTGTTCTCCGTTCCTGTCGATGACCTGGCGGAAATAGCCCTGCTGGTAAAGCAAACCCACACCAACCACCGGCACGCCGAGATCGCTGGCGGCCTTGAGCTGGTCGCCGGCCACATTGCCAAGCCCGCCCGAGTAGATGGGCAAGGCCTCGCTCAACATGAACTCCATGCTGAAATAAGCGACGCACGTCAGCGGGGCCTCCACGTGGTTCTGCTGAAACCAAGCGGGCACCTGCGCCGCCTGCCGCCGGCCCTCGATCAGGCCGTTCAGTTTTTCGCAAAATGCCGGTTCCGCCAGCACGCGCTCAATCTTGTCCCGCGAGGCCGTCTGCAGCACCACCCATGGATTTGCGGTGACTGCCCATAACGCTGGATCAAGTTGCCGCCAAATCTCGTCTGTAGCATGATTCCATGACCAGCGCATATCCAGCGCAAGTTCAGCGAGGGAGTCGTACCCCTCATTTTTGGCGGGCAACGTGTTTCTAATTGCAGGCTTGACGCGGGCTTGCTTACTCATGATTTTTCCGTCTGGTGTGACGCTCTGAGAGCGTCGTTAACAATCGTTTGCGCTTCCTCAAGGATTTGCCGAAGATGATCCTGCCCCTTGAAGCTTTCCGCATAGATCTTGTAAATATCCTCGGTCCCCGAGGGACGCCCCGCAAACCAGCCGCTCTCCGTCACCACCTTCAACCCGCCGAGGGGAGCGCCATTTCCTGGTGCGCGCGTGAGGATTTGCTGGACTGGTTCGCCCGCCAGATCCTTGGAGCGAACCTGATCTGGCGAGAGCTTCGCCAGAATTTCCTTTTGTTCTAGCGTGGCAGCAGCTTCGACACGGTCGTAAACCGGCTCGCCGAATTCGCGCGTGAGCTCTCGGTAGATTTCTCCCGGATCGCGCTTGGCGCGGGACGTGATCTCCGCGGCAAGCAAAGCCGGAATGATTCCGTCCTTGTCCGTCGTCCACACGCTTCCGTCCATCCTGGAAAATGAGGCACCGGCACTCTCTTCGCCGCCGAAGCCGAGCGATCCGTCGAGCAGGCCGTCGACAAACCACTTGAATCCAACCGGAACTTCGTAGAGCTTCCGCCCCAATTTGGCGGCAACGCGGTCGATCATCTGGCTGCTCACCAATGTCTTTCCTACGGCGGCGTCCGTTTGCCAGTTCGGCCGATTTTGAAAGAGGTAGAAGATAGCAACAGAAAGGTAGTGATTGGGTGGCACCAGTCCAGTACTCCTGGTGACAATCCCGTGCCGGTCGTGGTCCGTGTCGCAGGCAAAAGCGATATCGAATTTGTCCTTAAGGTCGATCAATTTCTGCATTGCATAGGGCGAGGACGGGTCCATGCGAATCTGGCCATCCCAATCCACAGTCATAAAACGGAAGGTCGGATCGACGGTGTCGTTGACTACGGTGAGGTTCAAACCGTAACGCTCGGCAATCCGCCCCCAGTAGTGAACCCCTGCGCCGCCAAGCGGATCCACTCCCAGGCTGATCTTCGCGTCGCAAATGGCGTCCATGTCGATCACATT
>JBMFHB010000162.1:0-3434 GCA_049977045.1 Occallatibacter sp.
GCCGTTAACCCGCCACTCTCCGGGCGGGCACATGCGGCCCGCCCACGCCTTCACGCAAGACAACCCGAAAAGGAGAATATGAAATGACGACCATTACGCAATCTGAATATCGCAACCTGCCGCTCGACGCGCTCACCGAGTCGCCGAACAATCCCCGCAGGAGCTTTGACGAGGCCAGCCTGAACGAGTTGGCCGAGTCAATCAAGACGCAGGGCATTCTTGCGCCCCTTGTGGTGCGGCCCGTCGATCATCACTTCGAGATCGTGGCCGGTGCCCGCCGCTATCGCGCCGCGCAGCGGGCAGGACTTGAAACCGCGCCGGTGCGCATCGTCGAGTTGACCGACGCCCAGGCGCTCGAAACCAGCATCGTCGAAAACCTCCAGCGCCGCGACGTTCACCCGCTCGACGAGGCGCAAGGTTTCGCCGCCCTGATGCGCCTTGAAGAGCCGAAGTACACCATCGAAATGATCGGCGCAAAATGCGGCAAGAGTCCGGCATACGTCGCCGCTCGAATTCGCTTGACGGTGCTTGCCGCGCCCGTTGCCGAAGCCTTCGCCAAGGACGAGATCGGCGTCGGCCATGCGCTCTTGCTGGCCAAGTTGCAACCGGCGCAGCAGGAAGAAGCCCTCGCCGCTTGCTATCAGGAGCAGTACAGCGGCGGCGCAGGCAAGCCGAAGCGCATCCTGCTCCCGGTCCGCCACCTGCAACAGTGGATCGAGCACAACATCTTGTTGGAGCTTGCCGCCGCGCCCTTCTCGAAAGAGGACGCCGCGCTTGTGCCCGAGGCCGGTTCCTGTGTCGATTGCCCCAAGCGCACCGGGCACAATGTTCTGCTCTTCGAGGGGATCGCGCCGCAGCATGATTCCTGCTCTGACCCGAAATGCTGGGCGATGAAGGTTGATGCGCACGTCAAGCAGACCATCGCCGCCAAACCCAAACTCGCTCAGATCAGCACGGCCTACGGCCCGGGAAAGGCCGACGGCCCCGTTGTGCCGCGCAATAAGTATGTCGAGATTCGCCCCCTGCCCAGTTCGGACAAACCCGCCAACCCGAAACAGCGCGACTGGCCGGAGTACAAGACCTGCAAGTTCACCACCGAGGCCATCGTCACCGAAGGCAGCGAAAAGGGCGAACTGCGGCGCATCTGCGCAAATCCCGATTGTCCGATTCACCACGCCCGTAAACAGCGGCCCGCGAACGATGCGGCATTCAAGGCCGAGCAGGAGAAGCGCCGCCGCGAGGAGGCCATAGCGCAGACGACCGGCCTTCGTGTCCTCAAGGCCATCGGCGATGCGGTCCCCGTTCGCCTGATGAAGCGCGACCTGCTCTTCACCGCCGAGCGCCTCGCTGTCACGCTGGACGAACGCCGCATCGCAATCCTTTTGCGGCTTCACAGCGTCGGCAAGGCCAACGGCACCGCCGACGCCCCGGCCAAGCTGTTCGCGTCGTTTCTCCGCAAGGCCGACGAGGGAACGCTCGGCCGGGTTTTGGTCGAAGTCGCCGTCCTCCAGTCGGCCCACTCGCCGACCGACGCCGCCAAGACCCTCCACGACGCCGCCGAGTTCTACAAGGTGGACGTGGCCGCGATCACGGCCAAGGTCAAGCAGGAGTTCGCGGCGAAAGAGAAGGCCAAGGAGACGAAAAAGGCCGCGCCCAAACCGGCGGTCAAGCGCACCCAAAAAGCCGCAGCCGCATAACCCTCAAACTCACCAAACCTCATCGCGGAGCCAGCAAAACCGGCTCCGCATTTTTCTGCCCGGTGCCCGTCTGCCCGCCCTCATTCGCGCTCCCGCCTCGGCGGGAGGTCAATCCTCGCCCGCCCGACGGGCATGAGCACGCAACGGAGCGGCGCACTCCTGATCAGCCGATTAAAGCCAAGACCACGAACTTCGCAATTGACTACGTCGCCGTCCATGAACTGGCTCATCCTTGACGGGAGAACCACGATACGGCTTGCTTGGGGAAGATTGCTCGCGCGAACTCTCTCACGATGGTAGAGGCCGAGATTTGCCTGAAAGAACACGGACCACACCTTGAGGAAAAACTTGGCCACATCTGGTGTGCCGCTAGGCAGACCCTATCCGGTTCGACGCCGATTGTTGCGCTTCAAGCGCCACAGAGATGTGCGGAATCTCTGCCTGTTGTCGGTTGCGAAATGCGGGTCAACCCGAGCGGCAACCACAGTTGCTCGGGCATGCTTTGTTCTTCCCACCACATCACAAACTTCCTCGCGAATTCACTCACCAGTTGTGACCGATTGTCGGCCCGCGATGCCAGGTGGGTTTCCAGCCGGATATGGTCGTCAATCAGCGGCATGCATACAAAGCCTTGATTGACTGCGATCTCTACACCGGAGGGATTGATCCAGCCGATGAGCGAGTCATTGTTGAGCATCGCGGAGGACTGGGTTACGTGCGTGCTGTAATGCACGATGTCCGCCTGCTTGTGCTCAGCCTCCACACGGTGCAGGATCAGGTCGTGCAGAAAGGGATGGATGGCGCGTTTAAAGAAGACCCACGGATATCCCACGATCTCGCCGAGCGTCACAGATCGTTTTGCCGCAAGTGGATGGCTTTTGCGGAACATGATCATGAAATACTGCTTGGCGATGCAAAGCGTGGTGAGCGCCGAATTTGGCGCGGGCGACGTGACGAGCGCCAGATCGACAGTCTTGTTCTGCAGATCGGAAATCAGTTCCGGTGAAAAGCCGGAGACAATTTCAATGGCTAGGTGCCTGTAGAGCGGCAACTCGATCGCGTGGATGGTCTCGATCAGTTTCGGCGATAGGTACGCTGAAACGCCGATGCGCAGCCTGCGGCATTCGCCATGCTTGGCCTCCTGGGCATCGTGGATCGTGCGCTGAAATGCGTGGATGATCTCTGCTGCGCCAGAGACGAACGAGCGGCCCGGCTCTGTCAGTACGGCACCGTGATGCGTTCTATCAAAGAGGCGCGCTTGGACTTTCCGCTCAATATCCTGTACGCGTTTGCTCAGTGCAGTCTGAGTGACGCCTACGCACTTGGCTGCTTGCGTGAAGGTTCCTTCTTCATGGAGGGCAACGACCATTTCGAGATCGCGAATTTTCAATTGGGCGCTCATCGCTTCTGCCTCCTGTCACACGTTTCTTCCTGTGAGCATCGCCAAAGCAGAAAGCGATTCAACCGGCTTGGCCGAAAGCGAATTCTATCCCAATATGAACAAAAGTAGTTCAACCAGGACGTCGAGTCAATCAAAATGGACTCTTCGGCTCCATTACTAAAGTACAAGTGTCGTTCGTAAGAGGCGCGGTCTGTCGAATCCGCCGGAGCGTAACCATTGTCGATGGAGATCTATTTTATTTGTTCATACCCAACTTCCAAACTGGACAGTGCCAGGTTCTCTTTGTCTCATGCGGCGCTCTCCAAGCCCCAGTCGTTGCATTGTGAGGCGTTATT
>JBMFHB010000163.1:0-3378 GCA_049977045.1 Occallatibacter sp.
GTATGCTTCCCAAGTCCACATCGAAGCCAAGATGAAATACGCCCCCTTTGGGTTCCGACAGGTGTTTTTCAACTTCGATCACTTGGTCAAAGATGAGCGCAAAAACCACCGAGACGACTACTGACGGCCTGAGACCTAATCCGCCGCCAAGCCACAGCAAGAGAACCGCGACAATCCAAACCGCTAAGGCAACCCCTATTCGCCGCATTTCTTGCATCCCTCCAAACGGCCATCTAAAAGATTCAGAACAAGGGGGGTACGTCTGTCAGTCTACAACAATGTGACCCATTGGCTGTGTACGCATTGTCTACAGACTTCGATGATGACAGTCAATGCCCGTCGATATTCGCACCCGGTTTGGCCGCGCCATCCGTCGCATCCGCGAGGAACAGGAAATCAATCAGGAAGAGGCGGCAGACCGTTGTGGGTTACACAGGACATACTACAGCGGTATCGAGCGCGGCGTGCGCAATGTCTCCATAGTGAACATTGAAAAGGTTGCAAAAGGTTTGAAAACCAGCCTACCCGATCTGTTTCGCCGAGTCTGATGTGACTCAATGAATCCGGTCGAAAGGAATCGACGGCAAGGTACCTGCGGTTGAAAGGGCTGTTACATCCGCAGAGGATGGCCGAGTGGAGTTGCTGGAGCGGTTAGCCGCGATTGAAGCCAAGCTGGATAAAATGTGGAGGGATGCCCAAACGCATCTATGACAAAGGCTGGTAGTGATGTTCCGAGCGTTCTTCGACGAGAGCGGCCTGAATCCCCACGGGGATAAGGTTCTCGTTATGGCGGGCTTTTTGGGGCGCGCTGCGGTGTGGGCGGAAGCCTCAGATGCCTGGAACGCCTGCCTGCACGAATCGCCACGAATCGAGTATTTCAGCCATCGTGAGGCGCAATCTCTAACCAAAGAATTTCGCGGCTGGCCCAGGCAAAGAGCAGACGATAAGGTTCTGGCATTGGCTGGTGTTATTACGAAGTTCGATCTGCGCGGATTTTGCGCCGGTGTGCCATACGGCGTGCTGAGTAGCCGAGAGCGGAGAATTTCCCGCAAGGTAATGGGGGCGCGCTTTTATGACTGGGGCTTTCTTGCCGCCGTTAAAGCAGTGCTGCAATATATGCGGAAGGTCCATCCAGGTGAGCAAGTCGATTTCATGTTCGATGAAAGGACCGAACTGACCGCCTGCATCGCTGAGTATCACGAGTTGAAGCAGAACGCACAGCCGGACGATGAACTGACACGTTGCGCGGGGCGCTGTGACTCTGGAACTGACAAGGAAGTTCTGCCTCTCCAGATGGCCGATTTGCTGGCGTGGGAGTGTTCTGCCGTAGCCCAAACTGAACTTCCTACCGATCCGTTTGACGCGATCGCGGACCATAACCGCATCGTCCTTATTAACTGTCAACCTCCGCCCTTGCTGGATCCAACGCTGGAACTTGGAAAGCTGGGCCAAGACATACAGAAAGATGCGGCCAACATTTTACGCAGGTTATACAAAGACAATGAACGGTCGCCGGAACTCGCAGCCGATACCTTGGGTCTGGTACAACAGGCTGCGTATTTCAATATTGCGCGGAAGAGGCTGACACGCATTTACGAGCGGGATGAAGGATACAAGCGATTCGCGGCGCAACGCAAGGCCGAAGAGTCGGAACACTGACGGCGGGTAAAGATGTAGTTGTGTGAGGGCGGTTCTGTGAGCGTTCCATCGGCGCTCCTCGTTGGTTGTAATGGAATCCATTACAGTGTAATATTTGGTTATGGCTACTGCTACTGCAAGGAAATCGAAGGTCTACACGATCAGCTTGCCGCCCGAACTCGCACAGAGGGCCGAGGCGTTGGCTCAGCGGGACAGCCGCACTATGAGCGAGCTATTCCGGGAAGCCTTTCGCACGTACTCCGCGCAACAGGCGCGAACGACGCTGGATGAGCTGGGCGAATATGGGGCAGGCCGCAATCCCAAGGGTTACACCGAGGCCGATGTGCCCCGACTCATTAAAGAAGTGCGCGCCGAGAAGCCGCGCCGCCGCAAGATACGGTCTAACGGGTGATCGTCGTCATCGACACAAATGTCTGGATTTCCGCGCTTCAGTTTGCGAAACGTCGCGGCACGCCGACTCTTGCGCTCGAAAAAGCGATGAGCGAAGACGTGATTGCCACTTGCGATGAGATTGACGCGGAGATTGTGCGCGTCCTGACGGAAAAGTTCTCCTGGCAGCAGCATCGGGCAACATCGGCGCTGCAAGCGATTCTGGCGCGCGGCATCCGTGTAAAGATTCGAGGCACGGTAAAGGTTTGCCGTGATCCGAATGACGATATGTTTCTGGAGTGCGCCGCCCTTGCGAAAGCGGATTTGCTGGTTGCAGGCGACAAGGATTTATTGACTCTCGGCGCGTACAAGGGAACGCGCATTATCACTCCCTCGGAATATCTGCGGGCCGGATAGAAGCGTCCGGTCATTGCTCAAAGATGAGCATGACCGTAGATTGCCGGAGCGATATTCACCGCAACGGCTGGGGGGATGCCGCTGACAGCGGCATCCCCGGCGTTTTCGCTCGTCTCGTTCTCTTCCTCAAAGGTGCTGCGGAGAATCAGGTCCACGGCTCTCTGCGCGTTGGCGGCGGCATGAACGATAAGGCGGTTATCCTCTTCCAGCTTTTCAATCCAGTTCTGAATGTATGCGGTGGTATTGCGGTCGGTGTGCTCGTTGGAAATGCCAGCGATAGCGCAAAGGAAGGCCGCGCCCATCTCGGCTACCAGCTCCTCTTTGCTGTAAAGCTCATCTCCGAAGCGGTCGCCAAAGGTGCGATTGAGACGGCTCTCGTGGCCGCTGCTGTGTAACGGTCTGGTAGATGCTCGGCCTGCTGGATGTGTTGCGGTATGCCATGACTTTTGCTCTCCTGTGCTGCCCGCATGGGGCGGAATCTGAAGGAGGGCATTTCGCCTTTGGCTCTCAACCAAATTTCTTTTGTTGAGTGCCCCCGCTTCATGTCTTGCGCGGCGGGCAGGGGCGAGGCGGGTTCGGTCAATGCCGCGCGTTCTTCTGCGCGTTCATCGAAGCGCAGCGGAGAGCATTGACGGGTTCCGACCGGCTCTGCCATAAAGCCGCATGAAGCGGGGGCACTCGATAAAAGAAGAAATTTCGGTCTACTTCCGCATAGCTTTCAGGGGCGGGCGTTGCGGGGCAGGATACAGGCCCCGCTGAGGTGGGTGGGGGAAGCCGCCAGCACTATCGGCGACTGCAACTAGGGAGGAGACTTCCGTGCTTAAGGAGAATCAGTTTGTGTTTTGCTATGATGACAGGTGAAGAAAAAGAGAAAATAGGGAGGCAGTCATGATTCATGCAGCCGTAGCCGAAAGTGCGGGCGTTGTCCTGGGC
>JBMFHB010000164.1:0-3334 GCA_049977045.1 Occallatibacter sp.
CATGGCTCGAAATTAAAACAGAATCCGTCGCCCACGCTGTAGGCGCCGTCACAAATCTATGCCCGACAGGCTCCTAGAAGGTCACGCCGTCGCTTGTGACCTGGGTTTGGCCGAAAAACTGGTCGGAGTTGGCTTGTTTCGTCGCGTCCGCCTGCACCATGGCGCTCTGATACGCCGACTTGCTCTGCATATCCGCCATCATCAGTTGGCGCAACTTCATCAACTGTTCCGCCTGATTTTCGGCAATCTGGTTTCCGACTTCGATGGCCTGCATTCGCCCAACAGCCGACTGGCTTTGGCTCTTGAGGCTCTGAAGCAGGGCCGAATCGCTATCGAACTGCGAGTTCTGGACACCAGCAGCCTTCAGCGCCCCAAGGGTGCTGTCAAGGCTCGTCTGGCTCCAGGTCTGATACGACTGACCATAGTTAGTAGACGGACTGTAACCGGGAAACCGGAGCCGGAAAGTGCCGTCCATATTGCTCAAAGTGTAAGAGAGCGCCTGCCCGGTGTTGACGATCTGGCGCAACGTCGTGATGTCCGAGGCGACGGTCCCAAAGAGTTGATCGGTGATGGTGATTCCGTGTTTGGCCATGTCGGCAAGCTGGTTGAGTTGGTTTTCAACCATCACGACCTGCTTTTCGAGCTGACCGGCCAGCTCGACATAGTTGAGGATTTGGGTATACTCGGTTGCGAACAGGCCCGGTACGCCAGCGTGCGCCGGCACCGGGCAGACTGTCTCGACCGCCATGATGGCGACGAGAGCGATTGAGGTTGCGCTCCTAACCAGCCATTTGGATTGCATGATTCGTTACTCCTTCGTAGTAGTCGATCCAGCCTTTGTCCACCTTGCGTTCTTGCATCCATGCCGAGATCCACGCTGGACCCAGTTGCTCGGCAAGAACATCGATTCGCGCTCTGTCCTTCTGGCCCGACACCGCCAGAAAGGCCAGAGCCACCGGCCCGAGGCGGAAGGAGATCATGCGACGACCAAGCCGCTGCGCAATGTAGTAATCCCGCTTCGGCGTAGCACTCTGAAGTAGCTCGATTTCCCGGCTGTTCAATCCGGCGTATTCATAGAATTGGCGCATTCCCTCGTTGCCAGCCTCCGAGTTCGGCAGGTAAATCTTCGTTGCCGTGCTCTGAAGAATCGCCGACGCAATCGGCGACTCCTTCACATCGGCCATGCTCTGCGTGGCAAGAAGAACGACCGCATTCTTCTTGCGCAGAGTTTTGAGCCAGTCTTGAATCTTGTCCCGCCAAGCCGGATGCTTCAGGAAGAGCCAGGCTTCGTCGATGGGCACCAACGTCGGGCTGCCATCGAGTGCGCGTTCCATGCGGCGGAAAAGATAAAGTAGAACGGCCATGACCGTCGCTTCGCCGTAGGAGCCGCTCAGGAGCGTCTCCATCTCGCAGACAACGAAACGCGAAGTTGTCAGGCCGTCGTTGCGGGCGTCGAGCAGTCCGCCCAGTGCTCCATCGATCACGTAGGGCTGCAATCCAGCCTTGAGCTTCTCGTCCTGAAGGTTGGCTTCGAGTTCGGTCAACGTACGCCGTTCACGCGGCGCGGAAGCGAGTTGCTGGAGCGCACGGTGAATCGTATGCCGCTCCGCAGGGCCGACCTCGACCTGCTGCATCCGCAGCACGGTCTCGACCCACTCCTGCCCCCACCCGAACTCCGCTTCATCGTCGATGTCGCGGAGCGGCTGGAAGGAAAGCCCACCCTCGCCGATGTCGTAGAAACGTCCGCCTGCGGCCTTGCAGAGCGCGTACAAGGAGTGGCCTTTATCGAATGCGAAGACCTGTGCATTCGGATAGCGGAACCACTGCGCGACAAATAGCGCGAGACTCACCGACTTGCCCGCACCCGTTGGGCCGATCAATAGCGTGTGCCCGACATCGTAGTCGTGCAGATTGAGCCGGTACGGGACACCCCCCTGCGTCGCCGCATAGAGCAGCGGCGGCGAATTGGGCGGCATCAGAGCCGACGGATTCTTGCTCTCACCGGCCCAAACAGACGAAATCGGCATCAGGTCAACATAGTTGCGAGTGTGTGCAATGACGCGGCGCACTTGCGCCACGCCATTTCCGGGCAGGGTGCCGAAGAAAGCGTCTACGGCATTGATGTCCTCAACCCGGACGCCGAAGCCGCGATTGATAAGAGCCTTGCGGAATTCGCCGATCATGTTGTCGAGGAAGCGGCGGTCCTTGTGCTGGAGGACGATTGAAGAGGAGAAGTAGCAGAAATGCACATCGCCGGAGGTGGCCTCGGCCAGCGCGCCATCCGAGTCCGAAACCATCGTCATGGCGAACTGATTCAACTGGCCGCCACCGCTCGACTTGAACACCTGATCCTTCAAACCGCGCTGCTGAAACTTCCATTTCTTGCCGATCTTGGCAATGACGCCCTGGGCTTCCGATGGGTCAAGCAAAATTGCCCGCGTGTTCCAGCGGTATTCGCAGGGAATCGAATCGAGCACAGACAGCGCGCCGGGGTATGTCGAACGCGGGAAACCATCGAGCGCGAGCGTGCGCAGATGACGGTCTCCCATCATTGGTTCCGTTCCACCGCGCAGGTCTTCTATCGAGAGCAAATCATTCAGGAAGACCGGAATCTCCGGCTGCATCACTGGGCCTTTGATCCCGGTCAGACAGCGGCGAAGATACGCGAGCAGTTCATCTTCGACCCGCTCGTATCCATCGCCGAGTTTTGTCACTTGCGCCTTGAGGCGCGTGACCGGAAGTTGAGCTGCGAAGACATCCTCGAACTGCCGGACCTTGGCCTTAAAGTAGCGCAACGCCTCAGCCCCAGCGCCGTCGTTCTTATTCGATGAGCCAGAGATCATGAAGCCTTCGAGCTTTTCTGGACCATCCACATGCCAGGCGGCAAGTCGGAACCGCGTCTCCATTGGTTCGACCTGAATGGCAAACCGACATTCACTCACCCCTATGTGAGCAAGGCAGTTCAGCGGCAACTGAATCGCGCCGACCGCGAGGCATCGAGCATTCAGTCGAGCATCGTCACCCCGATGACGCTGTACGACGACCCGATTGTTCAGAAGACCGTCTCGCGCTCGGACTTCCGTGTGCGCGATCTGGTTTACGGAAAAGCGCCGATGAGCCTTTACTTCAAGGTTCCGCAGCCGGATCGCGACCGGCTGCGCCCGCTTGTCCGGCTCATGCTTCAGCTCATCTTCAATCGCCTCATGGAGCAACTCGACCCGGACCGTCACCATCTCCTGCTCATGCTCGACGAGTTTCCAGAACTGAGAAAGATTCCGAACTTGGCATCGGCCATGAGCCTCATGGCCGGTTACAAGATCAAACCTTACCTGAT
>JBMFHB010000165.1:0-3275 GCA_049977045.1 Occallatibacter sp.
ACTTTTCCGGGCACTGACCTGCGCCTGATTTACAAAATCGGCCCATGTTAATTTCCGCCCACTTCAGGATGTCTGATGTTCTACGCTCGTCACTTCCTTGCCGAATTTTCCTTCGTAGGTCTTGGAAACCTGATGGCGAACGAGCTGCGCTTCCGTGTGTGGGTGCTGGCCTTCGGTCAACCGGGCGAAGTGCTCATTGCCTACCGGCCCATCTAAGCCCCACTGCCCGGCCAGCTTGCCTTGCCACTCGCTATGTCGCTGCTGGTCGCGGCTCCAGTAGTTTTGCCGCTCTGACGCAAACTCCCGCTCATGGTACGTGCGTACCTGCGAAGCTGACAGAGGTTTGGAGATCGTCAGCATAGGAAGATTCTAATCCTCAACTCAACAGAAGCCGACTATGGGGATTGAACTGGAGTATCGTAATCGGATTCCGGGTTGAGATCTGTGGTATCTCCAGTACCCAACTGCGAGGGACCGTGGGCACACTCATTTGGTTGGAAAGTACACCGGGCGCGGGGCCGCCTGCCGCCCGCTTCAATTACCTCTTAGCTCTTCCAGTTTTTTCGCAGTGGCGCGCTCGCAGTCGCTTCGGGTAAACGGCTTCGGCGGGGTTTTTATTGTTGCCGGTGGCCCTCCGGCCCCATCATCCATCCAAAGCGGATAGTTCTTATCCGCCACATCGCCGTGAAACTCTGCCACCTTGGAAAGAACTGCATTGTTCACTCCGTCGCCGCTACAGTCAAACAGTTCATTTTGGCCGTAGTAAATCAAGCTGCCACCGTGAAGCGCATAGGAATTGGTATTTTGGAATGCTTTGCACGAGAGAAAGGGATTCTTGGGGTTACTGTTATCAATTTTCGTTGGATAATCGGTGACTACTATACTGTTGCTGGCAAAGTCTATTGACAATTTATGCCCGATGCCGCAACGCCCCGCGCCAGTGTCGTCAGCCTCAATGCCGCTGTTCGTCCAACTTGAGATTTCGTATTCCTCAGTATCAGGCTCAAGCGTACCCATGAGCATGGACGCATCGTTTTCCCTGCAAACGTGATCGTGCTGGGTACATTCGATCTTAACGGCGGTCTGACCTACTAATTGTTTGTCAGGACTTGGGTCAGTAGACACCCAGTATCCTTCCGCACTTGCAATTTGATCGTAATGGAATACCTTTAACGGTACTTCTGTTTTCGTCCATTTTGGCCCGCGCATAAACCCATTCGTGATGTCGCTGATTGTATAGTGCCAGTATTTCGGGTCGCTGCTGACGACCAACTGAATGCAAGTATCGATTCGCGGGCTGAAGAACGCCTCGACTCGGAGCGGCTTATCGCTGTTGTCGATCTGCTCTTTGCCGCGCTGCTCGCAATAGCGGTCAAGTTGGGTTTGCAGTGCTGCACTCTGGTTTTGCTGTCCCCAACAGGCTCCACACATCAGCCCGGCCAACGCAACTGTGAGATGTAAGCCTCGTCTGAGCATACTTTCCTCGTGCAGACTCTTGATGCGGCTGTTCGCTTCAATTGTACGAATTAACGCCGACTTCGCTTTGAGTAGTTGGGGCTTCCGTGGCGGGTTCAGCGGCGCTTTGTAGCAGTCGTGGGGTGGCCTTATCGCCCGAGATACATCCCGCGCGGCTTGCGGGCAACCACGCGCTTCGGCGTTTCTTCCGGGGCTGCCAATTTGAGATTCGGTCCCGGAAACTCGGCTTGCTTGTATGACTTTCCAACAAACCACTGACACACATACATATACGGATTCATGCCGAAGACGGGAGTACCCATGACGGTCATCACGGGGCCGCCGGACTTCAGCTTAACCGTCTGTCCTGTAAAGAACTTCTGTTCTGTCATTTCTGCCCTTTCCGTTCCCGCCGCCAGCCGGTGTACGGCAGCGCCCGTGCCTCAACCACAATATAAACCGAATCGGGACAAAAAGGCGAACAGAAAACGAACTTTATTCTTGTTTGCGCGAAGCCCTATTAGTCCCTGTAAACGTGCTTCCGGTCATTCAATCCCTTTGGACTCATCCCACACAAACGCCTCTTTGGGTTTGTCGGTGGGCTGGTCGGCAGGTGAATCGGAGAACGGAAGTGTGGCCTGCGCTGCCACCGATGTTTTGGGTTGCTCCGCATGAACTGTCGGCGGCGTCGTCGGCAGTGACGGCCTGGGCGCAATCTCTGGCAACTTGCGTTCGATGAACTCCGGTTGTCTGCCATGCTTCTTTGCGAACTGGAAGTGAACGGGAACAACGCGGTTCTCCTGCTTGATGAAACCGTGCAACGGCTCCAGACCGGAGATTTCCGAAGCGAAGCCATGACAAGCGGCTTGGTCGCAATCTCCATCGCATACGATTTCCTGCTCCCTAACAAGTTCATGCTGCGCGATTCCTTCAATCGCTCCACTTCAATTTCCCCGATAGCATCGGAAATCCATTTCGCGGCGCGTGGCTCAGTAGTCTTGAAAAACAGCTTGGTTGCGGGCTGCGAAAGCATGGCCTCGGCATCCTGCCCATAGCGTTTTTCAATCTGGCTCCGCCCCTGAAAGCCCACCACAACAGGGTTCCCATACTTGCGATTTTCGGTAACGGCGGTATGGAGTTGCGGCAGCTTGTTAAGGCTCGCCAGCTCGTCCAAAACAAACCATACCGGCTTCGCTGTCTGGTCCTCGCAGTAGCCCATCATGCGAAGAATGAACAAATCGAGCCATACGGAATGAAGCGGCAAAATCTTTGCGCGATAGGCAGGAGTGGACGTGAGAAATACCCAACGCTTCCGGCTTGTGTACCACTCTGCCGTCGCAAAGGTCGGCCTCGTGTGTTCCCATTCCGGCAACAATTCCAGACAATCGGCCACCATATTTAGGCTCGCCAGCACACCCGCCCGCTGTGCCGGTGCTCCCGCATCGAGCAACGCGGCCAGCGGTGTTCCTTTCACCGCAAACTCGATCCGCGACGGCTCGGCCATCATCCTCAGAATGTCCCTGGGCTGCGGCCTCCGCTTGAGCAGATGGGCCAGTATCCGGCGCGGCCCATCGGTGAAAAACTCTTTCTCGTACTCCTTTTCCGGCAGAAACGCGGCGGCGATGGTCGTCGCCGTTTCGTCGCGGTCGATCTCCTCGCCCAGACTCCAATACGGGCACCGCTGGTCCAGCGGATTGAGAATCAAATCGCCGCGCGCGGGCGAGTAGAACTCGCTCACAAAGTCCATCGCCGGGTCGTAGACAATGGCGCTTTCTCCGCGCTCCCGCACCTGGCGAAGAAGCTGCCGGATGGCGTTCGAT
>JBMFHB010000166.1:0-3202 GCA_049977045.1 Occallatibacter sp.
TGACCACCCAGCCTTCAGGCTCATCTTGCGTTGGAATCACGTACTGCCTTCAGGCTCATCTTGCATTGGAAAAGAGTGCCCCTGCATTCTCTGCCGTTAGAATATCTCCAGGGAGCTGTCTAAATTTCTATGCCACTGAACCTAGCCGTTCGATTCCCAGTACGACTGAAATCCACTCGTCTCGTGCTGGCGCTGCTGCCGGCGGTCCTGTTTTTGTTTGTGCCCGTATCACGCGCCCAGTTTGGCGCGCCGGAAACTACGCAGGTACACGACGCCTCCGCCCTCAAGCCCCCGGCAGGCGCGCGCGTGGCGATCATTGAGTTCGCTGACATGGAATGCCCGATGTGCGGGAGAGAAAACCCTCTACTGAAGGAGGCAGCCGAGAAATACCATATTCCGTGGATTCGCCACGACTTTCCGCTGCCCTATCACGCCTGGAGCTACCAGGCGGCAGTGAACGCGCGCTACTTCGACACCAAGAGCGAGGCTCTGGGCAACGAGTACCGCGACTACATCTTTGCCAACCAGATCTCGATCGAGACCCTGCCCGAGATGAACGCCTGGACGCGGAAGTTTGCCGCCGCGCATAACATTGCTCTACCCTTTGCGATCGACCCCACGGGCAAGCTGGCGCAACTGGTGAATAACGATCGCTCGCTTGGCGAGAGGATTGGTATTACCCATACGCCGACGGTTTGGATTGTCACCAACGCGCCGCACGTCGCGCCGTATGTTGAGGTGGCAGACTCCAGCAAGCTCTTCCAGACCATCGATCAGGTGATGGCAGAAGCACACAAGGCAGAAGCACACAAATAGCAGACAGCGCGCAGCCGCCAACTGTCTGCCGCGTGCTGTCTATTGTCTACTGTCTACTGTCTACTGCTTGTGCCTGCTGTCTGATTCTGGATCTGCACCAGATCCTGGCGGCCGGGAGAGATCATGCGGTCTTGCGGGGCGCGCCAGTGGTCGATGTAGCTGATGCGGTGAACGCAGCCGATGGTGCAATGGGGCGAGCAGCTCTTGCCGGTCAGAAACTCGCGCTTGACATCCGCGTGTGTGTACTCCGCCACGGGAATGGCCGGGAAACCGCGCTGCTGCGAACAGTAGTGCACCAGACCGTCTTCGCACACATACAAGTAGCGTGAGCCTGCGCGGCAGCGCCATTTGTTCGGCCTGCCCTGCACGATCGCTTCCTGGAAGTGATCGAACTGCGCATAGTTGGTCTTCCTGCGGTTGGTCATGGTGTGGAAGACGCGCGCCTCGTCCTCGGTGAGCGGCTTCAGTTGTCCGTCGCCATCGTGAATGATGCCGATGGTGGACTCAAAGCCAAGCTCCAGGGCGCGTTTGCCGATCACAAGCGCGTCGTTGGGGTTACGGATGCCGCCACCGACCACCGAGTTGATGTTGACGTGGAACTCCGCGTACTCGGCGAGCATCTCCAGGCGCTTGTCCAAGGTCTTCAGGGATTTCTTCGACACCTCGTCCGGCTCGATGTTGTCGATCGAGATCTGCATGTGGTCAAGACCGGCCTCATTCAGGCTCAAAATGCGCTCGGGACTTAACAAAAAGCCGTTGGTAATCATGCCCGCGATGGCACCCGTCTTCCGGATGCGGCGAATGATGGCATCGAGATCGGGGTGCGTCAGCGGCTCACCACCCGAGATACCCACCATGGCCGTACCCAGGCGGCCCAGCGCGTCGATACGGCGGAACATCTCATCGAGCGGGACCGGCTGGCTGACCTTGTCGTACTCGTTGCAATACGCGCAGCTCAGGTTGCAGTAGCGCGTGGGAACAATCTGCACCAGTACGGGGTGCGAGGTGTTAGCGAGCGAGCGCACAACCATTGCATACTCGCGCAGCTTGCGAGTGGCGGCGATCCAACGCCCCCTGATTGTCGACCTCCGTGGATTGCCCATCTCTTCTATTGAATCACACAGCGGAGCGCGTCATCTCACCAGCGCAGCCTCTCGCAGCAGCCGTGCGTTGAGGCGCAGGCCAAGCCTGGACCTGCTCTCGCGGCAGGGATTGCCGCGAGAGCAGGGATCCGGCTTCAGGCTGCCGATTTTACTGGTTGCTTGAACCAGTTCCTGAGGGTGCAGGAGTGGCAGGAGTGGTGGTGGAAGAACCGCCTGTGCCGGGTGTGGCCTGACCGGATGCACCGCCTTGAGAGTCCCCCGACTGAGGCAGCGGCGTAATGGTCACGTCACCTGTATCGGTTTGAATAATCTGGGCTTCCCCGCAGTCGCTGTTGTTGCCCGCGGCATCGAAACGGCAACCGTAGGTGTCGTCCCTGGGCACGGCGCAGTCGCCCTTATGCAGCTCCGTAACCCACCAGCCCGAGCCAGCGGGCCGCTTGCGCGGGTTCCCCTTGGCGTAGACAGCCATCAGCGTGGATCCAGTCGCGGTTTGCCCGTTGCCGCAGGTGAAGGTGCGATCGTTGCTAATGTAAAGAACCTTGTCGTGGTTGTCCCATGCCTCATCGACCAGAACGGGGTTGCCGGAACTGTCGACATCCAACTGCTCGGTCCAGAAGGAACGCTGGCTCTTGTTTCCTTTCAGATGAACAGTCGCTTTGCCCGTGCCGAAGGCCTCGGTATCGGGCTGCTTCTTGGCAGTCGGACCGGGCTTGGGAGCTTTCGCCTTTGCCTGGACCGGAGGAGTTACCTTGATGTTGGGCACTGACGGTGCGGGTTTCGGAGCTGGTTGATTCGCGGCTCCCTCGGGTTTCGGAGATGACTTGCAGGCGCTGGCCAGCAATGCCAGAGCGGTTAAAAGCGAGACGGCTACAGTACGACCCAATCGAACCTTCATGCAAGACCTCGTGCCTGAAATTTTGAACGAGAGAGCGAATCGCGGCTTCGCATTACGCTTCTAGCCGCATTCGTTGATTGGTTGGATGCGCCGGCAACCGGGGTGGGATGTGCAGCCGAAGGGCGAATTTGGCGGAAAAATTCACTCCGGCTCCCGCTGCCTGACGCGGGGAGCAACATACGGGGGGCAATCGCATCTGGCCTGGTCCTTTGCACGCATACTCCATTCATGGAGCAATGTCATCCCGAGCGAAGTGAGGGATCCGCGGTGGTTCTTCACTCCACGCGACGTGGTCCGGTGAAATCGGGTTCTCAAACCGGAGGTCCGCGTGTGGAAAGTGAACTAGAAAAGCAACCGCGGATCCTTCGTCGCTCGGCTCCTCAGGATG
>JBMFHB010000167.1:0-3119 GCA_049977045.1 Occallatibacter sp.
CATCGAGAGGAAGTGTGCGCAGGCCGATGCTGCAAAGTGGTTTCTGAAGAACCCTGACGAGCTTGCCCTAGTCAACAAACCCGAGCCATGGCCAGGAAAGGATCGTGATTTTTTCCAGGCAAGTGCGAACGCAAGCATGTCTGGAACACGTATCGTGCAATCGAAGGTCTCGGTGACTCCAGCTGAAAAAGACGCATGGGGTCAGGAGACGGCATGGTGCGGCGCCCAGCTGGCTTGGCGAACTGGCCGTGCATACGCAATACAGCCGCCTGCCAAGACATTTTCCGTCGTCTCATCGGCCTGTGTTGCAGCCCAAGGGGTTACCCCACCGGCGCCTTTCTGAGTATACCCATACCTACCCATAACAGGAGCGGAAATGCAAAACGCCGGAATGACCATCGTCATCATGATGATCACCTTCTACGCCGTCGGTCATCTGCTCTGGATCGCGCCGCTGTGGGTGAAGCTGGTGCTTCTGTCCCCCGTTCTCTTCTCAGTTGGCAAGCTGCTCTGGGCCATCTGGAAGAGGTACTCCGTTTCCCTCGCCCGCAAGGCGTCCCGCTGACTCAACAAAGGATCTCACCATGCGCCTCATCATCGCCCATAAAACCGACAAGAAAATCGCCAAGGCACTGGCCGCACACGATGCTTTTTGATTGAGGAGAAACCAGGCCATGCACACTGACCTGCTCGAACTGCCACAACGGCTGATTGCCTTTGCCCGCATTGGCATGCGCCCTTCACCAGCGGATGTCGAAGCAGCGATCCGCCATGTCGACCGGGCACAGGCGGCGATGCGCAGCAGCGGGCAAAGCGCGGCCGCGCTGGATTCAGCCCGTGCCGCATTGATCTCGCTGCGCTGGGGCCATTTGCCCAATCGGGACGTCTGCATTTCGGCCGTCTCCAGCCTTGGAGCCATCATGGCCCTCGGCTCAGCGATGGAGGACGCGTAATGCACCTGGACATCGGTCACATGGTAGTCAGTTCGGTCATCCATGGCCTGGTTTATGACGTGATTTTCAAGGCAACGCGGCACCTGACCACGCTGCAGACGGCAGTTCTGGCAGTTGCCGTCATTGCAGTCGTGTGGCTTGCAGCAAGGATGCTCGGAGGGAAGCGACGATGAGCAAACCACGCGTCTATCTGGCCGGGCCAGACCTGTTTTTCGAGGACCGTGAGGAGCGATATGCCCGCCTGCGGGCGATCTGCGCACAAGCCGACCTGGATGCCGTGGCACCAACTGATGGTCTGGAGCTACAAACAGAGGGGCCACTCCCAGCTGCAGAGCAAATCTATCAGCACAACATGCGACTGCTTCGCGGCTGTGATGCTGTGCTGGTGAATCTGAGCGCATTTCGTGGAGCAGAACCGGATAGCGGAGCAGTGTTCGAGGCGGCTTTCGCCTACGCCATTGGCAAGCCGGTGGTCGGCTGGATCGGCGACTACTGGCACACGGCAGAGCGGTCCGCCGTGCTACGGAAAGTTTGGCGCGACGGCGAAGGTCGGGCACGCGACAAGCTCGACGGCGGGCTGATCGAGGACTTCGGGCTGCCAGCCAACCTCATGTTGGCGTGCAGCTTCCCAATTACGGCAACGCCCGGTGAGGCAGTTGCTCGGCTTGTGACCGAACTGCAAGAGTGTACGGAGGTGTGAGATGAGCATGTTGACCACCATGCTGCTGTTCGAGAAATACGGCCCGCGCATGTCCATTGACCAGATCGGCGAGGCGCTCGGGCTGGCTCCCGGCACGCTGCATGCACGCCTGGCCCAGGGCAAGCTCGACCTGCCCACCTACGTGGACGGGAAGATGCGGTTTTCCGACACGCGGGACGTGGCGGAGTATCTGGACAGGCTGCGTGAGCAGGCGCGGCGTGGGCGCATCGCAGCCTGATGCTGCCAACATCACCTGTTGCCAGGCCCCTTGTGCAGCCGCTTCTGACATTTCCGGATTGAACTCCCACTTAATGCGGCTGATCATTCGGCAACCGCCTCCGCAATCATCACATCGGCGGGGATACCCAGGCTCTTATGCAGTCTGCGGATCATGGCCAGCGTCAGCGGACGCTTGCAGTTCAGGACTTCGTAGACGCGGTTACTCTTGCCAATGATCAGCTTAAGATCTTTGACGGACAAATCGCTCTGACCCATGCGGAATTTGATGGCTTCCACCGGATCTGGCGGTGTGATGGGCACACCCTTGATGTCTACCCACTGTGCGATGCGCCTTGCCATGACCTCGGCCTTCCCCGACCGTGCGACGCCTCCAGGACAAGGTGCTTCGAAGAGGTGCCGCCTGGTCTTGGGCGCCCATCATGTCCTTCAGAACAGAAGGGCCGAGGCGATCTGTTCGTGATTCATTGTTCCACTTGGTTACTTGGCTCGTGTTTTGTGGCTCGTCTTATATCGCACGCGAGCACCATCCTGCGATCGAACGATCTCCGATCGAATTCGGTCGATGACCGATGGGAGATCATGTTCCACCTCGTGCTCCCAGAAGCGCAGCACGGCCCAGCCGAGCTTTCCGAGAGAGACTCCCACGTTCCGGTCACGCTTCCGGTTGCGGGCGATCTTCTCCGACCAGAATGTGGCGTTGGTCGCCGGCGCCTTGTAGTGCTCCTCGCAGCCGTGCCAAAAGCAGCCGTCCACAAACACCGCGATCCTGTACCTCATGAAAGCCAAGTCTGGTCGACCCAGGATGCCGGGACGCACGCGGTAACGCAATCCGGCCTGCCAAAGAGCGCGTCGCAAGACCATCTCCGGCCCGGTGTCGGCACCGCGCACGCGCGCCATTTGCGCCGACTTGCTCAACGGGCCGGATTTGCGCTTTCTGCTTCGTCGCATCGCATCGACTTTGCGACCTGAGATCGGACTTGAGGCGCACATTGTCTTTACATTAACGTTGCGTTCGGATAGGGTGCCACTTGTGGTCGCGAGAGTCAATCAATGAGCAAAATCGAGCGCAAGACCGAAACTGTGAACCTGCGTCTATCTCCGAAGATGAAGGAACTGCTATGTATGGCAGCGGAGCGGGAGCATCGAACACTGTCAAACATGATCGAAGCGCTCGTGCTTGACTATTGCGAAAGCAAGGGGATAACCCTGGAGCAGGGCCGGAAGGC
>JBMFHB010000168.1:0-3092 GCA_049977045.1 Occallatibacter sp.
CAGTGTGGATCGCTAATCCTTCACCGTATGAAACTTTCATTCACTACACCTCGCCGGTTTAACCGGCGCACAAGGAGATCCCCCATGCACCACGCTCAAGGAAGTTTCACCGTCGATGTTCATCCTCTGTCGCCCGCACCGGCCGAAGGCATCGGCCGCTACACGATCAACAAGACGATTCACGGCGATCTGGAGGCGACGACGATCGGCGAGATGTTCACGGCCGGCGATCCCAGGCAGGGCGCCGCGGGTTACGTGGCGATTGAGGTGGTGACGGGAATCCTCGCCGGCAGACACGGCAGCTTCGTTCTTCAGCACTTTGCCAGCATGGACGGCGCGGGACCGAAGATGGAAGTGATCGCGGCGCCTGGTTCGGGGACCGGCGAACTCAAGGGGATCGAGGGAACGTTTGTCATCCGCATCGAGGATGGGAAGCATTTCTACGACTTCGACTACAAGCTGCCGTGAGGTGGAGCTTGGACGCCGCGGGCTTCGCGGTAGCGGCCGAGTTCCTTCACCATGCCGCAGTGCGCGTGGAGCGCGTCGAGGGCGCGCTCGCCTTCCGCGCTTGAACCAATCTGGCAGTCGACGTAGAAGATGTACTCCCAGGGCTTGCCCTGCACCGGCCGCGACTCGATCTTGGTCAGATTGGTGCCGATGGCGCTCAGCGCGCTCAGCGCGGCGACCAGCGAGCCGGGGCGGTTTTCGAGGGTAAAGGCAAGGCTCATCTTGTTGGCTTCGGGATCGGACCGGGCCTCGGCGGCGCGGTGCACGAGAAAGAAGCGCGTGTAGTTTTCGGGATCGTCTTCGATGCCGCGGGCAAGGATCTCGGCGCCGTAGTGGATCGCGGCGGCTTCGCTGGCAATGGCCGCAACTCCCGGATCGCGCAGTTCCATGAGCTGCTTCACGCTGCCGGCGGTGTCGTAGAAGCCAATGGCTTTCATCCTGGGATGCGCGGCGAGAAAGCGGCGGCACTGCGCCAGCGCGACGGGATGCGAATAGACGCGGTCAATTTGGCCCAGAGCAGCGCCGGGCAGGGCGATCAGGTTGTGGCGGATGCGCACGAGGGTCTCGCGGACAACCTTCACCTCGTGGCGAAGCAGCAGGTCGAAGTGCTCAAGAACCGAGCCGGCGAGCGAGTTCTCAATGGGGATGACGGCTGCATCGGCGACGTCGGCGTCGAGCGCGGCGAAGACCTCGGCCGAGAGCGCACAGGGTAGAATCTCCGCGCCGGGAACGAGCTTGAGCGCAGCCTCGTGGCTGAACGCGCCGGGCTCTCCCTGGATGGCGATCTTCATGGCGTGGTCTTTGGCTCCCTCTGCGCGCAGCTGTGTTGCGCTGCCTGTTCGCACCATACCACAGGCGCGAGGGCCGCCCCATATCAGTTCCCTGTTCCCTATTGCCTGTTCCCTATTGCCTGTTCCCTGTTCCCTGTTCCCTGTTGCCTATTGCCTGTTCCCTACGCCTTTCAGCGGCGGAGCCAGAGGTCGGCGGAGACAAAGACGAAAAAGACCATGGCGATCACGCCGTTCATGGTGAAGAAGGCGGCATTGAGCCGGCGCAGGTCGCGCGGCGAGACGAGAGCGTGCTCATAGAGGAGCAGCAGGCCCACGGCGATGACGCCAAGCCAGCCGGCGAGACCGAAGTGGAACAGCCATGCGAACCAGGCCAGCATCCACAGCGCGGCAACGTGCATGAAGCGGGCGGCGTGAAAGGCCTCGGCGATACCCACCGATTGCGGCAGACTGCGCAACCCGGCCTGACGGTCGTGCTCGCAGTCCTGGCACGCATACAGAACATCGAATCCCGCTGCCCAGAAGGTAACCGCGGCGGTGAGCGCCAGAATGCGGGGGTCGAGACTGCCGCGGACGGCGATCCATGCTGCCGAAGGCGCAAGACCAAGCGCGAGGCCAAGACCCAGGTGCGAGAAGCGCGTGAGGCGCTTGAGGTAGCTGTAGCCGAGCAATACCACCAGCACCAGCGGTGAAAGCAACAGCGTAAGCCAGTTCAGCTCTGCCGCGGCCAGCAGAAAAATCGCTACCGCGACAAAAGTGAAGCCAAGTACGAACTTGCGCGTCAGCAGTCCTGCGGGAATGGCGCGGCTGGCGGTGCGTGGATTGACCGCGTCGAGATCGGCGTCGGCCCAGCGGTTAAAGGCCATGGCCGCGGAACGCGCCGCCACCATGGCGACGACAATCCACACAACCGTGCGCCACGTGGGAAGGCCACCGGCCGCAAGCAGCATCGCGGTGAGCGCAAAGGGCAGGGCAAAGATCGAGTGCTCCCACTTGATCATTTCGAGCGTGGTGTGAATCTTATGCAGGATTCCGGCCATAGGTGACTATTCCTACTTTAATTGAGCGGACGTCTGGAAGTGACACCGCAAAAGGCTGTGGACTCGATTCCTCATTCGCTGGCCACGCTCACTGCCCCGTGTGCGCAACAGTATCGGCCAGCGGGCAAATCCCCAGCAATACGCAGGGACTATGCGCATGACCAGAAAATTGTGACGTATATCACAGAGTACAACTCACGATCAGTGGAATGATTGAACTCGATAGCTCACGGCAGCGTCTGACGAAAAAAATTGTAGAGGCTAGGGAAAGGCTTTTCGTGCAACTTGACCCCACTGCATTTTTGGCCGATCCGGAGTTGATTAGTGCGCTCAGCAAGCGCGCTGCACCAATCGATTGCCGCACGGACCGCATTCTGTTTCATCAGGACGACGCGGCAGCCGGTCTGTACATCGTCCATAAGGGCGAAGTAAAGCTGAGCATGACGTCGCTCCAGGGCAGCCCAATCGTCTCAGCCAGGGCCGGAACCGGCTCGATACTGGGCCTGCCTGGACTGATCAGCAATCAGCCCTATTCGCTGACAGCCGTGGCGCACGCCGGAGCGCAGGTGAGCTTTGTCGACCGGAGCAGTTTCACGGCTCTGATGCAGTCGGACCCGACGCTGGCTCTCAAGATTCTGCAGGTGCTGGCCGCGGAGGTGCGGTCGGCGCGTCATGCGCTCTACTAGGAGTGCGTCGGGCATAAGCATTTGAGATTTTGTAACCGACATGGAATCAACAACATACCAAACATGGTAGA
>JBMFHB010000169.1:0-2964 GCA_049977045.1 Occallatibacter sp.
GGAGGTGCCACCGTCCCGTGGGAATTTTCAGAGCAAGGAATAACATTGCATATTGAATACTCGTCGTGTAATATGCGGGAATGATTCGACGATCTGTGACACAGGCCATCGAGCTTGCGCTCCGGCACCAGGCGGCGGTTGCCCTGATCGGGCCGCGGCAGGTGGGCAAGACAACCCTGGCGCGAGAGATTGCCGACGCCCGCCCCGGCACCGTCTATCTCGACCTGGAGGCCAGGGCTGACCGAGACAAGCTGGCCGAGCCGGTGCTTTTTCTGCGTCCGTATGAGAACTCGCTGGTGGTGCTGGACGAAATTCATCGCGTGCCGGAGCTGCTTCAGCAACTGCGCGGCATCATCGACGAGGGACGCCGGGCGGGCCACGGAACGGGGAGATTTCTCATCCTCGGTTCAGCTTCGATGGAGTTGCTGCGCCAGTCCGGGGAGAGCCTGGCGGGGCGCATCGCCTACATCGATATGGGGCCTTTCTTCACGCTGGAGATGCCGGCCGACGAGGCCACGGTGCAGCGGCTCTGGCTGCGCGGCGGCTTTCCCGGCAGCTATCTGGCCAACGGCGAGAATGTGAGCCTGCGCTGGCGCGAGGATTTCATCCGCACCTATCTGGAACGCGATGTGCCACAGTTTGGACCACGCGTGCCGGCAGGGGTGCTGGAGCGGCTTTGGACGATGCTGGCGCATGGGCAGGGGACGCTGCTGAACGCTTCGCGGCTGGCCGCAGGGCTGCAGATATCGGCGCCAACTGTGCATCGTCACATCGACCTGCTGGAGGAGTTACTGCTGGTCCGGAGGCTGCCGCCCTTTCTTCGTAACGTGGGCAAGCGGCTGGTCAAATCGCCCAAGGTCTACGTGCGCGATAGCGGCCTGGTGCATGCACTGCTGGGAATCCGGACGCACAACGACCTGGCCGGTCATCCGGTGGTGGGCGCATCGTGGGAGGGATTTGTCGTCGAAAATCTTTTGCAAGCGGCACCGGAGCGTACCGTGGCCAGCTTCTTCCGCACCGCGGCCGGAGCGGAGATCGACCTGCTCCTGGAGATTCCCGGCCATGGCTTGTGGGCCATCGAGATCAAACGCAGCCTTGCCGGGCGGCCGGAGAAGGGCTTTTACATCGCCTGTGAGGACCTGAAGCCAGACCGCCGTTTCGTGGTCAACGCGGGAAGCGGCAGTTACCCCATCAACGACCGGACCACCTCTATTGGCGTGCATGAGTTGGCCGCCATGCTGGCCGCGCTCGATGCGTGAGACGGCGGGCGGCGCGCTCTCCGGTTGCCAAGGGCACACAGCCTACCGAATGAAGAAGTCTGCAGCGTATATGGATACTTTGCAGTTGATGGGCCTGACCTCTGCTGTGGCGGAACTTCGCCCAGACATAAACCATACGAACAAAGAGGATCGCAGCCAAAGAATGCTCGTTGAAATGCGGGCGATTTCCCTGAAACGTTCTTCCCGCGCCAAACATCCAGCCGGGCGTAAAATCGCCGTTTCTGTCACCCAAAAGGTGCACAAAGACGAAGACGGCGAAAGCGATATGGCGTAGAGAGCACCTGGTCCAGCAATCATGAAGACCAATTCAGAAGCTTATCCAATGCTGAGTCTGTCGCCATGCCTCCATCGAGAAACACATCGGGAACGCCCCCACCGTAAAAGCGAACATTCTCCTCACCGAATATGTCGCGCGCGGCTTTCACAGTGTCACCCCCTGGAGGGTTTTCGCTGTTCAATTCTGTTGGGCCATACCAACCAGGGTGCTTTTTATCCAGGTTGACTACCGTGCAACGCACGTTACCGTTTTCCATTTCCTGTTTGCGTTGGCGTCTGACTGAGAGAAGAACGCGATAGTCTACATCGTCCAGCGGCAGTGAGTATCCCATAAAAATGATATGGTTTGCCGCCATTGCGACAGCCCGCAGGTCGCGCTGGATTTCCTCGATGAAAGAGGGAGGTTCGGACTTGAACGAACTCTGCATCACCGTCTGTGTATGATGCGCATAAGTCAACGTGCCGCAATGGAGGCAGGCTCTGGCGTCTACTGCGCCTTTATCACGCTGGGTGCGTTCCTCGCCAGTGATCCAATCCGGACATGCTCCTTTATCAAAGGCTTGCAAGGGTGGTGGTGGGAACAATCCCGAGGCGAACAAGTCCCACTGATCTCCGTGGTAAGAAGAAAGCTTGCCGCAATCAGGACATTCTCGCCAGCACAGACAACCATGCGGAAACAGGAATTTGATCAGCCTGACTCTGGAAGCGCTCGCGCGCGGTTCGTTGAGTCTTTGGGCGACAGCCTCGTTCATTGGATACCAAGGCCATTCGGATTCTCCCTTGCCTATGCGCCGCGCTGGAATCAGATGACCAAAATCATGAAAGATCTCGAGAGGAACGGCTGGCGATCCTATATGCGGAACGCTGGCGCTCTTGTTCAGTTCGCGGTTGCCAATGAACTGTATCCAGAGAGCAATAGGATCATAATTCAGACTCACGAAGGCAACATCGCCTTTATAGAATTCCGGCTGATCGAGTTTGTGCCGGGCGGCAAAGTCCATTCCTTGGCGCTGCATGCGCAATCCAAGGCGGGAGGCGAAGCCAAGGTATTGAGCAAGCACATCGCGCTTCAAGCGAATACATTGCTGATAATCTATGTAGAATGAGGCCCCCAGAAGCATGCGCAAAGCGTTTTTTGCGCCGATAAGCCTCCGGGCGTCAAAGAATTGTTCTTTACCTGTGAATGAATGCGCGGTGCGGTTGAATGGAGTCGGGGCGCGGACTCCGAATCCGAGTGGGCCATGCATGTCCAACAGGTTAAATAGGTCATTGATTTTGAGGCTCTATAGCAGAATTTGTGGGTGTGAACTGGCGGTGGAAGATGCCGCTGTGTGAAAAAGTCCAAGAGCGGGACTTTTCCACTGCGCTTGGAAATCCCGCAAGGGCGGCGGGATTCCCACTTCTCCCA
>JBMFHB010000170.1:0-2841 GCA_049977045.1 Occallatibacter sp.
TATTGCCGGAGGAGGATACCTATGTCCAGTGAAATCAACTGCTCAATTCACAGGAAAGGCTGTCTTGGACAAGAGTGGGCGCGCCTAACCAGCCGCGCCGTCCGGCTCTTTAACGGGAAACAGCGAGATTCGCTCAGCAGGGTCTGCTGTACTCAGCGCAACTACTGGAACAACGCGAAAGCCGCTTCGATCTTTTCCGGCAGCGTAGCGTGCGCATCCGCCTGAGCGCTGGCAATCTCTAGCACCGTCGCGGGCGGCGTAGAGAGAGCCTTCAGGTTCTCTACAGTCTTTCCCCAATCGATGGTGCCGCCGCCCGGCCACAGGTGCTCATCCTTCGTGCCGTGGTTGTCGTGTACGTGAACCGAGACGATGCGGTTTCCGAGAGTCGCTATCGCCTCCGCCGTTCCGACGGTGATGTGCGCATGACCCAGATCCAGGCAGACACCCACGTTATTGAGGTGCCCAAGTTCGAGAATCATCACCAGGTGTTGCGGCGTCGTAGGATCGCTCAAAAGATTCTCGACCAGCAGGCGCACGCCGAGCGGCCGCGCAAACGCGCCCAAATGCTCGATCGCTGTGAGCGCAAGCTCAATCGTGCGCTGCGACCATTCGTCGTTGCGCTCGCCCAGATGCAGCACAAGGTTACGCAGCGGAATGTGCTCGGCCGCCTCCAGGGCGCGCTTGATCTCGTCCATAGAGTCGATGCGCCGCGCCTTCTCCGGATGCAGCACGTTCAACGCGGGCGCGCCTGAACGTCCCATCTCACGGTCGGGAAACAGCGGGGCATGCATGGAAAACGGCTCCAGCGCGCTCGATCGGAACCAATCGGCCAGCTCCGCCACGTCTTCGCGGTTGGTGTAGTCGAAGTGCTGCCGCGCGGCAAAGATCTCCACCGCCTGTGCGCCAGAGCGCTCCGCATGCTCCAGCAGTCCAGGGTGCAAACGGTGATTCAGAAACATGTGAGTCGACAGAACGCGCAGCATCGTTGTGCAATCCCCCAGGCCGGAAACAAGTAACCCCCAGCGCCCGGCGCTGTTTGTATTTTCGCATTTTTGAGGAGCTTCCCTTCTTCAACCCCCTGCTCGCCACGGGAAATGCAGCCGGCAAGAGATGCGGAATGAGCCCTGTGCGGACCAGCTATCATCGAAAGTGTCGCGATGATCGAGCGCGCAAAATAATTCCTGAGGACTTGAGGACGTGGAATCGGTGTTTTGGATTGAAGGAAAACCACCGGCGCCGCTGGCGATTGTGCTCTGCCCGCCGGGCGGCAAAGCTCTCAAGGACGAGCTGCGCCGGATTGCGCGCAGCGGGGTGCAAACACTGGTCTCTCTGCTCGAGCCTGAGGAAGCCGATTGGCTCGGCCTTGGCGAAGAAGGCCCGCTTGCTGAAAAGCTCGGTATGAACTTTCTCTCTTACCCGATTCAGGACGTTTCCGTGCCGGCCAGTGAAGCCGCGTTCCGTAAGTTTGTCTCCGGCCTGGCCGGCCGCCTGCACGGCGGCGAGCGCATCGCCATGCACTGCCGCGGCAGCATTGGCCGCTCGCCGCTCACTGCCGCGTGTACCTTGATCCATCTCGGCTGGAACGTGAAGGATGCATTGGCCGCCATCGAAGCGGCGCGCGGCTACCCCATTCCCGACACCAGAGAGCAGTTGCAGTGGATTCTGAACTACAAAGTGCAGCCGTGAACGGGAAAGCGTGGTTGGCGGAGTGAGCGGGCCATGTTGATCCGTTGCGTGCCGGATACTCTCATGGAGGTCCATCCTGATTCCCGACTCGCGCCAGAAGCCGCTTGTCGACCTGAGCTTTCCACATCTGTGGCAGGCTGAGATCCTCACCGCGCGGCCGTTGATTCTGCCGCCGCGCCACTTCGTCTATCCGCGCGACGCAGAAGAGGTCGAGCGCGGCGCGCTTGAAGTGATGATTCACCCTCATGCCGCGGATACGGCGTCTTTTCTCGCCACCTGCGCCCTTGGCTTTCGCCATCCGGCTGCGCCAACCGGGATCTGGTCCACTCCAAGACCGGAAGAAATCTGTGCCGTCGCAGGCGGCTACGCCTATCTGATCGATACCACGGCGCCCGAACGCTTCACCATGATTCACTACCGGCCGGTCCTCGAACTGCGCGCGGCGGTCGCGGAAGGATTGTTGCTGTTTACCGGCCACCGCTCGATTCTTGCCTGGGGGCCGGCCGGTGAGGTGTGGGAGTCGGCAAAACTCTCCGATGAGGGAGTGACCATCGCGAGCACTGATGACGGCTTGCTGCGCGGAACGGGATGGGAGATGACGAGCGACCGCGAAATGCCTTTCACGCTCGACCTGAGGAGTGGAGCGGCACTTGCATCGCGGAAGAAATAATGGCCTTTCCACTGCGCGGCCGGTCGAAAGATCTGGATCTCGACTCGTGCTGCCCGGTTGTCTTCAGTAAGCGCGCGCAAAAGCATGTGCCGCCGCGCCTTCGCGGGACTCCTCAAACTCCACCGGACCGGTTGTCTTATTCCTGCTCGCCCAGCGCCAGGCGCAACTGATCGGAGTCGCTCCAGGCCATGCGCAGGCCGCCCGATACCAGTCCCCGGCCCATGAGTTGCACCATGGCGACAACCCAGCGCATCGCGCGCGGGGCAACACCGTTGGGCCACAACTCGCTCAGGGGGCGAATCGCCCCATTTGCGTCCGGGTGAAATACGCGCTCGTCCCAGTTGCGTGAGCCTTGCGGGAATTCGGGATAGTAGCGCACCGCGTCGATGGTCGACTGCAACATGCGGTGCTTCCAGGGTTCGGCATACTGCGACATGAAGAGCACGTGGCTCCTCTTCTCGCGCCGCACCTCGTGCACAAACTCG
>JBMFHB010000171.1:0-2819 GCA_049977045.1 Occallatibacter sp.
CTTGATTCAGGACAACGCCTCCTACCATAAGGATGCGGAGGTCTGGTCATGGTTCAAGTCAAACCGGCATTGGCTGGAGGTGCATCAATTGCCGCCCTACTCGCCGGAGTTGAACCCTACCGAACGGCTGTGGCAGCACACCCGCAAAAACGGCACGCACAATCGCTTCTTTGGCGGCCTGGACGCCCTGCTCGCCACTCTGACGCGGGTCTTTGGGGAAATGCAGTCCCAACCCGAACTGATCCGGTCCTACCTGACTCCTTTTTGTTGATCACCATGTCCCTTTAATTATGCGCGGCTGTATATCTGAGGGCCTGGATTCTTCCTCGCTGGGGAAGCTACAGGTTAGATCAGGTTAAGCCAGTCGCAGTGGAAGAATGGCTGGACAGCATCAAGCGGGCAAGGGCTACACGGGCCAAGATTCGGAATCTGATGAGCGCAATCTTTCATCACGCGATGCGGTACGAGTGGGTTGATCGCAACCCCATCAAGCTCGTGCGCCAGAGCGCGAAGCGAGAGAAGGTGCCTGATGTTCTCGAACTGGCGGAACTCCAGCTTCTTCTCAGCAAACTGTCTGTCCGAGAGCGCACCTTGGCACTGCTCGACGCGGCGACCGGGCTTCGAGTCAGCGAACTGCTTGCTCTGCGCTGGATGGATGTTGACTTTGAGAATCTGGAACTCCGTGTCACCCGCTCGATCTGGCATCAGGTGGTGGGCGACTGCAAGACGGAAGCCTCGGCCAAGCCTGTCCCGATGGACGGCTACATGGCAGAGGATCTTCTGCGCTGGCGTCGTCAGAGTCCCTACCCAATGCCACTCGATTACGTCTTCGCCAGTCCGACGATGCAGGGCAAACAACCCTACTGGCCGGACAATCTGATGAAGCGTTACATTCGGCCGGTGGCACGCGCAGCCGGCATCCACAAGAACATCGGGTGGCATACTTTTCGCCACTCCTTCGGCACATTGCTGAAGGCCAACGGAGAGGATGTCAAGACCGTTCAGGAGCTCTTACGACACGCGAACAGCCGGATCACGTTGGATATCTACACCCAGGCCGTGAACTCGACCAAGCGCGCCGCGCAGAGCAGGGTTGTAAGGATGATGGTGCCCGACGTGGGCACAAACGACTCTGGGAAGCAGGCGAATTTTGCTCGGTAACGAGCTTATTGTGCCCATATCGTGCCCAGATTTCGTTGTCACTTGGGTCCCAAACATCCCGTAAGTGCTTTGGAATGTATGGCGGGGACGACGGGGCTCGAACCCGCGACCTCTGCCGTGACAGCCGAGACCAAAATCGTAACTAACAGAAAACAGGGGCAATGGACGACACCAAAAGAGCCCTGAGGAACCCATGGGAACCCTTATCGAACCCTTAACGAACCCATGACTGCTGTCAATCCGACCTCTTTCCCCATACCCGGACGAACTCTTTCTGACCTATGCTTTTTTACCCACGCCGTCGAAACCGCTGCCAAACAACGGCAGAGATTGCGCGGATTTTCAGGCTTTAGGCCGATGCGTGGTATTGATTCCGACAGCTCGGAAGATTTATAATCGGATCAGCGTGGAGGATTCCATGAACACAACAACCGAGACCCTGACGCCGACCGAGGCCGCTATCGTAGCCGGTGTATCGGTGCGCGACGTGCACCGGGTGATCGACGAACGCATCTTACCGGAGAACTTCTACGACACGCGCGAGGCCAGGTTCTTCAAGAGCGATGCCTGCGTCTTCATTGCTTTCTACTTTGGAGCGGCAGGCCGGCTGACCTCGGAGGAGCGGCAGCGCGCGATCACGCTGGCGAGCCGACCTGCTGCCGATCCTGCGCTAGCCTCGAAGATTATTCAGGACGGGTTCCTGACGATCGATCTTGCGCCGTTTTGGAAGGGCGTGGATGAGCGCCTGCTGCGCTTGAATGCGGCCCGCGCTCAGGTATCCGTGGACGACGAAATTCTAAGTGGCACGCCCGTGATCAAGGGAACGCGGGTACCGGTGTACGATGTTGCTGCATCCGTCGCCGCCGGTATTTCGATGGAGAGAATTCTTTCTGCGTATCCGAGCCTGAATCAGGCGCAGGTGGAACTTGCCGCGCTCTATGCGGACGCCAATCCACAGCGCGGCAGACCCAGGCAACGCATGGTGCCGCCCGCAGGTGCGAAGATTATTTCGTCTCGCCGCAAGCTCCGGTCGATCGCACAGTGACAAGACTTCTCATCGACGAATGCCTCAGTTCAGAACTCGCTCTCATGGCGCGGCAGCGAGGCCATCACGAGGCCTCGCATGTCGTGTGGATCGGTAAGTCCGGCTGGAAAGACTGGGATCTCAAGCGAATCCTGTTGGACGAGGACTGGGTGCTGGTAACCAAAAATAGCGAGGACTTTCGCGGGCCACGGGAAGCGCCCGGCACCAAGGGCCAGTATGCCGACGTTGTGCTTCATGCCGGGCTTGTCTGCCTCAATGGTCCTGTGGGCATGGACCTCGCACTCCAAAGAGAACTTTTCGTTGAGGCTCTGGACGAACTCGATGCTGATGGCGACCTCACCAACCAGATTCTTGAAGTGACCCTCGAAGACAGTGAGGCAAGCATTGAGGTCGTTCGCTATAGCTATCCCTACGCAACTGACAAACCAGAGAACCCTTAATTAACAGCAAGAAATTCGGTCTTTTCAGTTTTGCTCGCTGTTGCTTGAATTGCGGCACTCGTTTCTCGCTGCAATCAACGCTGCGCTGACCGAGACTAAGCCGAAGTTCCACGAAAAATCAGCTTGAAATCGGTAGCTAAGCGGCTTGTTTTCAGTCCCATTGAATTGAGTTT
>JBMFHB010000172.1:0-2620 GCA_049977045.1 Occallatibacter sp.
GCTCCTACATCCAGATCCCGCCCAAAGACGGCGTCCTATAAACGTGCCCCGCTCACCTTACAACGCGGCCGGAAACCCGCGCGTGCTCATCGCAGGGATCTCCGGCGGCTCGGGCAAGACGATCGTGACGCTGGGCCTGCTGCTCTTGTTGCGCCGCGCAGGCCTCGATGTGCGCGCCTTCAAGAAAGGCCCGGACTACATCGATCCAGAGTGGCTTGAATGGGCCTCGGCGCACCCGGCCAGAAATCTCGACGCATTCCTGATGGGCGCCGATGTCGTGCGCGCTTCGTTTGCACGCCATGCCGCAGCGGATGGCGTGAATGTGATCGAGGGCAACCGCGGCCTCTTCGACGGACTCGACGCCAAAGGAACGTATTCGAGCGCGAGCCTCGCGGAGATTCTTGGGGCACCCGTCGTACTCGTGATTGACGCGACGAAGATGACACGCACGGCGGCCGCGCTGGTACTGGGCTGCCAAAAGCTCGACCCTCGCATCTCGATTCAAGGCGTGGTGCTGAACCAGGTCAACGGTCAGCGGCATGAGCAGGTTCTGCGAGAAGCCATCGAGTCGGCTTGCTCCGTGCCGGTCCTCGGCGCGCTGCCTCGTATGGGCGAGAATCCTCTGCCCGAGCGGCACCTTGGCCTTGTTCCTCCGGATGAACACCAGACCATGGACAGCGTGGAGCGAAAGCTGCTCGCGTGGATGGAAAATCGCCTGGATCTCGATGCGCTGCTGGCCATCGCCCGCGGCGCTCCGCCGCTCGTGGCGCCCGCGGACATGCGGCCTTCGCTGCCGGATGGGCAGGGACTCAGAATCGGCTACCTGCGCGATTCGGCATTCACTTTTTATTACCCGGAAAATCTCGAGGAACTGGAGCGTGCAGGCGCTGAGCTGGCCGGCATCTCCCCGCTCCATGCAACGGCGCTTCCCGAGGGCCTCAATGCGCTCTATATCGGCGGCGGATTCCCGGAGACCCATGCGAAGGCACTCTCGGCGAATACCGGCTTTCTGGCTTCACTGCGCGAGGCGTGCGCCGCGAAACTTCCCGTTTATGCCGAGTGCGGCGGCCTGATGCTGCTGGCGCGCAGCCTCACTTGGCGCGGGGCCAGCTACTCAATGGCGAACGTCTTTCCCATCGACGTGGAGGCATTCGCCACACCGCAGGGCCACGGGTACAGCGAATTGCGTGTAGACACGCCAAACGCGTACTTTCCGCTTGGCGCCGCCCTGCGCGGCCACGAGTTCCACTATTCGCGCATCGTGAACCGCGACGAAGCCGTTATTGCAGCGTGCGCCGTTCTCCGCGGCACGGGATGCTTCGACCGCCGCGATGGCCTCGTTAGGCAAAACGTCCTGGCGGCCTATACGCACCTTCATGCAGCCGCAACGCCGGAATGGGCATCGGGATTTCTTGCCGCCGCGCGCCAATTCACGCTTCGAACGAGCAACAGGAAATCGGTTTCGTCACTGTCTTTGTGAGTGCACTGCGAATGAGATTGCCGTCGATCTGGATTCTGATACGCTCGCATCCGGGAATCGTCCTCCGATTTCTGTCGTTCACTCCGGCACATTCATTGCTCACGTCATTTAATCTGAAGGTACATACTGAACCGCCCGCATCGGTTTGCCTGGCCCCGCAATGAAACGAATACAAAAAATCGGTCCAGCGTGTACACTTCACATCGATGCCCCTCTCCAGACAGCGGAAAGGAGGGAAGATGCCAGACTCTAAAAAAACTGGTTTATCTGACAATACGGTTGGCGCCGTCGCCTATTTCACCCCCTTCATGGCCATCTTCTTTCTGGCCATCAGGCGCTACAACAAGCGGCCCTATGTGCGATTCCACGCCTGGCAGTCGCTCGTATTCAACGTTTTTGCCATCAGCTTCGGCTACCTCCTGGCTTATATTCTGCCGTTGATGAAGTTCCTGGGAGTGCGCGTTCTGATCGTGATCGCATGTGTCGCGGTATCGTTCGCCTTCCTGGTATGGCTCTGGTGCGTGATCAGCGCGGCGAACGGCAAGCGATTCAGGCTTCCGATTATTGGGGATTGGGCCGATGAGCAGGCCTACAGGTAATCCCGTCGCCAGTCACAGCCGCGCGGCAAAGGGAGCACAGGCGGGAATCATCGGCAGGGAGCAACCAGGTCTCTGACGGTTTGATGGCATCCCCTTGAGCCAACGGTGGCGCAGCCGGTGTGGACAATCAGACGTTCGAGGACATCGCGGCCTACGGCGTTGAGCGATGGCTGGACGAACTGGCGCAAGAGTTGAAATGCCGAACCTATCGACCACTTCCCGTGCGGCGGGTGTATATACCGAAGCCGGACGGGAAAACGCAGCGTGCATTAGGCGTGCCCGCCATCCGGGATCGAGCAGTGATGATGGCGGCGGTTTTGGTGCTCGACCCCATATTTGAGGCCGATCTACCACCGGAGCAGTATGCCTATCGTCGCAACCGCAGTGCACTGGACGCAGTTAGACACGTCCATAAGCTGATCAACACCGGACATGTTGAGATCGTTGACGCGGATTTATCCGCCTAGTGGGGTAGCTGCCTGAGTACAGTAGACTCTACATATAGTGGTCACTGATCCTCCGACTTCGGAAATTTACCCGC
>JBMFHB010000173.1:0-2510 GCA_049977045.1 Occallatibacter sp.
TTTGCTTGGCATATTGCGCAAAAATCAGTGGCAGACCCGGAATCTCAACGGACCTGCTCCCGATCGTGAGCTTTCCGCCCGGCAGCGGACTTGAACATGCGCAATGTCCTCGCCCCGTATCGGACTCCACGTTCTCGGCGCCGTCCGGCGCAGACGATGCCAGCACCGAATCAACTTCGGCCGCAATCCGCTCGGCGACGGTCCACACTGCCTCGGTATCCTCCTCTGTCAACACACGGGTCGAGCAGTGGCAGCCATCGTTCGTGCTTTTCAAAATCTCAGGCACCACGAGCGAAACGCTCACCGGTCCGCTGTGCTTCTCCGTGCCCCATTTGGCGCACTGCTTGTCGCATCCGTCAATGGTGATCGTCGGATGGGTCCGGGCGAAGTTGCGCTCCCCTTCGTTGCCGGCAAGAAACAACGGCAGGCAAAGCGTCACGGTTCGATCCGGTCGCAACAGCTCCAGAACGCGCCGCGCCGCCAGCCGCGAAATGGTGCCTTCGGGAAGTGCCTCGCCGCTGCACGAGATGATGCCCACCTTGGCTGTGTTCGTGCTCATAGCGCCGCACTCTCCTGTTCCTGTAAGTTCGCCGCCTCGCATGTGATGCTTGCGGCAATCGCCTGCGTGATCTTCCAGCCGTCCTCGGTAAGCGCCGTCGCAGTGCCTGGCTTGGCGCCACGGAAGTTACGGAACGCCTCGGCTACCTGAATCGCGTTTGCAACGCGTCCGCCGGAAATCTCCACATTCTTCTGAGCGCAGGCCTTCGCGCATCCGTCGATGGTGATGCAGCGATGGCTCTTGACTGCCTCTACCGCCTCCGGATCACCCTTGACCAGCAGCGCCAGGCAAAGCGTGGCTGTGTTCCCAGGGGCCATTTCATCTGTCACCATGTACGTGGCCTCGCGGCCGATCAACCCATGCACCTTGCCGATCCCGCTGCAGGGTATGACCAATACATCTCCGTCTTTCAATGTGTGCGCCATCCGTGCGTTCCTCTCACGCTTCTTCTGCCTTGTGCTTCACAGCCGCTGCATAGGTAGCTCCGTCCAGCAATAAGCCAACATCCTGCTTCCAATCAGCCAGCCTCACTTCCACGATCCATCCCTTCCCGTATGGGTCTTCGTTAATCAGGGTGGGATTGGAAAGGACTTCCGGATTCACGGCTACGACCGTGCCCGCAACCGGAGCCACGACTTCAAACACCGCCTTGGAAGACTCAAGCGTGCCCAACTCGCCGAACTGCTCAACCGCCAGATCCATTGCGGGCGCGTCGACAAAATTGATGTCGGTCAGGCTCTGCTGCATGTAGTCGGAGATCCCTACGCGCGCCACGTCGCCCAGCGGCCGGACCCAGACGTCGTTTTCGTTGAACCAGTAGTCAGCGGCCGGAATGCGAAACTCGAACTTGTCGTGCGTTACGACCAGGTACTCCCCGGGCGGAGGAAATTCCGTCGACGGCGCAGCAGACGGCACGGTCGAAGCCGGGGCAGTTAAACTTTGTACCAGACCGTCGACGATGGTTTGTGCCAGTGCCACACCATTCGCTCCCAGGTTGAGCGTTGGTTCCAGCGTCAACCCGGAAGATTTCAACGCGTCCGCAACCAGAACCTTGCGATCAATCTTCAGATCCAGGCTTTCCGCGAGCTTGCTGGCGCAGCGCGTCGAGCAGCCGTCAACCACGATCAGCGGATTTTCGGCCAACACCTTCTTGTAGCGGGCCAGCGAGCGATTCAACAGTACCGGGCAAATAACCTCGCTGCTCGCGGAGGAGGCCATGCGGATCGCAACCTCGCGCGCTACAGACCCCTCGGGCTTATCGAGCCCCGTGCAGGATAGAATCGCGCTGTTCATTGCACACTCTCCTGCTCGCGTATCTGCTTGATCTGCGCAATGGTTGCCTGCTTGTCAGGAAACGAGAGTGCATCCGGGCCGCAGGTCTTCGAGCAGGCGCGGCAAAAGACTACGCAGTTGTTAGGGTTGGCGACGACGAGTCTGCGGTCGCCCTCGCTCTGCTCGAAGACGCGATGCGGGCAGAAGGTGGCGCACTCCATGCAGAAGTTGCACTTCTCGTAGTCGATCGTCGGATTCCACGAGATCTTGTTCCTTGGAACTCCCATGAAGGTCGCTTCAGACATCGCTCTTCACCCCCATCTCGCGCAGCTTCACCGAGACTTTCTCGATTGCCTCATCGGTCGTCAGATCGCGAATGTCCAGCGGCGTCATGTCTCGTTTTACGTCCATCCCTTTTGCGGCAAAGGCGTCGCGAAACATCTTGTATTGCATATTGGGAGCACAGGCTGCGATCACCAGAGGACGCTTGGCTTCGAGAAAATCACCAAGGAAGCGGTCCCCATCGACTTCGCACAACTGGGGATGAATCGCGCCGTACTCGACAGGGAGTTCCACGCGCGCCCGGTTGATGAAATCCCAGATGTCCATCTTTTCAAAGCCGGGACACTTGCCCGTACATACACACATCAGTAGACCTGGAAGCTGTTCTGCCATTTAG
>JBMFHB010000174.1:0-2392 GCA_049977045.1 Occallatibacter sp.
GACCACCCAGCCTTCAGGCTCATCTTGCGTTGGAATCACGTACTGCCTTCAGGCTCATCTTGCATTGGAAAAGA
Source organism: Occallatibacter sp. (assembly GCA_049977045.1). Taxonomy (GTDB): domain Bacteria; phylum Acidobacteriota; class Terriglobia; order Terriglobales; family Acidobacteriaceae; genus Telmatobacter. The sequence goes on from JBMFHB010000174.1 coordinate 75, forward strand.
GTCCTCCTTCCTTTGCGCCCTTCAAGGTGCTATGATTCATCCTTATAAATTCCCCAAGCTGAAAGCCCGAGCCTTCGGCAGAGAATGTTCATTTGCCAGCAGGGCTGGATTTCCAGTCCGAAGCTCTTGTGGGGATGGCGCGGCAGGCGAAAATGCATTTTGGCGCATCGTGGGAAAAGGCAGAGACCCCGGGCACGTCTGTGTCTCCGGAACCGGATTCGGCACAAGCACCTTCAGGCAACTTTCATGAGGAACGCCAGGAACTACAGCGCGTTCTGAACGATATCGAGTTCAGCCGCTCAACCAACCTGGTGCGCTTCCTCTCTTACATCTGCAACAAATACTTCGACGGCCAGGCCGATGAGATTCGCGAATTTTCGATTGCGGTGGAAGCCCTCGGCCGCCGGGAGTCCAGCTTCGACTCTCACGTGGATCCCATTGTCCGCGTCACCGCCCGTTCGCTGCGCAAAAAGCTGAGCGAACTCTACAGCAGCGAATGGAAAGACCATCCCCTCCAGATTGTGCTGCCGCTGGGCCACTACGTTCCAGAGTTTGTGCGCCGTGACAATACCGGACAGCTCGCAGTCGCTGGCTCGCTGGATGCAGCCGAAAAAGAAAGCTCTGCCGCTGCGGCAACAGGTTCCGCGGATCGAGCGCCCGCGCGATCCAATGCGCGAGCCAGAGTGCTCGGCATTCTGCGCAGCCCCATCCTGAAGCTGGCTCTTGGCCTTGCCGCCGCCGCCGGTGTCTTTATCGCAGGCTACTTCTGGGGCACACACACCAAGCGTATCCAACCGCCGGCGACACAAGGATTTCAATGGGGCGAGCCGGTGTGGAGCGACGAATTCAATGGCGCGGCGCAGCAGCTTCCCGATCCGGCAAACTGGACTTACGACACGGGCAGCCACGATGAGCTCGGAAATCAAGGGTGGGGCAATCGCGAGACGGAAACCTATTGCGCGCCGAGTGGCGCCAATCCTCCGGGCTGCGATCCGCATCGGCCTAACGCATTTCTCGACGGCCACGGGCACTTGGTGCTGCGTGCCATGCGCAACCCCGACGGTAGATGGACATCGGCTCGCATCACCACGCGCGGGCTCAAGGAGTTTCAGTACGGCCGTATCGAAGCACGAATGAAACTGCCGGTTGGGACCGGTTTGTGGCCTGCATTCTGGATGCTGGGTTCCAACTATCTCACGACGGGATGGCCAGCGTCAGGCTCGGTGACGATCGCGGAGAATGTCGGGTTCACGCAGCGCACAAACGGCCTCGGTCCCACGACGATCCGCTCCACCCTGCATGGTCCGCGCTATTTCGGAGGCAACGGACTCTGGCACGACTTCAAGCTGCCCGACGGCGGCCGTGTCGATGACGGCAACTTCCACACCTACGGCATCATCTGGTCGCAGGGAATGATCCAGTTCTATGTGGACGACCCCGCCAACATCTTCTTCGTGCGGGATTCGAGCGATCTACCTGAGGGCGGCGAGTGGGTCTTCGACCATCCCTTCTTTTTTGTCATGGATCTCGCCGTGGGCGGCGACTGGCCGGGCAATCCTGACTCAACAACCCCGAGTCCCGCGGATCTTGTCGTCGACTACGTCAGGGTCTACACAATTCCCAAGGTTCCCGCACCAGCCATTCAATGGCAGCCTGTGGAAGCCACCGATGGCTCTTCTGTGGCCAGCGTCATCACCCTGCACGCGCAGAACTACTCTGGCCGAGTGCATCTCTCCTGCTCTGTTGAACCGGCCACAGCGGCCTGTGCTCTGGCCAGCTCCGTGGTCGATCTTTCCAATACGCTTTCGCAGGACGACAGCCTGACCATCTCCACCAACCTCTTTACCGATCGGGGCCGAGTCGTGGCGCCTCCTGGCCGCTATAAGCTGACGATCACGGCAACCACCATCAGCGGCGATCATTCGCAACTGACTGAACCTTTTGAAGTGAAAGCGGAATGACGGGGACGTGTGAGCGACGGGATTGATTCTGCCGTCTTTTTACAACAGCATGCGCCGATTGACGCGCGCGGTTCATACGACAATCTGGAAGCTTCGGCGATCCCAAGTTCTTGCCGGCATCGCCGCATACCTTTTCATGCGCCATATTGACCACATTGTCGCTGCGGTTCGCGAACTAGTACCGCGACCGTATGAATTCGTACCAGGTGCGGGTCCGGAGACCCGCACTACAGCCGGTCAGGAGACCGGCGGTACAGGTACACAATTATGCGGCCAGAGCACTAGGAGCCTGTCGGGCATAGATTTCATGCCATTTAGAATCAACAACTTACAAAATCTACCATGTTTGGTATGTTG
>JBMFHB010000175.1:0-2262 GCA_049977045.1 Occallatibacter sp.
CCAACCTTCCGCACCTGGCGGCTTCGACGGTGGCCGCGATCTACAAGGATCGCTGGGCCGTGGAACTCTTTTTCAAGAACTCGACATGGTGCACTCCTTCGTATGTCACTTGTTTTCAAAGAGCCCAACCGTGGAAATTGCCGACGGTGGGGTGTTGCCTTTCGATCTTACCGCGCGGTACCGTTCCACTTCCGACCTGAGCAGTATCCATGGAGCATTGGCGCAGACTTGCGTTGCGTACAAGATCCCCGTGTGAATGAGGCGCAGAATGGACGATTGCGTAAGCCCTAACTGCCTCGCAGCCTGGCCTACGAAAACTTCTCCGCGCTGCTCAAGCTCTCCGGATTGATGCACGGGGATCGAATTGCGATTGCGGAGCGAACAGATCCGTTTCTCTGTCCAGGTCTCCCCGTGCGGCGTGCGCTGCTGGTTGCGATTCAGAATCGACGCGATTCTGGCGTCGGTTTCCACGCGCGCAAGCTTGCGGACCATCTCTACCACCTCAGGTTCGGTGTCATAGCGGTGGTGGCCCGTGCGTACCTTCGCAAACTCTATCTGTGTATGATCGCCGCCTTGCCAATGCAGCACCAGACGAATCATATCGTTCTGCGTGGTTGCGATAATCTCCTTCAGAGCGATGCGCAGGAGCCGCTTCTTATGCGCTGGCGTGCTCTGAGGCGCATTCCACAACCGCGGTAAGTCGCGCGCGAAATCCATAAGTTCGTTCTTTTGCTGAATGGTGAGCTGCCTGACCGCGAGCGCGGAAGTTGGCGACTTCCATCTCGCTGATGGTCCCCTTCATGCCCAGGATCAAACGATCATCGACAAGGCGCGGATCGTACACAGCCGTGGCATCGATCAGCAATACGCCCATCACGCTTGCGAACTCTAACAGCGTGTGCCACTCGCGGCCGTTGCGCGCCAATCGCGATGCCGCCTCGATGCTGAAGACCGCACCTGCCTTGCCATCGCAGACCGCGTGCAGCAGACGCTCGAAGCCCGGGCGACTCGTCCCCGATGCCGAAATGCCAAGGTCCTCATCGACGATCTCCACTTCCCGCCATCCCAGGGCGCGGGCCCGCTCTGCAACCGCATACTGCATGCGCTGGCTCTCCAGGTTATGCTTCACCTGGCCTGGGGTGGACTGCCGAATATACACGTAGGCTTGCCGCGCCAGATAGTCGGACGTGATCTTATTCATCGCCGGCCTCCTTGCGCATCGTGGCTGCCAGGGCCAGCATCCATTCCGTCAGCCCTTGGCGGAGTTGCTCCACCACGGCTGGCGGGAGATATACGGTTGGTACGGGGAGAGCTTCCTCGAAGAGTTGCCGCTGGTATCTGGTTTTTCGCAGAGACATCCGGGTATTCCTCCTGTACCATTTGCTCACAGGAGGAAAGACCCACCATGGCTTCGTTACGCAATGCCAGGAGCACGGCTACGGGCAGGCGCGGCGTGGTGACAACCTTTGCCTCTGCAGTCTCAGGGTGCGTCATCCACTCCGGCACTGCCAGCGGCCGCAAGCCGGCGGCGCGTACGACGTAACTGGCCTCGCCGTACCGCTCGTAAAACCGGATCACTGGCAGCGTCTGGGAATGGTACGGGTGGAACCGGTAGTGGATCGTGACTTCATCCGGCCGATGTTGATGGGCATTATGTCGTCTTGTTGTTTCGCTGGATCAAGCAGCACTTACGCATCAAAGCCTTCTACGGGACCAGCGAGAACGCAGTGAAAACGCAAATCTGGATCGCCGTCTCGGTCTATGTGCTGGTGGCAATCGTGCGCAAACGCCTCGGCATTGAGGCCAGCCTCTACCAACTTCTACAGATTTTCAGTGTTACCCTTTTCGAGTAGAGTCGAGATGTGGCGCGGTGGTGTAGGTGCAGCCTAGCTGTTGCCGGCTCTTTCGTCTGCCGGTGCCTCATTATCTGCACCATGCCCCGTTTCCACATCCCGCTCATCGAACCGGACATGCGCAGTTAACGCATCCGGCTCTCGGAGGAAACATCACGGTTTCGCCCACGGAAGACTGGCGGTCCGCTGGCTAAGCCGGACTAAACCAAACTCATTGTGAAGGATCGTGTCAGAAAACCGAACGGTCCCTGGCCCCTTCACTTTGTGTTTGGCGCGCAGCCACTGCCGCAGCCTTCGGGTCGTGTGTTGATCTATCGCCCGGTAGGCTTTGCTGACAGGACCGAGACAGAAGTAGTTGGACCAGCCCGCCAGTTTCCTGTTAAGCGTTCCGACTACCGTCTTCGCATCC
>JBMFHB010000176.1:0-2090 GCA_049977045.1 Occallatibacter sp.
TCGAACAAGACGCGGCGAAGCCGCCTCCATATCAACTTCTACCCCTCGCCTTACCCACAAATTCTGCGGTAGAGCCAAAAAGGAGAAGGATGTGTACTGAAACACGGTGCCTTCGAACAGCGGAACCGCGGAAAGCGCAACAGCAAGCGCAGCTGTGACCTGAGCCAGGCGTGAGCCGTCCAGATCGCGGGCCATGAGCCCTGTGAGAACAACGACTGCGGCTTGCGCGAGAACGGAAAAGAGCCGCAGACCGACCATGTTGAGACCGAAGAGCGCAAGGCTGACGCGCTCAACGAACGGTGTAAAGGGTGGATAGGCGACAAATCCCCAGTCCAGATGCCGCGCATCGCTCAGAAACTGCAGTTCGTCGCGATGAAATCCGTAACGCGAGTTTGTGAGCAGATGAAGCAGCGCGACAGCCGCAGCGATGGAGATGAGAATTGCGACGTCGGCTCGCTGGTTGGCGATACTCGGCTCGTCCTCTGCGCGCATGGGTTGCAAGCTCGGCCTCCCGAGGAACTCCTGCAATAGATTACGCGACCGTTCCTGCTCCGGTTCCGTTGCGGCGCTCAAACGGAGACGGAACGCGCACTGATGCCATGCCGGCCGCCGTCGCGCCTGCAATCCCCATCGCGGTATCTTCAAACACAAGGCAGCCTTCAGGCGCAACGCCGAGCCGTTCGGCCGCAACGAGAAAAGCATCTGGCGCCGGTTTCGAGCGCGTGTAGTCCTCGTGACCGACAAGAAGTTCGAAGCGATCGAGCAACCCGACCGTCGTCAGCGATTTCACAATCGAGTCGCGGTTGCTGCCCGAAACCACAGCAAAAGGAATTCGCCCGTGCTGCGCCTCGATGTGCTCCAGCACTTCGGGCACGGCCTGCAGTTGCGGCAGGAGCGCGTAGTAAAGATTCTCCTTGCGCTCGGCCACGGTTTCGACCGGCATTTGGAGTCCCTGCATCTCGTTCAGGTCGGCGATAATCTCCATGGGTGGCTTGCCGCCCCACTGATAGAACAGTTCCTCGTCAAAAGTGGCGCCCCATTCGCCGAGCGCTCTTGTCCAGGCGATGTAGTGCAGCGGCATCGAGTCCACGATCGTGCCGTCGCAGTCAAAAAGGTAGGCACGAAAGGTACCGGGCGGTAATTGAAGTTTCATTGTCCTCTGAGTCATGATGCTTGAAGCGGGCCGGATTCACTTCCTCGCCACCCGTCTCTATCAATTATCAAGGAGAACCATGGTCAATATTCAAATCGAATATCAGGGAGACCTGCACTGCAAAGCAACCCACGGTCCTTCCGGCGTCGAGATCTCGACCGACGCCCCCAGGGACAATCAAGGCCGCGGCGAAAGCTTCTCACCGACCGATCTGGTGGCCACAGCGCTTGGCGCCTGCATGCTCACGATTATGGGCATTGCGGCACGAACGCTGAATCTCGACATCTCCGGGGCCACCGCTTCGGTAGACAAGGAAATGACGGCAACGCAGCCCAGAAAAATTGCCCGACTCACCGTTCGCATTCATGTGCCTCATTTGCTGAACCCAGGAGACCAGGAAAAGCTTGAACGCGCGGCCCAGGCCTGCCCGGTCCACAAAAGCCTGCATCCAGACATCCAGATTCCCATCGAATTTACCTGGGGGTGACAGAAAACATCTCTAGTCATAAACCCGATCCCGCCATTAGCCCACCCGTCCATTAGTCATTTTGACGGCGGTCGCGGGCTCTGTTAATTTAGAGAAGGACAATTCAACGCCACTCACTCCTCAGTAGCTCAATGGCAGAGCATTCGGCTGTTAACCGAAGGGTTGTAGGTTCGAGTCCTACCTGAGGAGCCAATCCATGTTTAGAATCAATAATTTACAGACAGCAAAACTCAAAATACCATCACCGATACCATCAATAATATTGACTAGGATGCCCCCTCACCTCGAGAGTTCAAGGTGAGAGTCGGCTTTAGCTTTCTTTGGCTAGGGTGATCTTCTGAGACCAAGCTCGGGGAAGCATCGAAACGGACACAGTAGAAGATCATTGGAAATCGGCCTCGTCAGCAAAATCTGTGGGTAGTCTCTGGTTCGGGTAATCGTCCAAGCGTG
>JBMFHB010000177.1:0-2088 GCA_049977045.1 Occallatibacter sp.
AGCTAACACTTCCCCTTGCCGGGTGTGTAGGGGACTTGCACCCCCAAGTGAGTGCGCCCTGCCGGGCGCACGAAAGACGAATCCGCGAGACTTCGCGTATTCGCGGCAGATACGGAGTTGGTCGTCAATCGAGAGTGGACTCTGAAGGTCGCTGGAGTAGCGGGCATAGGCGGCGCAACGCAGAATCATGGCTCATTACCGTCCTTGTCGGACGTTACCTCTGAAACACTGGTGGTTGCAAGTCGATTTCGCTTCTCGATTTCTGCCAGATATTCCCGTACCAGCGCGGGGATGATGACATTGTCCATCCAGGACTTGAGCGCAGGGTCGAGCCGCTTCCCAAGGCCCGACGACCGCGCCGAACCGGACTGCCGCTCCAACGCCGCTTCATCCCCACTTTTGGTGTTCCTGGTCTCCACGCAAACCCTCAAACGGTCCTGCCGAGAAGAAGCGTAGAGCGCACAGAGGGCACAAAACGTGGAAAAACTTTCCACTTGGTGTCCTGACAGGACACCATCTCACCCGAAGGTGAACGTGATTTGAGGCTTGTATTATTACGCAATATGCGTAATAATAAACGCGATATGCGTAAGGATTCCACTCTCGCGGCGCTGATCAGTCCGACCCGGCAAGGTGTTTTGACCACCTTGTTCCTTCGGCCTGACAAGGAATGGTATCTGAGCGAGCTGGCGGCTTCGCTCGGAACCGGCCCCTCTTCTCTGCAGCGAGAGGTGGATGCGCTCATTCGTGTCGGCATCCTCAAGAAGCGTGTAGATGGCCGTAGAAGCTACGTCCAGGCCAATGAAGACTCTCCGATCTTTCCAGAGCTGCGCGGACTCGTTGAAAAGACCAGCGGCATCGTTCCTATGCTCCGAGACGCGGTCAAGCGCACCAAGGGATTGCAGATTGCCTTTATCTATGGGTCGCTCGCCCGCGGCGAAGAAGGAGCCGAGAGCGACGTGGACGTGATGCTGCTGGGCAATGTCAGCACGATGGAGTTGAGTCCGAGGTTGCGGGCGGTGGAAACGGCTGTCGGGCGACAGGTCAACCCGACCGTTTTCTCTTTGGACGAGTTTGCAAAGAAGGTTACGGAGAAGAACCACTTTTTGCGGACGGTCCTGAAAAATAAGAAAATAATGCTGGTAGGGACCGAGAATGAGTTGGAAAGCATTGCTCGCAGCGCGGAAGATTCACACGCACCAGTCGAGCAAACAGGAACTCGATGAACTCCGTGCTGTAGTCAAACGGGATATGGCTGACGCAGCTCTTCCGGCGCTTTCAGAGGATCGCCGATTCGCAACTGCGTATAACGCGGCCCTGCAAGTGGCGAGAATGGCAACGGCCTGCGCGGGCTACCGTGTGGCCGCTGTTCCTGGGCATCATGCTCTCAGCTTTGAGTGCGCCGGCCTCGCCCTTGGGAAACAGGCCGACAAACTGGTGCTGTTCTTCGATGGATGCAGACGCAAGCGGAACGTGATCGACTACACCGGGGTGCAGATTGCCACAGCCACCGAAGCGGCTGAACTTCTCCAACGTGCTGAAGAGTTCAGCACTCTGGTCGAGGCATGGATTAAGAGCGCGCACCCTCACCTGAGCTAATCCACGGACTGGACGCTACACCAAGTGTTCTGAGCTGGACAGCACTTCCACCTTGCCGAGAACCTTTAACCCCATAATCTCGACATTCGGCTGGCGGTTTCGCACGTAGGCGATCACTTCCTCCAAACTGAGCGCCGCGAACATCTCTGTCGAATCCGTAGCCTCGCTTCCATCCTCCGCAGCCCTCTCGCCCTTCAATTCGATCAGAAGCGCTCTGTGCGGTTGATCCGACAATGGGAAAACATCCTTATCTTTGCGCTTTTCCATAACAGACTCCTGGGGGCAAAATTGCGGCGTCCGGTTCCCGGCGATGGCGAATCAGGCACCACTACAGGGCGGCTCCACCCCTGGAACCGCCGACCCATTCAAAACAATGTGTCGCATAATACCTCTATTATGTGGTGCGGTAGTACCATAACTGGACAGTGCCAAGTTCTCCGTTCGGTCAGGGGCGCTTGTTGGCCAGGCGGAGGTTGGATAGTTCGGTAG
>JBMFHB010000178.1:0-1764 GCA_049977045.1 Occallatibacter sp.
ACGTCTTCGACTTTACCTCATACAGCGAATTCGACCGCTTTGACATCACACCAACCCAGCTCGGCCTGGAACTTTACAACCGCTGCCACGGCCAGCGCGGCAAAATCGACGCAGAACACCTCGCAGCCGCGAGCAAACACCTGGCCGCGTTTCTTCCACAACCCATTCCCATAACCCAAGAAGAATGCATCCCTCTCGTGCCAAAATCACCAACGGATAGTTAGGGCCTGTTGCATCTGGAATCGCGGACTGCGCCGCGAGGTGGCCCAACAACGTGTGGGTCGCCTGCATTTGCGGGTGAATCGCGCGAAGAGTGTGCGGGTATGAAGGCCCGCACCACAGCCAGCCGTGATGCCTGCATTCCAAAGGGTTGCTCACCCATACAGGATCGGGTGGGAGAGATTCGGTTTAGTTGCCGTTTGCCGGCGCAGGCACCAGGTTAAGCGGCTCACTCAGCGTGAAGAGCAGCACCGTGCCGTAATCGAGCGTTGCCTGAGGATGGTTCACCAGCAGGTGCACCGAGACCAGGCTGGCGCCCACGATGGTCCCGGCCAGCGCGCCGCCCGGACCGCCAAGAATCGCGCCTGTCACTGCACCCACGCCCACTCCACCGCCGTACTCAATTCCATCCTTTTTCAAGCGCGATCCCGGCGTCACCACGCCCTCGTAGCCGACGCGGTTTCTGGTCTCCGGAGCGCCGGAGAGCTGCGCATAGAGATGGAACCGCGAACCATTAGGCAGAATCACCGTCTCAGGAAGCAGACGCATCGAACCGTGGCCGCCCGCGTGGCCCGAAGAAACAGAGGCTATTTTGCCCTCGATCTCGGAACCGGCGGGAATCAGCACCTGGCCGTCCTGAAACACGTCCGAGGCGACCTTGGCGCGGAAGTGGTCGCCGGGCTGACTTTCGGCAGTCGACAGGCGTCCGAGGAGCCGCGCGCGAATGGTGGTGCCCACGGGCAGTTCGCCCGGAGGAGGCGGGGCGACATGCACAATGTCGCCATCGGGATCGGACATCTCTCCACGGCGGTTCAGCGACGGCTGGGCAGCGCTGTCAGGTGGAGCAATCTGCACAATACCGGCATCGGTCCCGTCGACGCTGGCCGCAGAAGAAGCGGCTTCACTGGGCACCGTCTCCGCGGCATAAGGTGGCGGCGCGGGCTGGGCCTTGGGCGCGGCATATGCCTGCGGTTGGGCAGCAGGCGCCGCGGCGGCGCGGTGGCTTGGCGACGGCTTCAACTGCACCGCGGCTTGCGGCGCCTGGGTGGTGATAGTGCTGTCGGGCGGCGGATTCGACGTTCCTTGGTACGGATTCGACTGATTGGCTTCCTGCGCCCCCAGCGCGACCGCAGTGGCAGCCATTAAAGCATAGACAAGCAGAGTTCGTTTCATCCGATCTCCTTTTCGCTGGGCAAATTCCACCTTTTTCAGTTCTAACCCGGCCGGGAGAAAATCGACCTGCAAGCCGGCCACATCTGAGAACTAGCCCAAGTTAAGCGTAACGCGCAATCAATTCACTTTGTTTGATGCATCGCAGGCAGGTGCCTCTTGCGGCAAGAATCAACAGGGTAAATGCGGGGCAAATTTCAGGTTTCAGTTGTCGGCCAAAATCGATGAACCGGCAACTGACCGCAAAAACCTGAAACCTGCCTGTGACCCAGGGCAAACGCATTTGGAGTCCTGCTTTCCTTGCATCCCGACTCCACTCATCGAGCAATGTCATCCCGAACGGAGTGATCTGCGGTTGTCTTTCGTCCCTTGCGT
>JBMFHB010000179.1:0-1761 GCA_049977045.1 Occallatibacter sp.
ATGGTGGCAACGGCTATCGCGGTGGAAACGGATTTGCAGGACGCGGATACGCAGGCAACCGTGGGTATCAGGGCGGCGGTGTAGGCCGTGGCTTCAACGCTGGCGGCAACCGTGGCGTATACAACGGTGGCGTGAACCGTGGCTTCAATGGGAACGGCTATCGTGGCGGCTTCAACGGTGGCGGTTTCCGCGGCAACAACGGCGGTGGATTCCATAACGTAGGCGGCTTCCATGGAAGTAGTGGTTTCCATGGCGGAGGCTTCGGCGGCGGCGGCTTCCACGGTGGCGGCGGCGGTTTCCACGGTGGTGGTGGCGGCTTCCACGGCGGCGGTGGTGGACGCCGGTAATCTTCGGCTGATTGCCAGAAACTCGAAAGCCCGCTTGCTTCGGCAGGCGGGCTTCCTGCGTACAGGGCAGGGAACAAGAAGGATGAAAGCAAGCGTACCGTCCACCCGGCCGCACTGCGAGCTAACCCGCGAACCCGCCGCCTCGCTGTTTCTTTGCCAACTCCGCCAACTGATCCGCAATCCGTTCGGCTGCTCCCGGATGGGCCTGGGTGCGCGCCGCCGCCGACATGGCCTCCAGCCGCGCCGGATCGTTCATTAAACCAGTAAGCGCGGCCAGCAGCCGTTCGGGGATTTCCATTTCCCGCTCCTCGATCATCGTGGCCGCTCCGGCCTCGACCATTGCCAGCGCATTGCGGCGCTGATGATCGTCGGTAGCGGCGGCAAAGGGAACCAGCAGCGCGGGCTTGCCTGCGGCTGCCTCCTCGGCCACGGTGGTGGCGCCGCTGCGCGAAAGAATCAGATGCGCCCGCGCGAACTCGGCGGCCATGTCGCTGAGGAACGGGCGTACCTGCCAGCGTGCGGGATCGGCACCGCCCGCCCGGTAGGCCTCCAGCGTTACGTCCAGGTGACGCTCGCCGCACTGGTGCAAGACCGTGAGTCCTGGCACTGCGCACAAGAGCGCCGGCATCAGCCTGGGCAGATGCGTGTTGAAGAGCCGGGCGCCGAGCGAGCCGCCGAAGATCAACAGATGCGGCGGCCCGGCGGGAGCAGGCAGCGAGAAGAACTCCGGCCGCACCGGAACTCCCGTGATCTCGGCGTTGCGGAACCAGCGCGCCGCCGCGGGAAAGTGAATCGCCGCGCGCGCAACCCGTCGGCCGACGATGCGGTTGGCGAATCCCGGCATGGCGTTCGGCTCGTAGACCATCGTGGGGATCTTCAGCCACAGCGCGGCAATCGTCGCCGGACCTGAGGCGTAGCCGCCCACGCCCAGCACCGCGCCCGGCCGGAACTCGCGCAGAATGCTCCGGCAGTCGCCGATGCTCGCCGGCAGCCGCGAGAGCGTGCGCAATCTGGTGGCCAGCGAGACGCTCTTGAGCGGACCCACTTCAATCAGGCGCAGCGGAAAGCCGGCCTCGGGCGCCAGTCGCGACTCCAGCCCCCGCGCCGTGCCCACCATTAGGATCTCGGCGCCGTAGCGCTCAACCAGCGCGCGCGCCACGGCGATGGCCGGGATGATGTGCCCGCCCGTGCCGCCGCCGGCAATGAGAACCTTCAGTTCAGAATTCACAGTTCGCCGTTCACAGTGGTCAGTAGACAGTAGACAGTAGAAAGTGGTCAGTGGTCAGCAGATAGAGCGCTCCCGGAATCTCGTGGCCGCTGCTCCCCTGTTTCTTCAGTCCCTGGTCCCTAGTCCCTGGTCCAGGGCGAACGCGTTTCAATTCGCTGGACGCTTTACGAACCATTCTCTTTGCGC
>JBMFHB010000180.1:0-1195 GCA_049977045.1 Occallatibacter sp.
TTTCGGCGTGCGCCGGGTCAAGAAGCCAGTTGGCCTACCGTAGCCGATTCTACAGGGCTGACGCTTTGAAGGCCCACATTGCAGCTCATATAAAGTCTGATAACGTATATTCTGTATAGTGGCTTTCGGTTTTCCTGCTTTTGCGGCCGTCGGGCCCCGATCCTGATTCCCCGCGATCGCTTGCATCGCAGAGCCGCTCTGACTCTCATCTATCGGATGAGCAAATATCCTCTTTCTTGTTGACATAAAACTAGTTAAACAGGAACCACTTCAGCTTCGATTGACACTGCTCCTGCGTCGATCTATAGTCGTTTGTTCGTTCGCGGACTCCTTCTTCGGCGCGCAAGACGAGAAGAAGGTATTTTCTTCGATCAAGCCGCCATGCGTGAGGCATCGAATGCCCCGTGCAAAACGGCGGAGAGAGGGTTTGCTCATGTCAGCAGACAAGAATTGGATGACAGCCTTGATGGATGCCGAATTGTTCCGTCAGCAGTGCTACATCGACGGCTCGTGGGTTGATGCCGACTCCAGGGAGACGGTCGCGGTCAAAAACCCGGCAACAGGCGAGGTGCTGGGACACGTGCCCCGAATGGGTACGGCAGAGACGAGGCGTGCCATCGAGGCCGCCGATGCGGCCTGGTCCGGATGGCGCGCGCAATCGGCCCGGGAACGCGGAGCGATTCTGCGCCGCTGGTTCGAACTGATCACGGCCCATCAGGAAGATCTGGCCAGGCTGATGACCGCCGAGCAAGGCAAACCACTCGCCGAGTCCCGGGGCGAGGTGGCCTATGGGGCTTCTTTTGTCGAGTGGTTCGCCGAAGAAGCAAAACGTGTTTATGGCGATACGATTCCCCACCCGCAACGAGACAAGCGCATCGTGGTACTGAAAGAGCCGATCGGGGTTTGCGCGGCGATCACGCCGTGGAACTTCCCTATCGCCATGATCACCCGCAAGGTAGCCCCGGCGCTGGCGGCCGGATGCGTGGTGGTCGTCAAGCCAGCCGGATTGACGCCTTTCTGCGCGCTGGCGCTGGCGAAATTGGCCGAGCAGGCGGGCCTGCCGAAGGGTGTGATGAACGTCCTGACAGGCGACACGAAGGCCATCGGCGCCGAACTGACCTCCAATCCCCTGGTGCGCAAGCTCTCTTTTACCGGGTCGACGGCTGTGGGATCGCTGCTGATGCAACAATGCTCC
>JBMFHB010000181.1:0-1141 GCA_049977045.1 Occallatibacter sp.
CTCGTTCCACGATCGTGTTATCCCGTGGAGCACGCGGCTGACGTAGAAACAGGGTCAGCGCGGACCAGTGGCGGAGCATGTACTGGATGGCTTGGCCCAGGCCCGAGTTCGGCTCGGTGAGATGCTCGTCCAGTTGCATCTTCATCCTGGCGTGCAGCGATTCCATGACGGCACGGCTGTGTTCTTGATGGAAGCGCAGTCGCTCGTCAGCCGACATCTTGCCGCGCCGCGCCAAGGCGTCGTTGTGATACACGCTGCCCAGTTGCTCCAGCACGAAGCGGCACTCGCTGGGGAAGTTCGCCATAATCTCCACAAACTGCCTGCGTCCGTGCGCGAGACAGTTGGCCGGCAGGATCTTGACGCCTTCCGGATACGCCGAGGTGTTTGACGACGAGGCGTCGCACATCTGCACCGGCGCGGGCAACTCGGCCGCGCGCCGCTGGAGCACATCGGCGATGTTTTCGCCGGCGTGCTGACGACCGGTGAAAAAGAGCGCAATGCGGCGGCCTTCTTCACCCCACGGACGAAGACCTGTCCGCGGGGACCCCGATTCGGTGATCGCTACGATGCCGGAGGTGAAGACCCCGGTTCGTTGGTCGTCTGGCGGGCGAGCCAGATGCAGGACGCGCATGCTGGTATCGTCGTTATGCAGCACTTCGCCCTGCGCTGCCTGACGGATCAACTCCTCATGAGCCGGGCGGGCTTTCTCCGCGGCCCCTTTTGCGATCTCCCACTGCGTGGCCGCCGGCAGCGGAATGCCCAGATTCTTCTCCAACTGTTCCAAGCGATAGAAGGGCACGCCCGAGCCATACTTCATCTGCGCGATCATGGCCGCGGCGATCACCGCCTGCGCTACCCGATGAAGCTGGTCGACGGCAAGTATCAGCGCATCTCCTGGGATCAGGCGCTGGACGAGATCTCGCAGCGCTTGCTGCAGATCCGCAAGGAAAGCGGACCGGACGCACTCTTCGTCGTCGGATCGAGCAAGCACAACAACGAACAAGCCTACCTGCTGCGCAAGTGGGTGTCTTTCTGGGGAACGAACAACTGCGACCACCAGGCGCGCATCTGTCACTCCACCACGGTGGCCGGCGTGGCCAACACCTGGGGCTACGGTGCGATGACCAATTCATACAACGAC
>JBMFHB010000182.1:0-1077 GCA_049977045.1 Occallatibacter sp.
CTTTATCACACGCTTGGACGGCTCCCTGAACCCGAGTCCGCCCACAAATACTGCTGAGGAAGCAAAGTAGTAATACTTTAACAGCCCGTGGTTAAAGTAGTGGAATCCAAGTGAATCGATATTGTGGCTTTCCAGAGCGGTCGGTGCCGGAAAGGGCAAGAATTGGAGTGGTACTGGATTCTACCGAGCCATTCGGCCGATAGCGGCAGGTGAGCCACTCAAAAAGGCGCAAAACAAGCATAGCAGCCCGGTTTTTTAACTCCCGCGGCTTCCCCGCACCCAGCATCGTCCGCAAGATGAGACTGATATTGAACGCGCCGATGTGGATCAGCAGACGTTTCAAAATATTCTCATGGCCGCGCAAAGTGCAGCGCCGCATTGCGCCTGTTTCATAACAGTGGGCAAAGCTGCGTTCGACTAACTCGCCCCGCTTTCGCAGTAACTCTTTTCCATACTCTCCAGTTACTCTGCTCTGGTTGGCCTCCACCGCCTGCTGCTCGCTCTGCTTGCCGTCCCAGTTTCGCTTGCCCGCCTGCTTTCTCTCGGGAATGTAGGTGCTAACTTCAAGTTCCTTCAAGTGCTCAAGAACCGCGCCGCTGTGATAACCCTTGTCCGCAACTAACTCCTCGACCCCGTCAACATTGACTTTCGGTTCCTCTTCAGGGGATAACTTGGCCTCGCGCACGACCAACTCCGCCACCGCCAATCCCGCCTCAGCCAGAGTTAAATGCACGGTCGTGGTGTCGCCCAGGTCGGCGGCCTGAAGAGTTACAGCAACTACCGCGCCTGATTCCATATCCACAGCGTGTTCGGCTTTATGGGCCAGATGCGTACTGCCGTCTTTCATCTTCGCGATCCGCGCGTCCCCGTCGGTAGGACTCTTCCACTCTTTGTTCGAGGTGCGTTTCTCGCGCTTGCGATCCAGCCGCGCCAGATCTTCGCGCGTCGGCGTTTCAATGCCCGATTCCCTGGCCAGTCCAGTTAAAAACTCGGTGTAACTCTCGCCCGTATCGCGCCGCACAATGGATTTCATTGCGGCGTTGGCCTCCAGCGTGGTGGCGTCGATGCCGATCCGCT
>JBMFHB010000183.1:0-1043 GCA_049977045.1 Occallatibacter sp.
AGATTGCCCTTTTCAACTTGATCTGTTAAGAAGAAATAACGAATATTGAATGCTCGGGTGCGCTTGCTAGTGCTGCGCTTCCCGTTATTTTCCAACAAAATAGTACTCTTGTTGTCCTGGTACAAAATATTTTTCTCAATTTCATGTCCTTGGTCTTCCATAAATAATTTTGTCCACAAAATCATAGTGGCTGTATCATCTGCAGCAACTAATTCAGCTTCAGTGCTGCTTCTTGTATTCAATTTCTGCTTACGCGAAATTGATTGGGCTGCTCCACCACCGTACGTCATGACGGCTCCGGTGTGGCTCTTGAGGTCAGGATGCACTCCAAAGGCGCTATCCACATACCACTTGATGACGTGCAAATCCTCGGTTGACAAAATCAGTTTGTCCTGATGTGTCCCATTACAATACTTGATCAACTGGACCAGCTTGTTCCAATCATCTTGGTTGGGGGACTTGACTCTTGTGCACAGCACTGCAATAGCTGTGTGAATATCAGGGCGTGCTCGCTTGCAGGCAAACAGACCCTTAGCAACAAAAGTATGGAATAACTCGGCCTTGTCCTTGTCGAGTTTTGGACCATCACCTTCAGCAAATAAATTCTCAGATGCTGGGGTTGGTGCTGTATCCGTAGGCTTGAGGTTCATGGGGAATTCTTCAACCATGTTGGAAATATAATCCACCATGTCAACCTTGACTTGACCTTCCTGGGAGAAATCAAAAACCATTCCCAGGTAATCGTGAAGCTTGCCTCTTGTTGTCTTAACCTCACCATGCGCTCCATACATCTTGTTCAACCATTTTTCAAAATTGTCATTGATCTTGGTATCAATATGACTACTCATAAGATTAAAAACATGAAAACGCACAGTGTGTTGCTTGTTGTTGACCACTTTGTTTGCAACACAGGGGTCATACGGATTAAAAACAAATCCTTGTTGTTCCAGATCATTTCGGAACTTAGCTGGTGATCGCCGCGATTTTCGGGGATCTTCTGCTGGAGATTGATCGATTGAGGAGCGTGAGCGAACATATTGAAA
>JBMFHB010000184.1:0-1027 GCA_049977045.1 Occallatibacter sp.
GATCGAGATAGAAGTCTTCATTCAGTCTCCCATTCTTCTGACTGAGGCTAAGTTCCAACCTTCTACGGTCGGGTAATGTTCTTCCGGCGGAACACGCAAAGAGAATTCGGTAAGGAATCCAAACTGACCTGTACTCTTCAGACCGTAGCTACGTAGCCACATCACCTCACGAACTGTGCCGTGTCTGGCGAGAGTAAATGCGATCTTACGAAAGAAGTTGTCGGACGGAATTTCTACGTCGGTGGCGAGTGTTCCGTCTTGGCATTGCTTGACGAGAGCCTGGTGCAGCACATCCGCAGTCAATCCAACCTCAATCCAGGCACCTAGGGTCACTTCTTCATGACCCTCAACCGGGGTAAGTGAAACCGCATAACGGACTCGTTTGTCGGCTGGTTCTTCCTTCTTCGACAAATCGCGCGGCAACCACCTTGTCCCAGGGACGGATTGGTCCGTCTCTTTCAACTCTCTTCGATAAATTGAATAGGAAAAATCTCCCTTGACCGGGAGAAAGCTCAGGGCGATGCGGTCATGAGATGAGTTCGTGGCCATAGGCGGAGACGTACAAGAAACTTCCCAAAAACCGGAAACTATCCTACATGATAGGGTGAAACCGGCAAAGTAGCCAATAATTTCGGCAGAAAGCCAAAACCCGTACCGTCGCGCCTCCGCGGGCTATGGCCGCTCCGTCGAAGCGGCGTTCAGGCGGTCCGCCAAACGCGGTTCATCGTCCAGTTCGTAATTGAAAGTGACCTCTGTCACTTTAACCAGCTTCGCTTCTCCGACCTCGGCAACTGCCGGATCAAAGAACACTATGCTGCTCCCACCTGGATTCAGTGCGCTCGGGTACCCACCTCAGCGGGTCCGTTCCTTCCCCGCAACGCCCCTCCCTGAAAAGCAATGCGGAAGAATGACCGAAATTTCTTCTTTTATCAAGTGCCCCCGCTTCATGCGGCTTTATGGCAGAGCCGGTCGGAACCCGTCAAGGGTGTTCGCTGACGCTCCATAAACGCGCAGACGTGCGCGCGCC
>JBMFHB010000185.1:0-1021 GCA_049977045.1 Occallatibacter sp.
CGGATGTTCTGTTTCCAGGAGGTAATGATGGAAACCGAACAGCCGATGCGCCTGTGCGACGTTTTTGTGTCGATTCACGATCCCCGGCAGCCGGGCAAGGTCAAGCACGATTTTGTAGAGTTGCTGGTGGTGGCGGTCAACGGGGTTTTGGTGGGGGCCGACACAACCTTTGAAGAGATCGCACTGTGGGCCAACGAGAAGCTGGATTGGCTCAGGAGCTATCTTCGTTTGCAGAACGGCATTCCCTCGCACGACACCTTTGGCCGGGTCTTTGGCTTGATCGATCCTGGCCAATTCGAGCAAGCTTTCCGGCGCTGGATGCGCGGCGTATTACCCGCCTTGAGCGACGAGGTCGTGGCCATCGATGGGAAGATCCGGGGCCCCCGGCGACAGGTCTTCGTCGCTGGGGTGGAAGACCAGCGGTCGTTCGGGAGGCATCGACGCCACCGCGTTGCATCTGGTTTCGGCCTTTGCCGCCGGGGCCGGGCTGGTGCTGGGCCAGCGCGGGACGGCGGAAAAATCCAACGAGAAGACCGCCATTCCGGAGTTACTTTCCACCCTGGCGCTGGAAGGCGCGACGGTAACCATCGACGCCATGGGAACGCAATCCAACATTGCCGAGGCAATCCGGGCGCGCGGTGCCGACTATGTGCTGGCCGTCAAAGACAATCAGCCGAAGTTGGCCGAATCCATCAAGGATTTCTGGTCCAGTTTCATCGCCCATCCGGCGGCCGAGACGGCGCACGGCTTCTTTGAAAGCGTGGAGAAGGGCCATGGCCGCGTGGAAACGCGTCGCGGTTACGTCTTCGACCAGTTGAACTGCCTATCGAACGCCTTCTCTTCATGCGATCACCCTGGACAAAAAGGCTCCGCGCACCTCGGGAAATGCCTTCCGGGTTACAATCGAGAGAGACATCGGGGCGTAGCGCAGTCTGGTAGCGCATCTGCTTTGGGAGCAGAGGGTCAGGGGTTCGAATCCCTCCGCCCCGACCAGCGTAAAGCATAGATATTTCAAGCGATA
>JBMFHB010000186.1:0-965 GCA_049977045.1 Occallatibacter sp.
CGAACAAGACGCGGCGAAGCCGCCTCCATATCAACTTCTACCCCTCGCCTTACCCACAAATTCTGCCGAAGAGCCCTCTTTCCCTTGCGCGTAAAACTGACCTGATAGTAGGGGCCGTGCTTCTCGGGCGGCGTGGCCTTGCAGCGGCATCCGGGTGTGCCGCAGACGTTGTACTGCGTCGAGAGGCTGCCCGGACGCAGATCGCCGAGCGCGGCCAGTTGCCCCTTCACTCTCTCGATTTGCCGCAGCAAGAGCTTTTCCCTGGAGATGGTCATTGACTAAAAGCATAACGCCGAGGGTGCGAGTTTGCGCGTCCTGTGACCGATAGCACTGTACTGCTATCGGCATTCATGCTTCAATCGGCATTATGCCCCTCTGGATCCCCTGGTTCGATGCCGTGCGCGCACTCCGCCCCGCTTGCCGAAGACTGCACACCTTTCTCTGGATGACCCTGGTCCTGGTCGGCCTATGCTGCCGCCCGGAGCGGGCCGGCGTCACCAGCATGGTTCGCCTCTTCGGCTTCGGCGACAAGGGCTATCGCCGCTTCCTGCACCTGTTTCACAGCCGCGCCCTGGACCTGGAGGCGCTCACCGCCTGCTGGGTGCGACTGTGTTTGCGACTCTTCCAGCCCTTCGCGGTGGGGGAGCGGCTGGTCTGCCTGGCCGACGGCATTAAGGCGCCCAAGGAGGGCCGCAAGATGCCTGCCGTCAAGCTGCTCCATCAGCAATCGGCCAGTAACTCCAAGCCGGAGTACATCATGGGCCATAGCTTTCAGGCCGTCAGTTTGCTGGTCCAGGGACCGGCTGGCCACGTCACCGCCGTGCCCCTGGTCTCGCGCATTCACGAAGGACTGGTCTGGTCCAACCGCGACACGCGCACCCTGCTCGATAAGCCTGAATTCCGAAGTTGAGGCTCGTTTCTGATCTGTTGCGGGATGGCCGCGGGATCGGTAAGGGGTCAAGTTG
>JBMFHB010000187.1:0-960 GCA_049977045.1 Occallatibacter sp.
GTTCCAAGCAAGAAACGGTATCTAGCCCGTGGACTGGTCATCGGTAACTACTACGAGGGCGGGCATGTCTATCACCTCATCAACGGGAACCACCTGTGTCCGGATATTGAGCTGCCCGGCCACTTCATCGAGGAAAACTGGAATGACCTCGGGTTTTTCATAGACGTGCCATTTTGCGCACCCGCCGGGGACCCCCACCTCTGGCTGTATTGCCCCGGATCAGAGCCGTGGACCTCCAGGGAGAACGCGTTGGAGTACGTAATGAAGTTGCAGCGCTTGAAGACGGAGCTAGTTCATCGGCTGGAAACGATCCGAAAACCCGGGTATGGCCAGACTCGGCCGCCTGAGGAAACCGAGCCCTGCGGGTGAAGGCGTTTTTGCACCAACGTGCATGAGAACGGCTGGAGATGGATTCCAGCCGTCTACTATATGTCTACCAGCAAAGAAAAAGGCACCCAGGATAACCTCCTAAGTGCCTGTTTTTATTGGTGCGCTCGGAGAGATTCGAACTCCCGACCTACTGATTCGTAGTCGGTTTCAAGCGCGGAGCAAAAACAATAACATATAAGTAAAACAAGGACTTAAAAATCACAAAAGTGCCCAGAATTTCCCATTTTTTCCCGAAATTGCACCACAGGTTGCACCACACCTTGCACCCAAGGTATGCTCTTTTTCCAACGAGATATAAACCTTTGGGCAGGCATGGCAAGCATCTATCAGCGTGGCAAATACTGGCGGGCGCAGGTCCGCCACAGAGGGTACCCTACTCTGACCGGCACCTTCGATACCAAGCGGGAAGCGCAGCAGTGGGCGGCCCAAAAGGAACAGGAGATAGCCGAGCAGAGTCCTGAGCGCATCCACCAGCGGATTCAGGACCGACGCTTTACTCTGGGGGACGCGCTGGCCCGCTACGAACGAGAAGTCCTGCCGGGCAAGTCCGACGCTGCCCGGAAACGGGAG
>JBMFHB010000188.1:0-941 GCA_049977045.1 Occallatibacter sp.
CGCATACCCAGTATGCTGTCGCTTAACCGGCGGCGATTCTATGTCTACTTACTTCTGAACTGGTTAATACGTGCCTGTGCCGACGTGGCTGCCCTGCCGTGCGTCCAGCGAAGGCTGGCATATTCAGTGGGAGGATTGAGTCCCACCGAGGCAAGAGTCAGAGGCCTCGTAGCTTGGGTAGCAAGGAGGAGGGAAACTGAATTCTTGAAGCCTATCGACAAAGCCACCTTCCGGGTGGTGAGCGAGTCATCGGGCCGTAATGAAAGTAAACGCATAGGTGGCCTCGAAATGCCATAGTTCCAGAGGCCGAGTCTGCGGTAAGGGGACGAAGGCAGCATGGGTCGTTGCAATCTGACTGATGCGGCGATCTGCTCTGGCGGGGTGATAGCGACAGCACGATGACAAGGATATGCCGAGCAACTGGAGAAGCCCTCCTCGTCCCGCCGTGAAATCGGCGGAGCAGGGAAGCCGTATAACCGGAGACACCGGGAAGTCGGTGGAAGACGAGAGGGATTCGGTGGGGTTCGTAGTAGCTGTGAAGCGAGGCAACGCTCGTGGAGCCAAGGAACCCTGCTGTTTGTAACTGATCCGACAAAATGGAAGGCAAGGGTGAATGACAAACACACCCATTCGTTTGCAGGACCTGAGAAGGAACATATACGTCAAGGCGAAGGCTGAACCAGCCTGGCGTTTCTGGGGACTATACGTCCACGTCTGCAAGATGGAGACGCTGCGTGAAGCCTACCAGATGGCGAGGAAGAACAACGGGGCGCCGGGAATAGACGGGGTCACGTTTGCAGCCATTGAGGAAGGTGGAGCGGAGAGCTTTCTGATTCAGATACGAGATGAATTAGTCTCGCGAACGTATTAACCAGTTCAGAAGTAAGTAGACATAGAATCGCCGCCGGTTAAGCGACAGCATACTGGGTATGCGGAGTAAG
>JBMFHB010000189.1:0-915 GCA_049977045.1 Occallatibacter sp.
TTTCGCGACTACTTGTTGCAGTGCCTGAAGCATTACATCAAGACGGGCAACGCCCTGCTGCTGGCCGAGTATCAACAACCCATCACTCTGACCGAGGAAAAAGCCGCATGAGATCCGCCACGCCTAAACCCCTCTCCTGTTCCCAGTGCCAAGGCACTACGTTCACCAGGAAGACCACCACCTATCCTATGCGCCTGCCGGATGGACGACAGGTCCATGTGGGCAGGGTCGCTGTCCAGGAATGCGCCCACTGTCATCACTTGATCCCCACCAAAGCCGGAAGCGAAAAAATCAGTCGCACTATGGCCGCCGTGGCTCAACTGTTTTTTGGCAGCTGATTTCGGTTTCGGTTCAGTTTGAGCTCACCGCGTTGGCATACGCCAAGGTCGAGCGCTTCGGCGTTTCACTGAACCCCAGGTGCTTCAGCGGCGACTCGCAACCGGCCAGCCCCATGCAAACTTCCCGCAGCGATTTCAACTGCGCCACCTGGCAAAACAGCATCGAGACAAACTGGCCCCAACAGGTGAACCCCTTGGCGTGCCGCTCCGCCTTGTGGTTTTCCACCGCCCGCTCGAATTCCCCACGGGAAAATAGTTGCAATATCTGCGAAAATACGCTGCATACTTGATTCATGACTGGTCTTCCCCTTTCTGTCAGTGGTCCCGGCTAATTCTAATTCTCTTTCAAGATGAGACTAACTATGCTATTTTGTCTTTATGGCAAGGCCACGAATTACCGATGAGCAGTTGGTCGCATCCGCGCGGCAGGTTGCGCAGCAAACACAGGATATTGGCCAACTCCGGCAAGCATTGGCGGTGTTGCTGCCGGCCGAGTTGAACGCCTCGCTGGAGCAGACCGCGGCTCTGTTAGGTGTAGGACGAGCAACCGTGTCCCGGTTCCAGTCCCGGTTCCGCC
>JBMFHB010000190.1:0-879 GCA_049977045.1 Occallatibacter sp.
CTCCGACGTTGGCGATGCGCTCACCATCCTTTCCGGGGTCCAGCTCCGCATTCCCTCGGGGCAGACCGTTGCGATTACCGGCGCGTCGGGCTCGGGCAAATCCACCTTGCTGGCGCTGCTCGCGGGCATGGACCTGCCCAGCGCGGGACGGGTGCTGATTGACGGCGTCGACCTGGCGAGTCTGGACGAGAACGGGCGAGCCGACCTGCGTGCGCAGAAAATCGGCTTCGTGTTCCAGAACTTCCAGCTGATCGACCACTACACCGCCCTGGAGAACGTCGTGCTGCCGCTGGAAATCGCCGGGCGGCCGCAGGGCGCGGTCGATCTTGCCACCGCCCTGCTGCAGGCCGTGGGGCTGGGGCAGCGGCTGCATCACCGCCCGGCCTTGTTGTCCGGCGGCGAGCAGCAGCGCGTGGCACTGGCGCGCGCATTTGTCGGCAGGCCGCGGCTGGTGCTGGCCGACGAACCCACAGGCAACCTCGATGCGGCGACCGGCGCGCGCATCATGGATCTGATGTTCCGGCTGCGCGACGAGACAGGCGCGACGCTGGTTCTGGTCACGCACGACCCGGCGCTGGCCGCGCGTTGCGACCGCATCTGCACCATGCATTCGGGTCGGCTGACCGAGCCGGCGCAGGCGGTGACCGCATGAAGCCGCTTTACGGTTTTCATGCCGTGGGCGCACGGCTGCGGGCCGCGCCAGCTTCCGTCCATGCGGTCTATGTGGACGCCAGCCGCCGCGATGCACGCATGCAGCAGTTTCTGCGCAAGGTCGAGGCCGCTGGTGTGGAACTCAAGACCCTGAGCGCAGAGCGCCTGGCCGCGCTCGCCGGTACGGATCGTCATCAGGGCGTGGTGGCGCAAGTGGACGATCTGCCC
>JBMFHB010000191.1:0-864 GCA_049977045.1 Occallatibacter sp.
GTGAGGCCACCGACCCGGAAGATGGCGTTGCACCCGATTGGGTAGACGAACCGGAAGATGGCGAGCCGGACGACGCCGATGAAGCGGACACGATGAGCCAGACGCCATCCTGGGTGAGCGCCCAGGAAGATGACGGCGGGGACGCCATCGATACAGGGGACGAACCGGACGCGGCGGATTCCCACGACGGCGAAACGGAATCCGACGTTGCACCCGACTTCGAGGACGACACGCCGGAATTCATGCGCATTTCGCTGCCGATGGCCTTGTGCCGTGCCCTGCTGGAAAAGGCGGGCATTGCGGGCGAACCGACGGAAAGTGCCGTAATTGCGGCGCTGGAGAAATGGGTGTGAGCGGTGCGAGTTGCACCAGTGGTTGCACCATTTACCAAAAAAGGACTTACCGATGCTCTGATAAGTCCTTAATTTTATTGGTGCGCTCGGAGAGATTCGAACTCCCGACCTACTGATTCGTAGTCTCAAAGCCCAGCATTTACGGCGTTTTATCTACCCCCCTGTATCTTGACGTATCAATCAGTTAGGCAGATACTGCCTTCACCGACATTCACCGATTTACCGCGATCCGGTTGGATATGGGTTGGATGGTCCAACCTGAATCAGTGGGCCGAAGGGAGGCCGTCATGCCCGAAAAAATGAACTTCACCAAGGCCAGTCTATTGGCGCTGGAGCCTGTCCCCGGCAAGCGCCGCCGCGTCTATGACGAAAAACAGAAGGGCTTGGCCGTGTACGTTTCCCCGGCCGGGGCCAAGACGTTTTATTGCATCCGCAAGGTTGATGGCCGCGTCGAGTGGGTACGCATTCGAGACGCTGCCACCGTGACCATCGAGACGGCACGGACCAGCGC
>JBMFHB010000192.1:0-863 GCA_049977045.1 Occallatibacter sp.
TTCCACGCGGCCAGTTCGCCCAGGCAGTCAAGCAACATCGAGCCGAGTTCAACGCCAAGGGGTTCACCTGTTGGGAGCAGTTCGTGGCCATGTTGTTTTGCCAGATGGCGCATTTGAACTCGCTGCGCGAGGTCTGCCTGGGGCTGGCCGGATGCGAATCGCCGCTGAAGCATCTGGGCATCAGCACGGCGCCGAAGAAATCGACCCTGGCTTATGCCAACGCCAATCGTCCCTGGGAACTCTACGAGTCGATCTTCATGCAGTTGCTCGATAAGTGTCAGGCCGAGACGGCCACGCGCAGCCGCCGCAAGTTTCGCTTCAAGAACAAGCTGATGAGCCTGGATGGCAGCATCATCGACTTATCCATCTCGGTGTTCGACTGGGCCCACTATCGCACCACCAAGGGCGCGATCAAGTTGCATCTGCTGTTGGACCACGACGGCTACCTGCCTTCGTTCGCCGTGGTGACGGAGGGCAAATATAGCGAACTGAAAGTGGCGCGCGGCCTGCGTCTGGAGCCGGGCACGATCCTGGCCATCGATCGCGGTTACAACGATTACCAGTGGTTCGCGGAGATGACTCGGGATGGGGTCTATTTCGTGACCCGCATGAAGACCAACACCGTCTACACGGTGGTGGAAGATCGTGTGATTCCGGCCAAGGGAAACGTGTTACGCGACCAGATCGTCTCTCTGCCCGCTCTGGACAAGGATGGTGAGGAGCCGGTCCTGTTCCGGCGCATCGAGTACTGGAACGCGGACAAGCTTGAAATCCTGGTGTTCTTCACCAACCTTCCGCACCTGGCGGCTTCGACGGTGGCCGCGATCTACAAGGATCGCTGGGCCGTGGAACTCTTTTTCAAG
>JBMFHB010000193.1:0-855 GCA_049977045.1 Occallatibacter sp.
CCCGCCTCGCCCCTGCCCGCCGCGCAAGACATGAAGCGGGGGCACTCAACAAAAGAAATTTGGGTTGAGAGCCAAACGCCCTCCTTCAGAATCTCGCCCCACGCGGGGCAACACAGGAGAGCACATCATGTCGTATCGCACACGCAGCACAGCCAGCAGCACCAGCACGGAACAACAGCAGCCCAGGAAGGCGAAAGAAGTAATCGCCGCCAACGTCCAGAGCCTCATCGAGCAGCTTGAAGCGGGACACTCCGACGCACTCACCGCGTATGTGAACGCGATGAGCCGCTTTCACAATTACAGCTTTGGCAACATTCTGGAGATTGCACGGCAGAAGCCGGACGCAACCCGCGTTGCCGGACTCTACGCATGGAACCAGCTTGGCCGCCGCGTGAAGAAAGGCGAGCGCGGCATCCGCATTCTTGCCCCCATCATTGGCGTGCGCCGCAAGCCGAAGGAAGAGGCAGAGAAGGACATCACGAAGCAGAATCAGGCCGTCTTGGTTGGCTTCCGCTCCGCTTACGTCTTTGACGTGAACCAGACCGAAGGCGCTGAGCTACCGGAGATGTGCGGGGTCAATGGCGATGTGGCCGAGAACCGCGACCGTCTGTTGATCTTCATCGAGAAACAAGGCATCGAGCTTGTCTTCACCGAGCGCATCGCGCCCGCGCTTGGCGTGAGTTACGGTGGCAGGATTGCGCTGCTGCCGGGACAGTCGAAGGCCGAGGAGTTTTCGACGCTGGTGCATGAACTGGCACACGAGATGTTGCATAAGGCCGAGCGCCGCACGACAACAACCAAGACCGTCAAGCTCATCTTCTACAGTTTGCGGCGCAAAGTGTCTATAACTCCTTG
>JBMFHB010000194.1:0-850 GCA_049977045.1 Occallatibacter sp.
GGATCAGGTAAGCGTCCTATTCCCGGCGGAACTTGTTGGCCTGCTCGAACTCGTCGCGCAGTACCGGCGTGCGCAGGCATCTCTGAAATGACTCTTTCAGAATCGACGAATTGCAGAATGGCCTTGCGCCAGGCCTTTACGCCGCTCGGACGCGTTTGACTTCGAGACGCAAGTTCATCGCTTTGAGAATGGCGGCAAGGCTACGGAACCCGGGGTTGCCGTCGCTCGACAGTGTGCGATAAAGCTGGGTCGGGTTCAGCTGGGCTTTTTTCGCGACCGTTCGCACGCCGCCGAACGCTGTGGCCAACTGGCGCAGGGCAATCATCAACTCTCCCTGCTCGCCATCCTCCAAAATGCTGTTGAGAAGCTGGACCGCGTACGCGGGATCTTTACGGAAGATCTCGGCCATGGCATCGTCGTTCGATATATCTCTCATTTGTCAGCCCTCCTTTGCCAGTCCTGCCAATACGCACAAGCGCATTCGATGTCCTTGCTCTGGCTGCGTTTGTCGCCGCCGCAAAGGAGCAGGATGATTTGCGCTCCGTCATGCGCATAGTACACGCGATAACCCGGTCCGAAATCGATTCGCATCTCCCACACCCCATCGCGGCAGAACCTGTGATCGCCAAGATTACCAAGCTCCATGCGGAAAATGCGCCGATCGATTGCGATCCTGGCTTTCATGTCACGCAGCCGTTGCAGCCACTCTGTAACGATGACCTGGCCTTTCGATGTGCTGTATCGGCGAACTTCGTACATGCTCGATTGTCGTCTAAAAACGAAACAAATGCAACCGCGCTATTCCCGGCGGAACTTGTTGGCCTGCTCGAACTCGTCGCGCAGTACCGGC
>JBMFHB010000195.1:0-839 GCA_049977045.1 Occallatibacter sp.
CGGTGACGCTGACTTCGACCGGGACCGCGGCGGTGACGGTGAGTGGAGTCTCGGTCAGCGGTGCGGGCTACACCATCTCGGGAGTGAGCTTCCCGCTGACGCTGAATCCGGGCCAGACGGCGACCTTGGAAATCGAATTCAACCCTACAACAGCGGGTACGGCGAGCGGCGCCGTGACGCTGACCAGCAATTCATCGACGGGGGCGACGGCGATAGTCGGCCTGAGTGGGACGGGCGTGGCCCTGGCTTACAAAGTTAACCTCACCTGGAACGCACCGACTGCTTCTGCGGACCCGGTGACAGGCTATAACGTTTACCGGGCAGTGAGTGGGAGTACCGCGTACCAGTTGATGAACTCTTCGATCGACAGCACGACCACTTATGCCGATATAACCGTCGCAAACAGCACTTCCTACAGCTATTACGTGGAAAGTGTGGATGCCCAAGGAAATCAAAGTGTACCTTCCAATACCTTTACGGTAACGATTCCTTGACAGCCTGTGGTGAAAGTCGGGTTTTGAAAGGGCACGGCTTTAGCCACCGAGGGACGTTTTTCGTGGCATCTCGACTTTCACCACAGGCTGTTGAGGATCGGCGAGTCGCCGCCGTACCTTCCGAGCATTCGCAGGCCAAGAGCGTGCATGGAAACCTCTCTCACGGGAACCGCGAGCAGAACGTATCCGGCTCTGCGAGAACTTTGAGGGGGCGCAGACCTTCCGACCTGCACAGCAGTGGCTTCCTGGCTCAGCACTCTGTGTTGATGGGAAAGACGCACCAGACGGGGATTTACAAATCCGCGCCGCAGGTGCGTCCTACTCCGACGCTCAAGGAATCGTCAC
>JBMFHB010000196.1:0-837 GCA_049977045.1 Occallatibacter sp.
GCGCGCCCTCGGGGAAGAGAACCTGCTTGCCGTCGGGTGTGAGCAGGGGATGGGTGAGTACCGCGGCGACAGGTGTACCCCGGCGATCGGTGGCGGAGTTGAGCGGGGTGAGCAGGCGAGCCTCGACGATTCCGGTGGGCGTGCCATGGAGAGTGGCTTCTGGCAGAGGCGCGGGCTGCGGGCCAGGAACTTGAATGGGCGCGGTGAGCTCGGCGTCGTACTCGGTCCCAGTCCAGATAGTAGGCGGGCTCCAGGGAAGCTGGGCATAGAGCAGTTTTTCGATCCGGTCGCCGAGCCTGGGGTGGTGGAGTGTGTCGAGTGCCTCTTTCTTTTGCGCCTTCAGAAGATCGCGTGCCTGAGCGCGCAGGCTGGACTTCTTGCCGGTGCTCACCGTGACGACAGTAGCGTCGCGCTGAGTGGCGGAGGTCTGAATGGGCAATGTGGCGCCGTTGGGTAGACGAATCGAATCGAAGCGGACAGCGGCAACGGCGGGCGGCGTGAACTGGCCATCGAGCAGAGCGCGGACGCGGCTCTGCTTCGGATCGCGCCGCATTCCGAGGATGGTACCGGAGATGCGGGTGTTGACCGGAAGAACGGTGTGGTCTATATGGTCGACGGGCGCGATCAGGTGACCCTCAATCCGGGCGCCGGCATGAACGCGGTAACGGTGATCGACCTGAACCCGGAGCGGAACACCGGCAGGGATGGTGACCGACTGAGCGGCGAGCGGAAGCGGCATTAGGCTTACGGCAAAAAAAGACGGCCTCGTCAGCAAAATCTGTGGGTAGTCTCCGGTTCAGGTAATCGTCCAAGCGCGTGATATAGCGCTACTTCGAT
>JBMFHB010000197.1:0-809 GCA_049977045.1 Occallatibacter sp.
GCGAGCATTTGCAATGGTCTGGAATGAGCTGATTGTCCGCATCCAGGGCGAAGCGTGGAAGCTTTCGGCAAAGATCATTGCTGACCTTCGGAAGAAGCGCTTTCCCGGACTTCTGCGATGAGGGCCAAG
Organism: Occallatibacter sp.; assembly: GCA_049977045.1. Classification (GTDB taxonomy): domain Bacteria; phylum Acidobacteriota; class Terriglobia; order Terriglobales; family Acidobacteriaceae; genus Telmatobacter. The sequence continues at coordinate 130 of JBMFHB010000197.1, forward strand.
CAGGTGGGAAACGAAGTAGAGGTCTTATCGAACCCACGTCCTCTGCCGATCCGCGGCACAGGTTTGGAGTGGAATCTACATAATTTGGAAGATTTCGGACAGAGGTTTTGCGCGAAATCGCCAGCATTCATGCGGCGTGGGCAGAGGGCTGAAGCGCAGAGGACGCGGGTTCGATAAGGGTCCAATAAGCGTTGCCAAGGGTGTCTCAGGCCGCTCAAACGGGCCATTCGTGCCCCTGATTTCTATAAGTTACGCGTGGTAGGTTTGCTGTCACGGCAGAGGTCGCGGGTTCGAGCCCCGTCGTCCCCGCCATAGTTTCTAAAGGACTTAGAAGCTATGGCGACCCTTATAGATTCGGCCCATAAATACTGCGACTTGGAGTGTGTACGCGCATCCAATCAACATGGAACAAGAGGATGCACGCAAGTTGGGTTCGGCAGCGCAGCATGAGCGTAGACGGCAAGTGATCCGTGCGTATAAGCGCGGAGTGAATCGGCATCGGATCGCGCAGGACGTTGGCTTGAGTTACACAGCCGTTCGCATGATCGTCAAGCGTTATGAAGATCAAGGCATGGGTGGCCTTGAGATAGGCCAGCGCGGAAGGCCGGTGAGCAGCGGCCGCAGCTTGACCGCCGAGCAGGAAGAGCATATTCAGCGTCTGATCAAGGAGAAGCGTCCCG
>JBMFHB010000198.1:0-777 GCA_049977045.1 Occallatibacter sp.
GCGACGGCGGCGCTGGGTACGGCATTTACAACGATGGCGGCTCTATTGGTAGCCTGATCAACGAGGCAGATGGAGACATCAGCGGGACGGGCGGCCGCAGCAGCGGCGGCGGCGCTGGGTACGGCATTGATAACAGCGGCACCATCACCACCCTCACCAACAGCGACACCATCAGCGGGACGGGCGGCAGCGGCAGCGGCGGCGCTGGGTACGGCATTGATAACAGCGGCACCATCACCACCCTCACCAACAGCGGCACCATCAGCGGGACGGGCGGCGGCGGCAGCGGCCTCGGCGGCGCTGGGTACGGCATTGATAACAGCGGTGCCATCAGCACCCTCACCAACAGCGACACCATCAGCGGGACGGGCAGCGGCGGCGGCGGCGGCTACGTCGGCGGCGCTGGGTACGGCATTGATAACAGCGGCTCCATCACCACCCTCACCAACAGCGGCACCATCAGCGGGACGGGCGGCGGCGGCAGCGGCGTCGGCGGCGCTGGGTATGGCATTTACAACGATGGCGGCTCTATTGGTAGCCTGATCAACGAGGCAGGTGGAGACATCAGCGGGACGGGCGGCAGCGGCAGCAGCGGCGGCGGCGCTGGGTACGGCATTGATAACAGCGGCTCCATCACCACCCTCACCAACAGCGGCACCATCAGCGGGACGGGCGGCCGCGGCCTCGGCGGCCCCGGCCTCGGCGGCGCTGGGTACGGCATTGATAACAGCGGCTCCATCACCACCCTCACCAACAGCGGTACGATTACCGGCAGCA
>JBMFHB010000199.1:0-760 GCA_049977045.1 Occallatibacter sp.
ACGCGCAGCAGGGCCAGCAGGGCGTCGTCCCAGTCTCCGGTGTGGATGTTGCACAGCAGGGTGCGGCTGGCGTTGCTGACATCGGTGATGTGCGCGGCGCCGCCGCTGAGCTTGAACACCAGCCAGCTGTCGATGGTGCCTGCGGCCAGTTCCCCCGCCTCGGCGCGTGCGCGCGCACCCGGAATGCGGTCGAGCAGCCAAGCCAACTTGGTCGCGGAAAAGTAGGCGTCGGGCAGCAGGCCGGTGCGCTCCTGCAGTTCTGGCGCATGGCCCTTGGCCTCCAGTTCGGCGCAGATCGACGCTGTTCGGCGATCTTGCCAGACGATGGCATTGGCCAGCGGCCTGCCGGTGGCGCGCTCCCACAGCACTACGGTTTCGCGCTGGTTGGTGATGCCGATGGCGGCCACATCGCGCAGCCCCAGGCCGGCGCGCGCCAGGGCCTCGGTGAATGTGGCGCTCTGTGTGGCCCAGATATCCAGCGGGTCGTGCTCGACCCAGCCGGGCTGCGGATAGTGCTGCGCAAACTCACGTTGCGCGCTGGCCAGAACCTGCCCCTGCAGATCGACGATGAGGGTGCGGGAACTGGAGGTGCCCTGATCGAGCGCGGCAATCACCGGCATGTGCGCGCTCCGGTCAGGGGTCGATCACGCCTGCGCACACATCCGTCGGCGCAGCGGCCACATGCCCCACGACGGGCACCATTTTCAGCCCCGCCGAAGCAATGCGGCAGGGCGCGGCCACGACCCCACAGCCCGCAACT
>JBMFHB010000200.1:0-760 GCA_049977045.1 Occallatibacter sp.
GGATGAGGAACAAGGTATCAAGTCCCTCAAGCTACAAAACCGTCGTAAAACTATTTTCTACCCTGCCGACTGGATTGCAGGAGTGGACTATATGAATGGAAATGATGATAACAACAATAATGACAACGATGACGACTGATGAAAATGAAAATGAAATGGAGAACACATCTGATGATGCAGAGCAATATGATCATGTTGATCAACAGGAAATTGAAGAACTTTTTGCTGAAGACCCCCACAAGAACCGTCAAGAACCCAGAGCACCAGAAGAGGCCAATCCAGCCGGCATGGCTGAAGAAGAAGATCAAGAAGAAGAGGCTACCCATGATGATGTCAAACAAGAGCCTGAGGAAGAAGCCAACCAACAACCGCAGCCTGAGCGAGTGCAACCACCGAGAAACCGTCAAGCACCGGAAAGACTGACGTATGCTCAGTCAAAAGGCAAAGAAAAGCATGTCAAATTTGATATAACTGTGAATCTTGAAGATGTTGAGGAATATGATCAGCAGTATGCAATGCTGATTGCAAATTGCATGGCAGAGATTAATGCCAAAGCTACAATGTATGGTTCAAGCTATGGTCAGCAATATATTTTGCAAAAAGGTCTGAAGAAGTTTAAAAAGGCCGGAGAAGATGCAGCTGGAAAGGAACTCGAGCAACTGCACAAAAGAAATTGTTTCACACCAATGGATGTGACAAAGCTGTCTCCTGAAGAAAAAAGAAAAACAATGTAGGCACTTATGTTTCTCATGGAAAGGAG
>JBMFHB010000201.1:0-740 GCA_049977045.1 Occallatibacter sp.
AGCGGCCAAGATGCGGCGCACGGAAGTGCGGCCGATGTTGAGGCGGCGTGCGATTGCGGATTTGCTGAGGCCGGAGCGGCGTAGTTTACGGACCTCATCGGCGTGCATGGCTGCGGTTGCGGGTCGGCCCAAGCGCTTGCCGTTCTGCCGGGCATGGGCCAGTCCCGCCCGTACACGTTCACCGAGGACCTCGCGCTCGAAGGCGGCGAAGACCGCCAGCAGCCCGGCCATGGCGCGGCCAGCGGGCGTGGTCAGGTCTAGCGCCTCGGTCAGCGATACGAAGCCGACGCCAAGATGCTCAAGTTCCTCCACCCCAGCGACGAAGACCTGTCGCTGGGGACCCCGGCCTGAAGTGTGGCGAGGAGATCGGTGACCGATCTGCCCCAGCGATCCAGGCGCCAGACCAATACCACATCGATCTCCCGGCGCCGCGCCGCTTCGATCAACCTTTCCCGCATCTGTCGCTGCGTGGCGCCGGAGCCGACTTCCTTGACCTGCATGGCGACCGTCCAGCCGCGCCGCGCGGCATACTCGCGCATGGCGCGAAGCTGCATGGGCAGCGTCTGCTGATCGTTGGTGGAAACGCGCGCATAGAGGCCGACGCGGGACACGGTTTTTGCTGGTTTGCCGGGGTGGCCAAAAACGTCCCTGGATTTCCGCTTACCGGAGGCCCGTTTTACGGGTGTTTCCCGCTGGGACACAGCCATGGCCCCAGAGTATCCTTTTCGGCCAGGCAGCGC
>JBMFHB010000202.1:0-722 GCA_049977045.1 Occallatibacter sp.
CGGCAAGCTGCGCTTCATGCTCACGCCTGGCAAGGTCAACGGGGCCGTGTTTGTGGAGTTTCTTCGTCGCCTGATGCACAACGCCCGGCGGCCCGTCTTTCTGATTCTGGATGGGGCCAGTTATCACCGCAGCCGCGCGGTGAAGGACTACGTGGCCAGCCTGCGCGGCAAGCTGCGGTTGTTCTCGCTGCCGCCGTACTCGCCGGAATTGAATCCCGACGAACAGGTATGGAACTACGTCAAGCATCATGGTGTGGCGCGCGCTGCTCTGCGCGGCGCCCAAGAACTCCGGCAGTTTGTCCTGGCGCGGCTGCGCAAACTGCAAAAGCTACCTTGGACGGTGCGCATGTTCTTCCTTACTCCGCATACCCAGTATGCTGTCGCTTAACCGGCGGCGATTCTATGTCTACTTACTTATGAACTGGTTAATACACCTGAGTTATCCATTTGCCGGCAGCCGCATGCTGCGCGACATGCTCAGCCGACAGGGTGTGGAAGTGGGGCGCCGCCACGTGCGCACGCTGATGCGGCGCATGGGGATCGAGACTCTCTATCGCCGGCCGAACACCTCCAAACCAGCGCCAGGACACAAGATTTATCCCTATCTGCTGCGCGGCGTCGCGATCACCCGGCCCAATCAAGTCTGGTCCACAGATATAACGTACATTCCGATGGAGCACGGCTTTGTCTATCTGGTTGCAGTCGTCGACTGGTTCAGCCGC
>JBMFHB010000203.1:0-719 GCA_049977045.1 Occallatibacter sp.
AGCCGGTCCGCGGCGCCGGCCAGTTGCACGGCGTCGATCTAGAGCAAAGACTACCATCGTCTACATCAATAAAATACAAAGTTGGCAAGCCATCAAACACGAAAATCCGCCAAGGAAATCAAAAGTTATAGCTGTCGCAAAATTTACAGATTTTGACAGCAATTTCAAGTCCATCGACTTCGGTTAAGTCGCCACTTCTTCAATCTCCGTCCGTTCGAGCCAGTTTTTGCGGCAATCGAATCGGAAGCCTACATATAGTCAGGTTCTATCCAAGAATCAAGAAAAACAAGCGGATATTTCAAGAGTTATTTGGAAATCAAGCAAGGAAGGAATTTGGGCAAGGTCAAGCTCGAGCCAACTCCTTCTCAAGCATCAAAGCAAGAACAAGGCTTTGAATCAAGTCAGAGTGTCACCTGGGGTGCCGCCTGAACCAAGAACTGTGCTGCCAGTCTCAAAATAGGGGAATCCCTCGCAAATCTTTTTTGTGAGCAGGTGGAAATAGTGCCATACCCAGAGAAACACAACAAAATCGAGGTTGAGGTCGAGGCCGCTTTCAAGGAAGAGGCGGTCGGTATGGTCGTGGAGGTGGAAGGAAATCTCAAAGAGGAAGCCAAAGGACCTCATCTTCCACTCCTACACAACAAAAGGTCATGATGTTTGCCCCCAACTCACAGGGAAAACCACAATCTGCAACATATGCAACTGTAAAAGAAGCAATC
>JBMFHB010000204.1:0-704 GCA_049977045.1 Occallatibacter sp.
CACTCGATGACCGACCGGGCGGAGGCGATATCTCCATCGACGACGCCGAGCGCCGTCCAGCGGAGGTCAAGCCCGGATTCCTGCATGACCCGGTAGAACTCCCGGAACCACGGAATCATCCGGTGACCTTGCGCCGCGCCCAGGTCGGCAAGAATCACGTCGGCGGCCGATTCGAGCGAAATCCCGAGCAGTTTGTCGTGTATTTGTTTAGCGTGTAACGGTCGGAAACAACTCCAAGGTTTGCGGTTTACGCAGATGGAGGAGTTGTTCCAGTAACGCGGTTGCGGGCCGGAGTTGCTGGCGGCAAGTCTGTAGGATGCTGACCAGGACGCTCTGTGTATGCGCGCCCTTTTCGGTGCGGTTTCCGCCCCATACCTTGCGCGTAACCACCATGGGACGGATGGCTTGCTCGGCGCGGTAGTTGGTCGCATCCAGGCCAGGGCAGTAGAGAAAAGTGAACACGGCATCCCGTTCGCGCCGCAAGTGGTTGGCCAGACGTTGATTGGCCGGGGCGCGATAGTGGCGATGCAAAGCGCGGTCCAGACGCGCTTCCAACCGGCCGCGAGCGATCGCTAGCCCGCGCTCACCAATCTGATTCCGATCCCTCCGATCCCGCAATTGCAAGCCGGCTTGCAGAATCTGTTTCACCGCGCCCGGTAACGCCGCCGCCCCCGGTTGGCTCACCTCCAGCATTTCGCGGCAAC
>JBMFHB010000205.1:0-686 GCA_049977045.1 Occallatibacter sp.
ATGGATACTCTCGCTCCAGCCAATCGGCCAGTTTGCGGATGCGCGCCATGCCCGCCTTCCACTCCATCTTCCAGGCGGCCCGCATCAGGCTCTTCACCTGCTCCTTCTGCTCCTCGGGAAGGTGATCGAGCACGTTGCGCAACTTGTGCGCCCGGCAGCGCTGCACCGGCTGCTCGGCGCCGAAGACCGCGTTGATGGCGGCCCGCAGAGCCTTCGATCCGTCGATGATAAACAGCCGCTTCTGCCGCGCATCGACGCCCCGCGCCCGGATCTCTTCGAGCAACTCGGTCACCACCGTCGAGTTCTCCGTGGCCCCCTCCCACCCCAGCGACGAAGACCTGTCGCTGGGGACCCCGGCCTTCGCGGATCCCCAGCACATGCTTGCGGCCTTCCACGTCCACGCCCACCGCGCCGATCAGGGTGTGGTCGCCGAAGACAACGCCATCAATATAGATGATGAGCAGCTTCAAGTCGTCGAAGCGGCGCGAGAGCAGTGCTTCCAACTCCGCCTCCGAGGCTGCGATCGCGGCCCGGCTCACGCTGGACTTGCTTACGCCAACCGTCTCGGCCATCTCTGGAATCACGTCCTTGTAGTTGCGCGTGGAAACCCCGCTGAGCAGCGTGTCCAGCATGCGCCCGCCCAGCGGCGACTGGTCCTGCATCGCGGTGTAGGCGGGAATCTCGAC
>JBMFHB010000206.1:0-683 GCA_049977045.1 Occallatibacter sp.
GGCCGCGATCAAAAACATGACCGATGGATCGGTCGCGCTCAAGCTCGACGCCGATGCAGCGCGGGCGGTCTTTGCAAGCGTTCTCTTCGCCGCGCGTTTCCACGAGGGGATCTCGCCGCTCGCCCGGATAGCCAAAGAGGAATTGGAGCGCGGCAACCAGAAGACGACCAGACGAGGTCAACCATGCCGATGACGTATGCAGAGCATGAAAGAAAGAAGAAGTCGCCGGCAGTCTGCGAGCTGTTTTCCCTGCGGGATCTTCCCGAAAGCGAGAACATCATGGTCCGCACCAACGGCGCCTTCGTTGCGGGCTACGAGTTGCGCGGCATCCTTGGGTACTTCGCCACGGACGGCGACCGCAATCAGACCAAGGCGATGCTGGAGGCGCTCTTTCGCAGTGTGCCTGATGTCAGTATGCGCATCCAGTTCCGCTATGAGATCTCGGAACGCCTGGGCGACCTGTTCGACAACTACGTCAACGAACAGCGCGCCAGTCAGCCGGAGGTCATGGCGCTCGATGCGCACCGCCTGCGGATGTGGCGCGAGAAGGAGCAGAGCGGCTACTTCTTTGAAAACCGCCTGCAGGTTTACTACATCTGGGACCCACGCATTCACGCGAAGCTCTATCACTCGGCAGAACAGAATCGCAAACTCAGCGGCTTCACGTTGAGCCAGACCAAGGC
>JBMFHB010000207.1:0-681 GCA_049977045.1 Occallatibacter sp.
ATCATTGTTGAATCATATTAGACCTTACCAAATCCTTTTACCTGTTCTTCCAGACCAATGATTTTTTCTCCTGCATTTGTTGTCATGTTGATTGGTTGCTTGGCCATTTTAATGTCTGTGACCAAGTCTGGGTTCATAAAGGTTGCACCAATACTTGATCCTGAGTCAAGCAAGATGACATCTTTCATGCCTTTATGATGTGTAGCACATTGTTTGTGCACTGCTGCACCTGACATATCCTTTGTCATTTTTGCAACATGGAGTTGATAGCCACTCCATCCTTTCTTTGTGCGAGCACTCCTGCTCGAAGTCGTCGTTTTGACTGATTCTTCTGATGACATTTCTGACATGTCAACAGTAGCATCATTGTCATTTCCACCAGATTGCAAATCAGCCATCACTCGGTTGATTGCCGATTTTGCTTTTGGGAAATTATCTTTATCAGGACACTGGGGGCTCCTGTGTCCAGCTTTTCCACAGATAAAACAGGTGACATCCTTGTCCTTTTGTGCAAAACTTGCCACTCCTGTTATTTCACCATCTGACTTATATTGGTGTTGTTGCTGTTGCTCGCGATGGCGCTTCTGGTTTTCAAAAAAATTGGGATCTAACCGATGATTTGACAAGACATCGGTTGCCATGGTAGTTGTCCTTGGGTATTGATCATTTCCAAGGAAATAC
>JBMFHB010000208.1:0-656 GCA_049977045.1 Occallatibacter sp.
CACGCGATTACTGGAGGCAGGCGTGGAGATCGAGACGGTGCGGTCCATCGCGGGGCATGTTTCTGCGCGGATGACGGAATATTATTCGCACGTCCGCGCGCAGACGAAATATGCCGCCCTGATGCGGATTGAGATGGGTCAGAGCGTGGCTGCGAAGGTGGCCCCACGGCGGGAAATCGTGGCTGTGGAAAAAAAGTTAAAAAAAACCTTGACAGCGTGATCGGATGGGCATACCCTTCAGATGTTTCAACTACCACAGGTTTCCCGGTGCTGAAAATCGAGCACCTGGCGCGAACCGTTCAGCCCCCTGGTCCCGAACCAGGTGCTCTACCAGGCTGAGCCACTCCCCGCCAGATGCAGGATATCACGCACCGGGAACCCTTGAAAATAAAGGGGGCTCCCCTTGGGAATCCTGCGTACCGCCGATCAGCCACCTGTAAAAAATCGCACCACCATTCCGCCTCCCTTCAATCCTGAAAAAGAGCTCTTGCGCGCCTGCGTGGTGCTCCTTTTTCTTGCATTTTTGGTGTGGCTATGAGGGGCCATTGCAAGGGCGTTCCCACGGCCAGGGAGCTGGCCGGAGTGTGCCTGCCCATCTTGATGCGCGATCGCAATGTGCTGGAGATGACCTCTATGGTGCGCGGGGGTGCGCGGTT
>JBMFHB010000209.1:0-653 GCA_049977045.1 Occallatibacter sp.
CTACCGCGACCGCACAGGCCGCACGCTGCCAAACGATTGCGATGCCGAGTGGCTCAAACCAGCCATGGCAGCGGCGTTTCGCGTGCTGAAGCAAGACCGCCTGATGGTATGTTTCTACGGCTGGCCGCGCGCCGATGACTTCCTCGATGCGTGGCGCAGCGCTGGCTTCCGCCCCGTGGGCCACTTCGTTTTTCGCAAGAGTTACACGTCGAGCGCGCGGTATATGAAGTGTCAGCATGAGCAGGCGTACCTGTTGGCGAAGGGCAGGCCGCCGCTGCCGAAGTACCCGCTGCCCGATGTGCAGCGGCTGATCTACACTGGCAATCCGCTGCATCCCACGCAGAAGGCCGTCCTGTCGCTGGTGCCGCTGGTGCGCACTTTCACGCTGCCAGGCGAGCTGCTGCTCGATCCATTTTGTGGCTCGGCATCCAGTTGCGCGGCGGCGCTGCTGACGGGGCGCAACTATCTCGGCGTTGAGATGGACAGTGTGTACCACGCGGCGGCCAGCGCCCGCATGATGCGCATTCATGGGAGGATCGCCGCTCGGCGGTCCTCCCGCGGCATCCCCACGGCTGCTTGATTTTGGCCACGCTGCGGACGCGCGTCAAGACGTCCGCATCCTTCCCCCTGCACGGCATCGTGTCTTGACTCGC
>JBMFHB010000210.1:0-652 GCA_049977045.1 Occallatibacter sp.
TGCAGTCCTTGGGTTACAGCGCGGGCTACCAGTATGCGCACAATGTGCCGGACCGCGTGGCCGACATGGAATGCCTGCCGCCGGGCCTGCAAGGCAAGAGTTACTACCATCCAACGGACGAAGGGCGCGAGAAGTTACTCAAGCAGCGCATGTTGGAGATCGCGCAAATCCGCCAGAAAAAGAAAACGCCATAATAAAAGAAGGACCATTCGGAGGAGCGTAATGGAGAGTGTCCACACAAGAGTGTCATTCTGAGGAGCGCAGCGACGAAGAATCCAGAAGGTTTGCGCATGGTAGACAAGGCCAGCAGCGTCTGGATTCTTCACTGCGTCCGCCTGACGGCGGACTTCGCTCAGAATGACATTCTTTGGGGAATTGGCATCCCATCCACAGCACAATGCCCCACTCAAGCCAAAAAGACGGCTTGAATGGGCCACCCGACTACTTTAATGTAGCAAGAAAATTGTGGGCCTGTCGTGATGGTGGTATGATTCGCTCAAATGTCTCTATTCGACGCACGGGAACGAAAAGATACACGTCCTAAACGGAATAACGAAGCAAGTTTTGACTATATGAACTCTTCCGCTAGGCCCGGTTTTATTGCTATTCGCAATCTTCTCGAAGTCTGGTATGAACATATACCAAGTGGGGC
>JBMFHB010000211.1:0-635 GCA_049977045.1 Occallatibacter sp.
GGTCCGGTTCCGGCCGCTCCACCACGATCGCGTCCAAGGTAGGCTCCAGCAACTTCACATCATGCACGTTGGCCCCGCTGGCGACGAGCGACAGCGGGACGCCACGGGCGTCGACCAGCAAACTTCGCTTGCGCCCATTTTTTTCCCCGATCCGTGGGGTTCGGCCCCACGCATTGCTGTGCCAAAGGAGCTTTGCCCAAGGCCCCGTCGATGCTTTGCCACTCCCAGGCGATGCCTTCCATCCCGTCATATTCGGCCAATCCTGCCTGCCACAGCTTGAGAAAGAACCCTGCCTTCTGCCAGTTCTGAAAATGCTGATGCACCGCGCTCGCCGAGCCGAACTCCCGAGGCAATGCCTTCCACTGAATGCCGGTGCGCAGCACATAAACGATGGCCGAAAAGACCTGCCGTGCGGGCATGGGCTTGCGTCCCGCTCCCGGCTTGCGTTGATACTGCCGCCCCGGCTCCCGTTTGACCACCGGGAGCAAGGGCTCAACCTTGGACCACAAGGCATCCGATACCGTCCACGACTTGATCTGCGCCATCCTGAGCCGTATCTTCGCCCAAGTACGCCCTCCGCCGACAAGAGAATCGACGGCAGGAATCAAGCCAATCACTATTTACGGATAGGTTCT
>JBMFHB010000212.1:0-609 GCA_049977045.1 Occallatibacter sp.
GGCTAATACTCGTTCCACTCTCATCTCGACAACAAAGGAGGGACAATAATCATGCGCCGACTCTTTTGGATCCTTGGAGCGATTCTTGCTGTTGCTTTCGTGCTTGCACAGTTGCATCGGCCGAACTTCGATCTCTCACCGGTTGCCGCTTCGGCAGGCTTTGATGCACAAATGCACCCAGACTCACAGATCAGCAATATGCTTCACCAGTCCTGCTATAACTGCCACTCCGCGCAGGGGGAGATTCCTTGGTACGGGCAGGTCTGGCCAACCTCCCACCTTTTGCAGAAAGATGTGCGGCGCGGCCGGGCGCGACTTGATTTCTCGAACTGGGCCAACCTGAGTCCCGAAATGTCGGCCATCCGCCTGCACAGCGCCTGCCGCATGATGCAGGAAAACAAGATGCCGCTCTGGTACTACCGCCCTGTGCATCCGGGTTCAACGCCAAAGCCCGAAGATGTCAACGCATTCTGCCTCTGGGCTCAATCGCTATCGCAAACTTCTGGTCAGCTTCGAGAAAACGGAGGCCAGCTACGTCGCTTTGCTTTCCTTGGCCGCGGCCTTGATCTGTTGGAGACAGACCACGTCTATTTACGGATAAGTTCTTAG
>JBMFHB010000213.1:0-597 GCA_049977045.1 Occallatibacter sp.
CGATCACCAGCCTGCAATACTTCGCCGACATCGTCGAGGAAGTCAGGGAATCGGCGATTCCAGAGAGCTACTGGGAGCCGCTTCGCACGAAGATGGCACGGATGGAAAAGCAGTGGCTCCACGCTCATCCACCGAGGCCCTGACGCCGCAACCTGTGGGGTGGCCTTCGGCTGCCCCACATCACCGCAATGCCGGCCCACATCGAATGGAACGCTGGCCCACATGAAACGGAATGATGCCCCACATCCAATGGAATCCGAGATCCTGCCACCCGGCAAGACGGAAACGGAATGATGCTACTTGATGTTTTACTTGCCCTTTTCTTGACTCATGTGGGCCAGGTAGTTACTGTAAGAAAACAACCAGCGTCGCTTCGCTCCGACCCTGGCCCACATCACCGGAATCGGTGGCCCACTTCACCGGAATGCGCACCCGCGCGGCTTTTCGGCTAAGAACTCGCTTGGCTGTTTCCCCTTCTCTAAATTGTATTTGTTTAGCGGCCATGTGCCGGGATCAAGTTCAGGGACTTGGGCTGGGGTAGACAGAGCAATTGTTGGAGGAAGGAGATGGCGGAGCGCATCTGTTGGTGGCAGGTCT
>JBMFHB010000214.1:0-588 GCA_049977045.1 Occallatibacter sp.
ACTCCAGAGTAGCGGGGATCAGCCGCTTTGCGCGTCAGGCAGACGTGATGAGCTATCTGCTATTTTGGACAGCAATGCGTTGGCCACCAGTTGACGAATGGCATCGTTGGTCAGGGCTGTGATCCAGCCCAAACCAGAGTGGCATTTCAGCTTGTCAATCTGTGGCTGAGTCAGCATGCCGCGATCCCCTACCAGCACCACTTGCGACAACTGGAACCGGTCCCGCAACTTGTCCACCTGATCGATCACCGTGGTCGGATCGGCGGTATTGCCCGGATAGACTTCAACGCTGAACGGACGGCCCTGGCTATCGGTCATCACTCCGTAGACGATGATCGGCAACCCCTTCTTGCCATCGCGGTCATGCCCGTAGCGGGCCAGTGGACAGTGATGTCCCTCGTAATAGCTGCTGCTGACGTCATACAGCACCAGGCTGCCCTCTTGCAGATGACGCTCAGCCAGTTTCTTCTCGATGCGCGGCTTGCGCTCCAGCAGCCAGTCCATGGCCTGATAGAGTTCATCCTCACTGGCATCCTCCACCGACAACTCCTCGGCCAAGGTCGTCGTGTGCCAGTCGCGCACGGTCGC
>JBMFHB010000215.1:0-578 GCA_049977045.1 Occallatibacter sp.
GGGCCCAGCTTCGGCCGCTTGACAGGCTTCTGCCGCTGATAGCCAGGCGGCGCCGAATACGCCAGCATCTTCGTGACCGTCTTGCGCGCGAGCCCGAACTCCCGCGCCGCCGCCCGCCGGCTCATACCCTCCACCAACACCGCCCGTCGCACCCTCGCGTACAGTTCCACCGTCTTCATGCCTCCGGTATCCCACAGAAAACACGACTCCTATGCGCTCCGAATCGGCTTCGGAACCACAAAAAGAACCTGCTTGTCCGTGAATCTACTGCCTGGCGGGGTGGTCTACTTTTACTCCGCCACGAAACCGCGCTCTCGCGCCGCTCCGTGGTCTATTTTTGCGCCGCCGCGTACACTTTTAGACTTTCCATATACCCAAACGTATACCCAAAAATCTCCGGCTTGAGCTGGACGGCTCTGGACGGTAAAAGACGTAAACTCCATATTTTCTGGTGTTTATCTTCACTTCTTGGATTGTATCGGAAGTCTTCGGAAGGGGTCGTGGCGGAGAGAGTGGGATTCGAACCCACGGTACTCGTTAAAGTACACACGCTTTCCAAGCGTGCGCCTTAAACCGCT
>JBMFHB010000216.1:0-574 GCA_049977045.1 Occallatibacter sp.
CCAGATCGCGCGGGTGCAGCCCGGTCGACGGTTCGTCGAGCACGAACAGGGTCTGGGTCAACGCGGTGCCGAGCGCGGTGGTCAGGTTGATGCGCTGCACCTCGCCGCCGGACAGGGTGCGCGACTGGCGGTCGAGCGTGAGATAGCCCAGCCCCACGTCGCACAGGAATTCCAGACGGGAGCGGATGTTGTCGAGCAGCATGCTGCTGGCCGCTGCGGCCATGTCGCCGGGCAGCGCGAGCGTGGCGAACCACTGCCGCAGGCGCGAAATCGGCAGGCTGTTGAGGTCGTGCAGGCTCAGCCCGGGAAGCGCGGCCAGAGTGGGTTCGCTCCAGTTCACCCCCACCGGGCGAAACCGCTGGTAGCCGCCCGCCAGCGCCGCGTCCGCCTGCGCGCGCGTGCCCACGCGCCACAGCAGCGCCTCGGTCTTGAGCCGCGCCCCGGCGCAGGCCGGGCAGACGGTGTAGCTGCGGTATTTGGACAGCAACACCCGGACGTGCATTTTGTACGCGCGGCTTTCCAGCCAGTCGAAATAGCGGCGCACGCCGTAGAACTGCTTTTGCCAATCGCCGCG
>JBMFHB010000217.1:0-572 GCA_049977045.1 Occallatibacter sp.
GCAAGAGAGCCCCATATTGGCCTCAGCCGGTATGGAGGTCAGTTCCTCGGCGGTATAGCCGAAGGCCTCCGCCACAGCCTTGACGCCTGCATCTTTGCTCGAGAGGCTGCTTTCTGCGATTGCCCCGTACCTTGCCTTCACTGAATTCAGCAATTGCTCCGACATCGTGTTCCTCCTCGGAATATATCTGTTAAGGCGACTATATGCTTGACTGTTACATCTGTCAATGCGAATATGTAACCAATGACGAGAAAGTCCTCATTCGATTTGCAGCGCTTCTTCCAGGCTCTGGGTGATAAGACCAGGCTCAGGCTTCTCAACTTGATGGGCGACCAGGAGATCTGCGTCTGCTATTTTGTGGAGGTTCTGGGCTGTCCTCAGCCCAAGGTGTCTCGCCATCTCGCGTATTTGCGGAGCGCCGGCATTGTCGGAGCACGCCGCGATGGCAAATGGATCCACTATCGAATCGTCATGCCGCCCCATGCCGGAGCGGCCAAGATTCTGCGCGACACCATTGCTATGCTCCAACAGGAGAAGGCGATGCAGGTCGACCGAGCGCGGCTGACAAAAGC
>JBMFHB010000218.1:0-570 GCA_049977045.1 Occallatibacter sp.
ACCCGAGAGTGCATCCAGATGACGCTTGCGGAACTCGGCGATGGTGGCGTGGTCGGGGTGCTGGTCGCCGGAAAGATAACGGAAGGCCACGTCCTCGAAAGTGCGCGTCTGAATCTTGCGCGAACTGTAGACGCCCGTCGCATAGCCGTACAGAAGCAGGCGGGTCATCATCTCCGGTGCGTAGGCCGCCTGACCACGCCCATCCTTCTCCTGATACGACTTGTAGATGGCGCTCAGATCCAGCGCCGAAACCACATCCAAAAGAAAGCGGGCCAGGTGGCCCTCGGGAAGCCAATCATGAAGCGAAGGAGGAAACAGAAGCGTCTGGTTGACCGTGTCAGGAAAGAAGTTCTGGCCCATGGCTCAAACTTAAAACAGAGTCTGCTACCCACGCTGTAGGCTCCGTCACAAATCTATGCCCGACACACACCTAGATTCACTGCGTGGGCAGTTCTGGGGGAGGGCTGCTCTAGCGCCCGTGATTCCGCAAGGAGTCCGGGCGCTTCTGATTTTTGGCGTGAATCTGGCCCGCTGTATCGTTGGTTATCAGTCCGCCGTTGCGACTTTCGC
>JBMFHB010000219.1:0-569 GCA_049977045.1 Occallatibacter sp.
GACTTTCGGCCTCGGATTGGCCTGGAAGGAGTAGATGGAGGTGGAAATAAGAATACGAGATTTTCCGATATCACGGTATTTTATACGGCGAAAGAATGGCCTTACAAATAAAGCGAACTCTACTCGGTCCTGTGGCCCAAGATCGCACCAAACTTCTCACAAATCGCTTCTCATAGCTTTCAAGTAATACACATCATAAGGACCAGCCTAGTCGTCTGTCAGCAAACAGCAAACAGCAAACAGCAAACAGCAAACATCAACCTTCAATCATGAAGAATCATATAACCTTCTTTGTTACTTCCTTGCTCTCTTCTGGCTTGGCCTTCACGGCACCATCGGCACTTCATTGCTCTACAACCACGACGACGCTGACCTCGCCGCTGCATGCGTACGTGCCGGATGGACTAAGTAAGGAAGAGTATGATCAAATCAAACAAAAAGAGCAACATGCGCTCTGTGGAAAAAATCTTGGCAAGCTCGGCCCTCGGGGATTCAAGTCTCGCAGCCTCCAGGCTTGGCAAACGGCTCGCGAAAATGGTGAGGTTGATCACGTCTTTGCACCCATCGGG
>JBMFHB010000220.1:0-567 GCA_049977045.1 Occallatibacter sp.
GCGGGTAAATTTCCGAAGTCGGAGGATCAGTGACCACTATATGTAGAGTCTACTGTACTCAGGCAGCTACCCCACTAAGGCGAATATGGAAGTCATGTTCACTTACCTGCCGGAGCAGGCTCGGACGCGCTGGCGGCTGTGGCTTTGATGGCGGCGAAGCGGGCAAGACCAGCCCGCCGGCTCCGGCCATGCTATCTTTCCGAGAAGGTGGAGAATGTATTGTTCGCCCGAACGCAGGAGAATTCTGCTTGCTCCGGATTGCAGTTTCCCTGTGAGTGTGAAGCCATGAGAACACCTTGCCAGCGCGCGTGCGGGCCGCTATTGGGAATGCCTTGAAGTGCCAAGTGGCTCGGTATGCCACAATGTCATCAGTCAATGCCACGTTCCGAAGTGATCGGCTGCGGGCCTGGCGCTGATTTCAACAACCTGCGTGATCAGAGCGTGACTGGAGCTATGGACAACATGGATTCCGAGTGGCAGCGCAAAGGCGCCACGCTTAGCGACAAGACGGCACGGAAGGAGTTCGGGCTGACGCAGGACGAGATCGTCCGGGCGATTCGGGCTGGC
>JBMFHB010000221.1:0-267 GCA_049977045.1 Occallatibacter sp.
CCAGCGGAAATCCGTACGCTCTCAAACTTTGCGTCCATTCTTGGCCCGCTGGGCGAGCGGCTACACCGATGGACACAGGCCGGACAGTTCGGTCATCTCTTCGACAACGTCGAGGACACGCTGACCTTCTCGCGCTTCCAGACCTTCAACTTCGATGGCTGGGCCGATGCACCGGACGTGCTGGAGCCGCTGCTGTTTTATGTTTTGCAGCGGGCGTCAGTGGAGATTGAGAAGCCGGAGAACACAGCCACCTTCAAGTGCTTTGTC
>JBMFHB010000221.1:277-567 GCA_049977045.1 Occallatibacter sp.
CGCAGTCCGTGGTGGAACTGGCCTCGTCCGAGATGCTGCATATCGTCCATGAGTCCTGCCCGACGAAGATTTTCCTGGCCAATCCGAACATGGACAGGAAACTGTACGCCGAGGTCTTCCAGTTGAACGATACGGAACTGGAGCTGCTGGAATCTCTCGTCCCCAAGCGCGACCTGCTGCTGAAGCAGCCAGGTACGACGAAAAAGCTGCGCCTGGATGTGGACGCGCTGACCTACTGGATCGCCACCAATAACTCGCGTGACAACCTGCGCAAGCAGGAACATTTCGCC
>JBMFHB010000222.1:0-559 GCA_049977045.1 Occallatibacter sp.
GCCGGGTCCTGGAACTTGTTCTGCGACTTGTTGAAGATGAGCCCCAGGAGCCCCTTCTCGTTGCCGAGCCGCTCCAAAACATGACGGTAGTGGTCGAAAAGCACATCCCCATCCCGCCAGCGCAGACTCTCCCAGTCGTAACCCGGCAGCACCGGACTCGGCTGGTTGTACGGGGCCCTGGTGCGCTCGTCGGCCATCTTGAGGAAGAGCAGATAGGTGAGCTGTTCGACGTAGTCGCCATAACTCATGCCGTCGTCGCGCAGGACGTTGCAGTAGTTCCAGAGTTTTTGGACGATGGTGGCGGTGTTCATGGTTTTCCCGGTCTAGCGGTCGTCATTTTTTATCTCTGGCACGAGCGCAATGCCCAAGGCGAGAGCCGCTCCATGGAGCTGCTTATCCAGCGTCGCAAGTGGCAGCTTCCGCCGCAAAGCCAGTTCCAGATAGGCGGCGTCGTAGATCGTCAGACGGTGTTCCTCGGCAAGATCCAAGGTGGCGGACCACGCCGCGGCATCCGTCTGATGGTCTATGGTCTCCGGCAGCAGGCGCAGGTCGGGCACCA
>JBMFHB010000223.1:0-558 GCA_049977045.1 Occallatibacter sp.
CAGATGAGCGTGAGGGGGCGCAAGCACGAAGCAGGCCGACGAGCCGGTGGTTTGCAATACGGCAATTGCGCAGTTCAAGTCTTTTCCAATCGAAGAATGAGCCTGAAGGAGCCTGAGTAGGGTGGTAGGGAGAAGGCTCCTTTCGTGTGTCTTTTGACAGGATAAGCTTTGTCGTCGATGGGGGCTGGACCGTAGCGTAGCCCCGTAGGGGCGAAGCGAAGGGCCAGCCCCCATCGACGGGCGGCGCGCGATGGGTTCTGTAGCGGTGTTCATGCGGTCTTGCGCCACTGGGCGAAGAGCTTATCCTTGGCCGCCTGCATGCGGCTGGCGGCCTCGGTATCGCTGAGGGCCGCGGCCACGCGCTTCAGGGCGTTCAGGCTCAGGCCCGGGCGCAGATACTGGCCGGGCTGGTCGAGCGCGACGAGCGCCTCCAGCGGCGTTCTGTACTCCTTGTAGCGCACCCGTTTGCGCCCCTTGCTGTCGATTTCGGTCTGCGGTTGCGCGCAGGGGCGGTGATAGTTCAGATAGGGATTGAGGAAGTCGCGATAGAAGGCGTTG
>JBMFHB010000224.1:0-554 GCA_049977045.1 Occallatibacter sp.
GTTTTTGCTCCGCGCTTGAAACCGACTACGAATCAGTAGGTCGGGAGTTCGAATCTCTCCGAGCGCACCAATAAAAAACAGGCACTTAGAATTTTGTTCTAGGTGCCTTTTTCTTTTCCGGGTCGAGATCTGGGCCTGGTTCGTCGATCGCTTTTATATCCGCATCTTGTGTATGAGGCGGATGCTTCCCGGTTCTCACCACCTCCAGAAAGGGCAGCGGGCCACCTCGCCAGCAACAGTGCCTCCTAAAATGCTTCGGCCTCGGCATGGCGCGCCGCCCTATCCGTGGTTACCCAATCGTCCATACCTGTTTGAGTGTGCCTAGATCCGCGCCCGCCTAAGGACAGCCGCAATCTGCCTCCCAGCGCAGGATATGATCCGCCGGCACCAATTCCTGCAACCGGGGCAGGACGGTATCTACCGTTTCGGGTGTGTCGAAGAATTCGAGTACCAGGGGCAGATGCACATTGAGGCGTAGGATATCGTCCGCACGGACGATGCCTTTGCTGCCGAAACCGGCGATGCCGCGGAAGGCCGTTACTCCGCGCACCTTG
>JBMFHB010000225.1:0-546 GCA_049977045.1 Occallatibacter sp.
ATTGAACATCCCGTGCCTTCCGGTTCGATTTCATATACCATATATTAATTTTTGTTTCTTTTTTCTTTTTCCTCCAACAAATATTGCCATCAATTCCTGCTAACATTTGCATCCCATTGACATAGAGGATGTCCATGAAATATGGAAGTTCCTTTTGTTTCTCTTTTAATACACGCGGCACTTCAACAACATCATCCTTAACACGTGGTGGTGTTTTGCGTGTTGTTTTTCCTTTCAAGGTTCCAATGTCTGGACCAAAAATCTTTTCAGCTAAGTCAACATCGGCAGGTGTAACCGGACAATTTTGAATAATATTTGCCCTGAGAAGATGTTTTAAATTTTCGATAGTTGGGCATCCCATTATATGGTAAAATCGGCGCGCGCGCTTAGCATCGTCGAACTGGCGCTGCGTGTAGCCTTTGCGGTTTTCCTCCACACTGGAGATAAGAAAACTTCTGCCACGGTAGGCAGTCACAGCATCAGTACTGTCTGGTGGGTTCATACATTTGGATTCTGCTACTTCTGCAAGGTAGCGGTCACTGGGTT
>JBMFHB010000226.1:0-539 GCA_049977045.1 Occallatibacter sp.
GCAATCGCCCTGGAAAAATGTTTGCAAGGCCTTGAACGGCTACAAGCCCAAGAATTGGATCGATAACCCGTTATTGCTCGACAGCACGCTAGCGGTCGCTTTTTGGAGGAACCTGCAACAGGCGGGGAAAGGCACGCCCTACTGTAAAGCGCTCCTCAAGGATCAGCTCGCCTTCGAGCAGAAACTGATGGCCTGTGGCGACAACGGCCCCTGCGTCGTCCGGGTGATGAGGGCTCGATTGCGACAGGTCGCCAGCATCCAGCGGCAATTCACCGCTCCGCCGCTCAGTCGCGAGGACCTGCTCGACTTTCTGGGCAAGGATCGCGGCATGGCCCTCGGTCGCGGGGAAACCCTCGAGGAGCGCGCCCTCCGCGGTCTGAATATCCACCCCCTGCCCCAGGCCTTCGTCCCGGGGAACTGGACCCTCAACTGGGGCATCGAACCCCACAACGCCCAGGTGCAGACCGTGGTCTGGCGTGACAAGGCGGGCAAAGTCGTGGCGCTGGCGCTGGTGGACGAGCTCTACGCCAGGGGCGAGG
>JBMFHB010000227.1:0-528 GCA_049977045.1 Occallatibacter sp.
GTTCATCGAGCGCAAATTGCCGGAGATTGCTCCCAGGCTGTCAGTCTCAACGCCGGTAGCTCGCACAGAGCAACCCAAGACGCCAGCAGCGGCCCAGGCCACGCTCCCACTTTTCGATGAGCCCGCCGACCAACCCGACAAACCCAAAGAGGCGTTTGTGTGGGATGAGTCCAAAGGGATTGAGTGATGAGATGTGCGTTCCGTTTCTAGGTGTAAACTTTGGCTGAACGGTAGAAGGGGAAATTGAAATGGCCTCGGTTCTGCATATTGGTTTGCCGCTGTCTCCTCCCTGGCTCACGGCAGACGAGGGCGATAAGATTGCCGCCCGATTGGTGGGTATACGGAAGAGGATGGAAGCCGCAGGTTACCGGTATGTAGTAATGCACGCGTCACCGAACGGAGGTTTGGAAGAGTTTCGCGGCTGGCTGCGGACAGAGCCCTGTGACGTAGTGCTAATTGGGGGCGGTGTGTCTGCCAATCCGAAGCTAACCATGTTCAAGCAGCAGATAGTTAATGCGGTGAGGACAG
>JBMFHB010000228.1:0-520 GCA_049977045.1 Occallatibacter sp.
GGGCGAGGCGCGGAAGAGTCGTGCCCATGCGCCATCGGAGCCGTATGCCGCTTCAAAAGCGGCTACATTTTCGTCGGCAACCTCGAACTGCCAGATCACGATAAACATCACATCTGTCCTGTCTCGATGGTATCCGAGTGGGACCGGCGGTGGAAGCTCTAAGACTGTAGACGGGCACTGGCACCTGCCAGCACTTCCGCAAAGTGGCGCGCGCGCCTGCCCCCAAGCTGGTCAATTTGCTCGCGGCAACTGAAGCCGTCGGCTACCACAATGGCATCTTTCTCTGCCTGAATGGCGGGCAACAATTGCTGGTTGGCAATTGTCTCCGAGACCTCGAATTTTTCCGCCTCGAAGCCGAATGGCCCCGCCATTCCGCAGCAGCCGGCCACTATCATCCGCACCTCCGCGCCCGCTTTGCGCAGTAGCTCGACCTCATGGCCGGGCCCGCCAAACACTGCTTTGTGGTGACAATGTCCGTGCACCAGCACACGCTGCCCGTTGAGTTGCGCCGCAGTGAGGC
>JBMFHB010000229.1:0-519 GCA_049977045.1 Occallatibacter sp.
AGGTGGAGCTGGACTGGTTGAAAAAAAAAGCTGGCCTGTTGGAGCGTTGACGAACGCCGGGAGTTGGTGGACTGGGACCGGGCGGGGCTGAGCATTCGGCGCCAGTGCGCGTTGTTGGGTGTGAGTCGATCGGGCCTCTACTACCGGCCGGAAGCCGAAAGCGAAGAGAACCTGGCGTTGATGCGGCGGCTGGATGAGCAGTACACGCGGAGGCCGTTTTTCGGCAGTCGGCGCATGGCGGTCTGGCTGCAACAGCAGGGCTATGCGGTGAACCGCAAGCGGGTACGGCGGCTGATGGCGCTGATGGGCATTGCCGCCATCTACCCTAAGCCGCGGCTCAGTGCGCCCGGCGAGGGACACAAGATTGCATCCTCAGCAGTATTTGTGGGCGGACTCGGGTTCAGGGAGCCGTCCAAGCGTGTGATAAAGGGCCATTTCCATGGCTTTGTAGGTACGAAATCCATACGATCGTCTGGTCACCACACGGATTTTGTTGTTGAGGCCCTCCACGGCGCCGCT
>JBMFHB010000230.1:0-518 GCA_049977045.1 Occallatibacter sp.
AGTCGGAGGATCAGTGACCACTATATGTAGAGTCTACTGTACTCAGGCAGCTACCCCACTTCCAGCAAAGGCGGCCAGTCCCGCCTTGCTCAGCGTCTCCTTCCACAGGTAGTCGGTCTTGAGCCCGTGCGGATTGGGCGGATTCCCGGCGCCATCTTCGAAGCCTTTATTGAAGGGCAGGAACCACGAGGCGTTGTCCTTCAGATGGGTGCAGAAGCGCACCTCCTGATCGTCCACGGCAAAGTGGCCCATGCACCGGCCAAACTGAAACAGCAACTCGCGGGAGTTGCGATCGCGCTTATATTGATCGACGGCGTCCTGGACCGTCTGCTTGGTGAGGTTATTCTTCAGTTCGAATGTAGCAATGGGCAGGCCATTCAGAAACACGCAGAGGTCAAGAGAAGTTGGGTCTCGTCTTTGCTGTAGCGCAGTTGGCGCGTCACGCTGAATATATTGGCCGCGTGCTGCCAGGCGGCTTTTTCGTTACCGGGCGACGGAACCGGATAGTAAAGTTCGAC
>JBMFHB010000231.1:0-516 GCA_049977045.1 Occallatibacter sp.
ATCACATGCGCTCGGGTAAAGGGCGCAAAAAAAGAAAGGCGCCGAGTTTCCATTTTCAGGTCGCACACCCTGCTGTGGGGTTTCGAACTTGACGCCGATATTTTCGTCGTTGGTGATGATGGCCTGCGTGGTATAGCCCTCGGCGATCAACTGCGAGATAGGAGCGCTGAGGACCATGGCGTCGTTTTTGAGATCGAAGGAGTTGCCGAGGCCATCTTTGGTCCAGAGCGCCGGATGGGCCTCATAGCGTAGGCCGGCGTTAAAAGTGAGGTTTTTGCTGACGTGGAAGTCGTCTTGGATATAGGCGTCGACTTCATTTTCATGGAAGTGGATGTGGGGTGGCTCGAGGTTAATCAAATAACTCCCTGCGCCGCCGAGGAACATGGCTGAATCAGGATGGCCGGTATTGGCCAGTGCGGTATACTTTGCGCCCGAGGTAGGCTGGTAGACGGCGGTCTCGTTGGCACCGTAGGTTACGGAGTCGGCAGCGCCATTGGGCAGGTTGGCGTTGCGAAT
>JBMFHB010000232.1:0-514 GCA_049977045.1 Occallatibacter sp.
AATCTGCGCGACGCGGGCCTCTGCGCGCGCCGCTCTGTCGGCGCAGGCCTCCAGCTTGGCAGACAACACGGCTGCCTCCTGTTCGGCGGCGATGCGGCCCTGCTGCGCCTCTGCGAGTGCGGCGCGCAGGCGCTCGATCTCAGCGGCCTGCTCGCTCACACGTTCGGCCTGGGCCTCGATCTTGAGTCGGGCCGTGGCCAGCCCCACCCGCGCCGATTCGGCGGCTTGCTGCTCGCGCTCGATGCGTTGCGCCTGGTCGGCCAGGTCAACGGCCTGCTGCTCGGCCTTGCCCGCCAGGGTGTCACGCTCGCGGGTCAGTTCCGCCACCTGCTTGGCCAGATCGTCGCGTTCGGCCTCCAGCGCCTCGCCAGCGGCAGCCAGCTCGGCGGCTTCACCTTGGGCCTGTACCAAGCGCCCCTCGATCTCAGAGCGGGCCCGCGCAGCGGCGCGCTCGATCTCCGCCGCAATCGCGGCAGTCAGCGCTTGGGGCAGCTCCACCGCGCCGGCGGAGGCC
>JBMFHB010000233.1:0-513 GCA_049977045.1 Occallatibacter sp.
CACGCGATTGTTATTCCGATCAGCAATATAGAGGTTGCCAGCACTGTCCAGGGCCACGCCTTTGGGGCCATCCAACTCCGCGCTGGTGGCCGGTTGATTGTCGCCGTTGTAGCCCGCCGTGCCGTCGCCCGCGATGGTGTAGATGTAATTCGCGGTCATCGCCTGGCCGAAATACGTCCCGTTTGCCGCTGCGACCATGCGCACGCGATTGTTGTTGTAGTCCGTAACGTATACGTTGCCGGAATTGTCGACCGTGACGTCAACGGGATTGTTCATCTCCGCGCTGGTGGCCAGTTGGTTGTCGCCGTTATAACCCGCCGTGCCGTTGCCCGCGATGGTGTAGATGGAATTCGCGGCCATCGTTTGCCCAAAATAAGTCCCAGGGACCGCGGCCACCATGCGGACGCGATTGTTGTTGTAGTCCGTAACGTATACATTGCCGGAATTGTCGACCGTGACGTCAGCGGGATTGTTCATCTCCGCGCTGGTGGCCAGTTGGTTGTCGCCGTTATA
>JBMFHB010000234.1:0-505 GCA_049977045.1 Occallatibacter sp.
GAGGCCACGCCGACGTTGCGTCTGCGCCCAATCCCGACCACGGACCGCATCGTAGCTGTGCCTTGAGCCACCACGACAGCATTCCCTACTCAAGGTGCCAGGACTGCGATTCATGCTCCGGGCCAAGGCTCTCAGGCTCTGCCCGGCATTCAGCCCTCTCTGCATCTGATTTCTCTCATCGACACTCAACTGATTGTAATGCTTGCCCATTTATCACCTCCGGTCCCTTTGGACCATAGGTGTTGCAGTTCATTCTGGAGCGCGCCCTGTTATAGTTAATACTTGTTAATAACAACGCTAGCATTCTATTGTGGATGCATTTAACTGACGTTTTCGTGTTCATGACGCCTACGTTTTTTAAACTCAAGGACGAGAGCGCATGCAGTCGCAAAAAGTCCAACAACCATAGCATATATGTTAATATTACAATCCAACTCAAGAGCAACAATCAAAAGAATATAACTCATACTGACGACAAGATAAAGTGCATTATTAGCTTTGTTAT
>JBMFHB010000235.1:0-504 GCA_049977045.1 Occallatibacter sp.
TGGGGTCATGCTTCAAGACCTTAATAACTTTGGGGAGGGATTACCCCTTTTTTCAGACTGGCAGCACAGTTCTTGGTTCAGGTGGCACCTCTGATGACACTCTGGCTTGGTTTCTCTTGGTTCTGTGATCCCTGTTGCCTGTTGGTAACTTGACTTGAGCTCCAACTCTGCCAATAAACTCGTTTTTTGATATCTCAATAACTCTTGAAATAACCGCTCTTTTTACATGATTCTTGAATTGAACCTGATAGTTTGGAGGTTTCCGAATAGTTTCGAACAGAAATCAGGTCAATGGGATGGATGCATGAGGTGTAGTAAGTTCCGAAAGTCGACGGACTAGAAATGCCTCTTCAAAATTTTATAACACGACGACTGCAATAACTTTTGATCTCCTTGGCAGATTTCATTGAGTGATGGCTCGTTGTTTTCGGATGAAAAATCGGGCTAATACTGATGGAGATATGAATCACATCGACGATTTATGGCCTCGCCGCGACCATCTGG
>JBMFHB010000236.1:0-503 GCA_049977045.1 Occallatibacter sp.
TGAGGCTGGCGCGCTCGCAATCGATGTTCAATTCCAGACCGGGATAGTCGATGCTCTGCGGGATGTAGACGCCGGAGACGTTGGGCATGGAGCGGATCTTCGCGGCCATCTTGCTGGCCAGCGCGTACGCGCTGTTCATGTTGTTCGAGCTGATCTGGACATCGATGGGGGCCGGCAATCCTTGATTGATGACACCGTCGATGATGCCGCCGGCCTGGAAATAGGTGGAGAGCTCGGGCATCTGACGGGAAAGCCTCTCCTGCACCATGCGCATGTATTGATAGCTGCCAATGCTGTGGTCCCTGGCGAGGCTGGTTTGCACGAAGGCCGTGTCCATGGAGGCGTTGGTGGTGAAGATCGCCGAAAGGTCGGGATAGACGCCGATATTGGAGACGATCATCCGCATGTCGCTGGGCTTGACCGTCTGGCGGATGATGTCTTCGACCTTGGCGATGTAATCATTGCTCACCCCGAGGCGCGAGCCCGAGGGCATGTGCACATAG
>JBMFHB010000237.1:0-500 GCA_049977045.1 Occallatibacter sp.
GGCCGCACGCTGCCAAACGATTGCGATGCCGAGTGGCTCAAACCAGCCATGGCAGCGGCGTTTCGTGTGCTGAAGCAGGACCGCCTGATGGTCTGCTTCTACGGCTGGCCGCGCGCCGATGATTTCCTCGATGCGTGGCGCAGCGCGGGCTTCCGTCCCGTGGGCCACTTCGTTTTTCGCAAGAGCTACACGTCGAGCACGCGGTATATGAAGTGTCAGCATGAGCAGGCGTACCTGTTGGCGAAGGGCAGGCCGCCGCTGCCCAAGTGTCCGCTGCCCGATGTGCAGCGGCTGATCTACACCGGCAACACGCTCCATCCCACGCAGAAAGCGGTCATGTCGCTGGCGCCGCTGGTCCGCACCTTCACGCTGCCGGGCGAGCTGGTGCTCGATCCCTTCTGCGGCTCGGCATCAAGCTGCGCAGCGGCGCTGCTGACAGGCCGCAACTATCTCGGCGTGGAGATGGACAGTGTGTACCACGCGGCGGCCAGCGCCCGCAT